>CAZNGO010000017.1:0-42692 GCA_964572805.1 uncultured Rhizobium sp. | reverse complement strand
CGGCCAGTCGTTCCCCGGGGAGAACTACACCAACTACAATCCCTGGGCGATCGACGTCGACCTGCGCGTCGGCTATCGCTGGAGCAACAACATCAATCTCCAGCTGAGCGTCGACAACGTGATGGATAATCCGCAGTTCGGTAACGGCGGTCAGCGCCGCTCCTACCGCTTCGTCGTTCGCTGGAACTACTAACAGCGAAAGACCTGCATCCAATAAGCCCCGGGGGTCATTCCCCGGGGCTTTTTTTTGCCCAGCAGCTTTCCTTGGCCCCTTCACCCCGCCGGGCCGGCTTTCCACATCACCGCAGCTTCTGTAAGGGAGAGGGATGGTCACCAAGGTTCAGAGAATTCCCGGCAAGATCGCGCAGGAGGTCGGGGCCGACATCGTCTCCGGCCGGCTCAAGCCCGGAACGCTGCTGGCCGACGAAATCACGGCCAGCGGCCGCCGCCGGGTTTCCCGCTCCGCCTACCGTGAGGCCATCCATATCCTTGCCGCCAAGGGCCTGGTGCAGTCCCGTCCCAAGCTGGGCACGCGGGTCAGTCCGGTGGCGTCCTGGCACCTGCTCGATCCCGATGTGCTGGCCTGGATGTTCCTGGTCGAGCCGCAGCTTGAGCTGCTGGTCAATCTGTTCGAGCTGCGCAAGATGATCGAGCCGGAAGTCGCTGCCCTGGCCGCCGAGCGCCGCACCCTCAAGCAGCTCAACGAAATGGGCGCGGCGCTGGAGCTCATGGCGCGCGAGACCCTGCACAGCCAGGAAGGCCGCGATGCCGACGAGGCCTTTCACGCCAAGCTGATCGAGGCCTGCGGCAATCCCTTCCTCACCAGTCTCAGCGGCAGCGTCACCCAGACGGTAATCTGGAGCACTGTCTTCAAGCACCGCATCGAAGGGCTGAAGCGCGATTCGATGCCCGAGCATCTCAAGGTCTATGAGGCGGTGGCGGCGCGCGACACCGCCGGCGCGCGGGCGGCGATGACGGAGCTGATCGAGCTGGCGCTGGCCGACACCACTGAGGCGATGGCGCCCCGCCGCAAGCGGCCCCGCCGCAAATAGGCCGGCCCCTCACACGATTGCAGGTGCCGAAGGCGATTGATCGGTCCGGCGCCGCGCTTCTATATTTGTCTGAGGAATAAGCTGTCCGGGGTTATTATGCGCAACGCCTTCCGCCTGGCCCTGCTGGCCGCCTTCGCCACGCTGCCCGTTCTGGCGCAGCCCGCCCCGCCATCGCCGGCTGTCGATGTCACGGTCGATGCCGCCGCCGCCGGGCCGGCGATCGACCGCCATATCTATGGCCAGTTCGCCGAGCATCTGGGGCGCGGCATCTATGAAGGTCTCTGGGTGGGGCCGGAGAGCAAGATCCCCAACATCCGCGGCTACCGCAAGGATGTGGTGGCGGCGCTCAAGGCCATCCATGTGCCGGTGGTGCGCTGGCCGGGCGGATGTTTCGCCGACAATTACGACTGGCGCGACGGCATCGGCCCGCGCGAAAAGCGCCCGGTCCGCATCAACGTCAACTGGGGCGACGTCACCGAAAGCAATGCCTTCGGCACCCATGAATACATGGACCTGATGGAACTGCTGGGCGCCGACGCCTATCTCTCCATCAATGTCGGCTCGGCGTCGCCGCTCGAGGCGCAGCGCTGGATCGAGTACATCACCTCCAGCCAGAACGCGACCCTGGCCAATGAGCGCCGCAGGAACGGCCGCGCCCAGCCCTGGAACCTCAAATATGTCGGCATCGGCAACGAGACCTGGGGCTGTGGCGGCAACATGCGCCCGGCCGAAGCCGCGGCCAACAATGCCCGCTACAGCGGCTATATCCGGACCCCCGATGCCATGCACACCGTCAAGGTGGCCAGCGGCAGCACCGGCAATCTTGGCAAGTGGCAGGACTACAAGGCCTTCACCGAGGAGATGATGAAGAATGGCGGCCCCACATTCGGCGGCACCATGCAGGCATTGAGCTATCACTATTATTCCATGCCGCCCAATCTTGGCCCCAAGGGACCGGCCACCGGCTTCAGCGAGGATCAGTGGGCGAAACAGCTTGGCTATGCCGTGGACATGGAGCGCCAGCTGCGCGACGTCATTGCCATCATGGACAAGGCTGATCCGGCCAGGCGCACGGCGCTGTTCGTGGACGAATGGGGTTCCTGGTACAGCCAGGAGCCTGGCAGCCATCCCGGCTTCCTCTACCAGCAGAACACCATCCGCGACGCCGAAGTGGCGGCGCTGACGCTGAACATCTTCCACCGCCACACCGACCGGGTGAAGCTGGCGGCCATCGCCCAGATGGTCAATGTGCTGCAGGCCATGATCCTCACCGATGGCGGCAGGATGGTGCTGACGCCGACCTATCACCTCTTCGACCTCTACCAGCCCTTCATGGAAGCCACGCCGCTGAAGGCGCGCGTCTCGAACGCGCGCTATGCCTTTGCCGGCGCCAGCCTGCCGCTGATCGACGTCTCGGCCGCGAAGGGCCGGGACGGCAAGCTGGTCCTCGCCATCGTCAACACCGATCCGCACCGGGCGGTGACGGTGCGCACCAACCTCTCCGGCAACGCCGCAGGCCGCATTCTGGCGGGGACGGCGATGGATGCGCATAACAGCTTCGAGGCGCCCAATGCCGTGCATCCAACCGCCTTCAGCGGCGTCCTGGAGAAGGGCAAGCTGGTCTTCCACATGCCCGCCATGGCCGTGGCGGTGGTGACCGTCAATTGAAATTATATAAGTAAATTAATTACTTATACAAGATCCACCGCCACCACTTCATGCAGGCGGATGCGCGGCACCGCGACGATCAGGCGCCCGTTCGCGACCTTCGTCTTCGGCGTGGCGCCTGATTCCAGCAGCTTCACCGCGCCCGGTTTCGCGCCGGCCGGGATCGCCAGCGAGACGGAATAGGGCCCCGCCGGAATCATTTCGCGATACGGTCCCTTCATCATCATCGGGTTGTTCATGTTGACCAGGTGCGCCGCCAGCGAATTCTTCTGCCGCCAATAGGCGATGTCGAGCAGCCCCGGCCCCGCCACCGTCATGGGCTGCGCCTCGTCCATCGCCCACAGCACCGCATTCTTCAGCAGCACCAGATGATCTTCCGAAAGCACTTCCCAGAAGGTGCGGTCGAGATCGCCGGGGAAATAGACCACGCGCCCCTTGCCGACCTCGCGGCAGAAAACGGCGGCAATGTTGGTCGTCTCCTGGGCGCTTTCGGGGAAGACCCGCTCCATCGGCAGGTCGGGATAGGACGGCACCAGGGTCAGCGGCTGGCGCACATTGTCATGGGCCCTGACCGTCAGCTGCTGGGTTGGGGCGATGACGCGTGGGGCATTCTCCAGCCCGCGCGTCAGCACATGGGGATGGCGCGGCGTCAGATAGGAGTTCTTGATCGCCGCTTCCGTCTTCACATAGTCGCAGCCGAACAGGTCGGCGAGGCCGAAATTGGCCCGCTTCCTTCCCACCTCGTCATAGAGCGAGGTCTCGCCGGTGGCGACGATGCGTCCGCCCGCCATCACGAAATCGCGCAGCTGCTGGCACTGGCGCTCCGACAGCGCCGCGATGTCGGGCAGCACCAGCACGCGATAGCGGGAGATGTGCTGCGGCTCCATCTGGCGGTCGTCGGCCATCTCGAAGGTAATGCGGGCCTCGACCAGCGCCTGGTAATAGCCGTTCTGGGATTCGCCGACGCGGGCCGCGGCGCGGATGCCGTCGCCAGCCGCCGGCGCCACGCCGCCGGCCGTGAAGGTGCCGCTCTGGTTGGAATTGAGGATCGCCACTTTCGCCAGGTTGGCGGTGTTGCGCATGTATTTGTCGTTGGCATGGTGCCACTGGAAGATCTTCTCCACCGGCGCCACCCAGCGGGGATCGAAGATGCGGGCGTTGAACTTGCAGAACCAGGGGCGGAAGCCCTGGGCGATGCCGGAATGGGCCCAGGCTTCCAGCTCCGGCCCGCGCTGCACGCTGTCCTTCCAGCGGTTTTCGTCCTCGACCCCGACATTGAACAACCCGCAGACCGGCAGGTTCTGCATGTAGGCGCGGACCTGCTTGGCGTATTTGCCCATCATCCAGACCGGCGTCGTGCCGCTGCGGCCCTGGCGGTCCACCGCCACCAGCGGGTGGATGACATTGTTGGGATCGTTGAGGCCGCCATTGGGGCTGAAGAAGCAGTTGGGATTGTTCGCCTTGGCCGCCTCGTTCCACAGCGCGAATTGCTGGCCCCGCATCTGCTGGTTCCAGAGAATGTAGGCCGCCCGGCGCGGCTCCTGCGGATCGTTGCCCACCGGCAGCTCCAGCCCGGTGGCGGCGCGGAATTTGGTACGGCAGGTGTTGCACCAGCACATGCCGCTGCCGGCCCAGCGGTTGCCGAAAAAACCTTCCGGCTTGTAAAGGGTCGAAATCTCGCGGAACACCGCCGGCATGAAGTCGAAATAGAAGCCGCCATTCTGGCAGGTCACCCACATGTCGGCGGCGGCCCAGTGGCGGCGGGGCTTGCCGTCCTGGGTGCAGGCGGCCCATTCGGGATGGGCGGCATAGGCTTCCTCGCTCATGGCATGGGGATCGACGCGGCAGATCACGCTCATCTTCAGGGCGCGGGCGCCCTTGATCATCTCGCCCAGCATGTCGCGGTCGCCCAGGTCGCGCGCGCGTTTGTGCAGCGGCACTTTCGTCGGATAGAAGGCGATGTCGCCGCCGGCCGAGAGCGTCACCGCCTCGACATGGGTTTTCTTGAACAGGTCGAACCAGAATTGCGGATCATAGCGCGGCGGGTCTTCCTCGGTGAAGGCGACCTGGGCCCAGCGCATGGCGTCATTGGCCCAGGGCAGGCCGGCCATGTCGCCGGTGACGGCAAAGGCCTGGCCGGCGCCAAGACTGTCGGCGGCCGCCGCCAGCGCCAGCGCCGCCGCCCCGAGCTGCAAGGCTTCCCGCCGCGTCGCGCCGTCCTGGTCCATGCCGGTTTCCCCCGCTTTTCCGCCGATGATGGCAGGACGGAACGCTTCGTCAATGGCAGGCTTGCCAAGGCGCGGGCAGGGCGACATGCTTGCGCTTCTGCAACGCATTTCATCCCGTAACGTGAACAACAATCCTGGGGGAGGATGACATGGCTTCGCACACAATGACGGATTTGCATCGCCGCGCGGTGGTTGGCGGACTGGCCGCCATGCCGTTCGCGACAGCGGCCGAAGCCGCGCTGGACAAGGTGAGCTTCAAGGCGCCCGACGGCGCCTGCGACTGCCACCATCATGTCTATGACGCGCGCTGGCCCTATGCCAAGACCGCGGTGCTGAAGCCGCCGCCCGCCACCACGGCGGACTACAGGAAATACCAGGCCAAGATCGGCACCAGCCGCAGCATCGCGGTGACGCCTTCGACCTATGCCTTCAACAACGACCCCATCGCCGATTTTCTCTCCGCGCAATGGCCGCGCAGCCTGGGCGTCGCGGTGGTCAAGCCCGACATCGACGCCGCCGCGCTGAAGAAGCTGCATGCCGCCGGTTTCCGCGGCGCGCGGCTGCAGACCGGCGCCGGCAATCCGCTGACCCTGAACGACCTGGCGCCGCTGGCGCGCAAGATCGCCTCGCTGGGCTGGCACATGCAGCTCAATCTCAAGCCGGAGGAATATGTCCAGGCCGAGAAGGTGCTGCTGAACCTGCCGGTCACGCTGGTGGTGGATCACATGGCGGGGATTCCCGGCGAGCAGGGCGTCAAGTCGCCGGCCTATGCCACCCTGCGCCGCATGATGGACACCGGCCACACCTGGGTGAAGCTGTCCGGCCCGGAAGCGGGATCGAAAAGCGGGCCGCCCGCCTATGCCGACCGCATCGCCATCGCCAAGGCCCTGGTCGCCGCCCAGTATGACCGCTGCCTCTGGGGCTCCAACTGGCCATTCCCCAGTTCCGATCCCAAGGCGAAACCGGACCCGGTGCTGATGCTGGACATCGTGAAGAGCTGGGCGCCGGCCGAGAATATCCGGCACCAGATCCTGGTGGAGAATCCGGAGCGCTGCTACGGCTTCAGCTCCAGCAACCGGCCTGCCGCGCCGAAGGCGTAATTACAAATGCCACCCGGGCGTCCGAAGTTATCAACTCGCTTGAAATGGCGGTTGACTTCGATATTGGGTCCAGACTTTGGAAACGACATGAAGGAAGCCAGAGGTCTTTGGCTTCCTTGGTGGGGCGCTTTGTGTGTGATAGCAGGTTCCTTCGCGGTTGGCTGGTTCTTCGATCAGTGGGGCGAACTTGATCTGGCGCAGCCCTTTCTGATTTTTGTCGCGTCATTTTGCTTGCTGATCTTCATTAAAAGGAAAGTCATGGGGCGGCCATGGTTTTTAATCACTTTGGCCGTGTTCGCCGTCCTTCATTTGCCTTTGATCGCATTTATTGTCTGGCCTCACCAATGGATACCGGCCCAATCATGGGCGGGTATCTCCACGTTGGATTTTGTTGCGATGCTCGCAATCCTATCCATCGTCGAAAGTCGCGTTGAAGGAAGAAAGTCATGAAAAGGCTGACTCTGGCCCTTGCGAGCCTTTTTCTTTTTTCTGTCGTTATCGCGACGGCGCAGACCGCGCGTCCGGTCATTCCCGGCATGGTGCAGGGCAATCGCGGCATCAATCCGCCGCCGGTGCTGAAGGAAGGCGCGACCATCGAAACCTGGTCGCCGGAACTGCCGACCGACGCGCCGCTGTTTCCGCAGCAGACGCGTGCCCCCTATCACGCCAGCGCGCCCTTCAAGGTCACCACCCTGACCGACCAGATGCATGCGCCCTGGGCCATCGCCTTCCTGCCCGACGGCAAATACCTGGTGACCGAGCGGCTGCCCGGCGCCTTCCGCATCATTTCGCCCGATGGGACCATCGCGCCGCCGGTCACCGGCGTGGCGGCGGTTTCCGCCAGCCGGGAATTCGGCCTGCTCGACGTGGTGCTGGACCCCAATTTCCGCCGCAATCACCGCATCTTCTTCACCTTCTTCGAGACGCGGCCGCGCCAGCCCGGCCCCGGCATCACCAACAGCAACACTTACGTCGCCCGCGCCGTGCTGGACGAGGCGTCCAACAGCGTGCGCGACGTCACGGTGATCTTCCGCACCATTCCGGCCTGGCCCTCGGAGCGGCTGGGGGCCAAGACCGGCGGACGCATGGCGTTTGGCCGCGACGGCAACCTCTTGGTCGTCATCGGCGACCGCGACGACAATCCGCAGCAGATCACGCCCGACTGGCTGAGCGCCCAGAAGCTGGACAATGACCTGGTCAAGATCATCCGCATCCCGACCGATGGCGCGCCGGCGCCGGGCAATCCCTTCCTGAAGACGGCGGGCGCGCGCCCGGAAATCTGGTCCTATGGCCATCGCAGCCCGCAGGGGCTGGTGTTCGCGCCCGACGGCAAATTGTGGGAAGCCGAATTGGGGCCGCGCGGCGGCGACGAGGTCAATGTCATCGCCAGGGGCAAAAATTACGGCTGGCCGGTGATCGTGCATGGCATCGAATATGCCGGCACTTTGATCGGCGAAGGCATCACCCACAAGGACGGCATGGAGCAGCCGGTCTATTACTGGGATCCGTCGCGCGATCCCTCCGGCATCGCCTGGCATGACGGCAGGCTGTTCCCGGCCTGGCGCGGCAGCCTGTTCGTCGCCATGCTCAACGGCAAGTTCCTCGACCGCCTGACGATCCGCGACGGCCAGGTGACGGCGGAGGAGCCGCTGCTGCTGGACCTGAACAGCCGCATCCGCCATGTGGCTGAGGGGCCGGACGGCGCGGTCTATGTGCTGACCGACACCGGCGGTTCCAGCATGGCCGACGACACGCCGCTCGGCAGCAAGCTGCTCAGGCTGACGCCGCGGTAGGCCTCCCACCCTCACTTGTCATGGCCCACACTCCGGTGGGCCATGACAATCGGGGCTTACTTCCCCGCCAGCGCCTCTTTCAGCGGCCCCAGGAATTCGTCATAGGCCCGCGCCCGGCCAACTGCCGAACCGTAAAGCGGCTGGCGCACCTGCGCCACGCTGGCGGTGCGGATCGGCCGCGTGTTGGCATGGAAGTCCAGCACCCGCCTGTCCCAGCGCAGGCCGCAATGCTTGAGGATGCGGCGGGCCTGGCCTTCCAGGTCGGCCACCACATCCTCATAGCGCACGTCGAGAATCCGCCCCTTGGGCAGCACCCTGTGCCAGTGCGCCATCAGCTTTTCATAGCGCCTGTAGAAGCGGCCCAGCTCGCCCAGGTCGTAGGTGTGGGGATGATCCTCCAGGAACAGCTTGGTGAAGCAGGAGACGCAGGTGTCCAGCGGATCGCGCACCGTGTGCAGGATCACCGCATTGGGGAAGAGCAGGTGGATCAGCCCGGCCCAGAGGAAATTGCTCGGCATCTTGTCGGTGACGCGCTCCGCCCCCGGCGCCGCCGCTTCCACCGCCGCCAGGTACCGCGCCGCGCGCGTCTTCATGGCCGGCTTGTCCAGCCCCGGCACGAAATCGGGATAGGCCAGCGCCCCTTCCGGCCGCCCGGCATCCAGGATGAAGGCGGTCAGCTCCCCGCCGCCCGCGACCTTGGGATGGCTGGCCAGGATCTGCTCCACCAAAGTGGAGCCCGAGCGCATCATGCCCAGGATGAAGATCGGCCGCTCCGACGGATCGCCCTTCAGCCTGCCTTTCTGCTTCACCAGTTCCGGCGTGAAGACATCCATGATGCGGTCGAAAAAGCGCTGCGACGCCGCTTCGTCATAGGACACCAGCGAGCGCTTGAGCTGGTTGGCCTTGAGGAAATGGCCGAAGCCGCGTTTCTCCTGCCCGAGGTCGCCATAGGCCTTGCCCAGCGCGAATTCGAGCTGGACGCGCGCCCCGGCGGGCAGGTCAGGCCGCGCCAGCAGCGCCTCCATCCGTTCCGGCATTGTGTCGCCGGGCTTGATGGTGTTGGTCTCGACATAGTCGAGATAGATGCCGGTGCGCATCGGCTCCATCGCCAGCGCCCGCTCCAGGTCGGCGCGCGCCTCCTCGAAGCGGCCAAGGAATTGCAGCGCCCGGCCGCGATTGGCCAGGGCCACGACAAAGCCGGGATCGGCCGCCAGCGCCGCGTCATAGGCCGCCAGCGCCTCGTCATAGCGGTTGCGGTCCAGCAGCACCGCGCCGCGCCCGTTGAGGGCGCCGGGATGGGCGGGCGCCATCGCCAGCACCTTCTCGTAGGCGGCGAGGGCCTCTTCGCCCCGTCCCACCGTCTTCAGCATCCCGGCATAGTTGGACAGCATGTCGGGGCCATTGGGCTGCACGGCAAGCGCGATTTCCAGCAGAGGAATGGCCTCGGCGGTGCGGCCCTGCTGGTGGCGCAGCACGCCCAAAAGGTGATTGGCGTCGGCATGGCGCGGCGCCGCCGCCAGCGCCTTGTGGTAAAGCTGCTCGGCTTCCGCCAGCCTGCCCTGGCGATGCAGCGCCACGGCCTCGTTGCAGATCGCGTCCGCGCTCATGACATGCTCACATCATTGCCGTCATGGGTGATGACGGCGGGCTCGAAGTCCCAGCCGCGCAACTGTTTCACCATGGCTTCCAGCACGTCCTTGATGCGGTCCCGCCGCACCGCTTCCACCATCTCCCCGGTGTTGAGCGACCCGGTCGCGGCCTGGAAGCCCGGCGGCCCCGGCAGCGACAGGAACAGCGGGATCGAGTTCATCACCCCGGTGGCGACGAAATCCTGGAACCAGCGCTGGCGCACGGTCCTGAGGGGATGATCCACCAGCATCAGGCCGACGCCGGCGGCATAGTCGAAGCGGGCGCCGATGCCCTCGGTCTCGACATAGGGCAGCACGCCGGAACGGTCGGGCCGCCAGTCCTCGCTGAAAATGTCCATCGCCCGCCAGGCGCAGTAATAGTCGCGGCAGATCGGATAGCGGCTTTCATAGATGCCGCAGCCCGTTTCGGTGCAATGCCGGCAGCGCAGGCCAGACTTCTTCTGGATCTCCGGCTTGTTGATGGTGGGCCAGGTGCAGCAGACCGTGCAGTCGCCGCAGGTCCGCCCCGGCACCAGAGTCATCCCTTCCCACATGCCGCCACGCTACCATGCAAGGCGCTGCTTCGTCATGCGCAGCGTGCCCGCGGCGGGTCCGTGGAAGGAACCGGCGAATCACTCCGGCGGGGCTGATGGCGTGCAGCAGGCGGCCGGAAGCGGCGCTATTGCGGCGGCGGCCGCATGCCCGGCGGCATGATCAGGCCCTGCTTGGGCGCGGGCGGCGTCATCAGCCGCTGCAGGCTGGTCATCAGCAGGGCGCCCTTTTCCGGCGGCAGCCGGAAGGCCCAGCCGCTGGTGCGGGCGTTGACGGCGGCGGCCTCCTGCGCGATGGCGGCGGGCGCGCGCGGCGCGGCGCCCGCGGTCACCATGGCCCAATATTCCTCGCCCTGCCTGATCACCGAAAGGTTGATCGCCAGCCCGTCAAAGCTGTGCGCCTCGACCTTGGTCGCGCCCTTGAAGTCCATGCCGGACGCCGGCTTCACATCGCTGACGGTGAAGGCGGCGACGGCGAATCCCAGGCCATCGATGATCTGGGGATCGGGGGTGCCGCCCGCCGGCTTCAGCATCGTGACGGGCTGGGCGCCGAACATGCGTCCCACCGTGTAGCCGGGGCCGCTGGCCGGCGTCACCACCACTTCCTGCAGCCGCCCCGGCCCCATGTCGAACAGGCCGGCCTTGAGCCAGTTGGCCACCGCGCCATGCAGGGGAAACACCGCCCGCGCCAGATAGCTCTGGTTCTCGCCGGGATGGCGGACAAAGACGGCGCTGCCGCCTCCCACCTCCTCATCATTGCCGAAGACCAGGCGCGCCAGCACCGCGCCGCCGGCATCCTTGACGGTCAGCTCGGTGCCCAGGCCCCTGGGCGGATCGTCCAGCGCCAAATAATGCAGCCAGTCCGGGCGGCTGGTCTTGGGCGCGATGGTCGTGAGCTGGGCCAGGCTGATCAGGGTCTGGCGCACCTGGTCGAAATTGGCGGGATAGTTGCCGCGATCCGGCAGCACCCAGCCCTGCGGCGTCAGCGCCACCGCGAAGCTGCCGTCATGGCCGCGTATCTCGATGCGCGCCGCGTCCTTGGCCTTCTGCTCGAAGCCGGGCAGGAAGGTGACCGGGGTGTAGCGGGCCACGCCTTCGGCGGCGCGCTGCCACAGCACGATTGCCGCCAGCGCCGCGAAGACCAGCGCGGCGCCGCCGATGACGGCCAGGGTGCGGCGGCGGCTGTCCATCACGCCCTCGCCTTGCTGCCGGCGCGGCGGCGGCGGATCAGGCCGAACACCATGCCGAACCCGGCCACCAGCAGCGGCATCACCAGGATGTTGCCGAAGGCCAGCAGGCTGCCCAGCCGGTCGATCTCGGCATTGAGATTGTGCTGCACCTCGCGCAGCTGGCCGCGGGTGGCGGCGATCTCGCGCTTCACCCGTTCCATGGCGGCGCTCTGCTCCGGCGTCAGCGCCGTGGCCTGGCCGCCCTGCTGCAATTGCTCCAGCTCGTTCTGCGAGTTGGCGAGCCTGCCGCGCAAGGCATCCAGGGTCTCGCGGAACTGGGCCTCGGCCTCGGCCTGCATCCGCCGCACCCGGGTGAAGGGATGATCGACATTGCCGCGCGCGCGCAGGGAAATCAGGTCGTCGGAGCCGGTCAGGTTTTCCACCGCATTGAGCACGAAGCCTTCATTGTCGGCGAACGGCCCGCCGGCGCCCTGCTCGGAAGTGTCCAGCCAGAACTTGTCGTCCCAGATGTCCGTGTCGGCCACCACGATGATGTTGATGTTGCCTTCGGCGACGTTGGGGAAAACGGCGCGGCCGGTGATGCGCGCCGCCATGGTGATCGGCTTGCCGCCCGGCTTCACCGCCGCGGTCAGGGCGCCGGGATTGCGCAGGGTGAGGGTGTCGTTGCGGTCGAAGAGCGAGGACTGCGAACTGGAGAACAGCAGCGGCTCGAATTTCGTCGTCGCGTCCTTGGTGCGGCTGAGCGCCCCGGCGCTGGCCAGGTTCACCCCGGTCAGGCTGGCGGTGACCGGATCGGATTTGGCGAAATTGCTCTCGGTCAGATGCAGCCACAGCGGATAGGGCGTGGCGGCGCGCTGCGGATCGGCGGGATTGCGCATGCGCTGGGCGGTTCCCGAATCCAGCACCACCTTGAGCGGGGTGTAATCCACGCCCCAGCCCTTGAGCAGCGCCACCAGGTCGGAGGAGGGCGGGGCGCTGGGCCGCTGTTCGCGCTGCACCAGTTCCGACAGCGGATCGACGAAGATCAGCGCCCGGCCGCCTTTCAGCACCCACATCTCGATGGCGCGCAGCTGGAAGGGCGTGACCGCCCAGGGATGGGCGATCAGCAGCAGGTTCGTGCCGGCGGGAATGTCGGTGAAATCGAACTTCAGGGTGGTGATGTCGTAGCTGCGCTGCAGCTCGTCATAGAGTCCCAGCGGCTTGCCATTGTCGGGACCGCTGGTCATGGGCAGCTGCGTCAGCAGCGCGATCTTCGGCTTGCCCGGATGCGAAAGCTGGTAGACCAGCGCGGTAAGGTCGTATTCCAGATAGGGCTCGCGCTCCGGCGCGAAATAGGGAATCGCAATGGCGCTGTCCAGGCTGTTGCTGCCTTCCAGCCCGAAATAGACCGCGCCGCCGCCATTGACCGGCGCCGGCTTCATCCCCGCCTGCACCGCGCGATCCTCGTCCGGGGTGAACGGCTCCGGATCGACATCCTCCAGCACGATCTTGCCCCTGGAGAGGGCGGCGTAATGGCCCAGCAGGTCGCGCACCCGCTTGGCATAGGCGGTGGTGGCGGGATAGTCCGCCGCGTTCTTGCGCGAGAAATAGAAGCGCAGCGTCACCGGCTCGCCCAGCTTGGCGATGATGGCGCGGGTGCCGCTGGTCAGCGTGTATTGCCGGCTCTGGGTCAGGTCCAGCCGCGTGTCGAGGAAGAAATTGCCCGCGAACAGGTTGAGGAACAGGAACAGCAGCGCCGACAGGCCTAAGGCGGACCACAGATAGGGACGGCTTTTCATCTCAGCCGCCCTTCCCGGTTTCGACCAGAAGGACATTGGCGAACAGGAACAGCCCGATCAGCGAGAAGAAGAAAATGACGTCGCGCACGTCGATCACCCCGTCGGTGATGGCCTGGAAATGGGCAAGGAACGAGAAGGAGGCGAGGGTTTCGACCAGCGGCAGCGGCGCCCAGCCGGAAAGACTCTGGATCACCAGCGGCGCGCCGGTGGCGGTGAAGAGAAAGCAGATCACCACCGAAACCACGAAGGCGATCACCTGGCTGGAAGTCATCGCCGACACCGCCGCCCCGATGGCGAGATAGGCCCCCGCCATCAGGAAACTGCCGAGATAGGCGGCCAGGATCACGCCATTGTCGGGGCTGCCCAGGAAATTGACCGTCAGCCAGACCGGGAAGGTAAGGACCAGCGCCAGCCCGGCAAAGGCCCAGGCGGCGAGATACTTGCCCAGCACCGTGGCCCAGACCGGCAGCGGCAGGGTGAGCAGCAATTCGATCGAGCCGCTGCGCTTCTCCTCCGCCCACAGCCGCATCGCCAGCGCCGGGATCAGGAAGAGATAGAGCCAGGGATGGTAGCTGAAGAAGATGGTGAGGTCGGCGATGCCGGTGTCGTAGAAACGCCCGACATAGAAGGTGAACACGCCCATCGCCAGCAGATAGACGGCGAGGAAGACAAAGGCGATCGGCGTGGCGAAATAGGCCGCGAACTCGCGCCGGAAGATGGTCCACACCGCGCTCATGCCGCCGCGTCCTCGGCCGTGGTGAGCGAGCGGAAGAGATCGTCCAGCTTGCCGCTGGGGCTTTGCATCATCAGCTCGCGCGGGCTTGCGTCGGCGACGATGCGGCCCCGGTCGATGACGATGGCGCGGGTGCAGACCGCTTCCACTTCCTCCAGCAGATGGGTGGAGATCACGATGGTCTTGGTCGGCGCGATGGCGCGGATCAGCGCGCGCACCGTGTGCTTCTGGTTGGGGTCGAGGCCGTCGGTGGGCTCGTCCATGATCAGCACTTCGGGATCGTGCAGGATGGCCTGGGCCAGGCCGACGCGGCGGCGAAAGCCCTTGGAGAGAGTCTCGATCGGCCGGTCCAGCACCGGGCCAAGCCCGGTATGGCCGATGGCGACGTCGCGCGCCGCCAGGCCGTCGCCGCCGGAAAGGCCCCGCACCCGGCAGATGAAGGCGAGGAACTCGCGCGGCGTCATTTCGCCATAGGCGGGCGCGCCTTCCGGCAGGTAGCCCAGCCGCCGCTGGGCCGCCAGGGTGTCGGTGACGATATCGTGACCGCAGATGCGGGCGGTGCCGCCGTCCGGGGCGAGATAGCCGGTCGCCATTTTCATGGTGGTGGTCTTGCCGGCGCCGTTGGGGCCCAGAAAGCCCAGCACTTCACCAGGCCGAACGGTCAGCGACAGACCGGCCACCGCCAACACGGTGTCGAAGCGCTTGGTGAGGCTTTCGATTTCCAGCATTCTTTTCGTGCAGGGCAGGCGGCGAGTTCGTTTAAAGCAAAGTGCGATACCCCCGCAAGCAAGCCGCTTGCTGCGTTGCAGCAGGCGTAACTGATTGGGTATTTGTCGCAAGATGTCGCCGAATTGCGCCACTGTAACGTGCGCGGCGCAATTCCCTGCAATGCTTTGCTTGCGTTGCACCGGCAAGGCTGACAAACTTGTCTCGCAGGGAAAGCTGCGCGCGAAAAGGCGCTCACGGGGAGAGGAAGTACATGAAGTCAAAATTGCTTGCCGCAGCCATGTGCGCGGCGATGACGTTCGCGGCGAGCGCCGCGATGGCGCAGGACGACGGTGTCGCCCGCCCCAACAACTACAAATATGCGCCGGCCAAGGGCGTGGACAGCAAGTCCTTCGCCAAGCCGCCGGCGGACGCGGTGAACAAGGGCGTCTTCAACATGAAAACCTGGAAGTATGGCCCCGTCGCCAACATGCCGGCCGGCTCCACGGCGCCCAGGCTGTGGAATCCCGCCATGATCAAGTTCCGCAATGGCGGCCAGCTCTTCAGCGCCACCGTCAACAGCGACTCGACGCCCGAGCAGTATTGCGCCCAGGCCAATATCGAGACCAACGATTTCATCTGGACCGAGCAGCAGCACGCCGCAGGCACCTGGCATGACATCGACAATATGTGGAAGGCCTGCCCGCATGCCCATGCCGTGCCCGGCGTGCGCATCCCCAACGAGAACGAGATGGACGAGCAGCACGCCACGGACCGCGGTGCGCTGGTGCTGGTGATTCCGACCGTTCGCACCCAGGAAGAAGCACAGCTGGGCGCCAACTGGGCCTTCTTCCCGCCGCTGGGCCACCGTTCGGCCGGCTCCAACGTCTCCGGCACCTACTGGAACCAGATGGCCGGGGGCGCGCTGCGCGCCACCTTCAACGACAACCTCATCCTGATCGAGATGATCGAGACGCTGGACGGCATCCAGAACATCGACAAGATCGCCTCGGTCAAGGGCCTCACCGGCATCTTTGCCGCCTCGTCGGACCTGGGCAATTTCTCCGGCTATCGCCAGGGCGATCCCGACTATGAGCGCCTGATCAACATCGTCCATGACGCGGCGCTCAAGCATCATATCGGCCTGTGCGGCCCGTCCTCCTGGGCGGATCGTCCCGACTTCAACTGCTTCCAGGGTGGTCCTCCCGGCGCCGGCCGTGGCGCTGGCGGCGGTGGCCGCGGTCGTGGCGGCCGTGGCCGTGGCGATGCTGCCGCTGGCGGCGCTGCTCCGGCGGCTCCCGCCCCCGCGCAGTAAGGCCTGAACTGACGCAAAAGGCGCCGCGAGCAATCGCGGCGCCTTTTTCTTTGCCCCCCTGAGGCCGGGTTTTGGACGGGGGGCGAAATTAGGGTACTCTTGGCGAGCTCTTGTGTGCCGGCTTTCTCCTGAACGGAGTTGTCCCATGCGCATTTCCCTCCTGGCGAGTTGTGTCCTTCTGGCGGCCCTGGGGATGGCGTGTGCCGCCCCTGACGGCGACTGGCGTCTGGAAAACCTTGTCCCCGGCAACCCTTCCCGCATCATGACCGGCACCGGGGCCAGCCAGTTCTCCTTCGACAATCGGACGGTCTATGTCAGCAGGGGCTTTCCCGGACGCAATATCTTCGCAACGCTGGAAAAGCACTTCCCGCTCGAAGCGTGGCGGGGCAAGCGCCTGCGGCTGACGCTTCGGTCCCGGAACGAGGGCGCCGCAGGCGGCGAGATCATGGCAAGGATGGAAAAGGGCAACGGCGCAGGCTTTGTCTCCGTCATTGAGAAGAACAATTCCGCCTCATGGGAAACGCATCAGTTCGTGATGGACGTGCCGGATGACGCCACCGACCTCGCCCTGGATGTGCGGGCGCTCGGCGCCGGCGTTGTCTGGCTGGACGATATCGCTCTGGCGCCGGCGCAGGCCGATGCCGTGCCTGGCAGAAGCGTGCGGATAAGCTATCTCTGCGCGGGAGAGGAACAGGAACCCTGCGATCCGGCAAATGCGGGCCGCCGCGCCTATTTGTCATGGCTCTCGGCGGCCGCCGGTTACCAAGTAATGCCGCTCGCACATCAGAGCAGGACTTTCTAGGCGTTCCCGCGCATCAAAAAAAGGCGCCGCGGTCAATCGCGGCGCCTTTTTCTTTGCCCGCTCACCATGGCCGCCCTGGAGGCGGCCATCCAACTTCCCATCAAGCGGTGCAAAGTTGGATGGGCGGCTCGAGGCCGCCCATGGTGAAGTTGTTTCTACTTCTTCAGCGGAACCGCGACCGCCTTGTTGCCGCCGCGGTCACCCACCCACAGCGTGTCGCCATGCACTTCGACGGCAGTGGGGGCGTTCAGTCCGGTCTTGAGCGGAATGATGGTGGCCTTGTCGCCATTGATCCGCACTTCATCGACCTGGTGGCCGCTGTTTTCGGCCAGATAAAGCTTGCCGTTCGCCGCCCGCATGCCGTCGGGCGAGGACAGCAGCCGGTTGGTCAGGATCTGCTGCGGGCTGCCGGCCTTGCCGCTGGCATCCAGCGGAATGCGATAGAGGCCGCCGGCCCAGACCGTGTTCACATAGAGCGTCCCGTTCAGGAAAGTGATGCCGTCAATCCCGTACAGGGCGGAATTCTGGATCACCGTCTCAAGCGTATTGGCGCCGGGCTTGAGGCGCAGAACCTTGCCGTTGGAGGTATCGCTCAGATACAGCGCCTTGTCGGGACCGACGACGAAATCGTTGCAGATGTTGGTCGGGTCGGGCAGGGCGATGTTGAGCTTGTGGGCGCCGGTGTTGAGGTCGAAGGAGCGCAGCGCGCCCTTGCCCTTCAACATGGGAGAGGAGCGGTCCATGCTCAGCATCTCGCAGACCCAGAGCGTATTGGTCGGCGCATCCACCAGCACGCCCAGCAGGAAGGCGGCCTTGTCGGCGGTCAGGTCGATGAAGGGCTTGGCGGTGGTCTCGCCCGGCCTGGCGCGCGACAGCACCGGGCTGGAGATGTTGCCGAGATAGAGCGTGCCGTCCGGTCCCACCGCCAGGCTTTCCGGTCCGGTGGTGGTGACGTCGGCAGGCGCGGCGGCGAGTGGCGCGGCGGCCAGGATGGCGGCTGCGGCGGCAAAGACTTTCAGCATGGTCTTCATGGAATTTCCCCCGGGTTTTGCGGCGGATTCCTGACATGTCCGGGGGCAAAAGAAAACGCCGCCCGTTCGGGCGGGCGAAAGGTCCACCGGACCGTTCGCCCGCCCTCACTGCCGGACGGCACTGATGCTAAGGCATTGGAGAATCAGCCCTGCGGCGCGGGTGCAGGCGGGGCCGCCTGGGCCGGTGGCGGCGGCGGGGCGCCACCGCCCTGGAACTGGGCGAACAGGGCCTGCAATTCCGCCAGGTCGATCTTGCCGTCATGGTTGGTGTCGGCGACTTCCGGGAAATCCACCGGCGCACCCATCGCGGCCCATTCGGTCTTGTCGATGCCGCCATCGTGATTGGTGTCGCCCATGGCGATGATGTCCTCGGGCGGCGGCGGACCCTGGGCGAAGGCGGGGTTGGCGGCGGTCAGCAGCAGCGTGGCGGCGATGATGAGGTGCTTCTTCATTTTCGTATTCTCCTTTTCAACGTTGCGGGGCCGGCGTAGGCGGAGCCGGCGGAGGCGCCGCGCCGCCGCCCTGGAACTGGGCGAACAGCGCGGTCAGCTCGGCCAGATCGATCTTGCCGTCATGATTGGTGTCGGCTTCCGCCGGGTAGGGGATCGGCGCCGGCCCGGCCGCCCATTCCATGGGGTCGATGCCGCCATCCTTGTTGGTATCGACCATGGCCATGACCTCCTGCGGCGTGGGAATGTCCTGCGCCAGGGCTGGCACCGCGAAAGCCATCATGGCCAGGGCGGCGGCGGCGAGTTGAGCTGTCTTCATTGTTTTTCCTTGCTGCGAGGCGGTGTGGATCTACTGCGAAAGGATGCGCTGGGCCTCGGCGCAGTCGCGGGTCATCTGGAAGTAGCGCTGCACGGCCGCGGCGCCCACCTCATAGGGATGCGGCTCGCCCGCGGCGCGCGACACCTGGGCGATGCGCGCCTTGTCATAGGCGCCGTCGAACTCGGTATGGTTCGACATGATGATGCTGGCGTTCGCGGCCCTGGCGATTTCGCCGACGCGCGTCTGGGTGTCGCGATAGACGGCGAAGGCGGCGGCCGAGCGCGGGAAGTTGAAGGCGGTGCCGCCGGAATAGAGCACCGTCAGGGTGCGGCCCTTGTCCTTCACCGGGAAGGTGTAGGAAAGCGTCCCCGGCGTGTGCCCCGGCGTCAGATAGACGTTCACGCTGGTGTCGCCCAGCGTGACCCTGGTGCCTTCCGGTCCGACCGAGATGTCGCGCTTGGGGACGCCGCCCGCCGCCGTGGCGGGACGGGCCAGGGTCGCCTCCCAGTCCGCCGCGCCCATCACGATCCGGGTGCCGTAGCGGCTCTGGAACAGCGCCGCGCCCTGGTCATGGTCGCCATGGGCGTGGCTGATCAGCAGGTATTTCACGTCGCGCGGATTGAGGCCCAGCCTGGTCAGCCCCTCCACCATCTCGGGCTCGACAGCATAGTCGTAGAGCGAATCGATGACGATGATCCCCTGGCTGGTGGTCAGCGCCCAGGACGAATGCACCTTGGTGCCGATGAAATAGAGATTGTCGAACACCTTGAAAGGCCGGGCGTACCAGGTGGCGCGGTCGGGCACGGCACGGGGCGGCGGCGGCGCGGCATTGGCGCCCCGGCCCCCGCGGCCGGCAATCGCGTTCTGCGGGTTGACGCAGATGCGCAGGAAAGTCCCGGCAAATTCCATCCCCGCCGCGGTCTTGGCGGCATTGACCAGCGCTTCCGGCGTGGCCGGCGCCGGCTGGGCCACGGACCCGCTCAGGCTGGCGGCCGCGCAGGCCGCAAGCGCCATCACCCCGAACATCCGCTTCATGGCATCCCCCCTATTTGTCTGAGCATAGCCGGGCCGCCGTCCCGCCGCGAATCCCAATGTTTGCCGGGATTTGGCGGCGCGAAACTTTTGCCATAATAATAATGTGGCGGCCTGGACCGGCCCCGGGAGACGAACGCCATGCGCAAGACCCTGCTGCTGTGCGCCGCCAGCCTGCTGGCCCTGCCGGCCTTCAGCCCCGCCTCGGCCTGGGAAAAAGGCTTCGCCGTCGACAGGTACGAGCCGGCTTTCTATTACGGCGGCCCGCCGGGCAGCACCGAGGCGCCGGGCAGCGACTGCCCCAAGGGCACCATCCCCGACAATGACGTGGCGAAGGCGCTGAAGACCAGCTGGCGCAGCGACGCCGAGATCGCCGAGATCACCCGGAAAGTGAGCGATGGCGGCAGGGGCGAAAGCGTGGTCTCGCCCGCCATGAGCCAGCGCGGCTTCAAAAAGGGCATCGAGACCTATCTCAACCCGCAGGCCGCCCCCGATCCAGGCATGCAGCAGGTGACAGGCAGGATCGCCGAAGGCTTCAACCTGGACGGCAATGCCAGCACCGGCGGCTTCACCTCGCCATCGGGCGAGAAGGGCGTGGACAACGCCTTCTACCGCGCCTGGGGCTGCATCATGTCCTTCCGCGGCGCGCCGTATCACGCCTATCTCAGCCAGCGCGCCAACGACAAGATGGTGGACGGGCTCTACACCATCGCCATCCGGATTTCCGGCAGCGGCAAGGATCCGATGAACGATGCCAACGCCATGGTCGAGATCGCCTATTCGCCCGACCGGCTGGTCAAGGACCCGATGGGCAATGTCGTGCGCGACTATTCCTATCGCATGGTCAAGAGCGAGCAATACACCAAGGTGAAGGCCCGCATCAAAAACGGCGTGATCGAGACCGAGCAGACCGAACTGCACATGCCGGCCTTCTCCTGGGGCGAGACCAATCGCGGCGACGTCCTGTACCACAAGGGCAAGCTGCGCCTGACGCTGAACAAGGATGGCACGCTGGAAGGGCTGGCCGGCGGCTATCGCGACTGGCGCGACATCTATGCCCGCGACACCTTCAACTCGCCGTCGGACGGCGCCACGCGCGAGACCTATTATCACCAGAACCAGATCGGCATGTATTACGCCCTCAAGCGCAATGCCGACGCCATGCCCGACAAGAGCGGCCAGAACACCGCCATCAGCGCCGCCTTCCGCTTCACCGCGGTGCCGGCCTATGCGGTCGATCCGGTGACGCCGGCCCGGGTGGACGAGCCGCCCTATCCGCGGGGCCAGCGCACCTACACGCGGCGCGAGCTGTTCCTCAAGGCGCAGGCCACCAAGGCCATCGTCGCCGAGCCGGAAACGGGCGGGCGCGGCGGCCGCGGGGCGCCCGTGGCCGACGACAGCGACGCGCCGCCGCCCAGCGCCA
This sequence comes from uncultured Rhizobium sp., assembly GCA_964572805.1. GTDB lineage: Bacteria > Pseudomonadota > Alphaproteobacteria > Micropepsales > Micropepsaceae > Rhizomicrobium. The sequence goes on along the minus strand of CAZNGO010000017.1, from coordinate 21,895 downwards.
TCGCCGCGCCGGGCGTGCAGGCGAGCAATCGCTGAACCCGCGCACCCTTCGACAAGCTCAGGGTGAGGATTTAAACAGTTTCCTCATGCTGAGCCCGTCGAAGCATGAGGGATGCGATTGAAGCCCAGACACGTCCTTCCCGAACAACTGCGCCCCGGCCTGACGCTTGTCTTCTGCGGCACCGCGGCCGGGCGCAGATCGGCGCTTGAGAAAGCGTACTACGCCCACGCCCAGAACAAGTTCTGGAAGACGCTGCACGCGGTCGGGCTGACGCCGCGTTTGTTCGCGCCGCAGGATTATCCGCTGCTCGATGATTTAGGCATCGGTCTTACCGACATCGCCAAGTTCACCTTCGGCATGGACCACCAGCTGCCGAAGGAGGCGCTGGGGCCGCACGCCGCCGCGGCGCTGCGCCGGCGGATCGGAAGGTTCGCCCCGAAACATCTGGCCTTCACCAGCCTGAATGCCGGGCGCAGCGTGATGGGAAAAGGTGCAAAGGCCGGCCTGCAGGAACAAAAACTGGGCGAAACCCGGGTCTGGATTCTGCCGTCGCCTTCGCCGCTGGCGGACAATCACTGGGACATCCGTCCCTGGCGGGCGCTGGCGCGCGCGGTGCTGCAGGAACGTCAGGTTTCCGCTTGAATCCGCCATGGGCGGGCCTATCGTCCGGTGATGCGCCCGCTGATGGGCGCGGCACAAAGGAGCGGGTCATGCGCATATCCGGCACAAGCGGCATTGGCATCGTGGTTCTGGCGGCGGCGATGGGCCTTTCGGCCCCGGCCTGGGCCGATGGTCTTGCGGGCACCTATCGCGGCAACGTCACCCTGCTGTTTTCCGACAGCCATACGGAAAACGAAAACATGGTGCTGAAACTGACACAGCAGGACGGCAAGCTCGCCGGCACGGCGGGCCCCAGCGACGCGCAGCAAAGTCCGGTCACGCGTCTTTCGGCGGGACGCAAGCTGCAATTCGACACCGGCGCCGAAAGCGACACGCCGCTGCATTACGATCTCGGCCGTTACGGCGCCCAGTGGCGCGGCGATGTGAATGGCAAGGTCGCCGGCCATGCCGTCGAAGGCCGGATCATGCTGCTGCGCGATCCCGATTGAGAAAATGCTGAAAAAGCAGGCGGGAAAACCGCCGCCGGCGATTTGTGGATAATTTGAAAATTCCACTTGAAGCGCGTTCGAATCGGGTGTTGGATTTTGTCATGAGGTCTGGGGAACGGCGCGAGGCTCAAGGCGCCGCGATGAACCGGGAAACCTCTGGCCCCTGCCGGGACTGAGGCGAAAGCCAAGGAAAACGGAGAGCACGGGGGGGCGGCGCAGGAAGCGAAAGCAGAGGGCGCCGTACCGATGGACCTGCAAGCGGCGGTAACCGCAATGCAGGCCGCAAGGCGAAAGCCGCAAGGCGGACGTCGGGCGGAGCCGGTGTCGGGACACGAAAGTGGGCTGGCCCGGTGCGTCGCGAGCAGTCGGAAAGGTGAAGGTTCTTAGCGGGACCAGGCACAGAGCCGGCGCACTGATGATGCAGTGAGGCGAGAGCGAAAGCTCCCGCCTCTACTGCTTTTGGCGCTACCGCGAACCCGCTACCCGCCCGTGACCTTGTTCGCGGCGAGCAGGCCCAGCACCAGCAGCACCACGAAGACCACCATGAAGATGAAGAACAGGATGCGGGCGATCTCGATCGAAGCGCCGGCAATGCCGGTAAAGCCCAGCAGGCCCGCCACCAGGCCGATGATCAGGAAAAGCAGTGCCCAGCGCAGCATGGGGAACTCCGGTTGAAATCCCCCTGAAAACGCGCCCCCGGCCGCGAAAGTTCCCGCGGGTTGCAGCAGCCCGCCCCGGCTTCTAAGAATCCAGGCTTTCTGCGGGGAGTGGCGCGATGGACATGGTGCGGCTGGGCCGGACGGGCCTCAAGGTCTCGAAAATCTGCCTCGGCACCATGACCTATGGCGATCCCAAATGGCGCGACTGGGTGCTGCCGCAGGAGGCCAGCATGGCCTTCTTCCGGAGCGCCATCGAGGCGGGGATCAATTTCTTCGACACCGCCGACATCTATTCGCTGGGGGCCAGCGAGATCGTCACCGGCAAGGCGCTGAAGGAATATGCCGCCAGCCGCGAGGAAGTGGTGATCGCCACCAAGCTGTTCAACGCCATGGGTCCGTCGCCCAACCAGCGCGGCCTGTCGCGCAAATGGGTGATGGCGGCGGTGGACAATTCGCTCAGGCGGCTGCAGACCGACTACATCGACCTCTACCAGATCCACCGCTTCGACCATGACACCCCGATCGAGGAAACGGTGGAGGCGCTGCACGACGTGGTGAAGGCGGGCAAGGCGCGCTATGTCGGCGCTTCGTCGATGTATGCCTGGCAGTTCGCGCGCTTCCTCAAGGCGGCGGCGCAGATGAACCTGACGCCGTTCATCTCGATGCAGAACTATTACAACCTGGTCTATCGCGAGGAGGAGCGGGAGATGATCCCGCTCTGCGTTGCCGAAGGCGTGGGCGTCATTCCCTGGAGCCCCCTGGCGCGCGGTTTCCTGGGCCGCAAGGCGGCCACCGCCCTGGACAAGCAAACCACAAGGGCGAAATCCGACACTGTGCTGGACATGAGCTTCGGTGACACCGATGTGGAAATCCTGCGCCGGGTCGAGGCGATTGCCGGGCGCCTTGGCGTCTCCAATGCGCAGGTGGCGCTGGCTTGGCTGATGCAGCGGCCGGGCGTCACCGCCCCCATCGTCGGCGCCTCCAGGCCGCAGCATCTGGCCGATGCGGTCCATGCGGCGAAGATCAGACTGACGCCGGAGGACTGCGCGTCGCTGGAAGAACCCTACAAGCCCCGCGCCCAGGCCGGCATGCTGCGCTAGGCGCGGTTCCCCGCGCGCAGGATGGCCGCGCCTCTTGCCGGCCATGATTTCGGGCGGCGGTCCGGAACGATCATCCTGCTGTCCCGTTCATTGCGGTACTGGAAAGCCGGAAGCGACCGGCCGCAATGAAAGGTGACACATGAGAAAGTTTCACACCGCGCTTGGACTGGGTTCGTTTCTCGCCATTGCGGCCATCATGGCCCCCATGAGTTCCAGCGCCCAGCCCGGCATGGGAACCTATGTCGCGTGCAACTCGTATGGCGATTGCTGGCGGGTGCATCACGTCTACGCCTATGGCGAAACCGCGCCGATCCGGTATTACAATTCCGACTGGTACGACACCCACCTGCATGACGAGCATGTTCACTGGGTTTCCGATCCCGCCGATGACCGCGGCTATTATGAGCGCGGTGGGCGCTGGCATGCCGATCCCGCGGCGCGCGCCGTGGCGGGTGGGGCAACGGGCGCCGGACTGGGCGCGGCAATCGGCTGTCTCGTGACGCTTCCGATCGGGTGTGCCCCCGGCGCCGCGGTTGGCGCGGCCGTGGGCGGCGGGACGGGCGCCGTCGCGGGCGCAGCCTCGACCCCGCGCAACTGACCGCGCGCCGGCCGGCGCGGGCAATTCAAAAAAAAGGCCCGCGAGAGCGGGCCTTTTCCTATTGCGGTCCCAGGATCGGGAACCAGTCGATATCGAGCGACGGCTTGTAGTTCGCGTCCGAAGATTTCTGGTCCCAGCCGCCGCCCAGCGCGACATAGAGGGCGATGCTGTTCTGCAGCCGGGTCAGCTTGGCGTTGACCAGCGAGATTTGGGCGTTGAACAGCGACTGCTGCTGGTTGATCAGGGTGGTGATGTCCACCGTGCCTTCCTGGTACTGCAGTTCGGAGATGCGCTCGGCTTCGACCGAGGCGCGTTCCTGCTGCTGGATATAGTCCAGCGCCTCGGCGGTGGCGCTGGCGTTGCCGACCGCCGCCTCGACCTGCTGGAAGGCGGTGAAGACGGTCTTGCGGTAGGTGTTGATGGTTTCATCCTGCTGCAGCTTGGCGAGCTGGTCGCGGGCATTGATGGCGCCGCCGTCGAAGATGGTCTGGGCGAGCGAGAGGCCGGCGTTCCAGGCCAGGCTTGTCGGATCGAACAGGGTGCCGATGATGCTCGAGCCCCAGCTGACGCCGGACGACAGGCTGATCTGCGGGAAGAAGGCGGCGCGGGCGGCATCCACATTGGCGTGGTTGGCGTAGAGGTTGGCCTCGGCCAGGGCGATGTCGGGACGGCGCAGCAGAAGGTCGGACGGCATGCCCGGCTGCGCCGTGGGGGCGACGATGTCGTTGAGGTTCTGCGCCTTGATGTCGAAATTCTCCGGCGGCAGGCCCAGCAGGATGGCCAGGGTGTAGCGCGCCTCGCGCTCCTGCTCGATCAGGGCCGGCAGCGCCGAAAGCTGCTGGTTGACCTGGGCGGTTTCGGTCATCACGTCCAGGTTGGACGAAACGCCGGCGGCGAACTTGGCCTGGGTGATCGCCAGCACGCGCCGCGTCAGGTCGAGATTCTGGCGGGTGATGGCGATGCGGTCGCGCAGCTGCAGGATGGAGAAATAGGCGGTGGCCACCGACTGCTCGATGGTGATGCCGGTATTGGCCGCGCTGTAGCGGGCGCCGCGCAGATTCTCGTCCGAGGCCTTGAGGCGCGCGCGGTTGGCGCCGAAGAAGTCCAGCACATAGTTGCCGGTGAGGCCGGCGCTGAAGCTGTCGCTGTCAAAGCTGGTATTGCCGCTTTTGCGGTAGCTGGAGCTGCCGCTGACGGTGGGCAGCAGGGCGGCGAAGGCGACGGTGTTGTTGGCCTCGGCCTCCAGCACGCGGTCGATCGCGACCTTGAGGTCCAGGTTTTCCTTCATCGCCGTGTCCATCAGGGCGGACAGTTCGGGGGCGTTGAAATTCTTCCACCAGTCGGCGGCGGGCCAGATCGGGGCGTTCTTGTCCAGCAGCGGGGCGGTGAAGCCGGCCGGCACGTCGCCGGGCTTGTTCAGCGCCTTGGGCGGCGGGGTCAGCTGGCAGCCGGCCGCGGCAAGCGCGATGACGCTGACGGACATAAGCTTGAACATGGTGCGCATCAGGGTCTCATCGCCTCAGGGGCTGCCCTCTGCCAACGGGCCGGGGCGGCCTGGTTTTCGCTCCCCTTTCGGAACCTCTGGGGGATGCAAGGAGATATCGTCTCGGCCCCGCTTGGTGCAAGGGGGCGCGGTGTAATGGTTTGTCGCTGATGCGGTTTTTGGGGAAAATTGGACGGCCGGACCTGGGCTTTAAGTGGGGGCACCAAAACCCGGTCCGGCCGTCCGGAACTGGCCCTATCCGTAGGTGGAGCGCCGACCGGACACCAGGCCGAGGCAAACCTTCCTCCCCGCAGGGGCAAACCGGAAGCGCCCCGCCGGGGCAAAATTGTATCGGACTGTCGCAAATGCCCGTGCCAGAAAGGCCGGCGAAACATTTTCTTCCGCCCGGGCGCCGTGATTGGCCGAAGGCCCATGAAATGGTCCAGTGGGCCATTTCGCACGGCGAACGCCCGGCGTGTAGGTGACGGGCGCCTTACGGACGTCACGAATTGAGGACCGCATGATTCCCTATGTCGCGCCTGTTGTTCTTTTGCTCTGCTCCAACGTCTTCATGACGTTTGCCTGGTACGGCCAGCTCAGATTTCCTTCCTATCCGCTGTGGATCACCGTGCTGGCGAGCTGGGGCATCGCCTTTCTGGAATATTGCCTGGCGGTGCCGGCCAACCGCATCGGCCATCTGGTCTATTCGGCGGCGCAGCTGAAGACGATGCAGGAAATCATCACCCTGCTGGTCTTCGCGGTCTTCTCGGTGAGCTTCCTGGGCGAATCGCTGCGCTGGAACCACGCCGTGTCATTTCTCTTTCTTTGCGGGGCGGCGTTTTTCGCATTCAACAGGTGGACATGACCATGACCGACGCATCGGCTTCCGGCACCTTCAGGATCGGCGGCGAAATCGCCGTGCACCGCATGGGCTTCGGCGCCATGCGCATCACCGGCCCGGGCATCTGGGGCCCGCCCCGGGACAGGGCCGAAGCGATCCGGGTGCTGAAGCGGCTGCCCCAGCTGGGCGTCAACTTCATCGACACCGCCGATTCCTACGGCCCCGACATCTCAGAGGAACTGATCCGCGAGGCCCTGCACCCCTATGAGGGTCTGGTCATCGCCACCAAGGCCGGCTTCACCCGTTCCGGCCCCGACCGCTGGACGGTCAACACCAGGCCGGCGCACCTGAAAGAGGCGGCGAAGAAAAGCCTGAAGAAGCTGGGGGTGGAGCGCATCACGCTGTGGCAGCTGCACCGCGTCTCCGGCTCCATTCCCGAAGCCGACCAGTTCGGCGCCGTCAAGGAGCTGATCGACGAAGGCGTGATCCAGTATGCCGGCCTGTCGGAAGTCTCGGTCGAGGAAATCAGGGCGGCGCAGAAGGTCTTTCCCGTCGCCACGGTGCAGAACCACTACAACATGGCCTCGCGCGAGAGCGAGGCGGTGCTGGATTATTGCGGGAAGAACGGCATCGGCTTCATTCCCTGGTATCCGCTGGCGGCGGGCGACCTGGCGGAAGGAAGCGCGGCGCTGGACCGGGTGGCGAAGACCCATGACGCCACCCCCGCCCAGATCGCGCTGGCCTGGCTGCTGAAACGCTCGCCGGTGATGCTGCCGATCCCCGGCACCTCGAAGGTCAGCCACCTGGAGCAGAATGTCGCCGCTGCGGCGATCACCCTGTCGGACGAGGAGTTCCGCGCCCTGCGCTAGTTCTTCAGTCCTTCGAGCGGCAGCTTGACGGTGGCGACCTTGGCGTCGAGCTGCTTGATCACCTCGCCGGTGATGTCGAGATTGGGATCGGCGATGGGCAGCACGGAAGCGTCCAGCACCAGGTTGGCATTGTGCTGCCTGACGATGCCCGGAACGATGGTCTGCATCGCCTTGCTCAGTTCGGCATTGGCGGCGCCCAGCGCGGCCTGCAGCTGGTCCTGGCGCTTCTGCGCCTCGGCGTTGATCGCGTCCTGGCGGGCGGTCAGGGCGGCGACGCGCTTGTCGCGCTCGGGCCCGGTGACGCTGGTGTCGGCCTGCAATTGCTGCGCGTCGCGCTCCAGCGCCGCGCGCCGGGCGGCCAGGCTGGCCTCGATCTGCTTCACCGCCGGCTGCATCTGGCGGGCGATGTCGGCCCCGGCCTTGGAGTAGCGGACCACCGCCGACTTATCGAGCACCAGGAAGACCGGCACCGGCACCTGGCCGGTGGCGATGGGGGGCAGGGCAGGGCTGGCTGCGGCTTGCTGCTGGGCCGCCGGGCGGGCGCCGTGGAAGCGCTGGAAAAGGGTGAAGCCCAGCCCGCCAAGAGCCACGACAGCCAGGGCGGCAACAGCAATAAGGAGCGTCTTGCGAGACAAGGGCCTTCTCCGGGGAATGGGGCCTCCAATTAGCCCGGCCCGCAGGCCCCTACAAGTGCAAGGAGGGCTCGCCCGCAAAAGGGTTCCCGATTACAATGCAGTCATCCCGGGAGGCCTCATGACCCACGCCTGCCTGAATCGCATCGCCGCCGGCATTCCCGTGGCCTGTTCCCTGGGCGCCTTTGTCCTGGTTGCGGTGGCGCTTGCCACCGGCTGGGAAACGCACAGCGCCGATGAAGGCGCCGCCGCCCATCTCTTCCAGCTGCTGGTGGTGGCGCAACTGCCCTTTATCGCCGCGTTTGTGCTAACGGCGGACTGGCGGCGCGGCGCCCCGCTGCGCGTGCTGGCGGTGCAGGGCGCGGCGCTCGCCCTGGCACTGGCGCCGGTGGCGATCTTCCACCTGTGAGGCGTGTGTGACGGAGAGAGAGAAGGAGCCAGAATTCGACTCCGCCACCTGGACGCCGGACAAACCCTGGCCCAAGGGCTATTACAAGCCGGTGCTGGGCATCACCGCCGCGATGGAGCGCATAAACCGCGCCACCGGACGCGACGATGCCGGCATCCGCAACTATTTCTGGGGCCTGCTTGCCTTCCTGTCCCAGTTGGTTGGGCTGTTCGCAGCGGGGGCTACGCCGCGCATGTTTCTGGGCCTGATGTTCCAGGCTATCAATCGCGCCGTTACCATCTGGCCGCTGCTGATCTTTCTGACGCTATTGCTGCCGGCCCTGCTGTTTGCCGGGATCGTGGCCGGCGAAAATGTCCCGTTTCGCCGCCGTTTCGCCTTTGGCCTGTTTTGGGCGGTCGCCTCGCTGGCCACCATCCTGCTCATTGCGCAGGCCCGTCCGCTGGTCACCCGGCTTTTCGACTTTCTTGTCGCGGCGATGGCGCCGCCCTAGGCCGCCGCGCGCACTTTCCAGAAGCGCAGCGCCCGCTGCGCCGCCATCACCGGCACGCTTTCATAGAGCTTCATGAAGCCTTCCGCCCCGGCCATGGCGCGATTGGGATCGGGATCGAGCGATATCGCCAGGGTGGTGAAGGCGGCGCGTTCCACGCCCGAACCGCGGCAGAGCAGGGCCAGCGTATCGAGGTCATGGCTTTCCACCACCCGCTCGACGACATGCGGTTCGACTTCGGCGATGCGGGCCAGCGCCAGCTTGAAGGCGGTGCGCGACGCCTTGCCCTCGCGCAGCAGCGCCACAAGGCTGGCCGAACCGAGCTGGCCGGCATGGGCCAGCGCCTCGATGCGCTTGTGTGCGGCTTCGAAGTCGTCGGGCCGCGCCGTATAGGCCCTGCTGATGCGGCTGCGGCTGCGCTGGAAGGCCTTTTCCATTTCCTCCGGCGAGATGCCGTCCAGGCGCGACATGATCTCGCGCTTCAGGTGGGCCTCGGCCTTGAGATAGATGGTGTTGAGCAGCTCGGGCGGCACATTCTGGCGGCGCACCAGCGGCGCCTGCAGCGATTTGCTGGCTTCGGCGCGCGCGGCGATGCGGTCATAGGTGCTGTCGCCGATCTTGGCGCGCTCATTCTCCAGCAGCGAGCCGACCACGGTATCGTCGCCGCGCTTGACCAGCGCCTCGGACAGGGTTTCGCTGACATGGCTGCGCTTGGTCAGGGCCAGCAGGTGATCCTGCGACTTCTGCTCGGCCACGCGCAGCAGCGTCGCCTCGCTAAGGGCGCTGGACCGGCGCAGGATCGGCCCGGCGACCTCGATATCGTCAAAGGCGAAGCCTTCCGCCACGCGCTTGAGGCCGGCGGCGCCGGCGACGATCTGGGCGATCTCCGCCCGCACCTGCTTGGAATAGTCGGAAGCCGCCGCCGCCAGGGCCTGGTCGAATTCGGCGATGTCGGCTTCGCCCGCGCCCGGCGTGTCCAGCGCCTCGGTCACCTGGCGCAGCAATTCGCGGCGCGCGTTGCTGTCGGTGGCGCTGTCCAGCTTCGCCAGCTGCGCGAAGCGCGGCGCCAACTGTGCTGCTGTCTCGGACATCGTGCTTCTCGTCCCCAGCCCGCCTTTTGCGGACCCGCTTTTTGCGGAACGCCCGGTTTACATCGGCATCGCTTAAGGGCTTCTAAATCTGTCTTGCCGTCCCGTTACGGGACAGGCGCGTGCGCTTCGCGCAGCGTCCGGCCGCTCACTCCTTGCCGAACTGCTTTTCCAGGCTGCGCCGCATGGCGCCGACAACGCGCGCCTGGACCTGTTCCTGCCCGTCCGGCGCTTCATAAAGCCCCCTGAGCAGGGCCATGTCGATGCGGGAAAGCTTGTGCGAGACATTGGCGGCGGCGCAGCCTTGGACAAACAGGTTGGCGATGGTTTCCACCGGCTGGCAGGCGCCATACTGGGCGGTCTGCGCCAGGCTCAGCAGGGTCACATAGTCCGCCAGTTCGCCCAGCTGCATGCCGATCAGCGCCTTGGTGTTCGCCAGTATGGTGACGGCGGCCATTTCTGGCTTCTGGCCGGTGCGCAGGCGGGTGAGGTTGGCGGGCGTGTTGGTCTGCGAGGTGTTGGCGATGCGCTCGGGAATGTCGATGGTCTTGACGCCCTTGTAGTTGGTCTTGAGCGTCGCGTACCAGGCCTCCACCGGATAGCGCACCACCTGCTTCTGGTCGCCGCCCACCACCAGATAGGGGCTGGCGTTGAAGATGGAGAGCAGGCTGGCCTGGGGATCGCTCGAGACGATGATGCTGATGTTGGGGACGCAGGGCTCGCGGCTTTCCACCGGCGCGCCGACCTTGGCCGCCACCGCCCGGATGCGGCTTTCGATCACCTGCGCGGCGGCGGGCGCCAGGCCGGAGACATGCGGGCAGATCGGCTGCTGCCAGCGGACATACTGCTCATTGTCGGTGAAGGACGTCGCCAGCACGGTCTGGACCATCCGGCTGGAAGCCGTCTCGTCCAGGCTGCGCTGGGCGTCGGAATAGACCGCCTCGGCCGCGATGGCCTGGGCGCCGGCGAGCAGCGGAGCGCCCAGCAGCAGGGCGGTCAAAAGCAGGGTGTTCCTCATGGCGGTCCTTTGCAGTTTGGCCCCCTATAGCATCGCTTGGCCTTTCGCCAAACCCGGATCAGTGCGCCTCCAGGGCGGTCTCCATCTGGTGCGCAATGCTGGATTGCTGGCCGGCCAGCAGCGCATCCGGATTCATCCGGTAAAGCGCGGTGAGATAGGCGAAGTCGGTTTGCGACAGGGCCTGCGGCTTGAGGGCGGCGTCGCAGCCCGGCGTCATCAAATTGACGATGCTGGCGAGGGGCTGGCAGGCGTCGAAGACCTGGGTCTGCGACAGCGCCAGCATGGCGACATAATTGGCCACCGGCCTGATGCCCAGTTCGCCCAGCCGGTTGGCGTCCGCGATGATGGTGACGAAAGCGAGTTCGCCGTGCAGCCCGTCGGCCACCCGGCTGCCGGTGGAGCGCGTGCCGCCGCAATAGCGGAAGTAATTCTGCAGGGCCTGGAAGCAGGAATCCAGGGCGGGCGTCTTGTTGCTGTCGAGCACGAAACGCTGGCCTCCGCATATCGCCTGGACCGCCGTGTCCGCGTCGGCGCAGCGCGGGCTCTGCTGCGCGCTGTCGGCGGAGAGCGTGCCGGAGGAGCTGCGGGTGGCGGTGGCGTACCAGGCCTGGACCGGGTAACGCATGGTGGCGATGCGCCCGGTCTGCGAAACCTCGTGATAGCCCAGCGCGTCTTCATGGTTTTTCGCGATGTCGTCCAGCACCGCCTGCGGCGTGCGGGTGAAGATGACCATCACATTGGTGCGGCAGGGCACCCCCGCCGCCGCCGGGGCGCCGACCTTGGCTGCGACCTGCCGGATGAGGGCGTCGACGCCCGAACCCTGCTCCGCCGCCAGCCCGAAGGTCGCCGGGCAGACGCCTTGCGCCCATCGGGGAATCTTGGCGGCGCTGGCGGTGGGCGCGGCCTGGGATTTGACGAAGCCGGCAATGGCCTTTTCCAGGGGTGTCTTGGGCGCTTCGGAGGTGATGGTTTCGACCGGGGCTTCGGCGGGTGGCGTCTGCGCGCCGGCCAGCGTCGAAAAAAGCATCATCAGGGCAGATGGCAGGGCGACGCGCATGCGTGGCTTCCGGCAGCTTCTACTACAAGCGTAGTATATTTGCGGCCGAGCTGCAACTGCCAGCCATCTGCGCTTGCTGCCGTCCCGGCCTCGGGCCGCACTTGGGCGTGCGACCCTGCGGCGTTCGCCCGGGCCGAAGGTCCACTGGACCTTCGGCTTTTCCGGGCTTCACCCCGCCCCGAACGGATCGTCGTGAAACGCCGGCACCGGGTGCAGGAACACCGGCAGCGCCGGATTGGCGCCGATGTAAAGCTCCAGCGTCATCTGGTTGGTCGCCTTGTCCCAGATCATCTGCGGCGCCAGGCCGCCGGGCTTGCGGAAGATCTTGCCGTCGAAATCCAGCGGCCGCGGCTTGACGCCGTCCCAGTTGTTGACCAGGTCGGCCTGCAGTTCCGCCTGCTGGGTCAGCCGCACTTCCGGCTTGGCGTCTTCCAGGTTGGTGGCGTCGGGTGCGCTGAGCCGCACCAGGCCGTCGGCGCCGATCTCCACCCGCGCCACCACGATGGTGCCGCCGGAAAGATTGCCGCCTTCCCATTTGCCAATGGGCGGCTGCGGCTTGCCGCAACCGGACAGCAGCAATCCGCCGACCAGAACTGATGAAAGGAATCTGCGCATGCCCGACTCGCGGCTGGGAGCGCCGCGACTATAGCCCAAACCGCGTTACCGGGAGGTTGCGCCGCTACTTGCCGATTTCGACGTTCACCTGGCGCTCGTCCTCGTCCACCATTTCCCACGCCACCACGGTATGGCCGCCGGCGCGGTATTTGTGGGACTGCAGCCCGGCGGCGTCGGCCTCGATCCCGCCCGACCAGAAGCGGCCCAGCCTGGGCAGCCAGCCCGACAATTCATGATCGACATGGGGGAAGGTGGCGCTGCGGGCCTGCTCCAGGGTCAGCTGGCAATAGCCCGGCCCCAGATTGATCAGGATATTGCCTTTCTCCAGCGTCGCCAGCTTGCCGGAGGTTGCCGTAACGGGAAAACCCATCGCCTTGCCCGCCGCGATGCCCGCCGCCACCGGCTGGCCGCCCGCCACCGGCAGGCAGACCTTCTCCAGGATGGGCGCGACGTCCGGCACCATCACCGGCCGCACCGGCTGCATCTGCGCCGCCGCTCCGGCGCAGAACAGGGGCGCCGCCGCCAGAACCGCCCAAATCGCCTGTTTCATCCTGCAAACCTCGCTGCTCTCAGATTTATTCTAGCGGCGGGGCCGCCATGCCGGAAAGACCCTTGCCCGGCCCGGCGGCGGTTGTTAGGCAGGCCCCCGCATTTCTGACGGGTTTCCCATGTCCCTGCCCAAGGATTTCCTGGCTGCTTCGCTGAACCGCATCCAGCCTTCGCCCACCATCGCCATCACCAGCAAGGCGCGCGAGCTGAAGGCGGCGGGCAAGGACGTCATCGGCCTGGCGGCGGGCGAGCCCGATTTCGACACCCCGGACAACATCAAGGAAGCCGCCATCGCCGCCATCCGCCGCGGCGAGACCAAATACACCGCGGTCGAGGGCATTCCCGAACTGCGCGCCGCCATCGCCGCCAAGTTCAGGCGCGAGAACAATCTCGACTACAAGCCGTCCCAGACCTTCGTCTCCCCGGGCGGCAAGTCCATCCTGTTCAACGCCCTCTTGGCGACGATCAATCCCGGCGACGAGGTCATCATCCCCGCGCCCTACTGGGTGTCGTATCCCGACATCGTGCAGCTGGGCGGCGGCACGCCGGTGATCATCGAGACCACGCTGGAAAGCGGCTTCCGCCTCACGCCCGAGGCGCTGGAGAAGGCCATCACCCCGAAGACCAAATGGTTCGTCTTCAACCAGCCGTCCAATCCGACCGGCGCCTGCTATTCCGAGGCGCAGCTCAAGGCCCTGACCGACGTGCTGCTGAAGCACCCGCATGTCTGGGTTCTGACCGACGACATGTACGAGCATCTGGTCTATGGCGGTTTCAAGTTCCGCACCATCGCCGAGATCGAGCCCAGGCTGTACGAGCGCACCCTGACCATGAACGGCGTCTCCAAGGCCTATTCGATGACCGGCTGGCGCATCGGCTATTGCGCCGGGCCGGAGGCGCTGATCAAGGCGATGGCCAAGCTGCAGTCGCAATCGGCCACCAACGCCTCCTCGATCAGCCAGTGGGCGGCGGTGGAAGCGCTTACGGGCACGCAGGATTTCATTCCGAAGAACCAGAAACTGTTCGAGGGCCGCCGCGACCTGGTGGTCTCGATGCTGAACCAGGCCAAGGGCATTGAATGCCCGTCGCCCGAAGGCGCCTTCTATGTCTATCCCTCGATCCGCGGCCTGATCGGCAAGACCTCGGCCGGCGGCAAGGCGATCAACACCGATGAGGATTTCGCCGTGGCGCTGCTGGAAGAGACCGGCGTGGCGGTGGTGCATGGCGCGGCGTTCGGGCTTTCGCCCTTTTTCCGCATCTCCTACGCCACCAGCGAGAAGAACCTGGAAGAAAGCTGCAAGCGCATCCAGGGCTTTTGCGGGAACCTGAAATAATCGCCTGTGGCTGCCTGAAAACCCGGTAAACCGGGCTTTTCTGCGTAAAGGCGGCCTTAAGCGTGCTGGTCGCATACTGCCGCCATGCGCAGGGGTTTTCCGCTTCCCGCCATCCCGCTGCTCGTCCTGTCGTTCGCGTCGGCCGAGGCGGCGGAACTCAATCTCTCCGGCTATCTCGACATGCGCCTCATCACGCCCACCGCCCAGCAGGGCTGGGTGCAGGGCGGTCTCGGAAAATTCCGTTTCGGCGGCGGCGAGAATGTGCGCTTCGGCGAAGCGGTGCTTGAGGCCAATGCCGACCTGCTCGACGGCCTTTCCGCCCAGGTGACGGCGCGCGCCGAGCCCACGGACTCTTCCGTCGTCGATCTGCTCGACGCCTATCTTCTCTACGCGCCCAAAAGCGGCGGCGATTTTTCCTGGTCGGTGAAGGCCGGCGCCTTTTTTCCCGCCATCAGCCTGGAGAATGACGATATCGGCTGGACCAGTCCCTATTCCCTGACGCCGTCGGCGATCAACAGCTGGGTCGGCGAGGAACTGCGCACCCTGGGCGGCGAGGCCAGTCTGCGCTGGAACACCGGCGGCGCCGGCACGCTTGCCGCCACCGGCGCGCTGCTCTGCTGCAACGACGAAGCCGGCATCCTGATGGCCGATCGCGGCTGGGGCATGGACGACCGTCCCACCGGCCTGTTCGAGCGCGTGCGTACGCCCGACGCCACCAGCCGCATGCTCCACCGGACCGTGCCTTTCACCAGCGGCATGTTCGACGAGATCGACAATCGCCTGGGCTGGTATGGCGGCCTGACCTGGGAATTGCCCGAAGGGCTGGGCAAGATTCAGGCGCTGCGCTATTCCAACACCGGCGATCCCGCCGCGGTCACGTCGCGCGACACCGCCTGGGAAACCAAGTTCTGGAGCTTCGGTGCGCGCACGCACGTCGCCGGCGTCAACCTGATCGCGCAGCAATTGAGCGGTTACACTGCCATCGAGGTGTTCGGCACCGAATATCCCACCAAATTCCAGTCCGGTTTCCTGCTGGCCTTCTATGACTGGAACGATATCCGCTTCAGCGCCCGCGAAGACCTGTTCCAGACCCGCGGCGCCACCGCCGCCAGTCCATTCAGCGAGGATGGCGATGCCTTCACCGCCGCCGTTTCATGGACCGGCGCGCCGCATCTGCGCTTCACCGCCGAGATCATCGCCATGGACAGCCGCCGCGGCGAATATGTGCTGGACGGCCGGCCGGCGCGGCTCGGCGCCACCCAGGGCCAGTTCAGCATCCGCTACGTTTTCGACTGACTCTCTAGGGCGCCTTGGCCTGCGCCTCGCCGACGAACTGCTTTTCCAGGTCGCGCCGGATGGCGCCGACAATGCGCTGCTTCTGCAGTCCCTCGGGAAAGTCCGGCACCTCGTAGAGGGCGGCGAGCATGGCCATGTCGACATGCGACAGGCTGTGGGTCTTGTCCCCGGCGGGGCATTTCTCCAGCAGCAGGTTGGCGATGCTCGGCGCCGGCATGCACTCGCCATGCTGGCCGGCCTGGGCCAGGGTCATGAAGGCGAGATAGTCGGCCAGTTCGCCCAGCGTCATCCCCACCACCGCCTTGGAATCCACCAGCACGGTGGCGGCGGCCATTTCGGGGACGACATTGGTGTAGAGCCGGTTGGAGCTGACGCCGCCGATCCGGGGCGGGCCGTCCAGTGGCGGCTGCACCATCTCCCAGGGAATGTCGATCAGCTTTCTGCCATCGCTGTTGTCGAGGAAGCTGGCATACCAGGCCTGCACCGGATACTTGACCTCGAGCTTCTGGTTGCCGCCCTGGATCAGCAGCGGCGCCGCGTCGGCGATGGACATCAGGCTGGCCTGCGGGTCGGTGCTGAGGATGATGCCGATATTGGGGATGCAGGGGTCCTCGCGGTCCAGCGGCGCGCCGATCATCTCCGCCACCTCGCGGATGCGGTGCTCGACGAACCAGGCGGGCAGCAGCTTGAGGCCATAGACATGCGGGCAGACCGGCTGCTTCCAGCGGGCATACTGGCCGTCGAGCGAGAAGGACGGCCGCAACAGATTCTCGATCACCCAGCGCGAGGCATCGAGGTCCTTGTCGTGCTGGGCCTCGGAATAGACCGTTTCCGGCTCTGCTGCCGGGGCCGGCGCGGGGGTTTGCGCCGCGGCCGGCACCGTCAGAAGCGATAACGCAATAACCAGCTGGACCGCATGCTTCATCGTTTTCCCCGTTCCGGCCCGTCCGGCGTCTGGCCGCCCGCCCGTGCTCGCAGCGTTCACTCCTTGCCGTACTGCTCCTCCAGCGAGCGGCGCATGGCGCCGACGATGCGCTGCTTCTGCAGCAGTTCCGGATTGTCCGGCACCTGGTAAAGCGCGGTGAGCAGCGCGATGTCGGCATGGCTGAGCCGGTGGGCGGTGTCATCGTTGCCGCAGCCCGGCGTCAGCAGGTTGGAGATGGTCTCCACCGGCAGGCAGGCGCCATACTGGCTGGCCTGTGCCAGGGTCATGAAGGCGAGATAGTCGGCGAGTTCGCCCAGCGTCATGCCCATCGCCGCCTTGTTGTCCACCAGCACGGTGGCGGCGCCCATCTCGGTGGTCAGGCCGGTATGCAGGCGGCTGTCATTGGCGGCGACCTGCGGGGCGGTGTCGCGCCAGGGATCGGCGACATCCCAGGGAATGTCGATGGTCTTGTAGCCGTCATTGTCGGTCTTCCAGTCGGCGTACCACGCCTGCACCGGATATTTCACTTCCAGCTTCTGCGAGCCGCCCTGGAGCAGGAAGGGCCGCTTGTCGGCGATGGACATCAGGCTGGCCTGGGGCTGGCTGGTGAAGATGATGCCGATGTCGGGAATGCAGGGATCGTCGCGGTCCACCGGCGCGCCCACCATGGTCGCGACCTCGCGGATGCGATGCTCGATGAACCAGGCGGTCACCGGGGTGAGGCCATAGACGTGCGGGCAGATGCCGCGCTTCCAGCGGGCGAACTGCCCGTCGATCGAGAAGGAGGGCGCCAGCATCAGGTCCACCATGTGCTGCGAAACGGTGAGGTCTTTCGCGCGCTGGGCGTCGGAATAGATGGTCTCGACCGGCACGTCCTGGGCCAGGGCGGCGCCGGCGATCAGCCCGGACAGCAGCAGGGAAAGAGTCAGCGTCTTCTTCATGGGGGCCTCGCTCAATGTCACCGCCATTCTACCATGATCGCCGCCGGCTTCCGCGCGGGGCAGTCCGGGCCGCGCATGAATCGCGCGTAATGCGAGGGGCCGCACTTGCCATTGTATGAATATTACCATACAATATGACAATGTTGCTGACTCATCTCGTCCTGCAGGACAATGGCGTGCCGATCTACGTCCAGCTGCGCGAGCAGATCGCCGCCGCCCTGGGCCGCGGCGTGCTGGCGGCGGGGGCGCGGCTGCCGACCATGCGCGAAATGGCGGTGGCGCTGCGCATCGACCTCAACACCGTGCAGCGCGCCTATGGCGAGCTGGAGCGCGACGGTCTCATCACCCTGACGCGGGGACGCGGCTCCTTCGTCGCCGAGGCGCCGCCGCCGCGCGACGCCCATGCCGCCGCGGACCGCGTGGCGGCGCAGGCCGCGGCGCATGCACGCGCCGCCGGCATCGCCCTGGACGAACTGGCGGCCGCCCTGACGCGGCTGAAGGCGCGGGCATGAGGAATTTTCCCGTCCATCTGATTCCCTTTTTCGTCGTGATCGCCGGCATCGTGCTCGCCCAGCTGCTGAAAGGCAGCAGGCGCGATGGCGATGAGCGTCCCGGCGTGCCGCGGCTGGTGAAACAGGCGGTGCGCACGGCCGCGCGCTATGAAAATGGCGCCTTCGCCCTCGACATGATCCGGCGCGCCCGCGCCACGCGGCAGGCGCGCATGGGCAAGGCCGTTTTCCGTAACAGCGTCGCATTCCAGGACAAACCGACTTCACAACCGGAGGTTCGCATGAATCCCATTTCAGCCCTGATATTCGTGATCTTTGTCGGCGGGGCGGTCCTGTCGTTCCTCGCCCAGCTGCCGGTGGCGGTGCCGATCGCGCTGGCGCTGATCGGCGTCTTCCTCGGCTATTCCGTCAAGATGGCGCAGCAATGGGAAAAGGCGGTGATCCTGCGCGTCGGCAAGCTGCATGCGGTCAAGGGGCCGGGGCTTTTCATCCTGGTGCCGATCATCGACGCGGTGACGGTGTGGATCGACCAGCGCATCCGCACCAACGAGTTCAGCGCCGAGCAGGCGCTGACCCGCGACACCGTGCCGGTCAATGTCGACGCCATCGTCTTCTGGATGGTGCATGACGCCGAGCGGGCGGCGCTGGAGATCACCGACTATGCCAGCGCGGTGCAGCGCGTCGCCCAGACCAGTCTGCGCGAGATGATCGGCTCCTCGCTGCTCTCCGAACTGCTGTCGGAGCGCAAGCAGGCCGACGCCGTGCTCAAGGACGTGATCGGGGCCAAGACGGCGGAATGGGGCGTCACCGTCAATTCGGTCGAGATCCGCGACGTCGCCATTCCCGACACGCTGCAGGACGCCATGAGCCGCCAGGCCCAGGCCGAGCGCGAGAAGCAGGCCCGCGTCACCCTGGGCGCGGCGGAAGAGGAGGTGGCGCAGAAATTCCTCAACGCGGCGAAAATCTACGCCTCCAGCCCGGAGGCGCTGCAGCTTCGCGCCATGAACATCATCTACGAGACCACCAAGGAGCGCGGCGCCACCATCCTGATGCCGACCTCCATGGTCGATGCGATGAATCCCGGCGCCGCCGCCTTCGCCCTCAACATGGCGAAGATCGACGCCAGCGCCAAGCCCAAGGAGGGCTGACGGCTAGATCACCTTTTCGGTCTTGCCGTCCACGCCCATCAGCCAGAACTCGCTCGCCAGGTCGGGGTGCAGCTTCTTGAGCTTGGCCTGGACCTCGGCCATCACGGTCTTGTGCTGCGCCAGTTCGGCGGCGCCTTCGCCATGATAGTCCTTGCCGAACGCCACCTTGTAGGCGCCGCAGTCGCGGTGATCGACCACGATCACTTTCTTGATCGCATGAAGCTGCTTGGCGATGGCGATGTGGTCCCAGAAGGCGGCGTTTGACGACGGGAACTTGGCCGAAACCGCGGCCAGCGCCGCCCCCGCCAGCGAAACCTGGTCGTAGTCGTTCATCAGCTTCATGCCGTTGAAGAACTTCACCGCGTCGTCCACCAGCCTGTAGTCGATGCAGGTGATGGCCAGCGCCGTCACCGTCGCGCCTTCGGCCTGGGTCGTGATCAGGCCGACGCCCAGGACGCCGCCGATGACGCCAAGCATCTGGCGCCGGTTTGTCTCAGTGCACATGACGATCCCCCGAAATATCTGCCCAAATCCGGGCGGACCTTAGCCGAAAGGGCGGAATCCCGGCCAACAAAAAATCCGGCCTTGCCGCGATGGGCCTTGCCTTGCCGCCCGGGCGGCGCGAGCATCAGGGCAGCTGGAGGGGTGCAATGCGCCCGTCAGGGCGTGAAGCACCCCGAGACCCGCGACACGGTTTCGAGACAGGAGGCGCTTCATGTCCGACCACTCCCACAAGGCAAATACGCAGCGTATAAAAGCCGGGCCGCGCGCCGTGGCCATCCTCGGCCCCTACGGCAGCGGCAAGACCTCGCTTCTGGAAAGCATCGCCGCCGTCACCGGCGCCGCCCAGCGCAAGGGCGCGGTGGCCGACGGCTCCAGCATCGGTGACGCCGCGCCGGAAGCGCGCGCCCGCCAGATGAGCACCGAACTCAATGTCCTGGCCACCCGCTTCCTGGGCGAGGACTTCACCTTCCTCGACTGCCCCGGTTCGGTCGAGCTGGCCGGCGAGGCGCTGGGCGTGCTGCCCGGCGTTGACGCCGCCATCGTCGTGGCCGAGCCCGATCCCGCCAAGGCGCCGCTGCTGCAGCCCCTGCTGCGCCTGCTGGCGGAAGCGCGGGTGCCGCATCTGATCTTCGTCAACAAGTTCGACAAGTCGCGGGGCGCTTTCCGCGCCCTGCTGTCGGCGCTGCAGGGCGCCAGCGAATTGCCGCTGCTGCTGCGGCAGATCCCGATCTGGGAAGAAGGGGTCGCCGCCGGCTTTGTCGATCTCGCCCTGGAGCGGGCGCATCGCTGGCAGAGTCACGCGCCATCGCAGGTGATCGACATCGCCGATGCGCGCAAGGAAAAGGAAGCCCGCTTCCAGATGCTGGAAAAGCTGGCCGACCATGACGAGCATCTGATGGAGGAGCTGCTGGGTGACGTTGAACCCAGCCGCGCCGAAGTCTTTGGCGATCTCACCCGCGAATTCGCCAACGGCCTGGTGGTGCCGGTGCTGATCGGTTCGGCCGAGGGCGACAACGGCATCCGCCGCCTGCTCAAGGCCCTGCGCCATGAAGTGCCCGATGTCTCGGCCGCCGCCGCCTGCCTGGCGGCGCCGCGCGACCATGGCGCGGTGGTGCAGGTGCTGAAGACCAGCCATGGCGGCCATGGCGGCAAGCAGAGCCTGGTGCGGGTGCTGCGCGGCAGCCTCAGGGAAGGCCAGGTGCTGCATGGGCCCGAGGGGCGCGAAGCCCGCATCGCCGGGATTTCCTCGCTGGTCGGCAACCGCGCCCTCAAGCGCGCCACCGCCGAGCAAGGCGATGTCGTCGCCCTGGCCAAGCTCGATCCCTTCGTCACCGGCGACATGCTGACCGGCGTGAAGGGCGGCGGCCGGCACGTGCCCATTGCCTGGCCGGCGCCGGTCTATCGCCTGGCGGTGGCGGCGCATGACCGCAAGGACGAGGTCAAGCTGACCCAGGCCATCGCCCGGCTGTGCGAGGAAGACCCCTCGCTGCGCTTCGAGCAGAATGCCGAGACCCAGGAAATGCTGCTGGCCGGGCAGGGCGACATCCACCTGCACCTGGCGGTGGAGAAGCTGGCGCACCGTTTCGGCCTTGCCCTCGACACCCACAAGGCGCGGGTGCCCTATCGCGAGACCATCCGCAAGGCCGTGACCAGCCGCGGCCGCCACAAGCGCCAGTCGGGCGGCCATGGCCAGTATGGCGACTGCCTGCTGGAGATCGCGCCGCGGCCGCGCGGGTCCGGCTTTGTCTTCCACGATCGCATCAAGGGCGGGGTGGTGCCGAAACAGTGGATTCCCTCGGTCGAGAAAGGCGTGCGCGAATACCTGAAGGCCGGGCCGCTGGGTTTCCCGGTGGTCGATGTCGCGGTGGCGCTGACCGACGGCTCCTTCCATTCGGTGGATTCCTCCGACGCCGCCTTCCAGACCGCCGGTCGGCTGGGGATGAGCGAAGGCATGCCCGACTGCGCCCCCGTGCTGCTGGAGCCGATCATGAGCGTGGCGATCCATGTCCCGTCGGAAGCGACGGCGCGGGTCAATGGCGTGATCGGCACGCGGCGCGGAGTGCCCCTGGGCTATGACGCCCGCGAGGGCTGGCGCGGCTGGGACACGGTGCGGGCCGAGATGCCGCTGGCCGAGATCGGCGACCTGATCATGGACATCCGCTCCCTGACCCAGGGGCTGGGGACCTATGAGATGGCATTCGACCGCCTGGCCGAACTCAACGGCAAGCTGGCGGACCAGATCGTGCTGGCACAGAAGGCGGCGTGAGGGCCCACTTTCCTCTCCCCTTGAGGGAGAGGAAGAAAAATCACCGGGTTGGCGGAGCGGAGCGACGCTCAACCCGCTGATTTTTCAGGTGAGGGGTGGGCAGGCCGCAGACAGACCCCTCACCTGGCAAAATCCAGGCACTTGGTTCCGCTTCGCTTCACCGAGCGCCGGATTTTGCGTCCTCTCCCACAAGGGGAGAGGGAAGGGAAGTGTTGGAGAAAATAAAGAAGCCGGGCCTGCAGGGCAGACCCGGCTTCAGGTGTCCTCGCTCAAGGGGTGAGGCGCGGTTCGCCGAAGGCGAACGAAACGGTCCAGTGGACCGTTTCGAGCGGCGAACGCCCTGAGCGAAGGCGAAGGGCCGGGCGTCACCGCCTGCGCGAAACGGCAGGGCCATCATGCGTGGCGTCCCCTGCCGCCATGAAATAAAGAGGCCCAAGCGCGCGGGTAGCAGCGCCTGG
>CAZNGO010000016.1:0-103853 GCA_964572805.1 uncultured Rhizobium sp. | reverse complement strand
AGAGGAAGAACTTGAAGCTGGCATAGACGCGCCGCTTGCCGCCCCAGATGCCGATGATCAGGAACATCGGGATCAGGCCGCCTTCGAACAGCACATAGAACAGCACCAGGTCGAGGGCGCAGAACACCCCGATCATCATGGTTTCCAGCACCAGGAAGGCGATCATGTATTCGGCCACTCTGGTCTCGACGCTTTCCCAGCTGGCGGCGATGGCGAAGGGCATCAGGGCGGTGGTGAGGATGACGAACAGCACCGAAATGCCGTCCACACCCATGTGATAGGAGATGCCGCCGCCCAGCCAGGCCAGCTTCTCGACCAGCTGGAAGCCGGGATTGGCGGCGTCGAAACGCGCCAGCATCGCCAGCGACAGCAGGAAGGTGACGATGGTGGTGCCCAGCGCGATCCAGCGCGCCGCATCGGCGCGCGGCATCGCCAGGATGGCCAGCGCCCCCAGCAGGGGCACGAAGGTGACGAGGGAAAGGATCGGCAGGTTCACAGCGCACCTCGCGTCGCCATGAACCAGGTCGCCAGCGCCACCACGCCCAGCAGCATCGCCAGGGCGTAATGATAGATGTAGCCGGACTGCAATTTGACCGCGCCGCGGCTGGCGTCCAGCACCCGGGCGGAAATGCCGTCGGGGCCCAGGCCGTCAATCACCAGCCCGTCGCCCTTCTTCCACAGGAAGCGGCCGATGCGGAAGGCGGGCTTCACAAACAGGAAGTCATACAGCTCGTCGAAATACCATTTGTTGTAGAGGAAGAGGTAGAGCAGCCCCCGTTTCGCCGCCAGCTGGCGCGGCAGGTTGGGATGCAGGATGTAGTAGTAGAACGCGACCAGGAAGCCGATGATGGTGACGGTCAGCGGCGCCAGCTCGACCCACATGGGCAATTCGCCCGCCTCGCCCCTGCCCACGAAAATCGAGGTCCGCCAGAATTCATGTGCGCCTTCGCCGATGAAGAAATGCGCGAAGCCCATGCCGGCAAAGACCGCGCCCAGCGCCAGCAGCGCCAGCGGCACCAGCATCACCCTGGGCGATTCATGAATCTCCGACAGCGCCGGCACATGGTGCTGGATGTGGCCATCGGCCGCCCCGTCATGACCCATCGGCTCCTCGGAATGCTCGTCATGGTGGTGCCCGTCCGCGTCACCGCGATAGCGGCCATGGAAGGTCATCAGGAACTGGCGCCAGGAATAGAAGCTGGTCATGCCGGCGGAAACGATCAGCAGGGTGAAGGCATAGGTGCCGATGGAGGTGCCCGCCAGGAAGGTCGAATTGATGATGGCGTCCTTGGAATAGAAGCCGGCCAGACCAAACCCGCCGAAAACATAGGGTAGTCCGACGCCGGTCAGGGCCAGGTTGCCGATCAGCATCATGGCCCAGGTGAAGGGAATCTGCTTCCACAGCCCGCCCATCTTCCGCATGTCCTGCTCGTGATGCATGGAATGGATCACCGCGCCGGCGGAAAGGAACAGCAGCGCCTTGAAGAAGGCGTGGGTGAAGAGATGGAACATGGCGGCGTTGTAGGCGGCCACGCCCGCCGCGGCGAACATGTAGCCCAGCTGCGAGCAGGTCGAATAGGCGATCACCCGCTTGATGTCGTTCTGGAACAGGCCCACCGAGGCGGCGAAGAAGGCGGTGGTGGCGCCGATGAAGGTGACGAAGGCCGCGGCATGCGGCGCCAGCTGGAACAGGGGCGAGCAGCGGCAGACCAGGAAGACGCCCGCCGTCACCATGGTGGCGGCATGGATCAGGGCGGAGACGGGGGTTGGGCCTTCCATCGCGTCCGGCAACCAGGTGTGCAGCCCCAGCTGCGCCGACTTGCCCATGGCGCCGACGAACAACAGCAGGCAGAGGGTGGTGAGGATGTCGACCGAATGGCCGGCAAAGATGAAGCTCTTGCCCGCCAGAGCGGGTGCGGCGGCGAAGACGGCGTCGAAGTCCAGGGTGTGGAACACCGCCCAGACCCCGAAGATGCCAAGGGCAAAGCCGAAATCGCCGACGCGGTTGACGACAAAGGCCTTGATCGCGGCGGCGTTGGCCGACGGCTTCTGGTACCAGAAGCCGATCAGCAGGTAGGAAGCCAGGCCCACCCCTTCCCAGCCGAAGAACAGCTGCAGGAAATTGTTGGCCGTCACCAGCATCAGCATGGCGAAGGTGAACAGCGACAGATAGCTGAAGAAGCGCGGCCGGTGCGGGTCTTCATGCATGTAGCCGATGGAATAGAGATGCACCAGCGACGACACGCCCGTCACCACCACCAGCATCACCGCGGTGATGCTGTCGATCCGCACCGTCCAGTCGGCGGCGAAATCGCCGGAATGGATCCAGGGCAGGATCGAAATGATGTGACTGTGGCCCTCAAGTGCGACATCGTTGAACGCCAGCACCGACAGGGCGGCGGAGGCGAACAGCAGCGCCGTGGTCACCAGCTCGCTGGGGCGGGCGCCGATGACGCGGCCCAGCAGCCCGGCAATGGCCGAGCCCAGCAGCGGAAGAAAGACAATGGCGGCGTACATGCGCGTCAGCCCTTCATCACATTGACGTCCTCAACCGCGATGGTGCCGCGGTTGCGGAAATAGACCACCAGGATGGCGAGGCCGATGGCGGCCTCGGCGGCCGCGACGGTGAGGATGAACAGGGCGAAGACCTGTCCCACCAGATCGCCAAGCGCGGCGGAAAAGGCGACGAAGTTGATGTTGACCGCCAGCAGGATCAGTTCCACCGACATCAGGATGACGATGATGTTCTTGCGGTTGAGGAAGATGCCGATCACGCCGATGGTGAAAAGAATGGCGGCGACGGTGAGATAGCTGGAAAGACCCACTTCCATCACGCACCCTCCCCCGGTTTGATATCCAGCATGTCAACCGACATGGCGGCGGTGCGGGCGTTCTGCGCCGCGATCGACTGGCGGCGCACGCCGGGACGGACACGCAGCGTCAGCACGATGGCGCCGATCATGGCCACCAGCAGCACCAGGCCGGCGATCTGGAAGTAATAGACATAGTCGGTATAGAGGATGTGCCCCAGCGCCCTGGTGTTCTGCATCGCTGAAGGCAGGGCGCGAGCGGCGGCTTTCGGCGTCCCGACATGGGCAATCATCCACAATTCGCCGGTCAGGATCAGGCCGATCAGGGCGCCGAAGGGCAGATACTGCATGGCGCCTTTTTTCAGCTCGGCGAAGTCGATGTCCAGCATCATCACCACGAACAGGAACAGCACGGCGACGGCGCCGACATAGACCACCACCAGGATCATCGCCAGGAACTCGGCGCCCGCCAGGACGAACAGGCCGGCGGCGTTGAAGAAGGCCAGGATCAGGAACAGCACCGAATGCACGGGATTGCGCGACGCGATCACCATGACCGCGCTGAGCAGCAGGACAAACGAAAAAGCCCAGAAGGCTATTGCCTCAAGCATGCATTCCTCTCACGCCCTAGCGATAGGGCGCGTCCAGTTCCAGGTTGCGGGCAATCTCCCGCTCCCAGCGGTCGCCATTCGCGAGCAGCCGGGCTTTGTCGTAATAGAGTTCCTCGCGCGTCTCGGTGGCGAACTCGAAATTCGGTCCCTCCACGATCGCGTCCACCGGGCAGGCTTCCTGGCAGAAGCCGCAATAGATGCATTTGACCATGTCGATGTCGTAGCGCGTGGTGCGGCGGCTGCCGTCATCGCGCGGCTCGGCCTCGATGGTGATGGCCTGGGCGGGGCAGATCGCCTCGCACAGTTTGCAGGCGATGCAGCGTTCCTCGCCATTGGCGTAGCGGCGCAGCGCATGTTCGCCGCGAAAGCGGGGCGACAGCGGTCCCTTCTCGAAGGGATAGTTGAGCGTCGCCTTGGGCGAGAAGAAATAGCGCATCGAGAGCGCGAAGCTCTTGATGAACTCCAGGAAGAAGATCTGGCGCGCGGTGCGATCCAAGCTCATAGCCACCCCGGAAGATGAATGTAAGGCCGCAGGAACACGACATAGGCCGCGGTCAGCACCACCCAGATCAGCGAGGTGGGCAGGAATATCTTCCAGCCCAGCCGCATCAGCTGGTCATAGCGGTAGCGCGGCACCATCGCCTTCACCATCGCCATCAGGAAGAACAGGAAGGCGATCTTGGCCAGGAACCAGAAGATGCCCAGCACGGGAATGTTCAGCGGCCAGACATTGATCGGCGACAGCCAGCCGCCCAGGAACAGGATGCTCATCATGCCGCAGAGCATGATCACGTTCATGTATTCGGCCAGGAAGAAGAGCAGGAAGGGCCCGCTGGAATATTCGACGAAGAAGCCGGCCACCAGTTCCGATTCCGCCTCCAGCAGGTCGAAGGGCGGGCGCTGCGTCTCGGCGAGGGACGAGACGAAGAAGATCACCAGCATGGGGAACAGCAGCGAGAACCAGTTCCAGTGCAGCAGCGCCAGCACATTGCCGGTCGCCTGCGCCTGCACGATCTCGGAGATGTTGAGCGAACCCGCGAACAGCAGCACCGTGATCAGCACAAAGCCGATGGAGACCTCGTAGGAAACCATCTGGGCGGCGGCGCGCAGCGCGGAAAGAAAGGCATATTTGGAGTTGGAGGCCCAGCCGGCCATCACCGTGCCATAGACGCCCAGAGACGATACCGCGAAAAGGTAAAGGATGCCGACATTGAGGTCGGCGATCACCCAGCCCTTGTTGAAGGGGATCACCGCCCAGGCCAGGAAAGCGGTCATCACGCTGACAAGCGGCGCCAGGAAGAACAGCACCTTGTTGGCGCCGGCGGGGATGATGACTTCCTTGAAAAGGAATTTCAGCGCGTCGGCGATGGTCTGCAGCAGGCCGAAGGGGCCGACGACATTGGGACCGCGGCGCATCTGCACCGCCGCCCAGATCTTGCGGTCGGCCAGGATCACCGCCGCCACCGACAGCATCAGCACCAGGCAGATGATCAGGATGAACACCGCCTGGCTGAGGAACCAGGCCCAGCCATAGGGCATCGCCGTCCAGCCGGTGTTGAGGAGCTGGCCGAGATGCAGCGGCAGCCAGAACTGGAAGAAGGGGATCAGCGCCATCTATTCCGCCGCCATCCTGGTTGTGGAGACGAATTCACGCGAGCATTGCGCCATGGTTTCGCTGGCGCGGGCCACCGGATTGGTCAGGTAATAGTCGGCGATGGCATGGCTCAGCGGCGCCGGATCGAGCGGGCCGCTTTCGCCCACCCCGCTCCGGGTCGAAGCCGATGCATCGGCATGCACCGGGGCGGCGCCGAGATCGGCGAAATGGGTGGCGTCCTTCTCCAGCGCCGCCAGCAGCTGGGCACGGTTGTCATAGGGCAGTTTCACGCCCAGCACATCCGACAGCGCGCGCAGGATGGTCCAGTCTTCCCGCGCCTCGCCCGGCGGGAAAGCGGCGCGGCGGCCGCGCTGCACCCGGCCCTCGAAGTTGACATACAGGCCATCCTTCTCGGTATAGGCGGCGCCCGGAAGAATGACGTCGGCATGATGGGCGCCGGCATCGCCATGGCTGCCCTGATAGACGATGAAGGCGCGGCCGAGATGGGCGAGGTCGAACTCGTCCGCACCCAGCAGATAGATGAAGTCGATCTCGCCTTTCTGGGCGCCATCGACGATGCCGGCCAGATCGCGTCCGCCCTCGCCGGGGAGGAAGCCGAGATCGAGCGCGGCGACGCGGGATGCCGCGGTGTGCAGGATGTTGAAGCCGTTCCAGCCGCCATCGGCGTGGCTGCCGGCCGGGCCGATCATGCCGGTGTCGCCGGCGATGCGGGCGGCAAGGGCGAGCACCGCCGCGCCGTCGGCGCGGGTGATCGCCCCCTGCCCCAGGATCAGCATCGGCCGTCTGGCCTCGGCCAGCACCCTGGCGAAGGGATGGGTGCCGTTGGCGATGGCCGCCAGGGTGTTGATGTCGGTCCCCAGCTGTTCGATCGGATAGGTGAGATCGACCGCAGGGCCGAGATTGGCCAATTTCACGCCGCCGGCCAGCCAGGCCTTGCGGATGCGGGCATTGAGCACCGGCGCTTCCCAACGCGGATTGGCGCCGACCAGCAGGATGGCGTCCGCCGCCTCGACCCCGGCGATGGTGGAGTTGAAAAGATAGCTCTGGCGCGGGCCGGGTTTGATCTTGGCGCCATCCTGGCGGCAGTCGAGGTTCTTCACCTTCAGCGCCGCCATCAGGTCCTTCAGCGCCTTGATCTCCTCGGCGGCGGCGAGATCGCCGACAATTGCGGCCATCCGCCCTGGCGAGGTCTCCGCGACCTTGGCGGCGATGGCGGCGAAGGCCTCTTGCCAGCTGGCCGGCTTCAGCTTGCCGCCGCTGCGGATATAAGGCCGGTCGAGGCGCTGGCGGACCAGCCCGTCACAGGCATGGCGCGCCTTGTCGCTGATCCATTCCTCGTTCACCTCTTCATTCAGGCGCGGCAGCACGCGCATCACCTGCGCCCCTCTTGTATCGATGCGGATGTTGCAGCCCTGTGCGTCCATCACATCGACACTTTCGGTCTTCTTCAGTTCCCAGGGCCGGGCGTTAAAGGCGTAGGGCTTGCTGGTCAGCGCGCCGACCGGGCAAAGGTCCACGACATTTCCCGACAGTTCGCTGGCGAAGGCCTTTTCCAGATAGGTGGTGATCTCGACATCCTCGCCCCGGCCGGTGGCGCCGAAATCGGGCACGCCCGCCACTTCGGTGGCAAAGCGCACGCAGCGGGTGCAGGCGATGCAGCGGGTCATGATGGTCTTGACCAGCGGGCCCATATACTTGTCCTCGACCGCGCGCTTGTTCTCGCTGAAGCGGTGGAAATTGGCGCGGCCATAGCCCATCGCCTGGTCCTGCAGGTCGCACTCGCCGCCCTGGTCGCAGATCGGGCAGTCAAGCGGATGGTTGATCAGCAGGAACTCCATCACCCCTTCGCGCGCCTTCAGCGCATAGGGCGAATTCGTGTTGATGCGGGCCGGCGTGCCGTCCTTGTTGGGGAAGATGTCCTTGACCTGCAGGGCGCAGGACGCCTGCGGCTTGGGCGCGCCGACCCATTCCACCAGGCACATGCGGCAATTGCCCGCCACCGACAGGCGCTCGTGATAGCAGAAGCGCGGAATCTCGGCGCCCGCCTGTTCGCAGGCGGCAATGAGCGGAATGGTTTCTTCCGCCTCGATTTCCCGGCCGTCAATGATCAGCTTGCGCGTCGCCATCGCCCTACTCCGCCGCCTGCGGCACGACGCTGCCGCTGGCCGCACTCTGGTGTTCGGCGATGCGCCGCTCGATCTCGGGACGGAAGCTGCGCAGGAAGCCCTGCACCGGCCAGGAGGCGCCTTCGCCGAAGGCGCAGATGGTGTGGCCCTCGATCTGCTTGGTGACCTGCTGCAGCAGGTCGATCTCGTCGAGGCGGGCCTCGCCCTTCTGCATGCGGGTCAGCACGCGCCACATCCAGCCGGTGCCTTCGCGGCAGGGCGTGCACTGGCCGCAGCTCTCATGGCGGTAGAAATAGGCCAGTCGCGCGAAAGCCTTGATGATGTCGGTGGACTTGTCCATCACCACGATGCCGGCGGTGCCCAGGCCCGACTTGATGGCCGACAGCGAGTCGAAATCCATCAGCATGGTGTCGGCCTGCTCCTTGTTGAGCACGGGCATGGACGAACCGCCGGGGATCACCGCCATCAGATTGTCCCAGCCGCCGCGCACGCCGCCGGCATGGCGCTCGATCAATTCGCGCAGCGGAATGCTCATCGCCTCCTCGACATTGCAGGGCTTGTTCACATGGCCGCTGATGCAGAACAGCTTGGTGCCGGTGTTGTTGGGGCGGCCGAAGCTGGAGAACCAGCCGGCGCCGCGGCGCAGGATGGTCGGCGCCACCGCGATGGTCTCGACATTGTTGACGGTAGTGGGGCAGCCATACAGGCCCATGTTGGCGGGGAAAGGCGGCTTGAGGCGGGGCTGGCCCTTCTTGCCTTCCAGGCTCTCGAGCAGCGCGGTTTCCTCGCCGCAGATATAGGCCCCCGCGCCATGATGGACATAAAGGTCGAAATCCCAGCCATGGACATTGTTCTTGCCGATCAGCCTGGCGGCATAAGCCTCGTCCACCGCGCGCTGCAGCGCCTCGCGCGCGCGGATGAACTCGCCGCGCAGATAGACGTAGCAGGCATGTGCCCGCATTGCGAACGAGGCCACCAGGCATCCTTCAACAAGGGTGTGCGGATCGTTGCGCAGGATATCGCGGTCCTTGCAGGTGCCGGGTTCGGATTCGTCGGCATTGACCACGAGATAGTGCGGCCGTTCCTTCAGTTCCTTGGGCATGAAGGACCATTTCAGGCCGGTCGGAAAGCCGGCGCCGCCGCGGCCGCGCAGGCCGGACTTCTTCATGATGTCGACAATGGTCTCGGGGCCGAGCTCCAGAATGGCCTTTGTGTTGTCCCACTGGCCGCGCTTCTTCGCGCCTTCGAGGCCGGGGCTCTGGAACCCGTAGAGATTGGTGAAGATGCGGTCCTTGTCGGCGAGCATCAGGCGGCCCCCGGCTTCTTGGGTTCGGCCGGCGGCGGCGGCGGCGGCGCCGTGGGCACGTATTTGCCGATCACCGAGCCGTCATAGAGCGACGGATCGTTCAGCGACAGCGCGCCGCCCTCCGGCTCGGAGGCGGTACGGCGGCCGCTCTGCGGCCCCGGCTTCACCGCGGCGCCGGCGCGGAAATTCGCGATCAGCTTTTCGGTCGAGGGGCCGTCAAGGTCTTCATAGAAGTCGCGATGGATCTGCAGCACCGGGGCGTTGACGCAGGCGCCCAGGCACTCGACTTCCACCCAGGAGAATTTGCCGTCGTCCGAAACCGTGTGCGGATGGGGATGGATGTGCGCCTTGCAGGCCTCGACCACGGCGTCGGAGCCGCGCAGCCAGCAGGGCGTGGTGGTGCAGACCTGCACCTGGTAGGTGCCCACCGGCTCCAGGTTGAACATGGTGTAGAAGGTCGCCACTTCCAGCACCCGGATGAAGGCCATGGACAGCATCCGGGCGATCTCCTCGATCATCGGATGCGTTACCCAGCCTTCCTGTTCCTGCCCCCTCCAGAGCAGGGGGATCACCGCGCTGGCCTGGCGGCCCGGCGGATATTTGGCGATGGTCGCCTTCGCCCATTCCGTGTTCGCCGCATTGAAGGCGAAGCTGGCGGGCTGGATTTCCGGCGGGGCGAGGCGGCGAAGCGACATGGTCCTACTTTGCGAAATCGACGCGGCTGATGAGCCCGTCGCGGAAGGAATAGATGGCGATGATCTCGAACTGTTCGCCGCCGGGGGCGCGGACGACAAGCTCATGGTCCACCACCGTGTTGCCGGTGGCGACACGGCCTTTCAAATAAGCCTTGTTCTGCGGGAAAGCGGCGAAGGCCCTGGCATAGCGCGCCTTGATGGCGTCGCGGCTGGATTCGGTGGGCGTCCCGTTCAGGCCGGAGACGATGCAGTCTTCCGTGAAATACGACACATAGGTGTCGAGGTCCTGGGCGTTGTAGGCGTCCAGCTGCTTCTGCGCGACGATGAGGTTCTGCTGGCTCACCGGTCCACCTCGCCAAAGACGATGTCGAGCGAACCCAGCACGGCGGAAACGTCGGCCAGCATGTGGCCCTTGCACATGTAATCCATCGCCTGGAGATGGACATAGGACGGCGCGCGGATCTTGCAGCGATAGGGCTTGTTGGAGCCGTCGGCCACCAGATAGACGCCGAACTCCCCTTTCGGAGCTTCGACGGCAGCGTAGGCCTCGCCGGCGGGAACGTGATAGCCCTCGGTGTAAAGCTTGAAGTGATGGATAAGCGCTTCCATCGAAGTCTTCATTTCGCCGCGGCGGGGCGGCACGATCTTGTGGTCGGTGGAGACCACCGGGCCGGCCGGCATCTTCTCGACGCACTGGCGCATGATTTTCACCGCCTCGCGCATTTCCTCCATGCGCATGACATAGCGGTCGTAATTGTCGCCGTTCCTGCCGACGGGAATGCGGAAGTCCAGTTCGCTGTAGCACTCATAGGGCTGGCTGCGGCGCAGGTCCCATGGGACGCCGGTGGAGCGCAGCATCACGCCCGACATGCCCCACATCTCGGCTTCCTTGCGGGTGATCCTGCCGATATCGACATTGCGCTGCTTGAAGATGCGGTTCTCGGTCAGCAGGGTTTCGATATCGTCCAGCACGGTGACGAAATGATCGCAGAATTTCAGGATGTCCTCGCCCAGCCCCGGCGGCATGTCCTGGTGCACGCCGCCGGCGCGGAAGAAGGCCGCATGCATGCGGCTGCCGCTGATGCGCTCATAGAACACCATCAGCTTCTCGCGCTCCTCGAAGCCCCAGAGCGGCGGGGTCAGCGCGCCGACGTCCATCGCCTGGGTGGTGACGTTGAGGATATGGTTCAGCAGACGGCCGATTTCGGAAAACAGCACGCGGATATACTGGCCGCGCCTGGGAACCTCGAGGCCCAGAAGTTTTTCCATCGCCAGGCAATAGGCATGTTCCTGGTTCATCGGCGCGACGTAATCCAGCCGGTCGAAGTATGGGATCGCCTGCAGATAGGTCTTGTGCTCGATCAGCTTTTCGGTGCCGCGATGAAGCAAACCGATGTGCGGGTCGACGCGGGTGACGATTTCGCCGTCCAGGTCCAGGATCAGGCGCAGCACGCCATGCGCGGCCGGATGCTGCGGCCCGAAATTGATGGTCAGGGTCGGGTCTTCCGCCGCATTGCCCTGCTTGTTGTCGATTGTCACCGTGCTCACGGCTTCTTCTCCGTGGGCGCTGCCGCCTTCTCGTCGCCGGGAAGGATATGCGGGGCCCCTTCCCAGGGGCTCATGAAGTCGAAGTCGCGGAATTCCTGCACCAGCTGTACCGGCTGGTAGACCACGCGCTTGAGTTCCTCGTCATAGCGCAGTTCGACATAGCCGGTGAGCGGAAAGTCCTTGCGCAGCGGATAGCCGGAAAAGCCGTAATCGGTGAGGATGCGGCGCAGGTCCGGATGCTCGTCGAAGGCGATGCCATACATGTCGAAGGTCTCGCGCTCGAACCAGTTGGCGGCGGGATAGACCCGCACGCAGGACGGCACGGCCTCGCCTTCCGCCACCGGCACCTTGACCCGGATGCGCTGGTTGCCGGTCAGCGAAAGCAGGTGATAGACGACATCGAAGCGCCTGGCCCGCTGCGGCCAGTCCACGCCGCAAAGGTCAACCAGGATCTTGAATTCGCCCTGCCATTGCAGCCAGCCCAGCACGCTGAGCAGGTGCGGCGGCTCGACCGTGATGGTGAGTTCGCCATGGGCGATGGTGGTTTGCGCAATCAGCGCGGCAAGCGCACCGGAGAGTTTCTCGGAAAGGGCCTGAAGCTCGCTCATTCAGCGCTCGATGGTTCCGGTGCGGCGGATTTTCCGCTGCAGCAGGAGCACGCCATAGACCAGGGCCTCGGCGGTGGGGGGACAGCCGGGAACATAGATGTCCACCGGCACGATGCGGTCGCAACCGCGCACCACCGCATAGGAATAATGGTAATAGCCGCCGCCATTGGCGCAGCTGCCCATCGAGATGACGTAGCGCGGCTCCGGCATCTGGTCATAGACCTTGCGCAGGGCGGGGGCCATCTTGTTGGTCAGGGTGCCGGCGACGATCATCACGTCGCTCTGGCGCGGCGAGGCGCGCGGCGCGAAGCCGAAGCGCTCCAGATCGTAGCGCGGCATCGAGGCCTGCATCATCTCGACGGCGCAACAGGCCAGGCCGAAGGTCATCCACATCAGCGAGCCGGTGCGGGCCCAGGTGATCAGCGCGTCGGCGCTGGTGACCAGGAAGCCCTTGTCGGCCATTTCGGCCTGCAGCGCCTTGAAATAGGGATCATTGTCGGAAATCTGCGGATTGCCGCCTTCGACGCCGGCGCGGGCGGCGACGCCGTGGGGGTCAAGGATCACTCCCATTCGAGCGCCCCTTTCCGCCATTCATAGATGAAGCCCACGGTCAGGACGCCCAGGAAGGCCATCATCGACCAGAAGGCGAAGACCGCCATGCCGTCCCATTTTCCGTCCGTCAGGGTGATCGCCCAGGGAAACAGGAAGGCGACTTCCAGGTCGAAAATGATGAAGAGCAGCGAAACCAGGTAGAAGCGCACATCGAATTTCATGCGGGCGTCGCCGAAGGCGGGAAAGCCGCATTCATAGGCCGACAGCTTTTCCGCATCGGGTTTGGAAGGGGCGACGATCAGCGGCACCACGATCAGGGCGCCACCCATGACGCCGGCAATTCCCAGGAAGATCAGGATCGGAAGATATTCGAGCAGCAGCTTGTCCATGCCAGACCCCGGGGCCGGCCCAGCGCGTCATGCGCCCCCTTTCGGGCCGATCCAATGTGTTATTTCGCGGGTGCAGTATAGGCCGGCACCGCCCTCGCGCAACGCGGGTGTAAAGCAAGATTCGGGGCAGAAAAACCGTAAAATTCGCGCACTCTGTCGCTGTCAAAAATGACAGTGGAAACAGCCGCACCAGTTGCGAACTGTTCTTAAGAAAGGCCATTTCGGAGAGAAATGGACTGCCATCCTTGCCGCTTCGCGGCGAAGGATGGCGGGAGGTGTTCGAAGCGGCCTAGCGGCAGCGTCAGGCCGCGAGAACACGGGCGAGAACCCGCGACGTCGCGGGGAATGAACGGGGCCATTTCCGGAGAGAAATGGCCTGCCATCCGAAGCCGCAAGGCTTCAGGCGTCCACCTTCGCCAAAGGCTTCGGCGGACTGCCATCCTTGCCGCTTCGCGGCGAAGGATGGCGGGAGCGACGGGGCTCGAACCCGCGACCTACGGCGTGACAGGCCGTCACTCTAACCAACTGAGCTACGCCCCCGCGTTGCACGCGAAGGGCGCCGGTTTAGGGGGCCGATCCGCCCAAGTCAAGAAATGCTAGCGCGGGCCGCCGCGGCCCCGCCCGCCCCGGCCCTGCTCCTGCTGTCCTCCATCGTCGCGGCCAGCGCGGCCGCCACGCCCGGCGGCCAGGTCGAACTCCTGCGGGGTAAGCTTGCCGTCATGGTTGCGGTCAAGCTCGTCAAAGAGCGAGCCCGGCGCCGTGGCGAATTCCTGGAAGTTGACGCAGCCATCCTGGTTCCAGTCCTGCAGCGGCGTGGCGGTGGACTGGTCGGCCTCGATTCGCGCGCGGTTGATGGCGGCGACCTGTTCCGGCGACAGGCAGCCGGTTTTGGCTGTGTCGTACTGACTGAACTCGGCGTGCAGCCCCGCGATCAGCTCGTCGCGGGTCAGGGTGCCGTCCTTGTTGGCGTCATACTTCTTCAGGGCCTCGCCGGGGCCGCCATGATAATGCTCGTCGCGCGGCGGATCGGCGGTATAGGGATTCCAGTCCTGCGGGCCGGGCGGTCTTTTCGAACCGCAGGCGGAGAGCAACGCGAATGCGCAGAGAGCAACCAGATGCCTGTTCATGCCGCAACCCTAGCGTTCCCCAACCCCATTGACGAATGAGAAGGCGGAAAGATGGCCGGCCGGCAGAAGCGCGCGGCAACAGGCCCTCCCTCGCCAAGACCTAGGCAAAGGCCTGCCAGCCGAAGCTGCGCGAACCGATGCACGGCCATCCTTCGCCCTTGCGGGCTTCGGATGGCACCCTCCGCTGCTGCGCAGCGAAGGGTGGTGGGCGGTGACGGGCTCGAACCGCCGACCCTATCGGTGTAAACGACATGCTCTACCAGCTGAGCTAACCGCCCGCCTGCTTGCCTTGAGGCTATCGCCTCATACCACGCCGGAAAGTCGCGGCAAGGATGGGCGCCTGCGCCCCGTCAGATACCAGAATGCGGCGCCCAGCAGTAACAGCAGCGCCAGCGACTTCAGGCCCAGGAATTTCACGGCCAGGATCAGGGCGAGCAATGCCGCGTGCAGCGCCAGCCAGATCATGACCAGCGGGATCAGGGCGCGGCTCAGTTGAGGGATTCCTTGAGTTGCTTGCCGGGGCGGAAGCGCGGCGTCTTGGACGGCTTGATGGTGATCTCCTCGCCGGTCTGCGGGTTGCGCCCCTTGCCGCCGGCGCGGGTGGCGACCACGAAGACGCCGAAGCCGGTGAGACGGACCTCATCGCCTTCCTTCAGGGTGGCGGCGATGATGTCGAAGGTGCCTTCCACCGCCTTCGCCGCGTCGTTCTTGGGCAGACCGGTGGTATCCGCAAGCTTCTGGATCAGGTCGTTCTTGTTCACGGACGGCTCCTTCTTGTGACTCTATCCCTGCGGCGCGGACTCTAGGGGGCGGTTGGCGCGGCGGGCAAGGCGAAAAACCCTTCAAAAGGCCGTTTTTGCCCTGAAAACCGGCAGAAAAACGGGCCCGGAAGAGACTTCCGGGCCCGGCTTCTCAACTTCCGGTGGGCCTAGTGGGTCACCAGCGGGTCCGGATCGCCCTCGTCCAGGGCCACCCGGGGCACCACCGGCGCCTCGGGTTCCACCCAGTCGATGGCCTCCGGCTGGCGCACCAGGGCGACCTGCAGCACCTCGCCCACCGTGGCGACCGGCACGATCTTGAGGCCGGTCTTCACATTGTCGGGCACCTCGGCCAGGTCCTTTTCATTCTCCTTGGGGATGATCACGGTCGTGATCCCCGCCCGGAGCGCCGCCAGCAGCTTTTCCTTGAGGCCGCCGATCGGCAGGGCGCGGCCGCGCAGGGTGATCTCGCCGGTCATCGCCACGTCGCGGCGGACCGGAATGCCGGTCAGCACCGAAATGATGGAGGTGGCCATGGCCAGGCCCGCCGACGGACCATCCTTGGGCGTCGCCCCTTCGGGCACATGCACATGGATGTCGACCTTGTCGAAAGTGGGCGGCTTGATGCCGAAGCTGGTCGCCTTGGAGCGGACATAGGACCGCGCCGCGTCGATCGACTCCTTCATCACGTCGCCCAGCTTGCCGGTGGCCTGGAAACGGCCCTTGCCCGGCAGCATGACGCTTTCGATGGTCAGGGTCTCGCCGCCGACCTCGGTCCAGGCCAGGCCGGTGACGACACCGACCTGGTCCTCGCCTTCGATCTCGCCATAGCGATGCCGGCGCACGCCGGCATAGGTGCCGAGATTTTCCGGCGTGACCTCGACCGCCTTGGCCTTGTTGGTGAGAATCTCCTTCACCGCCTTGCGCGCCAGGTTGGCGATCTCGCGTTCCAGGTTGCGCACGCCCGCTTCCCGCGAATAGTAGCGGATCAGGTCACGCAGACCGGCGTCGGTGATGGTCCATTCCGCATCCTTCAGGCCATGGGCCTCCATCTGCTTGGGGATGAGGTGACGGCGGGCGATCTCGACCTTCTCGTCCTCGGTGTAGCCGGCGATGCGGATCACCTCCATGCGGTCCAGCAGCGGCTGCGGCATGTGCAGGCTGTTGGCCGTGGTGACGAACATCACGTCCGAAAGGTCGAAATCGACTTCCAGGTAATGGTCGTTGAAGGTGGCGTTCTGCGCCGGGTCCAGCACTTCGAGCAGGGCCGAGGACGGGTCGCCGCGCCAGTCGGCGCCCAGCTTGTCGATCTCGTCCAGCAGGAAGAGCGGATTGCTGGTCTTGGCCTTCTTCAGCGACTGCACGATCTTGCCGGGCATCGAGCCGATATAGGTGCGCCGATGGCCGCGGATCTCGGCCTCGTCGCGCATGCCGCCCAGCGACATGCGGACGAATTCACGGCCGGTGGCCTTGGCGATCGACTTGCCGAGCGAGGTCTTGCCGACACCGGGCGGTCCGACCAGGCACAGGATCGGGCCCTTGAGCTTGCCGACGCGCTGCTGCACGGCAAGATACTCCAGGATGCGCTCCTTGACCTTCTCGAGGCCATAATGGTCATCGTTCAGCACCGCCTCGGCGGCGCCGATGTCCTTCTTGACCTTGCTCTTCCTGCCCCAGGGCAGCGACAGCAGCCAGTCGAGATAGTTGCGCACCACGGTAGCCTCGGCGCTCATCGGCGACATCGAGCGCAGCTTCTTGACCTCTCCCAGCGCCTTCTCGCGCGCCTCCTTGGACAGCTTGGTCTTGCGGATGCGGTCTTCGATCTCGTTGATCTCGTCGCGGCCCTCGTCGGTTTCGCCCAGTTCCTTCTGGATCGCCTTGAGCTGCTCGTTGAGATAATATTCGCGCTGGGTCTTCTCCATCTGGCGCTTGACGCGACTGCGGATCTTGCGCTCGACCTGCAGCACGCCGATCTCGCCCTCGATCAGGGAGAGGATCTTTTCCAGCCGCTCGGTGGTGGACAGCATTTCCAGCAGGGCCTGGCGCTCGCCGATCTTCACCGAAAGGTGCGAGGCGACGGTGTCGGCGAGCTTGGCCGCATCCTCGATCTGGGCCACGGCGGCCAGGGTCTCGGACGGAATCTTCTTGTTGAGCTTGATATACTGCTCGAAATTGGATTTGACCGTGCGCATCAGCGCCTCGGTTTCCTGCGCGGCGGGCGCGGCGTCGGGCAGCCGCTCGATCTCGGCCTCGAAATAGTCGCTGCGGCCGGTGAAGGCCTTGACCCGGGCGCGGGACTTGCCCTCGACCAGCACGCGCACGGTCTGGTCGGGCAGCTTCAGAAGCTGCAGCACGGTCGCCATGGTGCCGACGCTGTGCAGGCCCTCGGCGGTCGGGTCATCCTCGGCCGCGTTCTTCTGGGTCAGGAGCAGGATCTGCTTTTCGTCATTGATGACTTCCTCGATGGCGCGAACGGATTTTTCGCGCCCGACGAAAAGCGGGACGATCATGTGGGGGAAGACCACGATGTCGCGCAGCGGCAGCACCGGCACGGTGGTCTGGTTCTGGTTCTTCGCGGGATTGTCCGCCATGACGATGCTCCTGCCGGCAGCCCACCGGCTTTAATGTCCGCCTTCCGCCCCGTTCCAGGCACGAAAGAGACCGATATTGGGAAGGCGCTGATCTGGCGACTCCGGACAGCTTAAAGTGGGCTGCTGCGGCCAAGGTTTCAAGATGGCGATTTCGCCAGCCTGTGCGGGCCGTTAGCCCTGCAGAGCCGCGCCGCGGGAACCCGGTGGAACTTCCGCCCTATGACGCCGATTTCTGGGCTTCGACCTTGTCGGAATAGGTGTAAAGCGGGCGCGCCTTGCCATCGACCACGTCGGCGGTGATCACCACTTCCTGCACCCCCGAAAGCGTGGGCAGCTCGAACATGGTTTCCAGCAGGATGCCTTCGAGGATGGAACGCAGGCCGCGGGCGCCGGTCTTGCGCTGGATGGCGCGCTTGGCGATGGCGTGCAGCGCCTCTTCCTGGAAGCGCAGCTTGACGCCTTCCATCTCGAACATGCGCATATACTGCTTGGCCAGGGCGTTCTTCGGCCGGGTCAGGATCTCGATCAGGGCCTGTTCCTGCAGGTCGCCCAGGGTGGCGAGTACCGGCAGACGGCCGATGAATTCCGGGATCAGGCCGAACTTCAGCAGGTCTTCCGGCTCGATCTCGCGCAGCAGGTCGCCGGTGCCGCGCTCGTCCGGGCCCTTGGGATTGGAGCCGAAGCCCATCGAGGAGCCCTGCGTCCGCATGGCGATGATCTTGTCCAGGCCGGCGAAGGCGCCGCCGCAGATGAACAGGATGTTGGTGGTATCCACCTGCAGGAATTCCTGCTGCGGATGCTTGCGCCCGCCCTGGGGCGGCACCGAGGCGACGGTGCCTTCCATGATCTTGAGCAGCGCCTGCTGCACGCCCTCGCCCGAAACGTCGCGGGTGATGGAGGGATTGTCGGACTTGCGCGAAATCTTGTCGACTTCGTCGATATAG
This sequence comes from uncultured Rhizobium sp., assembly GCA_964572805.1. Classification (GTDB taxonomy): domain Bacteria; phylum Pseudomonadota; class Alphaproteobacteria; order Micropepsales; family Micropepsaceae; genus Rhizomicrobium. Next base: position 86,173 of record CAZNGO010000016.1, on the reverse strand, counting down.
ACGATGCCGCGCTGGGCCCGTTCGACATTGTAGTCGGCGGCCTGCAGCAGCTTGAGGATGATGTTCTCGACATCCTCGCCGACATAGCCGGCTTCGGTCAGGGTGGTGGCGTCGGCCATGGTGAAGGGCACGTCCAGGATGCGCGCCAGGGTCTGGGCCAGGAGGGTCTTGCCGCAGCCGGTAGGGCCGATCAGCATGATATTGGACTTGGCGAGCTCGACATCGCCGTTCTTGCCGGAGGAGTTGATGCGCTTGTAGTGGTTGTGGACCGCGACCGAGAGCACCTTCTTGGCATGGGCCTGGCCGACGACATAGTCGTCGAGCACCTTGAAGATTTCCTGCGGGGTGGGCACGCCCTCCTTGGATTTCATGAAGGAGGTCTTGTTCTCCTCCCGGATGATTTCCATGCAGAGTTCGACGCATTCATCGCAGATGAAGACGGTCGGGCCCGCAATCAGCTTGCGGACCTCATGCTGGCTCTTGCCGCAGAAGGAGCAGTAGAGCGTATTCTTGGACTCGCCGCCGCTGGCCTTGCTCATCGTCTTCCACCGGGCCCTTTCCGACCCCGACAGCTTTCAGCCCCGAAAGGCCCTTGCTGCTTTGCACAAGGCGGGGACCGAAGCACCCGCCTTCCCAACATTCGACCATGCTAGGGCTGGCGGGATCAAGATTTGTTTAAAACCGCCCAAGCCCTTCAAGAATCAGGGGTATTGGGCACTTCCAGCTTCCCGCCGGCTCGGCACGGCCGGTCCGGAAGGACAGAAAACCCGCGATTTCCGGCCTATTCCGGGGTCTCGGAGGTCTCCGGCCGGCGTTCCATGACCTGGTCGATCAGGCCGAATGCCTTGGCTTCCTCGCCGGTCATGTAGGTATCGCGGTCGAGCATCTTTTCAATGGCCTCGACCGACTGGCCGGTATGACGGGCATAGATCTCGTTCAGCCGCTTTTTCAACTTCACGATCTCCTGGGCGTGGCGGGCGATGTCGGCCGCCTGGCCGTAGAAGGAGGCCGAGGGCTGGTGGACCATGACGCGGGCGTTGGGCAGGGCCCAGCGGTTGCCCTTCTCGCCGGCGCAGAGCAGCAGCGAGCCCATCGAGGCGGCCTGGCCGATGCAGTAGGTGTGAATCTTGGGCCGCACATATTGCATGGTGTCGTAGATCGCCATGCCGGCCGTCACCAACCCGCCCGGCGAGTTGATGTACATGTGGATTTCCTTCTTGGGGTTCTCGGCCTCGAGAAACAGAAGCTGGGCGGTCAGCAGGCTGGCGCCGTAATCCTCGATCGGCCCGGTGATGAAGATCAGCCGCTCCTTGAGCAGGCGCGAATAGATGTCGAAGGCGCGCTCGCCGCGGGCGGTCTGCTCGACCACCATCGGCACCAGGGTGTTGTTGTAAAATTCGGTCGGGTTGGACATGGAGCGGGCGCCTTTTCGAAACGGGCCGATTCGTGCGGGATCGCCCTTAATATAGCGTTGCGGCAGCCGATTGCGACCCCTTGCGCGCGCGCCGCAGCGGGAGCGCCAGCGAACCGCCGCGGCGCGGCCTTCCGCCAGGGCCGTGCCCAGCCTCCCCTTTCGGCGCCAAGCGCCAGGAAGGGGGAGGTGGCGCAAGGAGGTGTTTGCGGAGCAAACCCGACTTGCGACGGAGAGGGATCAATTAAACGACTTCGTCTTCCGGATCGGCGAAGAGCGTGTCCTTGTCCACCTTCTTCTCGGTGACGCCGGCAAGCTCGGCGATGAAATCCACTACCTTGTCCTCGAACAGCGGCGCCCGGATCTCGGCCTGGGCCTGCGGGTTCTTGGCGTAATATTCGAAGACCTGCTGCTCCTGGCCGGGGAACTGGCGCGCCCGGTTCATGATGGCGCGGTTGACCTCGTCGGCGTTGATCTGGATGCCGTTCTGCTCGCCGAGGCGGCCGAGAACCAGGCCGAGGCGGACGCGCCGCTGGGCGATCTTGTGATATTCGTCCTTCAGTTCCTGCTCGGTCTTGCCCTCGTCGGCGGCGGTCTTGCCTTCGCGGGCCAGCTCGGCCTCGACCTGGGCCCAGATGGAGGCGAACTCGGTTTCGACCATGGCGGGCGGCAGCGGGAAGTCGTGCATCTTGTCCAGCGCGTCCAGGATGCGGCGCTTCAGGTGCATGCGGCTGGCCTGGCCGTATTCGCCCTTGATCTGGTCGCGGACGCGGTCCTTCAGGGTGGCGAGGTCGGGCAGGCCCAGGGTCTTGGCGGTCTCGTCGCTGACCACGGCCTCACCCGGCGCCTTCACTTCCTTCACCGTGACGGCGAAGACGGCGTCCTTCCCGGCCAGTTCCGGGGCGTGATATTCGGCGGGGAACGTCACCTTCACATCGACCTTGTCGCCGGCCTTGGTGCCGATCAGCTGGTCTTCAAAGCCGGGGATGAACTGGCCCGAGCCCAGGGTGAGGTTGAAGTCGCTGCCGGTGCCGCCTTCGAAGGCGATGCCGTCAATGCTGCCGGCGAAATCGATCACCGTCAGGTCGCCCTTCCGCGCCGTCTCGCCTTCGCCGCGCGCGGTGAAGCTGCGCATGCTCTCGGCGATGCGCTTCAGCTGCTCGTCCACCGCCGCATCGTCCACGTCGGAAACCAGCTTCTCGACCTTGATCGTCGAGACGTCGGCCGGGGTGAAATCGGGCATCAGGTCGACGGTGACGGTGAAGGAAAGGTCGGCCTTGCCGTCCACCACCGCATTGATGTCGCCCACCGGCTCGACACGCGGCTGGATGGCGGGCTTGAGGGCGTTGTCGGTGACGGCCTTCTGGCTGCCTTCGCTGACCGCCTGCTCGACCACTTCGCCCAGCAGCTGCTTGCCGAACTGCTTCTTGAGATGGGCGAGCGGCGCCTTGCCCGGGCGGAAGCCCTTGAGGTTGATCTTGCCCTTCATCTCCTGCAGGCGCTGGGTGACGCGGTTGTCCAGCTCGGCCGCCGGCACCGTGACGGTGAACTGGCGGCGAAGATCCTCGGAGACCGTCTGGGTGATCTGCATGTCGTCCTCATAACTTGTCATGGCCGGGCAGCCCGAAGGGCGCGACCCGACCAACCATCTTCTTCTGTCGGCGGCCCGCCAGCCGAAGCCCGCGAAGCGGGCGAAGGCTGGTGCGGGCAGAGGGACTTGAACCCCCACGACTTTCGTCACTGGAACCTAAATCCAGCGCGTCTACCAGTTCCGCCATGTCCGCGTTGGCCGCGCCCTATATCAAGAGTGTCTCGCCGAGGCTAGGGCCGTCAGGCATTCCGGCAGCTTTTCCGGCAAATCCTCGGCAATCAGCCCCGGCCCGAAGCGGGCGGCGGCGGCGCCATGCAGCCAGGCCCCGGCGCAGGCGGCGTCGAAGGCGGTCATGCCCTGCGCCAGCAATCCGCCGATGAAGCCGGCCAGCACATCCCCTGCCCCGGCGGTGGCGAGAAAGGCCGGCGCGTTGGCGTTGATGACGGCCTTGCCGCCGGGTTGGGCGATTGCGGTGTCGCCGCCCTTGAGCAGCACGGCGCATCCCGCTTTCGCGGCGGCCTGGCGCACCGCCTCGACCTTGCTCGCCGCCTTCTCGCGCAGGCCAGGAAACAGGCGGTCGAACTCGCCGTCATGCGGCGTCAGCACGCAGCGGTCATGCAGCTGCGCGAACAGCGCGGCGGGATCGTCCTGGAACGCAGTCAGCGCGTCGGCATCGAGCACGACCGCAGCACCGCTTTCCAGCACCGCCGTCACCATTTCGCGCGTCTGTGCGCCCACGCCCAGGGCCGGACCGATCACCACGGCGTTGAAGCGCCGGTCTTCGAGCAGTTTCAACAACCCACCCGCGCCATCGAAAGGTCTGAGCATGATGGCGGTGAGATGGGCGGCATTGACCATCACCGCATTGGGCGGCGAAGCGACGCTGACCAGCCCCGCCCCGATGCGCAACGCGCCCCGCGCCGCCAGCCGCGCCGCGCCTGTTGCAGCGGGCCCGCCGCTGACCACGACACAATGGCCGCGGCCATATTTGTGGCCTTCGGCTTTCGGCCAGGGATAACGCCACAATGATGGGCTGTTTTCATGCAGATTCGTGGAAGCGGCATCCGCCGGAATGCCGATATCGGCCACCACGATCTCGCCGCACAGGGCGCGGCCGGGCAGCAGCAGATGCGCCGGCTTCTTCGCGTGAAAGGTGACGGTGAGAACCGCCGTCACATGCACCCCCGACAGCGGCTGGCCGCTGTCGCCGGAAATGCCGCTGGGCAGGTCAATCGCCACCACGGGAAGATCGTTCAGCGCTTCGACCATTTGCGCGTAAGCGCCGGTCAGCGGACGGGCCAGCCCGGCGCCGAACAATCCGTCCACCACCAGGCGGACGCCGCGCAATGCATCGGGGTCGAGCGCCTCGGTCTGGCCGCTCCATCTCGCCGCCATCACATCGGCATCGCCCTTATGCCGAGCCTGGGTGAGGACGCGCACCGTAAAGCCCAGTTCGTATAGCGCGCGCGCCACGACAAAGCCGTCGCCGCCATTGTTGCCGGGGCCGCACAGCACCGCCACCGGGCAGGGCTTGAAGCGGGCGGCGATGGCGGCGGCCACCGCCTGGCCGGCATTCTCCATCAGGGTGAGAGACGGCACCCCAGCCTTCACGGCAAAGGCATCGGCGGCGGCCATTTCGGCAGTTGTCAGGACCTGGCTCATTTACCCGCACCTTGGCAGGCTAACGAGAGGAGCGGGAGGTCGCGGCACAAGGTCAAATCTGCCTAATTTATAGGCCATATGGCTCATTATTGTGCAAAATTGGCGGCGATAAAAACCGGCATTCCTGGCAACATGCTGTTTTCATTATACAAAATATGCACCGCAAACCGGCACAAGTCCTGCTAAAGCGTTAACGGACGTAGCGGGGGCCGCCTCGCGCGAAGGAGAAGGCATGAAAAAGGTCGAAGCCATCATCAAGCCCTTCAAGCTCGATGAAGTGAAGGAAGCGCTGCAGGAAGTCGGGGTCCAGGGCATCACCGTGACCGAGGCCAAGGGCTTCGGCCGCCAGAAAGGCCATACCGAGCTTTACCGCGGCGCCGAATATGTCGTGGACTTCCTGCCCAAGGTGAAGATCGAGATCGTCATCCCCGAAAACCGGCTGGAAGCCTCGATCGAGGCCATCCAGAAGGCTGCGCGCACGGGCCGCATCGGCGACGGCAAGATTTTCATCCTCAATGTCGAGGAAGCCATCCGCATCCGCACGGGCGAGACCGGCGCGGACGCCATCTAAACCGAAATCCAGCCGCCTGTTGGGGGCGGTATCGCATCACAGAAGGGAAGACAAACTCATGGCCGACAAGAAGACGACAGCCGCCGACATCCTGAAGCTGATCAAGGACAAGGAAGTCAAATATGTCGACATCCGCTTCACCGACCCGCGCGGCAAGTGGCAGCATGTCACTTTCGACCTGATGATGGTCGATGACGATTTCCTCGACAACGGCACCATGTTCGACGGCTCCTCGATCGCCGGCTGGAAGGCGATCAACGAGTCCGACATGCTGCTGAAGCCGGACCTCGAGACCGCGGTGATCGATCCCTTCTTCGCCCAGACCACGCTGATCCTGATCTGCGACGTGCTGGAGCCGCTGACCGGCCAGAACTATGCCCGCTGCCCGCGCTCCATCGCCAAGGCCGCCGAAGCCTATGTCAATTCCTCGGGCGTCGGCGACACCACCTATTTCGGCCCGGAAGCCGAGTTCTTCATCTTCGACGATGTGCGCTTCGATGTCGGGATGGGCAAGGCCTTCTACTATGTCGACTCCAAGGAGAGCGCCACCAACACCGGCACCGAATATCCGGAAGGCAATCTCGGCCACCGCCCCAAGGTGAAGGGCGGCTATTTCCCGGTCCCGCCGGTGGACAGCGAACAGGACATGCGCGGCGAGATGCTGGCGGTGATGCGCGACATGGGCATCCAGCCGGAGAAGCACCACCACGAAGTCGCCACCGCCCAGCATGAGCTTGGCTTCAAGTTCAACACGCTGACCAAGTGCGGCGATTACATGCAGATCTACAAGTATGTGATCCACCAGGTCGCGCAGGCCTATGGCAAGAGCGCGACCTTCATGCCCAAGCCGATCTATGGCGACAATGGTTCGGGCATGCATGTCCACCAGTCGATCTGGAAGGCGGGCAAGCCGCTCTTCGCCGGCTCGGGCTATGCCGACCTGTCGGACACCTGCCTCTACTATATCGGCGGCATCATCAAGCACGCCAAGGCGCTCAACGCCTTCACCAACCCGCTGACCAACAGCTACAAGCGCCTGATCCCCGGCTTCGAAGCCCCGGTGCTGCTGGCCTATTCGGCCCGCAACCGTTCGGCCTCCTGCCGCATCCCCTTCTCGCCGTCGCCGAAGGGCAAGCGCGTCGAGGTTCGCTTCCCCGATCCGGGTGCGAATCCCTATCTCGCCTATGCCGCCATGCTGATGGCCGGCCTGGACGGGATCGAGAACAAGATCCATCCGGGCGGTCCGATGGACAAGGATCTCTATGCCCTGCCGCCGGAAGAACTGGCGAAGGTGCCGCAGGTCTGCGGCTCCCTGCGCGAGGCGCTGGAAAGCCTGGCCAAGGACCACGACTTCCTCAAGAAGGGCGGCGTCTTCAGCCAGGACTTCATCGACAGCTATATCGAGCTCAAGATGGAAGAGGTGTATGCCTTCGAGCACACGCCGCATCCCGTTGAATTCAAGATGTATTACTCGGTCTAAACGGGTCCCGGGCTCGCATCGCGCCTCGCGGCGCGATGCTGCGCCGTCCGGCCGGGCAAAAGGTCCACCGGACCTTTTGTCATTCCGGCCTCACCCGACAAACTTTGAGACAGTAAGGGCGCGGGTTTCCCGCGCCCTTTTGCTTTGCGGAATCTCCCTGCCCGGCTATCTTCGCCGCCGCTGGAGGAGTCCTTATGGAACAGGCAATAGAGGCGAAGCGCCCGGGCATTTTCGAGCTGGTGACCGGGACATGGCGCAGCGCACTGGGCGCCATGGTCGCGCTTTTGCCGCTTCTGGCGGTGGTGGCAGCCGCCCTTTTCGGCCTCAGCTATGTTTTTCCGACCCTGGAGCAGAAGCTGCGGGTGATCCATCCCGCCAGCAACAGTCTCTTCGTGCTGATGGTGGTGCCCGGCGCCTGGGTGTTCGGGCTTGAGAAGCTGATCCTGGGCCTGGTGGCGGTGCCGGCGGTGCTGGCGACACAGCGTCGAATTCTGGTGGATGACGGGCCGCACCTGGCCATCGGGCCCCTGCTGCGCTTCTGGCTGTGGGCGGCGGCGATGCTGACCCTGTCGCTGGGGTCGCTTTATCTTTCGGGACTGATGGTGCTGCCGGCGCTGCAGCTGGTCGGGCTGGTGCTGAAATGGGGCTTCGCCATCGTGCTGCCATTCCTGCTGCTGCCGGTCTTTCCCGCCATCGCGGCGGGTGAACCCGCCGCCTCCCTGGTGGCGCGGATCGACAGGGCCTTGCAGCTCTGGGAAAACAGTTTCTGGACCTCCTGCATCGTGCTGATATTCACGGTCGGGGTGGCAAGCGTGATTCAGCGCCTGCCGGCGGCGATCGCCGAGCGGTTTTTTGGCATCACCGGCAGCGATTTCGAGAGCGGCATCGTCGGCCTGGCGATCCATGCCGCACTGACGGTGTTCGTGGTCGTGGTGGCAGGGGCGGCGCTGGCCTGGTGCTACAATTTCTCCAAGCTGCCCAAGCCGAAAAGCAAGCCGTTGGGGACGTGAGGAGTGACGGCCCGGCAGGCCGCGCGACCAAACGCGACTAGGCCGCGGCCGAAGCCGCGTCGGGTGCGGGGACCGGCAGGTTGACGTAAACACTGCAGCCCTTGCCGGGTTCCGATTCCAGCCACGCCCGCCCGCCATGCAGTTCGGCCAGGCCGCGTACCAGCGCCAGCCCCAGTCCGGTGCCCCCGGCCTGGCGGTCATAGCGGTTATCGACCTGGCTGAACGGGGTGAAGATCTTGTCCAGCTTGTCGCGCGGAATGCCGGGACCATTGTCCCTGACCATGATCTGGAAGCCGCCATCGCGCGCCAGGCCGCCCACCACCTCGATGCGGCCGCCTTCGGGGGTGAACTTGACGGCGTTGGACACCAGGTTGATCAGGATCTGCTTGAGGGCGCGCTCATCGGCATGGAGCGGCGGCGCCGAAGCCTCGACCGCGATGGCCAGGCTTTGCCCCTTCTCGCGCGCCTTGCCGCCAATCAGCTTGAGGGCGACTTCGAAGATCCGGGCCGCCTCCAGCGGATGCGGCGCGATCTCCATGCGGCCGGCCTCGATCTTGGCGATGTCGAGAAGGTCGTTGATCAGCGACAGCAGGTGCGCGCCCGAGGAATTGATATCGCCGGCATAATCCTTGTAGCGCGGATTGCCGACCGGCCCGAAGCATTCCTGGGAAATGATCTCCGAGAAGCCGAGAATGGCGTTGAGCGGCGTGCGCAGCTCATGGCTCATATTGGCGAGGAAGGCGGTCTTGGAGGCATTGGCGGCCTCGGCCTCGAAGCGCTTGCGCAGGGCGTCATCGCGGGTCTCTTCCAGTTCGCGGGCCAGGTCCCCGACCTTGAAGCGCAGGCGCGAATCCTCCTCCATCCGCCGGATCAGGGGCCGGCCGGTGAGCCACATCTGCACCCCGATGCAGGGCGAGAGCATGCCGATCACCAGGTCGATCCGCTGATCGCCCGTGAGAAAGCGCGCCGTGGTCATCAGCGAGATCGGAACCAGGCTGGCGACATACATGGCCATGTTGCTGCCGCGGCTGACCAGCAGCGCCGCCACCACCGACAGCACCGAGGCGGCGAGATACAGATGATTGATGCCGTTGCCCGCCTCCCACAGCAGCCAGGGCATGGCGCCCCAGGCGCCGCTGATGGCGACATGCATCAGGACGAAGCGGCGATACCAGCCTGCCACCGCATCGTCGCCGCCGGGATGACGGCGATACAGCGCCACCAGCAGGGCCGAGCCGGTCATGGCGACCGTGACGACCAGCGCCAGGGTCAGCGCCTGGGAAAGGCTCCTGTGCCCGAACAGGTTGACGCCGTCACAGCACAGCAGCGCCGAGGCCAGCGCCCAGAGCGGCGTGGTCAGGCAGTTGGCCCGCACCGCGTTGGCGGCGAGGTCGAGCTGGCTCCTGAGCGTGCGAATGTCGCCGCTTCCGCCGCCCCGCCATGTCCACCCAGTCGACAAGTGCTTCCCCGTCACGGACAGACCTGGTCCGCAATGGTGAAAGTTTAGGTTGGCGGCTGTTAAGGAAATGCTGCGGAAAACGCAGGAACGGCTGGAAAATCAGGCGATTTCCCGCCATGGCGCGGCCTGAACCGTTGAGGGAAAGTAAAGATAGGCGCGGGTGCCATGGCCCTGCTCGCTCTCCAGCCAGGCGCGGCCGCCATGCAGCTGCACCAGGCCCTGCACCAGCGCCAGGCCAAGGCCGGTGCCGCCGGCCTCGCGGTCGAAACGGTTGTCGATCTGGCTGAAGGGCTGGAAGACCCGCGCCAGCTTGCCGGCGGCGATGCCGGGGCCGTCATCCTCGACGCAGAACTCCATGCCGCCGTCCCTTGCGGTGCAGCGCAGGACGATGTGGCCGCCCGGCGGGGTGAACTTGGCGGCGTTGGAAACCAGGTTGAGCAGCATCTGCTTGAGGGCGCGCTCGTCGGCCAGCAGCAGCGGCAGCTCCGGCGCCATCGCGATGGAAAATTCCTGGCGTCTGGCGGCAAAGCGGCCGCCCATGATGCGCTGGATGCTTTCCATGACATGGCGGGGATCGAGCGGCTTGGGATCGATCTCCATCCGGCCGGCCTCGATCTTGGCGACGTCGAGCAGGTCGTTGATCAATGACAGCAGATGGGTGCCGGAATGATGGATGTCGCGGGCATAGTCGCTGTAGCGATCCATCGCGCTTTCGCCCATCGCCCGATTGGCGATGATGTCGGAAAAGCCCAGTATGGCGTTGAGCGGGGTGCGCAGCTCATGGCTCATGTTTGCCAGGAAGGCGGATTTGGCGGCGTTGGAAGTTTCCGCCTCATAGCGCTTGGCCAGAGCCTCGTCGCGCGCACGGCTAAGGGCGCGCGCCATGTCCTCGATCTGGAAGCGCAGCCTTATGTCCTCCGCCAGCTGGACGATGAAGCGCCTGCCATCGACGAAGAGATGCAGGGCATAGAGCGGCGTCAGCACGGCAATGCCGATATCCAGCCATTCGCCATGAGTCGCGAAGCGCAGCGACGTCATGCCGACGATCGGCACCATGCCGCTGACCAGCATGGTCATGCTGCCCAGCCGGCTGATCAGCAGCGAGGACATGGTCGTCGCCACCGCCAGCAGGATATAGACATGGTTGGCGAAGTTGCCGTCACCCCAGAGCAGCCAGGGAAACAGGCCCCAGGCGGCGCTGATGGCAAGCTGGGCCAGGGCAAAGCGGCGGGTCCAGCGGGTCAACTCCGGATCGGGATCGGCGCGCCAGGCGGCATAGAGGCGATAGACGGCGAAGGACACCGCGCCCACCACCAGCGGGAAGGCCAGTGCCCGCACCAGCGGGGTATGGCCGAACCAGCCCACCCGGTCGGACGCCAGCAGCGCCAGCGCCAGCGCCCAGAAAGGGGTGGAAACCCAGGCCGAACCGCCCAGCCCGGCGATGACGTCGAGCTGGCTTTTCAGGACGCGGGGGTCGGCGTCGCGGGCGGTTGCAAACATCCCGACAATTTTATCGGTCCAGGGGTTAAGAACTGGCTGCGGAGCACAAAAAGCTGCGTGCGGCCAAATGGTTGGGCTAGTTTGGGCAGGATTTCCGCGATTCGAAGCGTTAACGGTTCACGACGGCATGGCCAAGAAAGATCCTGACCTTTTCGACAGCGGTGGCGCCGCCTCCAAGGCCTACACCGCCAAGGACATCGAGGTGCTGGAGGGGCTGGAGCCGGTGCGCCGCCGCCCCGGCATGTATATCGGCGGCACCGACAGCCGCGCCATGCATCACCTGGCGGCGGAAATTCTCGACAACAGCATGGACGAAGCGGTGGCCGGCCATGCCTCCCGCATCGAGATCGAACTCAAGCCGGGAAATGTCCTGGTGGTCTCCGACAATGGCCGCGGCATCCCGGTGGACCCGCATCCCAAGTTCAAGAACAAGTCGGCGCTGGAAGTGATCATGACCACGCTGCATGCCGGCGGCAAGTTCGACGGCAAGGCCTATGAGACCTCCGGCGGCCTGCATGGGGTCGGCGCTTCGGTGGTCAACGCCCTGTCCGAATGGATGGACGTGGAAGTGGCGCGCGAGAAACATGCCTTCAGGCTGCGCTTCGAGCGCGGCCATGCGGTCGGCAAGCTCAAGGACCTGGGAACGGTCAACCGGCGCGGCACCATCACCAGCTTCAAGCCGGATGCGCAGATTTTCGGCAGCGCCCAGTTCCAGCCGGCGCTGCTGTGGCGCGCCGCCAAGTCCAAGGCCTATCTTTTCCGCGGTGTCGAGATCCGCTGGCGCTGCGATCCTTCGCTGATCGAGGATGAAACGCCGGCGGAAGACACGCTGAAGTTTCCCGGCGGCCTGGCCGACTATCTGGAGCAGGACGTCGGCAAGACCCAGACCGTCACAACCAGGGCCTTCACCGGCCGCCACGAGAACAAGGACACCACGCGCGGCCAGGTGGAATGGGCGGTGACCTGGACGCCGGCGCGCGACGGCTTCACCCGCTCCTATTGCAACACCATTCCCACCCCTGCCGGCGGCACCCATGAGCAGGGCTTGCGCAACGCCCTGACCAAGGCGCTGCGCGGCCATGGCGAGCGCACCGGCAACCGCAAGACCAGCCTGGTGACCGCCGACGATGTGATGGACAGCGCGCTCGCCATGCTGTCGGTCTTCATCCGCGAGCCGGAGTTCCAGGGCCAGACCAAGGACAAGCTGTCCAGTCCCGATGCGCAGAAGCTGGTCGAGACGGTGATACGCGATCATTTCGACCATTGGCTGGCGGAAAGCCCGGCCGAGGCCGACCGGCTGCTGGCCTTCGTCATCGAGGCGGCGGAAGACCGGCTGAAAAAGCGGCAGGAGAAGGAGACCAGGCGCCAGTCCGCCACCCGCAAGCTGCGGCTGCCGGGCAAGCTGGCCGACTGCTCAAAGGACGCGGCGGAAGGCACCGAAATCTTCCTGGTCGAAGGCGACAGCGCCGGCGGCAGCGCCAAGCAGGCGCGCGACCGTAGCCTCCAGGCGATCCTGCCGCTGCGCGGCAAGATCCTGAACGTGGCCAGCGCCGGCGCCGGAAAACTGCAGCAGAACCAGGAACTCTCCGACCTGGTGCAGGCGCTGGGCTGCGCCACCGGCGAGAAATACCGCGCGTCCGACCTGCGCTATGAGCGTGTCATCATCATGACCGACGCCGATGTCGATGGCGCGCACATCGCCTCGCTGCTGCTGACTTTCTTCTATCGCGAGATGCCGGGACTGATCGGCGACGGAAGGCTGTTCCTCGCCATGCCGCCGCTCTACCGCATGTCCCAGGGCAGCAAGATCGTCTATGCCCGCGACGAGGCCGATCGCGACCGCAAGCTGAAAAGCGAATTCCGCGCCGGGGCAAAGGTGGAGGTCTCCCGCTTCAAGGGCCTGGGCGAGATGATGCCGGCCCAGCTCAAGGAAACCACCATGCGGCCGGGCCATCGCAGCCTGGTGCGGGTGGAAATCGCCGCGGACGCGGTCCGGCAGACCGAAAACCTGTTCGAGCAGCTGATGGGCAAGAAGCCGGAACTGCGCTTCCAGTTCATTCAGGAAAATGCACAGTTCGCGGCGGAGAATATTGACGTCTGACGACGATATTTGCTGCCGTTATTTCATGGTCGCTTCGCCTTGCGGCTTCGTTTGCGCAATTCGCCGCCGAGAGCGTGGACGTCTAGTTCAGCGCCTGCGTGATGGCGTTGAAAGTGCCGTCGCCCAGGCCGGATGGCACCGACTGGCCCCGCGCCGCGACCAGCGCCGTCGCCCCATGCGGCAGGCCCGGATGCACCGCCGTCATCGTCACATGCAGCGGCCCCGGATTATTCCGGAAACTGACGCGGCAGGCCGGATCGGAACAGAAGACCAGGGTCGCGCCGCCTGGCGGCTCCACCGCCTGGTCGTTGACACGAATGCCCTCAACCGGCTTGTCGAACGACACCGCCAGACCATCGCCGGGAACAGCGTTTTCCAGAGTCACAACCCCGTCCGCGCCCAGCACCGGGCGCGGACCTTCAAGCGCCAGCGCCGGAGCCGGCGCGACAGTGCCGCGGATGCCGAAATCCGCCAGCATCCGTGACTCACCGGCGAATTTTGCCGCCGCGCGCATCGTCGCGCTCAGCGGATGGTCGCTGTCCACCACCCAGCGGGGCGCCACGCCGCCGCCGACATAGCGGATGGTGACATGCGCCGGCGCGGCGGCGGAACTGGATGGCTGCAAGCCCGCCGCGACCGCCAGCCCCAGCGCCAGCAGCAGCGACAGCAGCGCGGCCGTGACACTCGCGCCCTTGCGCAGCAGCGGCAGCATGGCGATCAGCGCCATCGCGGCGGGGACCGTGAAGAGCGGATGGAGTTTCAGGCCCATGATGTCCTCGCCCCCGGCGGCGAAGCCGACCCAGATCACCATCGCGGCCAGCGCCGCCACAACCAGGGCGGGGCCGCGCCAGTTCCGCAGCGTCAGCAGCAGCAGCGGCGCGGCGACCAGCGACGGGAACAGGAAATAGGGACTGGCGCCCGGCACCCAGATCGCAGCCGCCACCCCCAGTCCCGACAACCACAGCCAGCTGGCGACGGCGCCGGCATAGGCGCCCGCCAGCAGCGCCATGCCCCAGACGCCGGACACCAGCGACAGCCGCAGCCAGACCGGATGCGCCAATGACGGATCGGGCGATCCGGAAATCAGCGCCGCCAGTCCATGCAGGGCAAAGCCCAGCGCAACGCAGGCCGCCAGCAGCAGCGGCGGCGCCAGGAAAGCCGAGACCGGCGTGTGCGCCCGTCCGCCATGGCGGCCGAGCAGGCCGGCCAGCGCGATCATCATCAGACACAGGATGGACAGGGGCAGGGCCCAGTCCATCGGCAGAAGCGGCAGCCACCAGCCCAGAATATCGAGATAGATCGCGTCGCCGCTTTTCAGGCCCGCCGGATCGGCCTGCCGCAGCGCCTCGGTCATCGCCAGCGCATTCTCGCCATGCTGCTGCAGAGAGCGCGGATCGATATTCGCCCGCCGGTCCAGTGGCGTGTGATACTGCGCGATGTTGCCCAGGAAGGCGAAGTTCGCGCCGGCGATCCCGGCTTTCAGGAACGGCGTCAGGTCGGTGTCGTTGGGCAGGCGGCGGTAGATTTCGCCGTAGAGCGACGACGTGGCGGGATGGCGGACATTGCGGGCATAAAGTCCGATCAGCGCCGCATCGCCCGGATTGGTCTGGAACAACAGGCTATGGCCGCGCGTGCCACGCGCTTCCATGTTGACCACCGCGGCGATGGCGGGATGCGGCGCCGCCAGCCAGGCACGCGCGCCCAGCAGGCCCAGCTCCTCGCCATCCGTGAACAGCGCCAGCACCGGCAGGCCTGCATGCCCGCGCGCCTTGAGGGCACGGATCGTTTCCAGGATGGTGGCGACGCCGGAGCCGTCATCGCCGGCGCCGGGACCGGCGCCGACCGAATCCTTGTGCGCCATCAGTAGCACCGCCGGACCGCTGCCGCCCGCGACCTGCGCCACCACGTTGTGCACGACAGCGCAGAGAAGGAAGCGGCCGCTTTCGCAACTCGTGGCAGTCTGGATGTAAGGCGACAGGCCCAGGGCCCGCAGCTGCTCCATCAATCGTGCCGTCAGCGCCTCATTCTCCGCCGAGCCCGCAGGATGCGGACGCTCGGGCCCCAGCAGCCGCGCCAGGGCAGCGTCGGCGCGGGCGGCGGAAAATTCCGTCGGGGGGGCGTCGGCAGGCAGCGGCGACGGCCCCGTTCCATAGACGGAAAGGCACCAGATCCCCACCGCCACCAGACCCAGAAGCCAGGCGCGCAGCATCCCCATGGGCCGAAGCTGAAACAGCAGGCGGGAACCGTCAATCCTCTGCCTGTCCCTGCCTCCCCCCCCGGCCTTCGCGCCTCTGGCGCTCGGCGTTCGGCCTGCTTGGCTGCGGGCCTCACCCTTGCATTCCAAGGGAATCTTCCTTATCTGCCCCGCATGAGCCTTGGCCATACGGGCGCAAGGACGACGCGGGCGCGAGAGCAGCGCCCCTTTTCAGGAGCGTGCTACGACCAGCGTAACGACCTCCGGCACGGACGCCGGAACCCTCGAAGTTATTGAAACTCCGACGACTTCCCCTGCCCCCGCCGGCTTTGACGGCCTGGGGCTTTCCCCCGAAATCCTCAAGGCCGTGGCCGACAGCGGCTACACCACGCCGACGCCGATCCAGGCCAAGGGCATTCCCGTCGTGCTGCAGCGGCGCGACCTGATCGGCATCGCCCAGACCGGCACCGGCAAGACCGCCAGCTTCACCCTGCCGATGATCGAGATGCTGTCCAAGGGCCGCGCCAAGGCGCGCATGCCGCGCGCCCTGGTGCTGGAGCCGACCCGCGAGCTGGCTGACCAGGTTTCGGAAAGCTTCGACAAATACGCGAAATACACCAAGCTGACTCAGGCGCTGCTGATCGGCGGCACCGCCATGGACGAACAGATCAAGAAGCTCGACCGCGGCGTCGATGTGCTGATCGCCACACCAGGCCGGCTGATGGACCATTTCGAACGCGGCCGCATCCTGCTCTCCCAGGTCAACATCCTGGTGATCGACGAAGCCGACCGCATGCTGGACATGGGCTTCATTCCCGACGTCGAGGAAATCTGCAAGAAGCTGCCCTTCACCCGCCAGACCCTGTTCTATTCCGCCACCATGCCGCCCGAAATCCAGCGGCTGACTGACCAGTTCCTGCACAATCCGGCCAAGATCGAAGTGGCGCGGCCCGCCACCACCGCCGCGAACATCACCCAGGAGCTGGTGATGATCCCGGCCAATGACTGGGCCAAGCGCGAGGCGCTGCGCCGCCTGATCCGCGAAGCCGAGCCGACGCTGAACAACGCCATCGTCTTCTGCAACCGCAAGCGCGACGTCGATGTCGTGGCCAAGTCGCTGGCGAAGCACGGCTTCGATGCCGCCCCGATCCATGGCGACCTCGACCAGAGCGTGCGCACCCGCACGCTGGACAGGTTCCGCGCCGGCGAACTGAAGATTCTCGTCGCTTCCGACGTGGCGGCGCGCGGCCTTGACGTGCCAAGCGTCAGCCATGTCTTCAATTTCGACGTGCCGATCCATGCCGACGATTATGTCCACCGCATCGGCCGCACCGGCCGTGCCGGCCGCAGCGGCCAGGCGCATATGCTGGCCAGCCGCCGCGACGAAAAATACATCGAGGCGATCGAGAAGATCACCGGCAACAAGCTGGCCCGCCGCGAGATGATGGACATCGAGGTTCGCGAGGAAGCCCGTCCGCGCCATGGCGACCGCCAGGGCGGCAGAGGCGGCCGTGATCGCGGCCGGGGCGGCAAGGACCGCGACGGCAAATACCGCGACCGCCGCCCGCCTGACGGCAAGTATCACGAGCATGTCGCCAGCATGGAGCCAGTCCAGGCCGATCCGGCAGCGCAGGCCGCGCCGCAGGCGCCGCGTCCGGCCGAACCGGCGCGCGAGCATCGTCCACGCGAGCATCGCCCGCATGGCGAGCAGCGGGAAAAGCGGCCGCCGTCAGAACGCCAGCATCACGAGAAACGCGAACGCCACAGCCAGCGCCACCACAACGAGCAGGCGGCAAAGCCCGAGGCAGTGGACAAAAGCCAGTTGCCGGCTTTCCTCTTCCGGCCAGTGCCGACGGCGAAGAAGCCCGAACCGCAGAATTAGCTGTCTGCCGCCCCTGGATTGCGGCGGTTTGCGCTGACCGCCTGCCGGTGTTTTTTGGCGGCAAACCGCCGGAATTCGCGCCATTGCACGCCCGGATTTAACCCTTTCTTACCTTCCCCCTCCTACGATCAGGCCATCGCGCCACGTCGTGGCCGACGGGGACGGACATGCACAAGCCGGATCGCGAACAGGGCATCGCCAGGACTGCGCTTGCGCTCATGACCGAGTGCGACGTCGCCGCGACGCCGGAAAATTTCGAGCTGTTCTACGCCTATGTTTCCGGCGAGACGCCCGCCATCGCGCAGGTGATGGGCAGCCTGATCGCGGCGCGCACGCCCTTCACGCCGGAAATGCTGCTGGACCTGCGGCTGCGCTGCCTTTCCAGCGCCCGCGCCGCCCGCGCCATGGACAGTTTCGGCAACGGCATCAACGACGTCATCAGCGCCGTGCTGGGCCGACTGGAAACCGCCGGCAAGCAGACCACCGATTACCACAACGCCCTTTCGGCGGCTTCGGGCGCGCTCGGCCGCGACGGCTCGACCGGCGATCTCAAGACGCTGGTCGGCAGCCTGATCGCCGCCACCCGCGAAATGGAACAGCGGACCAAGAGCCTGGAAGGCGAATTGCAGAAATCCGGCGCCCAGGTGCGCGAGCTGCGCTCCAAGCTGGACAATGTCCGCAAGGAAAGCCTGACCGATCCCCTGACAGGCATCGCCAACCGCAAGGCCTTTGACGATGCCGTGCGGCAGGCGGCGGCGCATACCGATGGCGAGGCGGTGACGCTGTTGCTCTGCGACATCGACAATTTCAAGAAATTCAACGACAGCTGGGGCCACCAGACCGGCGACCAGGTGCTGCGCCTGGTGGCGAACTGCCTGGCCGAGAACGTCAAGGGACGCGACACCGCCGCCCGCTATGGCGGCGAGGAATTCGCCGTGCTGCTGCGCGGCACCGGCCTGTCGGCCGCGACCATGGTCGCCGAGCAGATCCGAGAGACCGTCGAGACCAAGAAGCTGGTGAAGAAATCCACCGGCGACGTGCTGGGCACCATCACCATCTCGATCGGCGTCGCCCAGTTCGCCCCCAACGAGGCGGCGGAGGCGGTGATCCGCCGCGCCGATGCCTGCCTCTATGGCGCCAAGAGCCATGGGCGCAATATGGTGATCAACCAGGCCGATCCGCGCATTGCGGCGCTGGAGACGAGCGCTGCCTAGGCCTTTGCCGGCGTGATCGAAACGCTTTCGCCACAGCCGCAGGCCGCGGTCTGGTTAGGGTTGTTGAAGACAAACCGCGCGCCCAGCTTTTCCTGGACGAAATCCATCTCGGTGCCGATCAGGAACAGGATGGCCTTGGGGTCGATGAAGATCTTGACCCCCTTCTCTTCCATCATCTCCTCGAAAGGCTGGGCACTCTCGGCATAGGCCATGGTGTAGCTCATGCCGGCGCAGCCGCCATTGGTGACGCCGACGCGGACGCCGAGATACCGGCCCTCGGCCCCGGCCATGATCTCGGCGATGCGCGCGGCGGCGGCGTCCGTCAGGCGGATCGGCTTGGGGCGTTCACGGCGCGGTTTGGCGGTCTGGGTTTGCATCAGAACATGTTCAGTTCGAGTTTGGCCTCTTCGCTCATCCGTTCCGGCGTCCAGGGCGGATCGAAAGTCATGTTCACCGTCACTTCGCCGGCGCCTTCCACGCCCTGCAGCGCCGCCTTGACCATCTCCGGCATTTCGCCCGCCACGGGGCAGTTGGGCGCGGTCAGGGTCATGTCCACGGCAACGTCCTTGGCGTCCGAAACATCCACCTTGTAGATAAGACCCAGTTCATAGATATCAACCGGGATTTCCGGGTCATAGACGGTCTTCAGCGCCGCCACCAGCTTGGCGGTGAAATCGTCCAGTTCGACCTGGGTCAGCTTCGGCGCTTCGCTCATTGCGCGCCCTCCTCGACTGCGTTCTTGAAGGTATGCCAGGCCAGGGTGGCGCATTTGACCCGCATCGGAAAGGCCGAAAGCCCGCCCATCACTTCCAGATGCTCGCGCGCCTCTTGCGGCAGCTCGCCGGCGTCTTCGCCCTTCACCATGTGCAGGAAGCCCTGCATCAGCGTCTCGGCCTCGGCCGCCGTCTTGCCGGACAGCATCTCCGTCATCAGCGACGCCGAGGCCTGACTGATGGCGCAACCCTTGCCTTCAAACTTGATGTCGGAAACGCGGCCGCCCGCGTCCAGCACCAGATAGACAGTGACGCGGTCACCGCAAAGAGGATTGTAGCCTTCCGCCTTGTGCGTCGCGCTTTCCAGCGCGCCGTAATGGCGCGGGTGGCGGGAGTGGTCGAGAATGACCTCCTGATAGAGCTCGCGCAGCGAATTATCCATGGCCCAATATCTCTCTGGCCTTCTGCAGCCCCATCAGCAGGGCATCGACATCGGCCCTGGTGTTGTAGAGCGCGAAAGAGGCGCGGGTGGTGGAAGTCACGCCGAACCGTTCCATCAGCACCTGGGCGCAATGATGGCCGGCGCGCACCGCCACGCCTTCCCGGTCCAGTATGGTGGCAAGATCGTGGGCGTGCATCCCCTCGCTTTCGAATGACAGGATTGCGCCCTTGCCGGGAGCATCGCCGATCACGCGGACCCGGTTCAGTCGCCGCAGGCCATCGCGGGCATAGGTGAGCAGGTCATGCTCATGGGCGCGGATGGCGGCGCGGTCGAAAGCGGCGAGATAGTCCAGCGCCGCCGCCAGCCCGACCGCCTGGATGATCGGCGGCGTCCCGGCCTCGAAACGGGCAGGCGGATCGGCGTAGGTGATGCGTTCGCGCGTGACTTCGCGGATCATTTCGCCGCCGCCGTTGAAAGGCCGCATGGCCTTCAGATGTGCCCGCTTGGAATAAAGCGCACCGATGCCGGTGGGGCCATAGAGCTTGTGGCCGGTGATGACGTAGAAATCGATATCCAGCGCCTGGACATCAACGATTTCATGCACCGCGCCCTGGCAGCCATCGGCGAGAACAGGAACGCCCCTGGCATGGGCCCGGCGGACGATTTCGGCCAGCGGCGTCACCGTGCCCAGCACGTTCGACATATGGGTGATGGCCACCAGCTTCGTCCTGCCGGTGATGGCGGCATCCAGCGCCTCGATGTCCAGGCTGCCGTCATCGCGGACATCGACCCAGCGCAGCACCGCGCCAAGGCGTTCGCGCAGGAAATGCCAGGGCACGATGTTGGAATGATGCTCCATCACCGACAGCACGATTTCGTCGCCCGGCTGGATCAGTGGCGACAGATAGGAATAGGCGACCAGGTTGATCGCCTCGGTGCCGCCCTTGGTGAAGACGATCTCGTCCTCGCGCGCCGCATTCAGGAATTTCTGCACCGTGCGGCGGGCGGCTTCATAACGGTCGGTGGCGGCGCCGGAAAGATAATGCACGCCGCGATGGACATTGGCGTATTCCGTCTCGGTGAAGATGCGCATCGCATCCAGCACCTGCCTGGGCTTTTGCGCCGATGCGCCGCTGTCGAGATAGGCCAGGCGCCTGCCATGCACCGGCTTGCCCAGGATCGCGAAATCGCGCGCCGCCGCATGCGGGTCGAAGCCGAGCAGGATGGGCCGGGCGGGAATCACATCAGACTCCGCAGTGCAGTCTGCACGCCGGTGCGCACGGCACCGCGCAGATCGTCGTGGGCGATGGGCTCCAGCGCGTCTTCCAGGAAGGCGTACATCAGGATGGCGCGGGCATGGGCTTCAGGTATGCCGCGGGCGCGCAGATAGAAAAGCTGTTCGGCATCGAGATCGCCGACAGCGGCGCCATGGGCGCATTTGACGTCGTCGGCGAAGATTTCCAGTTCCGGCTTGAGATCGGCTTCCGCCGTTTCCGACAGCAGCAGCGCCTTGGCGGTCTGGCGGCTGTCTGCCCCGTCCGCCCCCTTGGCCACCGTCACTTTGCCCTGATAGACGGCACGGGCCTTGCCGCCCGCCACATGCTTGAACAGCTGGGTGCTGTGCGTGTTGCCTTTGCGGTGAATGACATGGGTGGTGACATCGGCATGCGCCTCGTCTCCCAGGACCGAAACCCCGGAAAGATGCGCCTCGGCCCCCTCGCCTTCCAGGGCGATGGTGAGTTCGGCCCGCGCCAGCGTGGCCCCGAAGCTGGCGAAATGGCCTTCGTAGCGCGCGCCGGCCGCCACGCTGACGGCAATCTCTTCCACCTGCACGCCTTCGACCGGTCGCGCCAGGCGGACATGCGCCAGCCGCGCGCCTTCACCCAGCACGATCTCGAAGCCGGTGTTGCGCGGAGCGGCCATGTCGGTGGTCTCGAACAGCGTCGCCGAGGCGCCGGCTTCCACCACCAGCAGCAGCCGGGCATGGCCGGCGCCGCCAAGTTCCAGCATCAGCGGCTGCGTGACCTGCCTGCCGGCCGGCACGCGCAGGGCCAAGCCGCCTTCGGCAAAGGCCAGCGAGGCGCTAGCCAGCGCATTGCGCGCCAGGGCGCCGAAATGCGCCGCCGCCCAGGGCCTGGGATTGACCAGATCGGTATATTCAAAGCCTTCCGGCAGCCGTCCCAGCAGGCGGGCGAAGGCGGTGCCTTCGCCGAAGCCGGCTTCGCCCAGCGCCTCCTTCAGGCCGGAATATTTCCATTCCTCCACCCGGCGCGTCGGCAGGCCCCGGCCCTTGAAGACCGTGCGGGCTTCCTCGCGGCGTTGGGAAATCGCTGCCAGGGCCTCGGCGCTCATGCCGGCTCCCTGGTGAACTGGTCATAGCCGCTGGCTTCCAGTTCCTGCGCCAGCTCCTTGCCGCCTTCGGCGACGATGCGGCCCTTGGCGAGGACATGGATGCGGTCCGGCACGATGTAATCCAGCAGGCGCTGATAATGGGTGATCACCAGCATGGCGCGTTCGGGACTGCGCAGGGCGTTGACGCCTTCGGCCACCAGTTTCAGCGCATCGATGTCCAGGCCGGAATCAGTCTCGTCAAGAATGGCAAGTTTCGGCTCGAACAGCGCCATCTGGAGAATTTCAAGCCGCTTCTTCTCGCCGCCGGAGAAACCGACATTGAGGGCGCGCTTCAGCATTTCCTCGCTGACGTTCAGCGTCCTGGCCCTGGCGCGCACCAGCTTGAGCACATTCACGGCGTCGAGATCGGAATCGCCGCGGGCGCGGCGCTGGGAATTCAGCGCCGCCTTGAGGAAAGTCATGGTGGTGACGCCGGGAATCTCCACCGGATACTGCATCGCCAGGAAGACGCCCTTGGCGGCGCGCGCTTCCGGCGGCATGGCGGCGAGGTCTTCGCCGTTATAGAGAATGGAGCCTTCGGTGATGTCGTAACCGGCGCGGCCCGCCAGCACATAGGAGAGCGTGGACTTGCCAGAGCCGTTGGGGCCCATGATGGCATGGACCTGGCCGGGCTGAATGGCGAGCGTCAGGCCCTTGAGGATGGGCTTGTCGCCGACCGAAACATGCAAATTCCTGATCTCAAGCATCAACCGACACTGCCTTCCAGACTGATGCCGACCAGCTTCTGGGCTTCGACGGCGAATTCCATGGGGAGCTGCTGCAGCACTTCCTTGCAGAAGCCGTTGACGATCAGCGACACCGCCTCGTCCTGCGGGATGCCGCGCGCCAGGCAGTAGAACAACTGATCCTCCGCGATCTTGGAGGTGGTGGCCTCATGCTCGATGCGGGCGCTGGAATTGCGGCTTTCGATATAGGGCACGGTATGGGCGCCACACTGCCCGCCGATCAGCAGCGAGTCGCACTGGGTATAGTTGCGCGCGTTCATCGCCTTTCCATACACCGACACGAGTCCACGATACGTGTTCTGCGCCTTGCCGGCCGAAATGCCCTTGGAAATGATGCGCGAGCGGGTGTTGGCGCCCAGATGGATCATCTTGGTGCCGGTGTCGGCCTGCTGGTAATGATTGGCGATGGCGATGGAATAGAACTCGCCCACCGAATGATCGCCGCGCAGGATGCAGCTGGGATATTTCCAGGTGATGGCCGAGCCGGTCTCGACCTGGGTCCAGGAAATCTTGGAATGGTCGCCGCGGCAATCGCCGCGCTTGGTGACGAAATTGTAGATTCCGCCCTTGCCTTCTTCGTCGCCCGGATACCAGTTCTGCACCGTCGAATACTTGATCTCGGCGTGGGTAAGCGCCACCAGTTCGACCACGGCGGCATGAAGCTGGTTCTCGTCGCGCTTGGGCGCGGTGCAGCCTTCGAGATAGCTGACATAGCTGCCCTCGTCGGCGACGATCAGCGTCCGCTCGAACTGGCCGGTCTCGCTGGCGTTGATGCGGAAATAGGTCGAGAGCTCCATCGGGCAGCGCACGCCCTTGGGGACATAGACAAAGGTGCCGTCGGAAAACACCGCCGAATTGAGGGTGGCGAAGAAATTGTCGGTCACCGGCACCACCGTGCCGAGATACTTCTTCACCAGATCGGGATAGTCGCGGATGGCTTCCGATATCGGGCAGAAGATCACCCCCGCCTCGTTGAGCTTTTCCTTGAAGGTGGTGGCGACCGAGACGCTGTCGAACACCGCGTCCACCGCCACGCCCGCCAGGGCCATCTGCTCGTTCAGCGGAATGCCCAGCTTGTTGTAGGTCTCCAGCAGCTTGGGATCGACCTCGTCCAGCGACTGCTTCTTGGGCGTGTTCTTGGGCGCGGCGTAGTAATAGGCGTCCTGATAGTCGATGGCGGGATAGTGAACCCGCGCCCAGTTCGGCTCTTTCATGCCGAGCCAGCGGCGAAAGGCGGCCAGGCGCCATTCCAGCATCCAGTCGGGCTCGTTCTTCTTCGCCGAGATGAAACGCACCGTCTCTTCCGACAGGCCCTTGGCGGCGCGCTCGGTCTCGATGTCGGTGACAAAGCCGTATTTGTACTTCTCGCCCAGTTCGGCGACGGTATCGCGGGTGGCGGCGCTGCTCATGCGGCAACTCCATCAACAGGCGTTTGGCGTGACGTCTTGCGCTGCCAGAGCTTGGTGAGCGATGCGATCGCCGCCTCGATATCGGCCATGTCCGAGTTCCAGCCCAGGCTGAGGCGCAAGGCGCAGGAAGCAATGTCATACGGAACCGCCATCGCGCCCAGCACATGCGAGGCCGAAACCTTGCCGCTGGAACAGCTGGAGCCGGCGCTCAGCATCACCCCGTCCAGATCCAGCGCGATCAGCGCGGTTTCGGAAGCCAACCCCGGCAGGGCGAAGCTGGAGGTGCCGACCAGGCGTGGCGCCGCCCCGCCGAAAATCACCGCTTCAGGGATTGCCGCCTTCAGCAGGCTCTCGAAACGGTCGCGCAGATGCCGGATGCGGGCCAACTCGCCTTCGCTATCGCGCAGGGCGCGGGCCGCCGCGGCGAAACCGGCGATACCGGAAAGGTTCTCGGTGCCGGCGCGCAGGCCGCCCTGCTGGCCGCCACCGACCGTCTGCGGCGCGAAGGGTGCATCCGTCGCGATGATCAATGCGCCCACGCCCTGCGGCCCGCCGAGCTTGTGCGCCGACAGCACCAGGTAATCGCAGAGCGTGGCATCAAGCGCGATCTTGCCGGCCGCCGCAACGGCATCGACCAGCAGCAGCGCGCCGGCCTCGCGGCACAGGCGCGAAACCTCCGCGACGGGCTGGATCACGCCGGTCTCGTTGTTGGCGGCCATCACCGCCACCAGGGCGCGGCCCTTGCCTTCGCGCAGCGCCACGCGCAGGGCTTCGGTGTCCAGCACGCCGTCCGCCGTCACCGGCAGGATTTCCAGCCGCACCCCGGGCACGCGCTCGGCCAGGCGCTGCGCGGGTGCGGACACCGCGGCATGTTCAATCGCCGAAACAAAGAGGCGGGTGATGCGGGCCACCTTCCTGTCCGCCTCATGCTGGCCGATGGCGCCTTCGATGGCGCCGGCCAGCGCCAGATTGGCGGCCTCGGTCGCGCCACTGGTGAAGATGATCTCGTGGCGCTCGGCACCGGCCATGCGGGCGATCTCCGCCCTGGCGTCGTCCATGACGGCGCGGGCGGCGCGGCCACGCCCATGCATGGACGATGGATTGCCGCCGACGGACAGCGCATGGGTCATTGCCGCCAGCGATTCAGGGCGGAGCGGCGACGTGGCATTGTGATCAAGATAATGCATGGCCTGCTCTATTCGGCTGCGACCTCGGCCGCGGTGTCGTTGTCCCCGTCGGCAGCGCCGATATCATTGCAGGGCCTGGCGCGCCCCAGCACCCGGCGCTCCACCACATCGGCCAGCGAGACCGAGGACAGAAAGACATGGATCTGCTGCCCCAGCTCTTCCCACAGATCATGGGTAACGCAGCGGGCGCCCGTCTTGGTGCAGCCCTTGGATGAACCGGGCTTGCAGCGGGTGGCGGCGATGGGCTCATCCACCGCCACGATGATGTCGGCGATGCGCAAATCCGTGGCCAGGCGCGACAGGCGGTAGCCGCCGCCGGGGCCGCGCACACTGGTCACAAGGCCGCCGCGCCGCAACTTGGCGAACAGCTGCTCCAGGTAGGACAGGGAGATATCCTGCCGCTCGGCGATGTCGGCAAGTGCCACCGGACGGCCGCCGCCCTCGCCCCCCCGGTTCCCGGCCAGATCGGCCATTGCCATCACGGCGTAACGTCCCTTGGTGCTCAGTCGCATGATGGCTCCTCGGAAAAGCGCGATTTTCCTTGGCTGGCGGCGCCCTGCTTGGGTAGAAGGGCGCTCCCCGGCTGCGGCTGGATATAGATTTCCCGACTAGTGCGGTCAAGTATTCGTCAGTGCGTCCAATCGCACCTCTTAATATGTTGAAATTGTTGGAGTTTTTTCGGGTTCGGGGCCGAAAAAGTCCGACTGGATCATTTGGGTTCGGGGGCTTTCGCAATGCCTGACATTATTCTTCCGGGGTCCGCGGGCCGCATCGAGGCCCGCTACCAACGGCAGAAGGCGGCCGGCGCGCCCATGGCGCTGGTGCTGCATCCGCATCCCCAGTTCGGCGGAACGATGAACAACCCGCTGGTCTACGACCTTTTCCACATGTTCCACGGCCTGGGCTGCACCACGGTGCGGTTCAACTTCCGCGGCGTCGGGCGCAGCCAGGGCACCTTCGACAATGGCGCGGGCGAACTGTCCGACGCCGCCGCCGTGCTGGACTGGATGAACACGCTCTATCCCAATCCCAGCCATGTCTGGGTCTGCGGCATTTCCTTCGGCGCCTGGATCGGCATGCAGCTCTTGATGCGCCGGCCGGAGATCACCGGCTTCGTCTCCATCGCCCCGCCCGCCAGCATGTACGACTTCGCCTTCCTGGCGCCGTGCCCCACTTCCGGCCTGATCGTGCACGGCACCAGGGACAATGTCGTGCCCGAGCCGGATGTGCAGAAGCTGGTGGACCGGCTGACGGCGCAGAAGGGCATCCGCATCACCTACAACAAGATCGATGGCGCCAACCATTTCTTCGACAAGCACGAGGCCGATGTCGTGGAAGCGGTGAAGGGCTATGTCTCGGATTTGATGAGCCGCCCGCGAGAAGGGCGCTAACGCGCCTTGTGCAGCGCGCCGCCGGTCATCGGATGCGGCACGCCGGTGGTGGTGGGAAGCGATAGCGGCAGGCCTTTCACCGAACGCATCGCCAGATAGGCGAAGCCCTGCGCCTCCAGCGCATCGCCATCCCAGCCCGCCTCCTCGCTGCGGCAGACCCGCGCCCCGACCAGGCGGCGCAGCCGCTCCATCAGGAAATCATTGTGGCGGCCGCCGCCGCAGATGATCCAGGTCGCGGCAGGCGCGGGAAAATGCTCGCGCGCCCGGGCGATGGCGGCGGCGGTGAAGGCGGCCAGGGTGGCGGCGCCATCAGCCGGGCTCAGCCTCTCCACCGCGGTCATGCCGAAATCCTGGCGGTCGAGCGACTTGGGCGGCAGGCGGTCGAAAAAGGGATGCGCCAGCATCGTTGCCAGCGCTGCCTGGTCAATATTGCCCTGGCGCGCCAGCGCCCCACCCTCATCCACGGGGCGGCCCGTATGGCGATGCATCCAGTCGTCAATCGGCGCGTTGCCGGGACCGCTGTCGAACGCCAGCACCGCATCGCCATCGATAAAGGTGACATTCGACACGCCACCGATATTGACCGCCACCAGCGGCTTGGGCAGATCGCTCCGGCGCGCCAGCGCCGCATGATACAGCGGCATCAGCGGCGCGCCCTGCCCGCCGGCCGCGACATCGGCGCTGCGGAAGTCATTGACCACGTCGATGCCGGTGAGCCGCGCCAGCAGCTTGCCATCGCCGATCTGCCAGGTCCGCCGCTGCGCCGGCCGGTGCAGGATGGTCTGGCCGTGAAAGCCGATCAGCCCGACATCGCGCGCTGCCAGCCCCGCCTTCTCGAGCAGCGCCGCCACCGCCCGGGCATGGGCTTCCGAGGTCAGGCTTTCGGCCTCGCGGATGCTGTGCGGCAGCGGACCGCCTTGGCGGACACCGGGCGCATCGTCAATGGCGGCGCGCAGCAGACTGCGCGTCCGCGCGCCATAGGGGATGGTGAGGGCGGGGCCGGCCGCCACCTGGGCCTCGCCATCGGTCTCGATCAGGGCGGCGTCAATGCCGTCCAGCGAGGTGCCGCTCATCAGGCCGATGACTTTCTGCCCACTTGCTTTCGTCAAGTCTGCCACTGTGCTATTGCCCGGCTGCCTGCTTCACAGAGTCTTATCATGCCTGCCGCGCCGCAATTCCAGTCCGATTTCCTGCGCACCTTCGCGGCGCGCGGGGCCTATTACGACTGTTCCGGCCCGGAGGATCTGGACGCCCTGTTCGGCAAGCAGCGTGTCACCGCCTATATCGGCTTCGACTGCACCGCCGACAGCCTGCATATCGGCCACATGATCCAGCTGATGACGCTGCGCCGGCTGCAGCAGGCCGGCCACAAGCCGATCCTGCTGCTGGGCGGCGGCACCACCAAGGCCGGCGACCCCAGCGGCAAGGACGAAACCCGCCTGCTGCTCTCGGGCGAGCAGATCGAGGCCAACAAGCAGTCGATCCTGTCCGGCGTCCGCCACCTGCTCAAGTTCGGCAACGGGCCGTCCGACGCCATTCTGGTGGACAATGCCGAATGGCTGGACCAGCTGGACTACATCCCCTTCCTGCGCGAAGTCGGGCGGCATTTCTCGGTCAACCGCATGCTGACCATGGACAGCGTCAGGCTGCGGCTGGACCGCGAGCAGCCGCTTTCCTTCCTGGAGTTCAACTACTCCATCATGCAGGCCTATGACTTTGTCGAACTCTACAGGCGCTATGGCTGCCGGCTGCAAAGTTCCGGCTCCGACCAGTGGGGCAATGTCGTGTCGGGCATCGATCTCGGCCACCGCCTGGCAAATGTGCAGCTCTACGGCCTGACCACGCCGCTGATCACCACCGCCTCGGGCGCCAAGATGGGCAAGACCACCGCCGGCGCGGTGTGGCTGAACGCCAATCGCATTTCGCCTTACGACTATTGGCAGTTCTGGCGCAACACCGAGGATGGCGATGTCGGGCGCTTCCTGCGCCTGTTCACCGACATGCCGCTGGACGAGATCGCGCGGCTGGAAGCGCTGCAGGGTGCCGAGCTGAACGAGGCGAAGAAGATTCTCGCCACCGAGGCCGCCGCCATCCTGCATGGCCGGGCGAATGCGGAGCAAGCGCAATCGGCCGCCTCCTCGGCCTTCGAAAAAGGCAAAATCACGTCCGATTTGCCACCCAAATTCATCGACATGGGTCCTAATGACCAATGGAAATATGGTCGGTCCAATACGGCATTTATTGTTGCCGCAGGATTTGCGAAGTCAAACAACGAAGCCCGCAATAAAATGAAAGAAGGCGTAACGATCAACGGGAAGGTTGTCACCGACCCGAACGAAATCGTTCCCTGGGATCAAGCTGATCCCGAAACAGGCGGATTTATTGTGCGGTACGGGCGAAAAAATATCGCGCTTGTCCTCCCAAAAAAGCCAACCTGAGGCCTGAGCCGCGCCCTTCGCTTTCGCTCAGTGCGTTCGTCGCTCGAAACGGTCCACCGGACCGTTTCGTTTGCCTTCGGCAAACCGCTCCTCACCGTGCTCAAACTGTCCAGCGGCAAGAAGAAGCATGTCCTGGTGAAGCCCGCCTAGTTCGACTTCGGCGCGGCCGCCGGTGCGTTGGCGGACGGCGCCTGGTTTGTCGGCGCGTTCGCCGGATTGGGCATGGCGCCCTGCCAGATGCGGCGCAGAAAGCCCGGGGTCAGCATCGAGAGCGGGTTGACCGAAAGGTTCATCGCGTCGGTCGGACCGCTCATCGAATAGGTGACGCCCAGGATGCCCTCGCCCTTTTTCGAGGCCAGGATGTCGCCCAGCAGCGGCACGTTGCTGATGAAGGAATTGATGCCATAGGCCGGGATCAGCGAGCCCTTGACCGCAGTCTGGTTGTGCGGCCGGTCGATATAGCCGTCGGCGCTGCCGCCCACGCCGCCGGAGAAGATCGCATCCTTGATGGTGATGACATTGTTCTTGGACGAGAAGGGGAATTCCGCCTTGTCCATGCTGATGCCCTGGTTGGCCAAAAGGTCGCCGATGCCGGTGAAGGACACCGCCGAGAACAGGCGGGCGAAGAAGGACTGGTTGAGAATCTTGAAACTGGTGATGGTCATCGTGCCCTGGAAGTCCGGCACGCTGGCGTCGGCATCCGGATCGCTGGCCCTGCCCGGCAGCGTGGCGCTGACGGCAAGCGCACCGCCGGAAAGACCGGGAAAAGTGAACAGCGCCCGCGCCAGTGCGCCGGTGTCGGCGGCGGCGATGCTGATCTTGCGGCCCTGGGGCGTGTTTTCCAGCCCGGCGGTGATGGTGCCCCGGCCGATGCCGCCGCTCAGGCTCAGGGCCGAGGGCCTTTCGCCGATCCCCGCCATGTCGATGTTGAACGGCGCAATGGCCTGGCCGTCACACAGCGCCAGCCGTTCGAGATGGGCGATGACGCGCCAGCTTCCCTCCGGCTTTTCCTCCGGCCGCTCCGGCGCCTTCGGTCCGCCGCCGGCGGCGTTGCAGGACGCATTGCGCCCGACACTTGAACCGTCCAGCACGCGGCCGTGCAGGTCATAGACGACGCCGCCCGCATTCCTGGTCAGGGTGAAGCCGAGATCGTTGAGCGGGCCGCGCCGCACATTGGCGAAATCCAGCCGCGCCAGCGCACCGTTCTTGTCGAAGCTGGCCGTTCCATCGGCCGAAAGACCGGAACCGGTGACTCGGAAGCTCTGGTCGGAAACGCGGCCTCCTTCCGTGAAGTTCACCAGCACATGGGCGCTGGCGGCCTCGCCCGCGGGCTTGCCGAGATTGACGAACGGCACGGTGACGATGGCAGGCGTCATGTCCACCGTGGCGTCGGCCTGCAGCAGGTTGCCGCGGTGGCCGGTGATCACGGCGCTCACCGGCCAGGCGCCGGTGACCACCTTGCCGATCCCGATGTTGAGCAGCGTCCGCACCGCCGGCGTCAACAGGCCCCTGGCGGTGATGCGGCTGGTGACCGGCTCGGTGGTCTTGAAATCCTCGGTCCAGTCGAAAGTGAAGCGCTGGTCGGCCAGCATGGCGCTGCCGGTCTGGCGCAGGCGGCTATTGTCGATGTCGAAACTCACGACGCCGTCGCTAAGGCGCAACTGCTTGCCGAGACTGACGGCGAAGCCATTCACGGCCGCCTTGACGGAAATACCGACATCGTCCACCAGCAGGTCGGGCAGCATCGGCACCTTGAAGCTGAGATCGACCGCCGCCGTTCCCAGCGTGGTCTTGGGATCGATGCCGAAGCGGGTGGGATAGCCCAGCGGCTTCATGTCGATCAGGGCCATGACCTCCGGCATCGGGCCATCGGCATGCAGGCTGAACGTGGCGACGGTGCCGTGCTGGTGAAACGCCGGAATGACGGCATGGCCGCTCTTGACCACCAGATTGCCGATTCGCCCGGCGGTGAAATCGGCGGAGAAATCGTCGCCCGTGACCAGCGCCGTGCCGTCCACCCCGGTCAGGTGGGTGAGGCCGTGAAGATAATCGGCCTCGACGCCTTTCATGGCGAAGGTCAGTTTCAGCGCCGCCGTCGGCAGCACCGGCAGATCGGCGTCGCCCGGCGCAAAATTGGTTTCGAACTGCGCCGGCCCCATGCTGCCGGCGAAGACGTTGGCGTCGATCCATGCCCGCGCGCCGGGCGCAGCAAAGACCGGCCAGTAGGTCAGCAGGGTGCGAACCGGCAGGGCGGCGATCTTCCCGCTCATCACCAGGCCGGGAGATTTTACCGGGTCGAAAGCGACCGCGCCGCTGGCGTCCAGCGCCAGGGACGGCGCGGTGAGCGCGGCCCTGGCCAATTCCAGCCGCCGCGTTTCCAGCGAATAACTGCCGGCCAGGTCGAAGGTCGAGAAAGTGGTCGGTCGGGAAAAGATGCCTGGCGCGTTGAGGGCAAGCCGGCTGGCCGCCATGTCGCCCGCCACTGACTGCAGCGCGCCGTCGGGACCATAGTTCAGCGTTGCCGACCCCTTGAACTGCGCCTTGAGTTCCTGGGCGTCGAGATCGGCGGCGCTGACGGTGAGGCGATGGGCGGCGCCGTCGAGATGACCCGACAGCTTGAACAGATCGACGTGCAGCACCCTGCTCTTGAGGAGGGCAAGGGGCACATCGCCTTCCGCGGTGGCATCGAAATCGGCCCGGGCGAGCTTTCCGCCCGGCGCGAAGGCGAAATTGCCGTTCAGCCCGGCGATCACCGGAATATCCTTCAGGGCGGCGAATTTCGGCGCATTCGCCGCCAGGGCGCGCAGGTCCAGGCCGCTGATGCTGAACGTGCCGGAAGCAGGACCGTCCCTTGGCGGCAGGGTGAGATCGGCGGCAAGATGCGAGCGCCGCCCGGAAATCTCGACATCGGCATCGAACGCCGCTTCGATCGCCTCGCCCTTCGCCTTCATGTCCAGCGCGGCGCGCGGCGCCACCACGAAGATGCCGGTCGGCTCGTCGAAGATCGCCAGTCTTGCGTCGCGCACGGCGAAGCTCTGCAGGGAAGGCGCGCCGCCGCTCCGGTTGATGACGTCGCTGAGCTTCTGGATCAGGTCCTCGCCGCCCTTGTCGGCCTCAACGCCCAGGCGCAGACCGCCATTCATCATCCGCACCAGCGCCAGCTGCACGCCCACCAGGGTGATGCGCCGGACCACGAAGCGGCCGGAAAGGAACGGCCGCGCCGCCAGATCGATGTCGGCCTTGGGCGCCTGGGCGACGATGCGGCCGGTGGAATCGAACATCCGGGCGCCCAAAACCACCAGATTGATCCGCCCCTCATCCCGGCTCCATTCGATGGCGGCCTGGTCATATTGCAGGGTGATGCCGGGCAGGGCCTGACGGATGGCGTCGGCAATGGTGCCGCGCAGGGGGCCCAGCGACACCGGCCCCATCAGCAGGCGCAGGATCGCTCCAGCCACGAAAAACAGCAGCGC
Organism: uncultured Rhizobium sp.; assembly: GCA_964572805.1. Taxonomy (GTDB): domain Bacteria; phylum Pseudomonadota; class Alphaproteobacteria; order Micropepsales; family Micropepsaceae; genus Rhizomicrobium. Next base: position 53,908 of record CAZNGO010000016.1, on the reverse strand, counting down.
CGCCACGATCACCCCGACACTGAGGGCGGCGCGGCTGATGTGATGCCGTTTCACATAGTTGGCGAGGGGCAGAGGCAAATACGGGAATCCTGGGACGCGGCGCCTTTAAGCGCATCTGTTGGGCCTAAAAAAGGCAAGAAACGCAGGGTGTTGGGTCGAATCCGGCGTTCTTCTCTCGCCTTCCCCCACTATATGGGCTAAATGCGGTTAAAGGCTGATTTTATTGGGACCGGACGGGTTGGGATGGCTGCCAGGGCGCAGACAAGCAAGGCCAAGGCGGACAAGGCCGAGGCTGGCACCAGGGTGCCCGACTTCGCCCTGGCGACCGCTGCCGGCACCGAAGTCTCCCGCGCGGGGCTGAAGGGAAAACCTTTCGTCCTCTACTTCTACCCCAAGGACAACACTTCCGGTTGCACGCGGCAGGCCTGTGATTTCACCGCGGCGGCGGCAAAATTCGCCCGGCTGGGGGTCACGGTGGTGGGTGTTTCCAAGGACAGCCTGGCCAGTCACGAGAAGTTCCAGGCCAAGCACAAGCTGAAGCTGACCCTGGCCTCCGATCCCGATGTGGCGGCAGCCAAGGCCTTCGGCGTTTGGGGCGAAAAGACCCTGTATGGCCGCAAATTCATGGGTGTTGAGCGCGCCACCTTCCTGGTGGACGCGGAAGGCAACATTGCCGAGGCGTGGCGCAAGGTGAAGGTTCCCGGCCATGTCGAGGCTGTTCTCCTGGCGGCGAAAAAACTGTGAGAAAACAACCCTCTCCCCGGCGCAAAGGCCGCCGCTTCGGACCGCGGTTAACCGCGCGGTCCTTTTTCTGGCATCGGCGCTTGATCGCACCGCAGCAAGAGGGTGAAATGCCCGCCGATGGTGGGTTGGGCGCACAGAACGCCCATGAGGAAGGTTCGCAAATGACGGAAACGCTGCTGCAGCGGGTCTGGACATGGCTGCATGAAACCTTTCCGGAGCGGCAGATCTACATCCGCAGCGACGGGCGGGTGCAGTTCTTCACCTTCGGGCCATCACTGCAGGCGACGCTGGCCGGGCTGACCCTGATCTTCCTGATGTGGGTCGCCTTCGCGACGGTGAACGTGGTCTTCAAGGACCGCATCATCGCCGCCAACGATCATCGCTATCAGCAGATGCAGTCCGCCTATGAGAATCGGATGGCGGATTTGCAGCTTTCCTATGACGAGCTCAACGGCGCGCTGGTGACGGCGGAAGACAGGTTCAAGGCAACCGCCGACTCCCTCCAGGCCAAGCAGAACGCCATTTCCGGTTTCCTTTCGCGCGAGACCGAGGCCGAAGCGGCGGTGGGGGGCAATCATGCCGCCAGCCAGGCGCCGCTGGTATTCGGCGGCGCACCCCAGGACAGCGCCGCCTCCGATGGCGTCACGGTGCCGCTGGGTGCGCCGGGCGACGATGCCGGCAGTTCCGCCCTTTCCGTGATGCCTGAGGCCCCGGCGCCGCAGCCGCGCACCGGCCAGCCGCAGCCGGCCCAGCCGGGATTCTGGGAGCGCTTTTTCCACAAGGCCGCCGCCCTCTTCGCGCCGGCCAAGGCGTACGTCCAGGCCCGGCTTGCCCCGCCGCCGGCGCATGCACATGACCTGACCAGCGCCTATGCCCAGCATCCCGCCCTCAGGGCACTGTCGGAGCAGACCGACCGCATCGCCCGCCTGGGCGACTCCGAAACCCGGCTGATGACCGAGACCCAGCAAGCGCTGAGCCGCGGTGTCGGCAGCCTGCGGTCCGTCATCAAGGCCAGCGGCCTCAATCCCGAGCAGTTCGCCCGCCGCATTGCCGCCGGCGAGGGCGGCCCCGAAATTCCGCTTGACCAGGTGCGGATCGACGGCATTTCGGATAGCGGCTTCACCCAGGCCTATCTCAGCGCCTCGGCGGTGCTTTCGGAGCTGGACGGCCTGACCGCCGCGGTGCGCCATGTCCCGCTCGCCATGCCGGTGAACGATGCCCAGTTCGACCGTTCCAGCGGCTTCGGCGCCCGGGTCGATCCCATTACCGGACACTATGAATTCCATCCCGGCATCGATTTCGCCGGTCCCTGGGGCGCCAAGGTGGTCTCAACCGCCGCGGGAACCGTTGTTTTCGCCGGTTACCACGGCGGTTACGGCAATATGGTGGAAATCGACCATGGCCTGGGCCTGCATACGCGCTATGGTCATCTGTCCGCGATCATGGTCCGCCAGGGTACGCGGGTGAACAGGGGGACCGATATCGGCCGCGTCGGCTCGACCGGCCGCAGCACCGGCCCGCATGTTCATTACGAGATCCTGTATGACAATGCCGTCCGCAACCCGAGCAGTTTCATAGAAGCAGGCCGCCATGTTCTCTAGCAAACCGAAGGACGACACCTCCGCGCTGGCGCCGCTCGCGCCCGTTGCCGCCCCGGCGCCGCAAGCCCGCAACAAGCCGGCACGGTCCTCGGCGCCCTCGATCCTTTCCGCCGACGCGGCGATCACCGGCACGCTGGTCTCGGCCGGCGACATGCAGATCGACGGCAAGGTGGAAGGCGATGTCCGCAGCGTCAGCCTGGTGATCGGCGACAAGGCCGAAATCCATGGCGAGATTATCGCTGACGAAGTCACGGTGCGCGGCCGGGTGATCGGCCGCATCCGCGCCCGCAAGGTGCTGCTCTGCGCCACCAGCCATGTCGAGGGCGACATCCTGCACGAGGCCTTCGCGGTGGAATCGGGCGCCTTCTTCGAAGGCAACTGCCGCCATTCCGACAATCCGCTGGGCGAGCCGGCGCAGCAGACAGTGGTGAGCGTGGCGCCGGCGCGTGCGGCCAAGGCCAGTCCGGCGGCCCTCGCCCCGGCGACCTAGCCGAACCGCCGCAGGACTGTTGCAAGGTCGCGCGGGAATACCGATTCCGCTGTCGCTTCCAGTTCCTTGACCGTCCACCAGCGCGCTTCCCGCAACGCGGCGCTTTCATTGGCGGTGACACCCGAGAGGCGCGGGATTCCGCTCCAGCGTCCAAGGAAGAAATGATCGGTATTCTCGATCAACGCGCCTTCGAACTCGAAAATGCCGGTGGCCGTGTGGATGGGGCCTTCCAGCGGGACCGCAATGCCCAGCTCTTCCTGCAGCTCGCGCCGCGCCGCCTCGAGAAGCGTCTCGCCGGCCTCGACCCCGCCGCCCGGCGTCGCCCAGAAAGTCATGTTGGGAAGCACGAAGTGGATCAGCAGGACCCTGCCCTGCCCGTCGCGCAGAATGGCCCGCCCGGCCTGGCGGGGCCGTGGCGCGGAGCGCCGCTCAACCATTGAAGATGCGACTATTCAAGATCTTCGATCTTCTCTTTCGGCTTGCCCCCAACCTCCTGGGCCAGCGCCGCGGCCATGAAGGCGTCGAGGTCGCCGTCCAGCACATCGGAGGGCGTGCGGCTTTCCACGCCTGTGCGCAGATCCTTCACCAGCTGATAGGGCTGCAGCACATAGGAGCGGATCTGGTGGCCCCAGCCGATATCGGACTTCTCGCCGACAAAGGCCCCGGTCTCGGCCTTCTTCTTCTCCAGCTCGATCTCATACAGGCGCGAACGCAACATGTCCCAGCAATAGGCGCGGTTCTGGTGCTGGCTGCGCTCGGTCTGGCAGGCCACGGCGATGCCGGTCGGGATATGGGTGATGCGCACGGCGCTTTCGGTCTTGTTGACATGCTGGCCGCCGGCGCCGCTGGCGCGATAGACGTCGATGCGGACATCCTTTTCCGGAATGTCGATCTCGATCGACTGGTCGATCACCGGATAGACGGTGACGCTGGAAAAGGAGGTGTGTCGGCGGGCGTTGGAATCGAAAGGCGAGATTCGCACCAGCCGGTGCACGCCGGCTTCGGTCTTCAGCCAGCCATAGGCGTTGTCGCCCTTCACCAATAACGTCGTGGACTTGATGCCCGCCGCCTCGCCTTCGGATTCTTCGATCAGCTGCAGCTTGTAGCCATGGCTCTCGGCCCAGCGCGTGTACATGCGCAGCAGCATCGCGGCCCAGTCCTGGCTCTCGGTGCCGCCGGCGCCGGCGTGGATTTCCAGATAGGCGTCATTGCCGTCGGCCTCGCCGGACAGCATGGACTGCAGCCGCTGCTGCTCGGCGCGCCGGGCAATGGCGGCGATCGAGGCTTCGCCATCGGCGACCATGGCGGCATCGCCCTCCTCCTCCGCCATTTCGATCAGCCCGCGCGCGTCGGAAAGCTCGGCTTCCAGGCCGCGGACGGCGCTCATGGAGGCATCCAGCTTCTGGCGCTCGCGCATCAGCTTCTGCGCGGCCTGCGGCTCGTTCCACAAGGCGGGGTCTTCGGCGCGGGCGTTCAGTTCGTCGAGGCGGCGGGAGGATGCATCCCAGTCAAAGATGCCTCCTCAGCAGGGCGATGGCCTGCTCGATCTCGGCAATGCTGCGGATGGTTTCGGGGCGCATGTCGGTGTGGATAAAGCCGTATGGACTTCAGGTCAATAAAGCCCGCCGGTACCTTCGCTCACCGAAGACGGCGGCGTCGGCGGCGCGTTGCCATTGGCGACCGGTGCCTGCGGCTCGATCTCGGAAGGCGCATTGGCCTCCCCCGGCGCGGTGCCGGGCTTGAAGGCTTCGAGCACGACATTGGCGCCCCTGGCGCCGGGCGGTAGCGGGGTGCCGCTGATCCAGTCGATCGGCACTTCCTCGATGCCGGGCGCGACCCGGAACGGCGTCGGCGGAGAATCCTTCAGCGCCTCCTTCATGAAGTCGCGGAAGACCGGCGCCGCCACGCCGGCGCCCTGTTCGTCAGTGCCGGCCAGGTCCTTGCCCAGGGTGCGGGCGCTGTCGAAGCCGACATAGACGCCCGCCGCCAGGTCGGGCGAGAAGCCGATGAACCAGACGCTCTTGGATTCCGATGCCGTGCCGGTCTTGCCCGCCAGCGGCTTGTCCACCGCCTTGATCGACTGGCCGGTGCCGCGCTGCACCACCCCTTCCAGCATGGAAACGATCTGGTAGGCGGTGCGCGGATCGATCACCTGCTCGCGCGTGTCGGCCAGCAGCGGCTCGGACTGGTCATGCCAGGCGCCATCGTTGCAACCCTCGCATGGCCGCCCGTCATGGCGCCAGATGGTCTTGCCGTTGCGATCCTGGATGCGGTCGATCAGCGAGTACTGGACCTTCTTGCCGCCATTGACGAATTCGGAATAGGCGGTGACCAGGCGTATCAGCGTGGTTTCCTGCGCGCCCAGCGAGTTGGCGAGAAACTGGGGCATCTTTTCATAGAGGCCCATGCGCTCGGCCAGTGGCGCGACCTTGTCCATCCCCATGGTGTCGGCCAGCCGCACCGTCATGATGTTGCGCGACAATTCCAGTCCGCGGCGCAGCGTGGTCTCGCCCAGATATTCATGCTTCTCGAAATTCTCCGGACGCCAGATCCCCTGCCCCGGTCCCATATCCTTTTCGAAGGGAGCATCCAGCACCTTGGACGCCGGCGTATAGCCATTGTCCAGCGCCGCGGCATAGACGAAAGGCTTGAAGGAGGAGCCGGGCTGGCGCATCGCCTGCATCGCCCGGTCGAACTCCGACGAGGCATAGGAGAATCCGCCAGACATGGCGAGAACCCGCCCTGTATGCGGATCCATCACCACGATGGCGCCGTTGATCTCCGGAATCTGGCGCAGGCCATACTGCCCCGGCTTGCCGCCATCTCGGGGATCGATCGGCTCGACATAAAGCACGTCGCCGGGGTTGGCGACTTCCTGCGGCGTGGTTGGCATCGGCCCCCAGCGCTGGTCCTTCAACTCCCGCTTGGCCCATTTGTAGCCGTCATAGGGAATGATCCCGGCGGTGCCGTTGACGAAGCCGATGCGGATGTCCTTGCCGGCAATGCCCAGCACCACCGCGATGCGCCAGGTGTCGATGCCGGACTGGTATTTGGGATCGCCCGCCAGCTTGGCCAGGGCCGGGCGCCAGTCATGGGAAATGTCGATCTGCTGGCGGGCGCCGCGCCAGCCATGGCGGCGGTCATAGCGCACCAGCCCGCTGCGCAGGGCGCTGACCGCGTAATTCTGCAAGCGGGTGTCGAGCGAGGCGCGCACCTGCAGACCGCCGTTCAGCACTTCCTTGCCGCCATACTGCTTGTAGAGCTGGCGGCGCACCTCCTCGACATAATAATCCACGTCGGCGGCCTGGCTGCCCAGGGCACGGCTCTGCGTCACCAGCGGTTCGGCCTGCGCTTCACGGGCCTGCGCCGAGGAGATAAAGCCATTGTCAGCCATTTGCTCGATCACCCAGTTGCGGCGGTCGAAGGCGGCCTGGTGATGGAAGCGCGGGTCGTAGTTGCTGGGCGAACGCGGCAGCGCCGCCAGAAAGGCGACCTCGGCGATGTCGAGCTGGTCGAGCGACTTGCCGAAATACCCCAGCGCCGCGGCGGCGACGCCATAATTGTTCTGTCCCAGATTGATCTGGTTGAGGTAAAGCTCCAGCACCGTTTCCTTGGGATAGGTGGCGTCGATGCGGATCGCCAGAATGGCCTCGCGCACCTTGCGCGCCATCTTGAGATCGGCGTTGAGCAGGAAAAGCCGCGCTACCTGCTGGGTGATGGTGGAAGCGCCCTGCGGCCGGCGTCCCTGGATCACCAATCCCACATCCTTGATCATGACTCGCAGGATGCCGGAAGGATCGACGCCCGGATGGTTGTAGAAATGACGGTCCTCGGCAGCGATGAAGGCCTGTTTCACCAGCTTGGGAATGAAGGCGGCAGGCACGAAAAAGCGGCGCTCATGGGCATATTCGCCGAGCACGGTGCCATTGCCGGCATAGACGCGGGTGGTGATGGGAGGCTGGTAGTCTTTCAGCGCATCGACGCTTGGCAGGTCGCGCGTCAGGGTGAAGGCCCAGAAACCGGCAAAGCAGAGCGCCACCACCGCCAGCGCGGCCGCGGCGATGCCCAGAAATTTCAGGAGACGGGGCAGCATGGGCGACACTCATAGACCTGCGAAAAGGGCTTGAAAAGGGCGGGTTGCTAAGGGTTCCGGGCGGGGTTTGCCGAGGCGGCCACCGCCCTGTTTTCGCCGGACAATTGGCGCGCGACAGCCGCGGCGATGGCGCCGGCAACCCTGGCGCGCCAGGACTCGGTGTTCATCTGCGCCGCATCGGAGCGGTTGGAAAGATAGCCCAGCTCGATCAGCACGGCGGGAACGTCGGGCGCCACCAGCACCGCCAGGCTGGCGGCGCGGTGCGGGCTGCGCGAGAGGATGTCGGTGGCGCCTGCCAGTTGCGCCAGGGCGGCTTCGGCGAAGCGCGAGGATTTGTTGATGGTGTCGCGCTGGGCGAGGTCGATCAGGATCGGCGCCACCGGCGAATTGCCGCCGGAAAGATCGACGCCGGCGATGACGTCGGACTGGTTCTCGCGCTTGGCCAGCGCCGCCGCCTCGCGGTCGGAGCGGCCGTCGCTGAGAGTGTAGATCGAAAGCCCGGTAAGCTCGCGGTCGGGATTGGAATCGGCATGCAGCGAGATGAAAAGATCGGCGCGGTGGGCGCGGCCGAAGGCGACGCGGTCGCGCAGCGGAATGAAGCTGTCCTTGTCGCGGGTCATGAAGACGGTGAAGCCCTTGGCCCGCAATTCCCTGGCCAGGCGCAGGCCCTCGGCCAAAACCAGGTCTTTTTCCAGCAGGCCGTTGACCCCTTGGGTGCCGGAATCGACGCCGCCATGGCCGGGATCGATCACCACCACCTTCCTGCCTGCGACCGGCGGCGCCGTCGCCACCATCGCCTTGCGTTCGGCTTCCGCTTCGCGGGCACGCAGATCGGCCGGCCAGCCCGCCTCGGCCTCGAAGGCGCTCTGGCTGGTGGGGAACAGGTCGATCACCACCCGGTAGCCGAAGCCGGCGGCAGGCGGGATCGCCAGCGTCTCGCCCAGCCGGGCCGGGCGGGCCAGATCGATCACCATGCGGGAATTGCCGGAGCGGAACAGGCCGTAGCGATAAGCCTTGATCAGGCCATGCCCGCTGGGCAGGGGCGGCGTTCCCAGCCGCCAGGCCACTTCCGGCATGTCCAGGATGATCCGGTTGGGATTGGCCAGGCTGAAAGCGCGCAGGGCGACGGGATCGGAGAGCTCGATCACCAGCCTGGTGCGGTCGTCATGCTCGCCGATGCGCGCGCTCATCACCACCGGCGGCTGGCCGGGCTTGGCGGCGGGTGCCGGCGGCGGCGCCGCAGGCGGCTTGCTGGCGGCCGGCAGGCCGGCGCCGCGCAACAGGCGGCTTATGGCGTCGTCCTGGGCCTGGACGGGCGCGGCGCCCGCCACCAAAGGCAGGATCAGCAGCAAAGCGGCAAGGATGCGCACCTGTTTTCTCGGCTGTCACGAATCGATGCCAGAACAGCCTAACACGGCGACAAAAAAAGGGCGGGTGAGCCGGGGCCGGCCGAAGTTCCAGTGGACCTTCGACCCCGGCGAACGCCGCAGCGCCGCGCGTCCAAGCGCGGCGCGAGGCCGGGAATGGCCAGTCGCCCGCCCAAGCACGGCGAGACCGGACCCCGCACTTTCGCGTTCCTGCGGGCCCTCAGAGTCCCAGCTTGCTGAAGTCCGTCTGCGCCGTGAGGCCAATATAGAAGAAACGCCCCAGTGGATCGTAGGGATAGGCCGCCGCCCCGATGGCGGGCGTCTGGTAGAACAGGTTCTGGATGCCGACATAGGCCGAGACGTTGTCGTTGACCAGGTAGGACACCTGCACATCGTTCTGGAAACGCTGCGGGTAGCGCATGTATTGCAGCGCATAGCGATCGGGCTGGGCCAGGACCGAGACACGCGTGCTGCGATAGATGGCAGCCGTCCAGTCGATGTTCCAGTCCACCGACCAGCGCTCATAATCCCAGATCAGATCGATGTTGGTGGACCATTTCGGCGCCACGCCGCCATCGGCACCGCCGCTGCTGGTGCCCGAACCCTCGACTGCCGGCTGGCCGGCCAGCGGGATGAAGCGCAGCTTGTCGAGATAGTTGCCGATGATGTGGAAGCGCAGATTGCCATAATCCTCGCCCAGCCAGTCCATGGTGCGGATGCCATAGGTCAGGGTGAGGTCAAGGCCGGCGGTGTTGGAGGCCGCGACATTGATCTGCTGGGCGCTGACACTGAACAGCGCGCCGGGGAAGGCGCCGCTGGCGCCATAGCGCGATACCGCCGCGCAATAGGGATTGCCGACCGTGGTCGGCAGGTCGACGCATTGCTCGGCGATGGTCTGCGCATCCAGCGCCTCGATCGCCTTGGTGATGTTCACATTGTACCAGTCGGCGGTGATCACCAGCCCGTCCAGCGGCGTCAGCACGATGCCGGCGGTGGTGGTGCGGGCCTCCTCCGGCGACAGGGCGGTGTTGCCGCCGGTGAAGGCCTGGGTCGATGCGCCCGTCTGCAGATTGGTGACGCCCGGCGTGTAGGCGACGCCAAGGGAGTTTTCCAGCGTCTGGCAGTTGGCGGCGCGGAACGAGGTGCCATTGTTGACATTGAGGCGGTCGCAGGGATCGTCGATGAAGGCGAAGCCCAGCTGCACCGGCGAGAACAGCTCGCCGATATTGGGCGCGCGCACGGCATAGGCTTCGGTGCCGCGGAAGCGGATGAAGTCGAAGGGCTGCCAGACGCCGGACATCTTCCAGGTCGTGTTGTCACCCGCCGTCGAATAGGACGATTCGCGCCCGGCCAGGTTGAGGGTCAGTTCCTTGGCGAAAGGCATGTCCTTGAGCACCGGCACGCTGATTTCGGCAAAGGCTTCCCAGACATAGAAGCGGCCGGTGACACCGTTGCTCACCGCCGCCCAGAGATTGTCGGGACTGAAGTTCGGATCGATGTTCGACTTGCTGCTTTCCTTGCGGTATTCGCCGCCCAGCACCACCGAGAGCGGACCTTGCAGCAGGCCCCAGTCCTGCAATTGCGTGAAATCGCCGGCGACATAGCCGTTGACGTCATGCTGGGTGATGACGCCCATCGTGTGGGTGCGGGGTGCGACCCAGTTGACCGCGGCTTCCTGGCTGGCGTTGGGGTCGAAGGGATTGAAGGCGAGGCAGCCCGAACCCGGCCCCGGCGTGAAGCTCTCGCCGAAGCGCGAGGAATCGAAATTGGGCGCCGTATCGCTGTAGACCGGCACGCCGAAGACGCCGCTGAGATCGGGCGGCACCGCTGCGGGATCGAGATTGCTGCGGCAGGTCGCCTTGCCAGTCGCCGGATCGATCACCGAATCGAGCGCGGCGAAGAAGCGGTCGGTTACGCGGTTATGCTCGAAAATGTCGTCCACATCGGTCTGGCCATAGACATAGCTGAGATCGTAATGGAGATTCCGGATGAAGCTGTCGCCGAGGCTGCCCTTGGCCTCGATCACCGAGCGCACCGTCTGGCGCTTGACCTCTTCCTGGTTGCGCAGCTGCAGATAATCCTCGGCCAGGATGGCCTGGCCGCCATCGGCGGCGATGATGCCCGCCAGCGAGGCCGGCAGGAAGGCATTGTCGCTGGTGATGACGGCAACGTCGTCGAAGGGTGCTGTCGAAGTCGACTTGGTCTGGATATTGCCATAGCGGATATCGGCCGAGAGGGTCAGCCAGGAGGCGAAATCGTAATGCGCCCCCAGCTCGGCGATGCGGCGGCGGTTGATCGGCTGGAAATTGCCCTGCAGGTCTTCGGCATAGGGCATGCCGGAGCCGCCCAGTGACGAGAAGTTTCCGATTTCCGTCCCGATCACATAAGGCTGGCCGTTGCCCTGATAATTGGCGTAGCCATTCGGATTGGCAGGATCGAAGAACCAGCTCATCGTCGCGATGGCGCCGTAATAGCCGGAGGTCAGATAGCCAGGATTTGTGGCGGGAATGAAATCCGGCACCGCGGGATCATCCACGCCGCTGGCAACTTCGGTGGGATTGGCGACGAAGAAGGAGCGCCCGCCAACCCTGGTGAAGCTGCGCTGGGTGAAATTGAGCAGGTCCTGGTAGGAACCTTCCAGGGTGGCGGTGACGTTGCCCTTGCCGTCGTCGAAATTGTGGCCGGCGGAAAACGCCATCAGGTATTTGTTGCCGCCGCCATCCTGCGACGCGCCGGCCTGGACGCGGGCGGAGATGCCTTCCAGATCGTGCTTCATGATGAAATTCACCACGCCCGAAACGCCGTCGGCGCCATAGATGGCGGAATCGCCGGCGGTGTCGGTATCGATGCGCTCGATCAGGGTGATCGGAATGGTGTTGACGTCCACCGCGGCGCTGCCGGTGGAATCCGAGACGGTGCGGTGGCCGTCAATCAGCACCAGGGTGCGGATATAGCCCAGGTTGCGCAGGTTGAGCAGGTTGAGGCCGCCCAGCGAGGAGCCGTCGGTGGCGGCGGGGCTGGCATAGCCGCTGGTGTCGAAATCGTTGAGCGAGCCCTTCAGGGCGGGAATGCGGGTGAGATACTGGCTGAGATTGATGGTGCCGCTGGCCTGCAGGTCGGCCGCGTCCAGGGTGATGATCGGCGACGGGGCGCTGACTTCCGGCCGGGCGATGCGCGTGCCGGTGACCAGGATGGTTTCGCCCGCGTCCGGTGTGCAGGCCAGGGTAGAGGTCGGAAGGCAATTGGTGTTCGCTGGCGCCGGCGCCGGTTGCGCCAGCGCGACGCTGCCCAGCCCGGAGGCCGCAGCCCCCGACAGCAGGAGAATCCTGAGACCGGTGATGAGAGTCTGCTTGGTCATGTGTCCCCGCAATTGACGTTTGCGCGCCGACGAGATGACGGCGGCAGGCATGATTTCGCCCGGGCCTCCCCCGCCTTGCCTGGCCCTTTTCGTGGGACCATCGCTTCAGACGGGCAGTATTATTCCAGTCACATTACGCCCGGTTATGGTGCGTCGCAAAAGAAAGTAACTATTCTGGCAAACTTTTTTACATTTTTTCCCGCGGATACCTTGGGTTTATGAAATGTCAGCGGCCACCGCAAACATTTGTGCAACAGCCTCATCACTTATGAGTCACAGACCCGGGCCGGCGGAATTGGAAATTGGTACCCTTGCCGTTACGGGGGGTAACCCCTAAAACGGTCACAAGTTGCGCCGCTGGCTCGCAGATTTCTGCAACCGCCAGTCGTGATGGACGCCCCGCCTCGCCCCCCTGCTCCGGCAGACATTGGACCTGGCGCCAGGAAGCCCGCCCGGCCGCAGCCCACTTTCCCGCGTCTGACGCGGTACCGGATTTCGTTCTGCCATGACCAAGACAGCGTCACGTTTCTCCCGCCACCCGGCATCGCCGGGCCCGGAGCGCGCGCGCCGGTCGCTCACCCCAAACATGCGGTTGTTCCTCCTTACGTCTCGCGCCGGAACGCGGGCGGGGGGACATGCCGCCGGAGATTGCCATGAAGCGCATGCTCATCGACGCCAGCCACCCGGAAGAGACCAGGGTGGTCGTTCTCGACGGATCCAAGGTCGAGGAATTTGATTTCGAGGCCGCTTCCAAGCGGCCGCTCAAGGGCAACATCTATCTCGCCAAGGTGACGCGCGTTGAGCCGTCGCTCCAGGCCGCCTTTGTCGAATATGGCGGCAACCGCCAGGGCTTCCTCGCCTTCGCGGAAATCCACCCCGACTATTACCAGATCCCGGCTGCCGACCGCGCCGCCCTGATCGCCGAGCAGGAAGCCGAGGCCCGCCGCCGCCAGGAGGACGAGATCGAGAGCTTCGAAATCTCCTCCGAGACCAAGGCGGAAAGCAGCGACGAAGAGGACGAGGCCGAGGACGAAATCGTCGAGGAGGGCGAGGCCGAGATGGCGCCGCTGGTGCCGCTCGACGCCATCGAGGAACCGGAAGCCCGGTCTGTGCCGCCCGTCGAGGAAGCGGGCGACGCCGACCATGAACATGAAGAGGTCTTCGTCAATCACGCCGGCGCCGCCGAGGAGGCGCATGCCCAGGATGATGACGAGGAAGAGGTGCCGGTCACCAAGTCCGATGCCGCCGAGGCGGCGCTGGCCGACTATGGTTCCGATGACAGCGTCGCCGCCGCCGAGGCCGCCGAGGAAAACGAAGGCGAGATCCAGGCGGTAACGGCCGATGCGCCGTCGGAAGGCGATGTCGCCGCCGAAGGGGCGGAAGAGAATGAAGGCGGCCTCGCCGGCGACGAATCCGGCGAAGCCCAGGCACTGCAGTCCGCCCGCCCGTCGCAGCGCTGGGTGCGCAAGAAGCACTACAAGATCCAGGAAGTCATCAAGCGCCGCCAGATCATCCTGGTGCAGGTGGTCAAGGAGGAACGCGGCAACAAGGGCGCGGCGCTCACCACCTATCTCTCGCTGGCCGGCCGCTATTGCGTGCTGATGCCCAACACACCGCGCGGCGGCGGCATTTCGCGCAAGATCACCAACGCCGCCGACCGCAAGCGCCTGAAAAGCGCCGCCCAGGGCCTGGAATTGCCGGAAGGCATGGGCCTGATCATCCGCACCGCCGGCGAAAGCCGCACCAGGATCGAGATCCGGCGGGACTATGAATATCTGATGCGGATGTGGGACACGATCCGCGAGACCACGCTGGGCTCCAACGCCCCCGCCAAGGTCTATGAGGAAGGCGACCTGATCAAGCGGACGCTGCGCGACCTTTACAACAAGGACGTTCAGGACGTGGTGGTGGAAGGCGAGGCCGGCTACCGCAACGCCAAGGACTTCATGCGCATGCTGATGCCGGCGCAGGCCCGCAACGTCCATCAGTATCGCGATGCAGTGCCGCTGTTCCAGCGCATGCATATCGAGTCCCAGCTCGATTCCATGTTCTCGCCCACCGTCACATTGCGTTCGGGCGGCTATATCGTCATCAACCAGACCGAGGCGCTGGTATCGATTGACGTCAATTCCGGCCGCGCCACCCGCGAACATTCGATCGAGGAGACGGCGCGCAAAACCAACCTGGAAGCCGCCGACGAGCTTGCCCGTCAGCTGCGCCTGCGCGACCTGGCCGGCCTGATCGTGATCGACTTCATCGACATGGAGGATGGCCGCAATGACCGCGAGGTCGAAAGGCGGCTGCGCGACGCGGTGAAGAACGACCGCGCCCGTGTCCAGATTGGCAAGATTTCCCAGTTCGGCCTGCTGGAAATGAGCCGCCAGCGCCTGCGCGCCGGCGTGGTGGCGGGCTCCACCGTCACCTGTCCGCATTGCGGCGGCGTCGGCCTGGTGCGGTCTGTGGAATCCTCGGCCCTGCGCGTGCTGCGCGCCCTGGAGGAGGAAGGCGAGAAAAGCAAGTCCGCCGCCGTCGCCGTCAAGGTGCCGACCGAAATCGCCATCTATGTGCTCAACCAGAAGCGCCATGAGCTGGCGCGGCTGGAAAGCGAGCATCGCATGGAGATCACCTTCCTGCCGCAGGAGCACATGCCGGCGGGCCAGTTCGAGATCGACCGCCTCAAGAGCCGCGATCCCGGCGAACGCCCGCGCAGCCATGCCGTCGGCATCGAGGCCGGCTTCGTGCATTCCGACGAGCCGGAGCCGGATTATGTCGAGGAAGAAGACGAGGAAGAGGAAATCGAGGACGTTTCGGAGGCGGCGCAGGAGGGCGAAGACGACAGCCCGCCGCGGATGCGCGAATCCGAAGGCGGATCGCGCGGCGATGGCGAAGGCGGCGAAGGCCGGCGCGGCCGCCGCCGCCGTGGCGGCCGCGGCCGCAATCGCGACCGGGGTCAGGGCGGCCAGCCGCGCGGTGACAGGGAGCAGCGCGACCAGGCGCCCCGCGAGCAGATCGAGGCTGCCGAAGGTGAAGGCGCCGCGCCTGCGGCGGAAGGCGGCAATGGCTTTGGCCAGCAGCAGCAGGGTCCGGGCGAAGGCGGCGGGCGCCGCCGGCGCCGCCGCCGCGGCCGCCGCGGCGGGCGCGACCGTGAAGGACGGCCGCACGACCAGCCGCCCGGCGAACAGCCCAATGGCCAGGATGAGAACGCCGGCTACACACCGGACCGCTTCGGCGAGCCCGATGAGATCGACACCACACCCAGCGATCGCGGCGTGTCCGCCGGCAAGCCTGCGGCGCCGGCCTGGCCCACAAGCTCAGAACACGAAATCGACACCACGCCCGGCGAAGAAGGCGCCAAGCCGGTCAAGAAGGGGTGGTGGCAGAAGACGTTTGGCGGCGGGGACAGTTAAGCACCCCGCGCTTCGCTTGCGCCCAGGGCGCAGAAGACCTTCGGCGGCGGGAACGACAAGTGGCCGCTAGACCTGCTTCTCGATCTTGGGCAGGGCAAGCAGCTCGCGCGCCCAGGGCAGCGCTGCTTCGCACCAGATCTGCCGCTGCGGCGGCAGCTGGCCGCGCTCGGCGACGATGCCGAGCCGCAGCATGTAGATTTTTGCCTCATCCGCATCGGTGGAATAGATCGAGGCGCCACAATCGCCGCAAAAGCCCTGCGCCCTGCGGTTGCCGCTTTCGGCGGTCTTCACATAGACCTTGGGCGCGCCGCGGATGATCTTCAGTTCTTCGGCCCTTGCAGGCGCCGAAAGGCGAAAGGGCGCGCCCGAGAAGTTCTGGCAGTCATTGCAGTGACAGGCTGTGACGCGGGAAGGCTCGATCTCCGCCTCATAGGCGATGGCGCCGCAATGACAGGCTCCGTGCACCTTCACGGCGCCGCCGCCACATCCTGGTGCACCACGCCGCCCAGGCCGCTTGCGCCCGGATCCGGCAAGGCGGCGCAGGCCGCCTGACAGGCGATCAGGTTGATGGTGTCGCGCGGCGCCGCCCCGCTGGTGTGGATATCGGCAGGCGAGGCCAGCGTACCGCCCCCGGCCATGCGCAGCAGGGCTGCCGCGATGGCGGCGCTGCCATTGGGGCCGCCGGCAGCCGCGCCGGCGAACAGATCATTGCCGTTGCCCAGCGCCACCAAAGGCATCAGGAAGGCCGAGGCCAGGCCCGCCGGACCCGCGGGCGAAGCGGCCAGAAGCACGCCCGTACCCGTCGCCGTGCGGCCCGTTCCGAACGGCCCGTTCAGCGTGACGGCGCAGGCGACGGCGCCGCCCATGCCGTCCGCAACGGCAAAGCCGGTGGAACCGAAATCGGCAGGCACGGTGGCGACGCCAAAGCCCGTCAGCGCCTGACGCACCGCCGCCAGCGCGTTGGCGGCGGCATTGGCGGGGTTCGAAGCCGCGGCCCGCGACAGCACCGCCGCCGAGAAGGCACCCGCCCCTGTGCCGACCGCCGGATAGGCGACGGCAAGGCCGCCAACGTTGCGGCGGGAAGGCGCCACCGCGCGCGTCCGGGCGGCGGCAAAATCCTCCGGACCCAGACCGCCGCCCTGGGCGGCGGAATAGGCAATCAGTGCGCCGCCAATGCTGCTGGCAAAACCGTCGGCGCCTTGCTGGCGGATCACGCTGAGGGCGTGGGCCAGCGCGGGATTGCTGACCGAGGTCCCAGGCTTCTTCAGCTGGCCGTTCTCATCGAGAAATTCTGCCGCCAGAGAGGCATCCAGGCGGATGATGTTCTCGGTGCCGGCCAGCCGCGCCGCCAGCGCCTGCGACATCGGGAAGCCGCCATCGGCCAGCACTTCGGCGGGCGAGACGGTGCGCTGCCAGGGCACGCTGCCCAGCCGCTTCTGCATGTCGTAAAAGCCGCGCACCGCCATCGGCACCGCATAGGCGCCGCCGCGATTGGCGGTGCGGGGCAGGAAATCGAACTCACCCAGCACGCCGGAGGTGTCGCGGGCGATGCAGAGGCCGCCGCCGCCCGGCCCCGCCGCGACCGGATAGGTCACGGAGAGGGCGAAGAACAGGACAGTGGCGGCGTCCACGGCATTGCCGCCCTGGGCCAGCATTGTCACGGCGGCTTTGACGGCGAAAGGTTCGTCTCCCACCACAAGCTGGCGGGCGGTGACGGTGCGGACCGTATCGGTCTGGAGCGCATCGACGCCGAGAAGCTGCCCGGCGGAACAGCCCGCCAGAGCCAGGGCGGTCAAGGGCATGGCGAGAAAACCGGACAGGCGGAAATGCGACATAACCGGGACGTAATCCTTGTTTGCGGGCCCTGGGCCCGATAATTGGCCGGTCCGGGCCATGCTTCGTTGACCTGAACCGCATGCCCACCTACGGTCCGTCCCAGGGGACTGGACGCGCGGGCTGAGAGGAGAGTTCAAGCCTTGACGTTATGCAACCCTGTCTGGCGGTCCGCAAGGACGCATGGACGCAAGCTGGGCTTTGGTCTCGGCTTTGCCCTGGCTTTCCTGGCGGTGGCGCCGTCCGGCATCCTGCCGGCGCAGGCCCAGAACAATTCGGTCTTCGCCCTGCGCGACACCGAAACCGAGGAATTGCTGCGCAGCTACGAACTGCCGCTGGCGCGGGCTGCCGGGCTGAATGTCAATTCCGTGCATGTCTACCTGATGGGCGACATGCAGGTGAATGCCTTCGCCACCCAGCCGGAGGACATTTTCATTTTCGCCGGCATTCTGTTGTGGCTGAAAAGCCCCAACGAGCTGATCGGCGTCATGGCCCATGAAACCGGCCATCTTTCGGCCGGCCATGCCTCGCGCACCGGCGACGCCATGTCGAAGGCGACGGTCCCGATGCTGCTGTCCATGGTGGTCGGCATCGCCGTCATGCTGGCTGGCGGCGGCCAGGCGGGCATGGCGATCATGGGGCTGGGCCAGGCCATTGCCGAAGGCCAGTTCATGCAGTTCAGCCGCATCCAGGAATCCGCCGCCGACCAGATCGCCGCCCGGCTGCTGCTGGCCACGCGCCAGTCGCCGATGGGCCTTTACACCACCTTCCAGCGTTTCGCGCAGGAAGAAGCGATGGCGGGCTCCAGGATCGATCCCTATGCCGTGTCCCATCCCATCGGCCAGGAACGCCTGGCTGCGATCCAGAGCCAGATCGACTCCTCGCCCTACCGCGACGTGCCGGACCCGCCGCAAAGCGTGCGCGCATTTCAGATGGTGCAGGCCAAGCTGGCGGGCTTCATCCTGCCGGTGGACGAAGTGCTGCGGCGTTTTCCCGTCAGCAATACCTCCGCACCCGCCCGTTATGCCCGCGCCATGGCGTATATGCGCAAGCCCCTGCTGCAGCAGGCGCTGGCCGAGATCAACAGCCTGATCAAGGACGAGCCCGACAATCCCTATTTCTACGAAGTGCTGGGGCAGATCCATGTGATGATGGCCAGGCCCGCGCTGGGCATCCCCGCCTATGAGAATGCGGTACGGCTCAAGCCCAATGCGCCGCAGCTGCGCGCCGCCCTGGCCACCGCCCAGCTCGCCGAGGAGAATCCGGCGTCGGCGCCCGCCGCGCTCGCCAACCTCAAGGCGGCGCTGCTGGTCGAAGCCGAAGACCCCTTCACCTGGTACGAGGTGGCGCATGCCTACAGCCTGATGAAAAACCAGCCCATGGCGGACCTGGCGACGGCCGAATCGAACTATAATGGCGGCAACTACAAGCAGGCCTTTGTTTTCGCCAGCCGCGCCCGCCGCAGTCTTCCCCAGGGCAGCGCCGACTGGCAGCGGGCCGCTGACATCATCGGGGCGGCGCCGGCACAGGCCGCACAACAGGAACACTGAACCCTCATGCAAAACATGGTGACGACGCTGGTGACCGCCCTGTGCGGGGCGCTGATCGCGGTGGCGGCGGTGGTGGTGCTGACCAATGCCGGCTACATGCCGGTGAACGAAATCCAGCTGCGAAACTATTTGCTCGGCCATCCCCAGCTTGTGGCCGAAATGAGTGACGCCGCGCAGCAGGCCGACGACGCCAAAAGCGCCGCCACCCATGCCGCCGCGATCAAGAAGGTCGGGCTGGACGCCTTCTTCAATTCCCGTATCGCCTATGTCACCGGCCCGGTAAACGCCCCCAACACCATGGTCGAGTTCTATGACTATGACTGCCCCTATTGCCGCGCCTCGCTGCCGGCGGTGAAAGCGATCTACGAGAAGCACAAGAGCGATACCCGCTTCGCCTTCATCGAGTATCCGCTCGATATTCACGGTCCCGGCGCAGTGCTGGCGGCCAAGGCCTCGCTGGCGGCGCGGGCGCAGCCCGACAAGTTCCTCGCCTTCCATTATCTGATGATGGGCGAGACCGAGCAGATGACCGAGGAGATGATCATGGCCGATGCCCAGAAGGCGGGCATGGACACCAAGCGGCTCAAGGCCGACATGGCCAATCCCGCGGTCGCCCAAATGGTGACGGACGCCCATGATTTCGGCAAGAAAGTGGGGCTGGAAGGCACGCCGACTTTCGTCATCAACGGCGTGATGTATCCCGGCGCGCTCGATGATGCAGCCATGACGGCTGCGTTCAAGAAGGCCAGCTAGTCTAGATCAGGCCGGTCAGCGGGCTTGACGGATCGGCGTATGGCTTTTTCGGCATCCGGCCCGCGAGCCAGGCCAGGCGCCCCGCTTCCACTGCCAGCCTCATCGCCGCCGCCATCCTGACCGGATCCTGGGCGTGGGCGATGGCCGTGTTGGAGATCACCGCATCGCAGCCCAGCTCCATCGCCACCGCCGCATCGGAGGCGGTGCCGATGCCGGCATCGACGATCACCGGGACTTTCGCATCCTCGATGATCATGCGGATATTGACCGTGGCAGTGAGGCCCATGCCCGAGCCGATCGGCGAAGCCAGAGGCATGATCGCCACCGCGCCCATCTCTTCCAGCCGCCTGGCCATCAAGGGATCGTCGGAGCAATAGACCATGACCTTGAAGCCGTCCTTCGCCAGCATTTCGGTGGCGCGCAGCGTCTCCAGCATGTCAGGATAGAGCAGCTTCTTCTCGCCCAGCACTTCCAGCTTCACCAGATCCCAGCCACCGGCCTCGCGCGCCAGGCGCAGGGTGCGCACCGCATCCTCGCCAGTGAAGCAGCCGGCGGTGTTGGGCAGATAGGTGTATTTCTTCGGGTCGATGAAATCGATCAGCTTGGGCTGGCCGGGATCGGTCAGGTTCACCCGTCGCACCGCCACCGTGATGATCTCGGCACCGCTGGCTTCCAGGGCGCGGGCATTGTCTTCATAGGTCTTGAACTTGCCGGTGCCGATGATCAGACGCGATTTGTATTCCTTGCCCGCGATCAGAAACGGCTTGTCCTGGCGCGGCACTGTCACCGGCGCGTTGCCGCCGCCGATGAAATGCACGATCTCGAACCTGTCGCCTTCCTCCACCGCCACGGCGTCATAGGTCGAGCGCGGCACGATGGCGAGATTGCGCTCCACCGCGATCTTGGCGGGATCGAGCCCCAGGCCGGTCAGCATGGCGGCGACGCTGAGCGGTCCGCTGAGCTGCCGGGCTTCGCCATTGAGGGTGACGTTAAGGGCCATGGAGAGGATTTCCGTTCCGCGAGGGATGCGATTATAAGGCTTGAATCGCTTCCGAACAGGGACCGTTTATGGCGAAAAAGTCGAAGCAAAACAATAGCTTGCCAATCTACATCCTCAACGGGCCCAACACCAATCTGCTGGGCGACCGCGAGCCCGAGATTTACGGCCATACCACCCTGCCCCAGATCGGCGAGATGTGCGCCGCCCAGGCGAAAAGCCACGGCCTCGCCACCGTCTTCCGTCAGACCAACCGCGAGGGCGAGCTGGTGGACTGGATCCAGGAAGCGCGCAAGCAGGGCAGCGCCATCATCATCAATCCCGCCGGTTATGGCCACACCTCCATCGCCGTGCTCGACGCGCTGCTGGCCTGCAAGATGCCGATCATCGAGGTGCATCTTTCCAACCTGGCGCGGCGCGAGGAATTCCGTCACCACTCCTGGGTGTCGAAGGCCGCCACCGGCGTCATCATGGGCTTCGGGGCGCAGGGTTATGTCCGCGCCGTCGATGCCATCGCCCAGATTCTCAAGGCAATGAAAACATGAGCAAGGAACCTGCCAAGGGCGCAAAGCCCGGCGTCGATGCCGACGCCATCCGCGAACTCTCCCGGCTGCTGAACGAGACTGGTCTCACCGAGATCGAGATCGATCATAACGGCGCGCGCATCCGCGTTTCCCGCGCCGCGGTGAACGCCGTGGCGGCGGCGCCGGCCGCTCCCGCCGCAGCGGCGCCTGCCACAGCCGCGCCCGCTGCCGGCCCGGCGCCGGGCACCGTGCCCTCACCGATGGTCGGCACCGTCTATGTCGCCGCCGAGCCGGGCAAGCCGGCCTTCATCGCCATCGGCAAGCCGGTCAAGGAAGGCGACACGCTCTTCATCATCGAGGCGATGAAGACGATGAACCCCATCACCGCGCCCAGGAGCGGAACGGTCAAGGAAATCTGCGTCTCCGATAAAGATCCGGTCGAGTTCGGCCAGGCTCTCTGCGTCATCGGCTAAATGAATCGCGCGCTTCACCCAGCCCCACTCCCCATGGCCGGGCTTGACCCGGCCATCCAGAGCCGCGCGCGCGACACTTTTTCTCAAGCTGGATGGCCGGCTCGGGGGCCGGCCATGGCGGAGCTTCTGCTTTCGTCGCCAGAGAAAGTTCTTCACTAAATGTTCGAGAAAATCCTCATCGCCAACCGCGGCGAAATCGCCCTCAGGGTGATCCGCGCCTGCCGCGAGATGGGCATCGCCACCGTGGCGGTGCATTCCACCGCCGACAGCAATGCCATGCATGTGCGCCTGGCCGATGAGAGCGTCTGCCTGGGGCCGCCGCCTTCTGCCCAGTCCTACCTCAACATTCCCGCCATCATCGCCGCCTGCGAGATCACAGGCGCCGAGGCGATTCATCCCGGCTATGGCTTTTTGTCGGAAAACGCCAAATTCGCCGAAATCGTCAAGGCGCACGGCCTTACCTTCATCGGGCCCACCGCCGAACATATCCGCATGATGGGCGACAAGATCACCGCCAAGCAGACGGTGAAATCGCTGGGCATTCCCACCGTGCCGGGCTCGGACGGCGAAGTCAGCGACGCCGAGGCGGCGAAACTGGCCGAGGAGATCGGCTATCCGGTGCTGATCAAGGCCACCGCAGGCGGCGGCGGCCGCGGCATGAAAGTGGCCAGGAGCGCGGACGAGCTTTTCTTCGCCCTTTCCCAGGCCCGCACCGAGGCCAAGGCCGCCTTCGGCAACGACACCGTCTATATGGAGAAATATCTCCAGAAGCCGCGCCATATCGAAATCCAGATTCTCGCCGACTCACATGGCAAAGTGGTGCATCTGGGCGAACGCGACTGCTCGCTGCAGCGCCGCCACCAGAAAGTCTGGGAGGAAGCCGGCAGCCCGGCGCTGAACGCCGAGGAACGCGACGGCATTGGCGGCATCTGCACCCGCGCCCTGGAGAAGCTGGGCTATCTCGGCGCCGGCACCTTCGAATTTCTCTATGAGGACGGCCGCTTCTATTTCATCGAGATGAACACCCGATTGCAGGTGGAGCATCCGGTGTCGGAAGCCATCACCGGCATCGACATCGTCCGCGAACAGATTCGCATCGCCTCGGGCGCGGCGATGGATTTCACCCAGAAGGACATTGTCTTCGAGGGCCACGCCATCGAATGCCGCATCAATGCCGAGAACCCCTATACCTTCCGCCCCTCGCCCGGCCTGATCACCCAGTTCCATTCGCCCGGCGGCCTGGGCGTGCGTTTCGATTCCGCGATCTATTCCGGCTATCGCATCCCGCCCTATTACGACAGCCTGGCGGGCAAGCTGATCGTCCATGCCCGCAACCGCAACGAATGCCTGCTGCGCCTGCGCCGCGCCCTGGACGAGCTGGTGGTGGAAGGCATCGAGACCACCATCCCCCTGTTCCAGGGCCTGGTGCGCGATCCCGATATCATCAATGGCGATTATTCGATCCACTGGCTGGAGAAATACCTGGCCGGACTTGGGCATTAGCGTCACGCCTCCGAATCCGGCCCGTTCTGTCCAACAGCCTTTTCGTAACGCGCTGTTTATGCTACGGTTCGTAGCATAAACTACCTGCGCGGAGCGTTGGACATGCGGAAGGCCGGGTTAGCGCTTTTACTCCTGGCCATCGCCGGGGCATTACCGGCCGCCGGGGCACCCGGCGACAGCGCAGCCTACCTTGCCGCCCGCGACCGCTACATCGCCCAGTTCAAAGCCCGCCCTCCCAAGGACGATCCGTCGGACACGCGCGAAGGTCGCGCGCTGGACGATCTGGAGCGCCGGATGAAGGCGATCATTCCGCCCTGGCAGGCTCCGGGCTTCGCTGCCCAGGGCAAGCTCAATCTCAGCATCCTGCACCAGGATCTGGGCTTCGGCACGCTGGACGGCCTAGCGTATGGCGCAAGGGCGACCGAAGTCATCGTCACGACGCCCGCGCTGCTGCAGCACTGGCTTGAGGGCCGGAAGAATTCGGGCGCGCCGTCGCTCGACGTGCCCCAGACCATCGACGGGGCCATCCACGCGTCGCAGTTCTGGACCTTTGCCTTTGGCGACGACAATGGCTGGCTGATTTTCGGCGCGGTCCCGGTTCAGGCCGCGGCCGGAACTGTCACCGCCCAACTGGCGGTGGACACCGACTCCGGTGTCACGCACGAAGGACCGAAATACATCCTTGTCACGGCGCAGCGGGATGACCGGGTTTTCGTGGCGCGGCAGGCACTGAGAACCAGAATCGCGCCGCAACCACTTTGCGAACGGGCACGGTCGTTTGAGGCATGCTATGCACAATATCTGCAGCAGCAGCCGCAATGGCCCGCTATTCGCGACCAGGCACAGGCGCTGGCCGACCTGCTGCACTGAGGTTGCAACCGGCATGACAAGCCCGACAATCGCGCCTAGGCTGACGGCATGCACGGGACCGACCTGACGCCGGAGCTGGTGCTCGCGGCCTATGCCCGCGGCCTGTTTCCCATGGCCGAGCGGCGGGACGATCCGCATCTCTATTGGGTCTCGCCGGAAAAGCGCGGCGTCATTCCGCTCGACGGCTTTCATGTTTCGCACCGTCTCGCCCGCACCGTGCGCAGCGGCCGCTTTGAGGTCACCTCCGACCGCGCCTTTGTCGAGGTGATGAAAGGCTGCGCCAGCCCGCGGCCGGGGCGCGAGGACACCTGGATCAATCACGAAATCCTGCGCCTTTACACTGCCCTGGCGGCGGGCGGGCACGCCCATTCGGTGGAGTGCTGGCAGAACGGCGAGCTTGTGGGCGGCCTTTATGGCGTCAAGCTGGGCGCGGCTTTTTTCGGCGAAAGCATGTTCACTCTGGTGCGCGACGCCAGCAAGGTGGCGCTGGTCCGGCTGGTGGAAACACTGCGGCGGGGCGGTTTCACCCTGCTGGACACCCAGTTCCTCACCGCCCATCTCGCCGGCTTCGGCGCCATGGAAGTCCCGCGCGAACGCTACCTCTCCCTGCTGGAAAGCGCTTTGAGCCGAGAAGCATTTTGGCACGGAGTTTAGGTTACTGGCCCGCTCCGGCGGGAAGCTCGACCGACTTCTCCCTGTCGGAGGAATCGGGCGCCGCAACCTTGCCCGGCCCGCTGGCGGCCACCGCTGTGGGCGCAGAGGCGCCGCCGCGGCAGGCGATCACCCAGACGTCATAGAGCGGATGCTCCATGCCGTTGAGGCCCGGGCTGGAGGCATACATCCAGCCGGAAAAAACCTTGCGCGCCGGCTGGTCGGGACGGTGGTCCTCGATCTGCACAAAGGCCGAGGTCTCGGGTGGCTCGCTGGGCGGGGTCGAATAGCAG
Source organism: uncultured Rhizobium sp. (assembly GCA_964572805.1). GTDB lineage: Bacteria > Pseudomonadota > Alphaproteobacteria > Micropepsales > Micropepsaceae > Rhizomicrobium. Next base: position 29,401 of record CAZNGO010000016.1, on the reverse strand, counting down.
GAACGCGCCGTGATGGTGAGGGTGGCGAAACTCACCGGCTTGCCGATGGGCGCGGTAATATCGGTGGGCCGGCCGGTGATCTTGTCCAGCCCGCGCAGCATCAGGGTCATCGGCCCTGTCGACTGGGCATCGGCGGGCGGCGCTGCCGCGGCCGGCCTGGCGGCTGGCTTGGCGGCGGTTTTGGCCGCCTGAGGCTGGGCCATGACCGGACCGGCAGCCAGCAACAGCAGCAGCGGCGTCAGGCGCCTCACTGGCCGCCGCCCGAAGTGAAGCGGTTGACCAGGCTCATGATGTCATTGGCGTTGAGCGACTGCGTATTCTGGATGGCGCCACCGGGCGCGATCATGGTGTCGTCACCGCCGGGCGTGATCGAGAGATAGGGCGTGCCGAGCAGGCCCGCCGAATTGATCACCAGCGAGGAGTCGGTCGGAATCCGGATCGCGTTGTTTATCCGCATGTGCACGTTGACCAGGTAGGTGCGGGGATCGAGGTCCAGCGCCGTCACCGAACCTTGCTTGATCCCCGCCAGGCGGACTTCGGTGCCGATGCCCAGCCCATCCACCTTGGTCATGCGGGCGGTGACGTCATAGCCGGAACCGCCGCCGGAGTGACCGAAGACGTAGAAAAATCCCAGCAGCGCCAGCGCCGCGGCGACCACAAGGGCGCCGACCAGCGTCTCAGACAGGCTGCCGTTCTGCGCCAGGCTGCGAGCCGTCATTCCGGCTTCCAGGCCTGGTAGTCGCCGGTGGCGGGCGGACGATGGCCGCCGCGCGCCAGGCTGCCTTCGGGCCGATAGGCGATGGCCGTGCCGGTGAGGTTGGGCTGGTGCGTCTTCTCGAAGGCGCGAGTCTTGAACGGCGCCCGGGTTGGCGGCTCGGCATAGGTGTGATGCAGCCAGCCATGCCAGTCGGGTGGCACCCGGCTGGCCTCGACGGTGCCGTTGTAGATAACCCACCGGCGCACACCGCCACGGTTCTGGTAGTAGCGGTTGCCGAAGGCGTCCTCGCCTACCGGCTCGCCACGCAGCCTGGTGGTGAGCCAGGTGCCGAGGGTTTGGGACTTCCACCAGGAAAAAAGCATATTTCGCGCCGCAACAGACTCAGGACCCGGACTATAGGGAGGCGCTTCCGGCCAGCCAAGACAAAGCGCCGTCCCACCGGACTCACTTGTCCACAAACAGTCCCAAGCCGGCCGTGACACCGTGATGAAGGGGTCCTGAAAATATTTTTCGGGACGGCCCGGACGGCTCGCTTGACTCGCGGTTTTTCAGGCACTTGCGGCCCGCAAGATGTAGGGGGTTCCCGGGGCCTTAACCACTTCCCGCTTGCACCCGTCTTTCTGGCGTGTCCATACTTTGGGCCAGTCGCCACCCGCGACACCATATCTGGTGGACCAAATCCCGGCCCCGCCGCGGCGGAAATTCCTTCCCCGCGGCCGGCTTTTTGTCCCCGAAACGGTAGCCAAAGGGTGGGGCTGGGGCCGGTTCATTCTCACTTTTGGGGTTCTGCCATGCGCATTCGCCGCCATTTCACGGTCGAGGGACATTCCCCCTACGAAGGCATCGCCTTCCGCACCGCCGCGAGCGAGATCCGCAATCCGGATGGCTCGGTGGTCTTCGCCCAGGACGGCATCGAGGTTCCCGAAAGCTGGAGCCAGGTCGCCTCCGACGTGCTGGCGCAGAAATATTTCCGCAAGGCGGGCGTGCCGCGGGCGCTGAAGGCGGCGCCGGAAGAAGGCGTGCCGGAGTTCCTGTGGAAGAAGCAGCCCGCTTCCAAGGAAACCACCGGCGAGAAATCCGCCAAGCAGGTCTTCGACCGCATGGCGGGCGCCTGGACCTATTGGGGCTGGAAGGGCGGCTATTTCGACGGCGAAGCCGACGCCCGCGCCTTCTATGACGAACTTTGCCACATGCTGGCGGCGCAGAAGGCCGCGCCCAACAGCCCGCAATGGTTCAACACCGGCCTGCACTGGGCCTATGGCATCGATGGCCCCGGCCAGGGCCATTACTATGTCGATCACAAGACCGGGCGGCTGACCAAGTCCAGCAGCGCCTATGAGCATCCGCAGCCCCATGCCTGCTTCATCCAGAGCATCAAGGATGACCTGGTCAATGAAGGCGGCATCATGGATTTGTGGACCCGCGAGGCCCGGCTGTTCAAATACGGCTCGGGCACCGGCACCAATTTCTCCTCCCTGCGCGGGGCCGAGGAAAGACTGTCGGGCGGCGGCAAATCCTCCGGCCTGATGAGCTTCCTCAAGATCGGCGACCGCGCTGCCGGCGCCATCAAGTCGGGCGGCACCACGCGGCGCGCCGCCAAGATGGTGATCGTCGATATCGACCATCCCGACATCGAGGACTTCATCGAATGGAAGGTGATCGAGGAGCAGAAGGTCGCCGCCATGGTCGCCGGCTCCAAGCTGGCCGAGAAGCACCTCAAGGCTGTGCTGAAGGCCTGCATCAACTGCGACGGTTCCGGCAATGACTGCTTCGACCCGCAGAAGAACCCGGCCCTGCGCCGCGAGATCCGCGCCGCCCGCAAGAGCATGATCCCCGACAATTACATCGAGCGGGTGATCAGCTTCGCGCGCCAGGGCTACAAGGAGATCGAGTTCCGCGTCTACGACACCGATTGGGATTCCGATGCCTACAATTCCGTCTCGGGCCAGAACTCCAACAATTCGGTGCGCGTCACCGACGCCTTCCTCAAGGCGGTGCTGGAAGACGGCGACTGGGACCTGACCTGGCGCGGCAGCGGCGAAGTCGCCAAAACGGTTAAGGCCCGCGATCTGTGGCAGAAGGTTTCGGAAGCGGCCTGGTCCTGCGCCGATCCCGGCATCCAGTTCCATACCAGCATCAATGACTGGCACACCTGCCCGGCCGGCGGCGAAATCCGCGCCTCCAATCCGTGCAGCGAATACATGTTCCTGGACGACACCGCCTGCAACCTGGCCTCGCTCAACCTGATGGCCTTCCGCAAGAACGACGCCGGCGGCCGCAGCTTCGATGTGGACGGCTTCGAACATGCCGTGCGGCTCTGGACCATCGTGCTGGAAATCTCGGTGCTGATGGCGCAATTCCCCTCCAAGGAGATCGCCCAGCTTTCCTATGATTACCGCACCCTGGGGCTGGGCTTCGCCAATGTCGGCGGCCTGCTGATGAGCAGCGGCATCGCCTATGACAGCCGCGAAGGCCGTGCCATCGCCGGCGCCATCAGCGCCCTGATGACCGGCGCTTCCTATGCCGCCAGCGCCGAGATGGCGGGTGAGCTGGGGCCCTTCCCGGAGTATGCCGCCAACAAGGACGCGATGCTGCGGGTGATCCGCAACCATCGCCGCGCCGCCCATGGCGAAGCCAGCGGCTATGAGAAGCTCTCGACCCTGCCGGTGGCGCTGGACCTCAAGGCGGTGCCGGACAAGGCGCTGGCCGATGCCGCCAGGCGCGCCTGGGATGACGCGCTTTCGCTGGGCAAGGAGTTCGGCTTCCGCAACGCCCAGGCCAGCGTCATCGCCCCCACCGGCACCATCGGCCTGGTGATGGACTGCGACACCACCGGCGTCGAGCCGGATTTCGCCCTGGTCAAGTTCAAGACCCTGGCCGGCGGCGGCTATTTCAAGATCATCAACCGCTGCGTTCCCGAAGCCCTGGCCGCGCTTGGCTATGAAGCGCCGGAGATCGACGCCATCGTCGCCTATGCCGTCGGCCATGGCACGCTGGAAGATTATCGCGGCCGCCTCAGCCAGGAGGCCCTGCGCGGCAAGGGCTTCGGCGACGCCCAGATCGGCGCGATCGAGGCCGCGCTGGAAAGCGCCTTCGACATCCGCTTTGTCTTCAACAAATGGACCCTGGGCGAGAAATTCTGCCGCGAAACGCTGAAGCTGGACGCCGGGGCGATGGACGCGCCGGATTTCGACCTGCTCAAGGCCCTGGGCTTCGCCAAGCCCGACATCGACGCCGCCAATCTGCATGTCTGCGGCGCCATGACCCTGGAAGGGGCGCCGCACATCAAGCCGGAGCATCTGGCGGTGTTCGACTGCGCCAATCCCTGTGGCCGCACCGGCAAGCGCTTCCTCTCGGTGGAAAGCCATATCCGCATGATGGCGGCGGTGCAGCCCTTCATTTCGGGCGCCATTTCCAAGACCATCAACATGCCGGGCAGCGCTGCGGTCCAAGACTGCGGTGATGCCTACATGCTCTCCTGGAAGCTGGGGCTGAAGGCCAATGCGCTCTATCGCGACGGTTCCAAGCTGAGCCAGCCGCTGGCGAGCCAGGTCTTCGACCTGATCGACGAGGAGGAGGACGAGGCCGCCGAAGCTCCCGCGCCGCGCGCGACGGCGCAAGCCAGCGTCTCGCAGACCGTCGTCACCGAGCGCATCGTCGAGCGGGTGATCGAGAAGGTGCGGGCGCATGAGCGCGAGCGCCTGCCGCACCGGCGCAAGAGCTATACCCAGAAGGCCATCGTCGGCGGCCACAAGGTCTATCTCCATACCGGCGAATATGAAGACGGCCGGCTGGGCGAGATTTTCATCGACATGCACAAGGAAGGCGCCGCTTTCCGCAGCCTGATGAACAATTTCGCCATCGCCATCTCGGTCGGCCTGCAATATGGCGTGCCGCTGGAGGAATTCGTCGACGCCTTCACCTTCACCCGCTTCGAGCCCGCGGGCCTGGTCATCGGCAACGATTCCATCAAGAACGCCACCAGCGTGCTGGATTACATCTTCCGCGAGCTGGGCGTTTCCTATCTCGGCCGCAGCGACCTGGCGCATGTGCCGCCGCAGGACGATGATATCGGAGCCGGCAGCGCCGCCCCGGTGGCCGAAGCCGCCATCACCAAGCTGGCCTCCCGGGGTTATGTGCGCGGCCGGGCCATGACCGTGGTCAGTGGCGGCGCGGCGCGGCGGCTGGAGGAAGAGCACGACCATCCGCATTTCGACAGCGGCGATTATGAGCCGCGTGACGGCGAATCGGCGCCCGCCGAGATGCTGGACGTCAGGGCAATCGGCATCAGCGTCCAGGCCGAGTTGGGCGCCGCGGCGATGGAGGCGGCGCTGGGCGGCAGCCGCGCCCAGCGCGCCGCCGAGGCCAAGATGAAGGGTTTTGAGGGCGACAGCTGCGGCAGTTGCGGCAATTTCACGTTGGTCCGGAATGGCACCTGCATGAAGTGCAACACCTGCGGTTCCACCACCGGCTGCAGCTGATCTTCACCGCTTGTTGTCAATTGGCGGCTAGGCTGTGCCGCCATGAGACGTGCTGTTGCCCTGGCCTTCCTGCTCGCCCAACCCGCGCTGGCGGCCGACTATGTCGGCAAGTTGGGCGCCGACCCCAAGGCGGTGGGGCGCATCCGCGCCGACATTGTTGATTGCCCCGGCTGCAAGCTGATGGGAGCCGACCTCTCCAACACCTGCGTCAAGGAACATGACCTGCACGGCGCCAATTTCGATGGCGCCAACGCCACCCTGATGTGCATGTCCTTCGCCGATTTCCGCGGCGCCAGTTTTCGCGGCACCGAGCTGTCGGGCGCCAATCTGGCCGGGGCGAAGCTGGACGGCGCCGACCTGACCGGCGCCGTCACCTCGATCACTTCGTTCCTGGGCACCGACCTGCGGAACGTCAAGGGGCTGACGCAGAAGCAGCTCGATCTGGCCTGCAGCGACAGCAAGACCCTGCTGCCGCCAGGTCTGAAGCCGCATTTCTGCAAATAGCGCCTACTCGGCGGCCTGCTTCATCGCGTCGGGCTTCCAGCGCAGCACCGGCTTGCGCGCCGCCTGGGTTTCGTCCAGCCGCCGGCGGGGGGCCAGGCGCGGCGCACCTTCGAAGCGCGCAGTCTTTCCGGCCCTGGCTTCCAGCGCCAGTTCCCGCAGTACATGGATGAAACGGTCGAGCGACTCCTTGCTCTCGCTTTCGGTCGGCTCGATCAGCATGGCGCCATGCACCACCAGCGGGAAATACATGGTCATGGGGTGGTAGCCCTCGTCGATCATCGCCTTGGCAAAATCCAGGGTGGTGACGCCCGTGCCTTCCAGGAAGCTGTCGTCGAACAGCGCCTCATGCATGCAGGGACCGTCGCCGAACGGCGCGCTCATCACGTCCTTGAGGCAGGCCAGGATGTAGTTGGCCGACAGCACCGCGTCTTCCGAGGACTGGCGCACACCGTCGCGGCCATGGCTGAGCATGTAGCTCAGCGCCCGGGTGAACATGCCCATCTGGCCATGGAAGGCGCACATGCGGCCGAAAGGCTGCGCGCCCCGGGGTGCGTCCTGGCGGTGCTCGACCAGCCGGAAGCCACTCGCGTCCGCCACCAGCAGCGGCAGCGGCGCGAAGGGCGCCAGCCGCTCCGACAGCACTACCGGTCCCGCCCCCGGCCCGCCGCCGCCATGCGGCGTGGAGAAGGTCTTGTGCAAGTTTATGTGCATGGCGTCGATGCCGAGGTCGCCCGGCCGCACCTTGCCGGCGATGGCGTTGAAATTGGCGCCGTCGCAATAGAAATAGCCCCCTGCCGCATGCACCGCATCGGCCATCTCCTTCACCCGCGGCTCGAACAGGCCGCAGGTGTTGGGATTGGTCAGCATGATCGCCGCCACATCAGGACCGAGCTTCGCCTCCAGCGCATCGGCATCGACATGGCCGTCCGGCTTGGCCGGCACCTCGTCCACGGTGAAGCCAGCAAAGGCGGCGGTGGCGGGATTGGTGCCATGGGCCGATTCCGGCACCAGGATGCGCTTGCGATGGCCCTCGCCGCGCGCTTCCAGTGCAGCGCGGATCGCCAGCAGGCCGCAGAGTTCGCCATGGGCGCCGGCCTTGGGCGACATCGCCACGGCGGGCATGCCGGTTAGCACGGTCAGCCATTTCATCAGGTCGGCGATCAGCGCCAGCGCGCCCTGCGTGGCCGACACGGGTGCCAGTGGATGCAGGTCACCGAAGCCGGGGAGCCGCGCCATTTTCTCGTTCAGGCGCGGATTATGCTTCATGGTGCAGGAACCCAGCGGATAAAGCCCTGCATCGATGGCGTAGTTCATCCGTGACAGCCGCACATAATGGCGAACCGCTTCCGGCTCGCTGATCCCGGGCAGGCCGACCGCGTCCCTGCGGCGCATGCCGCCCAATCGATCGTCGGAAACCCTCACATCGGGCATGTCCACGCCCACCGCGCCATGGCCCAGTTCAAAGATCAGCTTCTCTTCATGGTCGAGACCGCGGTCGCCGGAGATTGTGGCCATGCCGCCGCCTTCGCTTACGCCCGCCGATGTCGGCCGGCCCTGATTGTTGAGGCTCATGACAGCACCTCCCTGAGACCGGATTCCAGCGCGGTGAAATCATCATCGCTTACGGTTTCGGTGACGGCGACGATCAGCAGATCCTCCGCCCCGCCCAGCCGCGAGGCGGGCACGCCCGCCAGGATGTCCTTCAGCGCCAGCGCCTCCACCACTTCGGCGGCGGGCCGGGAAAGGCGCAGGGTGAACTCATTGAAGAAGGCCTGGGTCACCAGTTCGACGCCCTCCAGCTTCGCCAGCCGGTCAGCCAGCGTCACCGCCCTGGCATGATTGAGCCGCGCCAGGCGCGACAGGCCTTCCTCGCCCAGCAGCGTCATGTGAATGGTGAAGGCCAGGGTGCAAAGGCCCGAATTGGTGCAGATATTGCTGGTCGCCTTTTCGCGGCGGATATGCTGTTCACGCGTCGAAAGCGTCAGCACATAGCCGCGGCGGCCTTCGGCATCCACCGTCTCGCCCGTGAGGCGGCCGGGCATCTGGCGCAGGAATTTCTCACGGGTGGCGAACAGCCCAACATAGGGCCCGCCGAAATTGAGGCCGTTGCCGATGCTTTGGCCTTCCGCCGCCACAATGTCGGCGCCCTGCGCGCCCGGCGGCTCCAGCAGACCGAGCGAAACCACTTCCGTCACCACCGCGATCAGCAGCGCCCCCTTGGCATGGGCGGCGGCGGCGATGGGCCGCAGATTGCGGATCAGGCCATAGACGTCGGGCGACTGCACCACGACGCAGGCGGTGTCGTCGTCGATCAGGGCGATGATGTCTTCGGCGCTGCCGGGCGTGACCGGCGCGCGCCGCATGGTCCCGAACAGGCCGGCCACCGTCTCCACCGTTTCGGCATAATGCGGATGCAGCCCGCCGGAGAGAATGGCCTTGCCGCGCCTGGTGATGCGCTGGGCCATCAACACCGCCTCGGCGGTGGCGGTCGAGCCGTCATAGAGCGAGGCGTTGGCCACCTCCATGCCGGTGAGCAGCGCCACCTGGGTCTGGAACTCGAAAAGATATTGCAGCGTGCCCTGGGCGATCTCGGGCTGATAGGGGGTGTAGCTGGTGAGGAATTCCGAGCGCTGGATCAGATGGTCCACCGAAGCAGGGACGTGGTGCTTGTAGGCGCCGGCGCCGCAAAAGGACGGCGCGCTCCCGGACGCGATATTCCTGGCCGCCAGGCGCGACAGGGCGCGGTCCACCTCCATCTCGCCCTGCGTGTCGGGCAGCGCGAAGGCCGAAAGCGGCGCCAGCGCCCCCTTTGGCACATCGCGGAACAAGGCATCGACATTGGGCGCGCCGATCCTGGCCAGCATGGCGCGGCGATCCTCGGCGGTGAGCGGGTGGTAGCGCATCAGAGACCTTTCGTGAATTCGGCGTAGGCCGCCGCGTCCATCAGCCTTGCAAACTCGCCGGCGTCGGCCAGCCTGAGCTTGAAGAACCATCCCGCGCCTTCCGGATCCTCGTTCACCTTCGACGGTTCGGTGGACAGGGCATCATTGGCGCCGGTGACTTCGCCGCCGACCGGGGCATAAACCTCGCTGGCGGCCTTGACGCTTTCCACCACCGCCGCCTCGGCGCCGGCTTTCACCGCCCTGCCTTTGGCGGGAAGCTCGACATAGACCACATCGCCCAATTGCTCGGCGGCGAATTTGGTGATGCCCACCGTGGCGCTGTCGCCCTCAAGGCGGACCCATTCATGCTGGTCTGTGTATCGCGTCTCACTCATCGTTTCTCTCAGCGCTTATAGGTGTGGGGAACAAAAGGCAGGATCGCGACGGCGGCTGGAAGGGCCTGGCCGCGCACCATCAGTTCTATTTTCGTGCCGGCGGCGGCGAACGGCGTTTCGACATAACCCATCGCCACCGGCCCATTGATAGAAGGCCCGAAGCCGCCGGACGTGACCCGGCCGACGATGCGGCCGTCCGCCCTGATCTCGACGCCTTCGCGGGCGGGCGCGCGGCCTTCCGGTCTGATGCCGACCAGCTTTTTTGACGGGCTTCCGGCCATGGTTCTTTCGCCGCCGGGAAAATCCCTGGCTTCCCTGCGGCGCTTGCCGATGGACCAGAGCAGATTGGCTTGCGCCGGATCGATGCCGTCATCGATGTCGTGGCCGTAAAGGCAGAGGCCCGCTTCCAGCCTCAGGCTGTCGCGCGCGCCCAGCCCGATGGGCAGCACTTCGGGTTCGGCCAACAGCGCGCGGGCGACCTTATCCGCGTCCGCGCCTTCGATGGAAATCTCATAGCCATCCTCGCCGGTATAGCCGCTGCGGCTGATGACGGCCGGCGCCCCCGCGACACTGCCGCGGATCACTTTCATGAAGGTGAGATCGGCTGCTCCCGGCGCGTGCCGCGACAGCACCGCCTCGGCCGCCGGGCCCTGCAGCGCCAGCAGCGCGCGGTCGAAACGCGGCGTGACTTGCGCCGCTCCTTTCAGCGTCGCGTTGATGTATTCGAAATCGGCCTGCTTGCCGCCCGCATTCACCACAAGATACAGGTCAGGCTCTCCCGCCAGGCGCGAGAACATGAAATCGTCCTTGATGGTGCCGCCGGGATTCAGCAGCAGGCCGTAACGCTGCGCGCCTTCCTTCAGCCCCGCGACATCGGCGGGCGTAATGCGCTCGAGCGCGTTGACATCGCCAGAGAGGAACCCCTGCCCCATATGCGAAACATCGAACAGTCCCGCCTGCGCCCGGGTATGCAGATGCTCTTTCAGAATGCCGGTGGGGTACTGAACGGGCATTTCATAACCGGCGAATGGCACCATCTTGCCGCCCAGCTCCAGATGCAGGGCGTAAAGCGGCGTGCGGCGCAGAATTTCAGTGCTGACAGTCATGCAGTCCCGACAGATATGAGTCATCGCACCCTTTCGGGCACGCACCCCTCTGTCACGGGACCTGAGAGATTTCCCCGCCCGCTTCAGATTCCTGAAGACGGCGGATTACCCCTTCGGTGGAACGGCAAGGCCGTTCACTTTCCAGAAGTTCATCACCCGATCGCGGTCCTTTTGCCTGAGAGTTTCCGGGGCGGTTGCTCCTTCGGCGGCCCAATCAAGGGCTCTCTCCCGCGAGGGATCGTGTGCTGGCCAGAACCCCCAATGCCTCCCGGCGGAGGGGTCTGTTGCGGTGCATTCTAGGGGGCGAAGGAGGGGAGTCAATTCGGGTGGGGAACCGCCTGAAGTTACTCACATCCTTTCGGGAACCTCTATCCCCAACAGGCCCAGAACCTTGGTCAGCACCGCCAGGACCAGGGCGCAAAGCCGCAACCGCGTCACTTTCAGGTCCAGGTCCGATTCGGACAGGATGTGATGGGCCGCATAGAAACGGCTGAAACGCTGCGCCAGCTCGAAGGCGTAGTCGCAGAGAATGTTGGGGGCGCGCTTGTCCTCCGCCGCCGCCATCGCATCGGCCAGCGCCAGCAGTTGCAGCGCCAGGGCGCGTTCTTCCGGCGATGGCAGCGTCGCCGTGCCGGCGGCCTCCATGGCCCCCGCCTTTCGCAGGATCGACTGGATGCGCACCGCGGCATATTGCAGATAGGGCCCGGTCTTGCCTTCGAAGGTCGAGAATTTTTCCAGGTCGAAAATATAGTCGGTTGTGCGCTGGTGCGAGAGGTCGGCGAACTTGATGGTGGCGATGCCGACCCGCCGCGCAATCTCCGCCCGTTCGGCGGCGGAATAGTCCGCGCCGATGCCTTGTTCTGCCAGCCGCTTCTCGGCCTCGGCGGTGGCCATGGCGATCAGGTCATGCAGCTTCATCACCCCGCCGGCCCGGGTCTTGAAGGGCTTGCCGTCCGGCCCGTTCATGGTGCCGTAGCCGACATGCTCCAGCGCCGCCCGGCCGGCGAAGCCGGCGAGAGCGGCGGCGCGGAAGACTTGCTCGAAATGGCCGTGCTGGCGATGGTCCACGACATAAAGGATCAGCGCCGGATCCTGTTCGCGCACGCGGGCGATGATGGTGGCAAGGTCGGTGGTGCCGTAAAGCACCCCGCCTTCGGACTTGACCAGGATCAGCGGCGGCAACGGCTTTCTGTCGTCTTCGCGCGCCACCTCGACAACCAGCGCGCCATCACTCTCCCGCGCCAGGCCGCGCGCCTTCAGATCCGCGATCATGGGCGGTATCAGCGCGTCAACGCTGGATTCCCCGTTCCAGAGATCAAATTTCACGCCAAGGCTGCCGAATTCCCGCGCCAGTCCCTGCTCCGACACTTTCACGAAGTGCCGCCACAAGGCGCGATAGCCGGGACGGCCGGCCTGCAGGTCCACCGTGGCGCGGCGCGCGGCTTCCAGCCGCGCCGGATCAGCCTTGCAGGCGGCGGAGGCGCGGGGATAGAGCCTTTCCAGCTCGTCCATCGTCACCGGCGAATCTTCCGGATAGGAGCCCGCGAAATTGACGTCGAAATAGACGGGTGCCGTACCTTCAAGTTCGATCTCGGAGATCAGCTGGCCCATTTGCAGGCCCCAATCGCCGAGATGGACATCGCTCACCACGGTCCAGCCGTTGGCGCGATAGAGCCGCTGCAGGCAATCGCCGATGATGGAGGAGCGGAGATGCCCGACATGCATGGGCTTGGCGATGTTGGGGCCGCCGAAATCGATCACCACGGTCCGTCCGGCGCCGGTATCCGGCGCACCGAGCCGCGCATCCCGCGCCAGCTCGCCCAGCCCGGCGGCCAGCACCGCTTCGGCGATGTCAAAGTTCAGGAAGCCCGGCCCGGCAATCTCGATTTTCGAAAAGAGCGGATTGTCCTTCAGCCGCGCCGCGATCTTCTCGGCGATGGCGCGAGGATTGGCTTTTGCCCCCGCCGGAACGCGATCGGCGGGACGGCCGCTTAAAGACCGCGCCGCCGCCAGCGCGCCATTGCACTGGAAAGGCGCCAGGTCAGGACGATCGGAAACCTGCACCTGGCCAAGCTCGCGCGCCAACCCTTCGGCAGCGAACGCATCGCCCACCGCCGCCGTGAGCAGGACGGCAAGCGGGATCATGGCGTGTAGGGGCCCACGCTCTTGAGATAGGCCTGCTCCGCTTCACTGAGCGGCAGCCCGGCGAGATACTGATAGTCGGTCGGCAAATGACCATTCTCCAGCCTTAGTACTGTGCGGTTTATGGCCGTCTGCACAATGACCTCCGAAGCGCCCGGCGCGAAATCGATCGTGATATTGAAAACCCGCTTGTTGATGACCCGTTCGCCCTGGTTGATGGCCAGGAAATAGGGCACCACATAATGCGCCGCCTGGCCGCTCGGCGCGCGGGTGGCGCGGAAGGTGAGTTCGACATTGGAACTGGTTTCGCCGGCGCGCCGGTCCAGGACGCAATTGGTGTCTATCGTCACCGCATGGACGGTGAAGAGCAGTGACGCCGGATCGGTGGCCGCAGCCCCCGGCTTCAGCACCGGGCGGGTGGCGGCATCGGCGAGAAGGGCCGAACCCGGACAATTGAAGGTGCGCGGCACGGCATCGCAACCGTAAAGCACCATGGCGCAGGCGGCGAGGACGGGCGCGAAACGGAAACAGGAAAAACCGGGCATCATGGCGGACTTTGCTCTTTTGCTGGGCTCTTTTGCTTGACTTTCGCGGCCATGCGTCGGACTTGTCCGTAAGCGCTGGCGGGGCAGCTTAGAGCATGTTCCGCCCCGCCTGTTAAGCCGTTTTCGGGGCATCATGGCTGTCTACACCGAAGTCTCCTTCGAGGACCTGGAGCGCCTGCTCCGGGAATACGATATCGGTACGCCCCTGACCTTCAAGGGCATCGCCGAAGGGGTGGAGAATTCCAATTTCTACCTCCAGACCGACCGCGGCGCCTTCATCCTTACGCTTTATGAAAAGCGTGTCAGCCCCGGCGACCTGCCCTTCTATCTCGGTTTGATGGAACACCTGGCGCGGGCCGGCATCGTCTGCCCCCTGCCGGTGCCAACCCGGGGCGGTGCGCTTTCGGCCCATCTCAACCGGCGGCCCTGCGCCATCGTCACCTTCCTCAACGGCCTGTCGGTGCGCCGGCCGACTGCGCCGCATTGCGCCGCCGCCGGCGCAGCACTGGCGCGGCTGCACCAGGCAGGTGACGGCTTCGCCCTGACCCGCGCCAACGCGCTTGGACCACCCGGATGGAAGAAGCTGGCTGAAGCCTGCGACGCCCATGCTGATGGCGTCGAAGACGGCCTGGCGGTCCTGATCCGCGAACAGCTGGCGGCCATAACCGCGGCCTGGCCGGTTCTTCCCAGCGGCGTGATCCATGCCGATCTCTTTCCCGACAATGTCCTGTTCATGCGCGAGGAGGTGTCGGGCATCATCGATTTCTATTTCGCCTGCAACGACATGTTCGCCTATGACCTGGCGGTGACGCTGAACAGCTGGTGCTTCGAGATGGACGGCAGCTACAACCTCACCAAGGGCATGGCGCTGATCCAGGGCTATCGCGGCGTACGGCCGCTGTCGCAGCAGGAAATCGCCGCCATGCCGGTGTTGATGCGGGGATGCGCCCTGCGATTCCTCCTGACGCGCCTCTTCGACCTGGTCAACCATGATCCCAATGCCCTGGTCAGCCCGAAGGATCCAAGGGAATATTCGAAGAAGCTGCGCTTTCACATGAAGGTGAAAGACGCCAGGGAATATGGCTTTGAGTGAAGTTCAGATGTTTACGGATGGCGCCTGCTCCGGCAATCCTGGGCCGGGGGGCTGGGCCGCCATCCTGCGCAGCGGCAGCCATGAAACCGAACTTTTCGGCGGCGCAGCGGCCACCACCAACAACCGCATGGAATTGACGGCGGTGATCGAAGGCCTGAAGAAGCTCAAGCGCGGCGCGTCGGTCGCGATCTATACCGACTCCCGTTACGTCATGGATGGCGCCGCCAAATGGCTCTCCGGCTGGAAGACCAAGGGCTGGAAGACCGCGGACAAGAAACCAGTGAAGAACGAGGATCTCTGGCGGGACCTCGATGCCGAGATGGCCCGCCACAAGATCGAATGGCATTGGGTGCGCGGCCATTCCGGACACCCGGAAAACGAAAGAGCGGACCTGCTGGCCCGCTCCGCCATTCCCGGACCTTAGAGCAATCCGAGCATGTGATCGGCGCTCGACACTTCAAAAGCGCCCGGCTCTTCGACATTCAGCGACTTCACCACGCCGTCATCGACAATCATGGAATAGCGCTGGCTGCGCCTGCCCATGCCGAACTTGCTCGCGTCGAACTCCAGCCCGACGGCGCGGGTGAATTCGCCATTGCCGTCGGCGATCATCCGCACCTTGTCGTCGGCATTCTGATCCTTGCCCCAGGCGCCCATTACAAAAGCGTCATTGACCGACAGACAGAGGATGGAGTCGATGCCCTTGGCCTTCAGCGCCTCATAATTCTGCACATAGCCCGGCACATGCTTGGCCGAGCAGGTGGGGGTGAAGGCGCCTGGCAGCGCGAACAGTGCCACCTTCTTGCCCTTGAACAGCGCGTCGCTGGTGACGGGGGCCGGTCCGCCCTCCTGCTTTTCCATCAGCGTGACGGATGGAATTTTTTCGCCGACCTTGATCATCTTTCAGTCTCCATTGGGTTTTGGGTTAAGTGCTTTCCTGAGCCGCGGCGGCATTGTGGTGCCGGGCGATGAATTCGAGGGTATCCTCGGGCTTGAGTGGCGAAGAAAAATAATACCCCTGACCGAATTCGCAGGCCAGGCCGGTGAGCCATTCGCTGTCGCGCTGGCTCTCGACGCCTTCCACCACCACGGCCCGCTTGAGATCGTGCGCCAGCGCCACGATCGAGGCCAGCACCACTTCGCCATCGGTATCGATGTCGGTGCCGCCATGGCGGGCAAGGAAGCTCTTGTCGATCTTGACCGTGTCGAAAGGCAGGGTGCGCAACTGGCTGAGGGTCGAAGAGCCGGTGCCAAAATCGTCGATAGAAAGACCCGCGCCGGCGGAGCGCAGCCGTTCCAGCATCGGCACCAGGCGGGGATCGGCGGCCACCGCGCTTTCGGTAATCTCCAGATGCAGCGTGCCGGGGGCGATGCTGCTGGCGGCCAATACGGTCTTGACCAGGCTCTCCAGACCGGCATCGCGCACCTGGCGGCGCGAAAGGTTGACGCTGACAAAAAGCGCCGGCTTGAGCGGGAAGAAGCGCTGCCATTGCGAAAGGTCGGCGGCCGCCTTTTCCAGCGCGAAGCGGCCCAGCTCAACGATCAGGCCGGTCTCCTCGGAATGGGCGATGAAATCCTCCGGCGTCACCAGCCCGCGCGAGGGATGGCGCCAGCGCAGCAGCGCCTCGAAACCGGCGACCGAGCTATCGGCCAGCCGCATGATCGGCTGGTAATACACTTCCAGTTCGCCCTGCTCCAGCGCCTGGCGCAACTCGCTTTCCAGCGCCACCGCGTCGCCGGGATCGGTTTCCTCCAGCCCGGATTCATAAAGTATCGCCGCGCCGCCGCCCTGGCGCTTGGCGGCGATCAGTGCCAGTTCGGCGTTCTTGATCAGGGTCAGGGGATCATCGCCGTCGCTGCCGCGCGCCAGGCCGATGCTGACGGGCGCGAAGATGCTGCGATTCACCACCAGGTGCGGGGGGGCACAGACTTCCACCGCCCTGTCGCCCGCCGCCTTGGCATCGCGCGGCGCCTCGTCATAAAGCAAGGCAAAAGAATCCCCGCCGGCGCGGAACAGCCGCGCCTTGAGTCCGGCCAGCCGCCTTGCCGTCTGGCGCAGCACCTGGTCGGCGCCATCATCGCCCAGGCTGGCATGGATGGCCTTGAAACGGTCGATGTCGATCAGCGCGAACAGCGATTTCGCCAGATCGGCGCCCAGCCCGTCCAGCGCCTGCATCATGGCGATGCGGTTGCCCAGTCCCGTGAGATCGTCATTGGCGACTGCCAGCGCTTCCCTGTCCTTGCGCTGGGTGATGTCGGCCAGAAGCCCAAGGCAGTCGGAGGCGACGTCTTCCTGCTCGGTAACGATGGTGGCGCGCAGCTCCAGCCAGCGCCAGCGCCCCTGCCCGGCCGCGACGCGAAACTCCAGCCGCAAGGCGCTGCCGGGCCGGGCGCTGTATTCCTCCAGCGCCGCCACATAATTGGGGCGGTCGTCGGCATGGAGCAGCGCCTGGAAGTCGGCATGGCTCAGGGTGCTTTCGTGATGGCCACGCCCCAGCAGCAGTGCCGCATCCGGCGACAGGGTGAGAAGCTGGCTGCGGAAATCCAGATCAAAGACGCCCTGATGCGCCGCGCCGATGGCCGCCAGCGCCAGGTTGGCGAAGGGCGTGGCCGGATCCAGCGCCATCCCCGCAGGCAGATGCGCCTCCAACAGCTTGGCAGCGCCGGAACCGTGCAGGAAAGGCAGCACGGCGATTTCCTCACTGGCGATCACCGCCAGCGCCAGAAGGATGGCGCCGGCCGCGGCAAAGCCGCCGGTCACCGCCGGGCCGGTCAGGCCCTCGCCCCAGCCGCCCAGCGCCACCACCGCCCCGGCCATCGCCACCAGGGCGAAAGCGGCGGCAGACGGCGCCACCACCTGCGCCGCCTTGATGCCGCGCCTGCCGCACCAGAAGAGATAGACGGCGATGGTTGCGCCACCCAGCACGGTGACGACGTCGGTGAAAAGCGTGGCGCCGGGCACTCCCACCCAGGCCAACGCTCCCAGGGCCACCAGGCCCCACAGGGCGCGGCGGAAGTCTCGCTGCCGGCGCGGAAAGATATCGCGCACCGGCACAATCGCGTCGGCCAGCCGCGCGCCCGCCGCCAGCGCCCAAACATCAAGAAGGGCTTCCAACCCGTAAGGCCCGCCCAGGCTCGTGGCGATGCTGGCGTCGAACATGCCGGAGGCGGCCAGCCAGCCCAGCAGCAGCAGCATCAGGGTGACCGCCACCCAGCGCGGCGCGGTATGGCCGATCAGCACGGCCAGACCGCCGGTGATCAGCATCGCCGCCCCGATCAACGCCGCCACGGCGGCGATGAAGATGGCGAGCTGGCGGTTGTGGGAGGCAAGCGCCGGCTCGCTCCAGGCCGAAAGGGCGGGCGGGCTGTCGGCGGAACTGACACGGATGGCCAGCGCCGCCGTGGTGATCGGCGGAATGATTACCCGCCAGGCGCGCGCGCCATAGGCGGGCGCCATTTCGACCGTCACGCCAGCCTCCGAACTGGCGACAGCGAGGATGGCCGGCCGTGTGTGCCGCGGTAGCAGATGCAGCGCCGCCGATGGCGGCTGACCCGCCAGCAGAACGCGGATGGCGGGACGCACCCCGTCATTCATCACCGGCAGCATGTACCAGACCGAACCGTCCGCCTCTGGCCCGCCGGGCGCGTGGTAGGAAGTCAATGAGGGCTTCAGCGCCAGCACATTCTGGACGCCGGCGAAATTGACCGGCTTGGGCGTGGCGGGCCCGCCGGAGGTTCCGCCCTGTCCCGATGCCGCCGGAGCAAGCACGCCCAGCATGAGCGCGGCGCAGGCCAGGGCGATGAGGCGGCGTATTGTCATTCAGTCCCGTGCGCCGGTCCGGCGTTAGCGTAGTGGCGCCTCGTCGGCGAGCAAAGCGTATAGCAGATGATCGGCCCAGACGCCGTTGATTAGCAGATAGCGGCGGGCCAGGCCTTCCTGGCGGAAGCCGCAACGGGCCAACAGCGCCTTGGAGCCTTCATTGGCGATCAGGCAGGCGGCCTCGATCCGGTGCAGCCCAAGGGTTCGGAAGACAAAGGGGACCAACACCTTCAGCGCATCTGTCATGTGGCCCTGGCGGGCATGGGGCTCGCCGATCCAGTAGCCGAGGGTGCAGCCCTGGGTGACGCCGCGGCGGACGTTGGACAGGGTGCAGCCGCCCAGCAGCGCATGGTCGGACTTGCGCAGCACGAAGAAGACATAGGCCGAATCCTGCCGCGTCTCCTTGTGATAACGCTTGAGGCGGCGGCGGAAGGCGCCGCGGGTCAGCTCGTCATCGGCCCATACCGGCTCCCAGGGGGTGAGGAAGGCGCGGCTCATGGCGCGCAGCCGCGCCCAGGCCGGGTAGTCGGCGATACGGGGGTAGCGCAGATAGACGGAGGCGCCCTCGATCACCGGCTGCTGCCCACCGGGGAAAGTCAGGCCGCGCATGAAGGCGATCGGCCCTTGCTTGATGAGGGGCTTTTTCACTATTCCGCCGCTTGCACAAGGGCGCCGGCACCGAAGCGCCGGGCGAAACGGTCATGGCCTTCCAGCCGCGCGATGGGGCCGATGGCGGCGATGGCGGGCCGCCCGGCCTGCATCACCCGCGCCGCATAGGCCTTGACGTCACCAAGCGCTATGGCGTCGAGCTGGGCGATGATTTCGGTCGGCGGCTGGATGCGGCCCAGGGCGAAGAGTTGGCCGGCAATCTGGTCGGCGCGGCCGGCCGGGCGCTCCAGGCCCATCAGCAGCGAGGCCTTGAGCTGGGCGCGGGCGCGCGCCAGTTCCGCTTCGTTTAGATCGCCGGCAATGGCCTCCATCTCGCCCGCCACCACAGCGGCGATCTCGCCCGCCTGGCTTTCGCCGGTGCCGGCATAGACGCTGAGATAGCCGCCATCCTGGAAGCCGCTGGTGAAGGCATAGATGGAATAGCAGAGGCCGCGCTTCTCCCGCGCTTCCTGGAACAGGCGCGAGGAGGTGCCGCCGCCCAGCACCGTGGTATAGAGCTGGCCGACATAGTAATCGGGATCGGCGTTGGACAGGCCGGGAAAGGCGAAGGCGATGTGCGCCTGCTCCAGATCTTCGGCGAAGCGCGCATCGCCGCCGCCATAGACTGCGGCTTGCGGCGCGTCGGGCGCGCCCGGCTGGAGTCCGGCGAAGGATTTTTCCGCCAGCGCCACGATCTCGTCATGGGCGACGGCGCCCGAAGCGACCAAGGTCATGCCGCCGGCGCGGTAGTTCGACGCCATATAGGCGCGCAGCATGTCGCGATGGAAGGCAGCGACGGTTTCTTCCTCGCCCAGGATCGGCCAGCCCATCGGCTGGTCCGGATAGATCGCCGCCTGCAGATGGTCGAAGATGATGTCGTCCGGCGTGTCGCGGGCCTGGCCGATTTCCTGCAGCACCACCTGGCGCTCGCGGGCGATCTCTTCCTCGGCGAAGGCGGGATTGATCAGGATGTCGCCCAGAAGGTCGAGCGCCAGCGGCACATCGGCTTTCAGGATGCGGGCATGGAAGGCGGTCTGCTCGCGGCTGGTATAGGCGTTGAGGACGCCGCCCACCGCTTCGATCGCTTCGGAAAGGTCGCGCGCGCTGCGTGTCGCCGTGCCCTTGAAAGCCATGTGCTCCAGCATGTGGGAGACGCCCATTTGCGGACGGCTCTCGTTGCGGGCGCCGGTGTTGACCCACACTCCGACGGCCGCCGATTCCAGCCCCGGCATCGGGTCGCTGACAATCGTCAAGCCATTGGAAAGTATGGATATTTTTGGGTTCATGCCCCCAGTCTAGAGGAGATGAAGTCCCGGATCAAAGGCAGGCTTTTGGCCAGGGTTTCAAACCGTTCGGGCAGGGTTTCCAGTCCCTTGAGGCGCGCCGGAATCGGGGGTGGAGCGCCGATCGCGCGGGCCACCGCGTCGGGGAACTTGGCCGGATGGGCAGTGGCAAGGACGACCACCGGTCCCGACATGCCGTCCAGCTGCCGCGCTGCCGCCACGCCCACGGCGGTGTGAGGATCGATGATGCGGCCGGTCTCGTCATGCACCGCCCTGATGGCGGCGATGGTCGCGGCGTCGTCCTGGGCGAAGGCGCTGTAGCGGGCGCGAAGCGATGCCAGCACCTCCTGTGGAATGGCGAGGCGGCGTTCGCGGGAAAAATCGTTCATCGCCGCCGCCGTCCAGTCGGCGTCGCGGTCGCAGGCTTCGAACAGGGCGCGCTCGAAATTGGAGGCAACCTGGATGTCCATCGATGGCGACAGGGTGGGATGGGCGTCGCCGGAAGCATAGACGCCTTCATTGAGCGCGCGGGCCATGATGGCGTTGGAGTTGGTGGCAATCACCAGCCGCTCAATGGGCAGCCCCATGCGCCAGGCGGCTTCGCCGGCGAAGATGTCGCCGAAATTGCCGGTCGGGACCACGAATGTGGCAGGCTTGCCGAGAGCGGCCGTGGCTGTGAAGTAATAGACGCTCTGCGCCGCGATGCGGGCGAAGTTGATCGAATTGACGGCAGTGAGGCTGACCTTTTTCGCGAATTCCGTATCGGCGAAAAGCTGCTTCACGATGGATTGGGCATCGTCGAAGGTGCCTTCCAGGGCAATGTTGTGGACATTGGCATGCGCGCTGGTGGTCATCTGGCGGCGTTGCACGTCGCTGACCCGGCCCTTCGGGTGCATCACAAACACGTCAATGTTGGGTAATCCGCCCAGCGCCGCGATGGCTGCCGATCCGGTGTCACCGCTGGTGGCGGCGACGATGGTGGCGCGGCCGCCGCGTTTCGCCAGTGCCCGGCTGAACAGCTGGCCCAGCACCTGCAGGGCGATGTCCTTGAAGGCGAGCGTGGGGCCGTGGAACAGCTCCAGGAGGTACTGATTCTTGCCGGTGGCAGCCAGGGGCACGATGTCCTGCACCGGCTTGGAATTCTGGCCCGGTGCCGGGGCACGAAGCGGTGAATCGAAATCGCCATAGGCGGCGGCGATGGCCTCGCGCAGTTCGTCTTCGGAAAAGGACGGGCCGGTAAAGCGCGAAAGCACCCGGTAAGCCGCGTCCTGGTAGGAAATTCCGGCGAACGCCGCCAGATCGGCCTCGCTGAACTGTGGCCAGGCCTGGGGCAGGTAAAGCCCACCGTCCGGCGCCAGCCCTGCCAGCAGCACCTCGGCGAAGCTGGCGGCAGGCGCCTGCCCGCGGGTCGAAATGAAGGTGTGCGAGTTCATGGCGGGCCTTATACGGCTAGCCTTTCTTCCACGCCAGACGGCCTTTGGAGATGTGATAGGCCAGCCAGACGCCCAGCAGGCATATCGCCAGCCCGAACCAAGTGATGGCATAGGACAGATGATTGTTGGGCAGGTCGATCACGGTCTGGCCGCCCTTGGGCCAGCCGCCTTGATTGGGCGTGGCGTCGGCTTCGATCAGCACCGGGGCGGTCAGGGCGACATGATCGGCGGCGGCGATGGCAGTGAGGTCGCGGGCATACCAGATGCGGTGCGCGGTATCAGGCCGCGGGGTGAAGAAGCCGGCGCGATCCGGCATGCGCCAGACGCCGGTGAGCTGGATTTCGCCGGTCACATTCCCGACGGCGCGGCCGGCAGGATCAAGCCTGTCTTTCGTCACCAACCCGCGATCCACAATCAACACGCGGCCATCATCCGCGGTGAATGGCGTCAGCACATGATAGACGGCGTCACCACCGGCGCCGGTGGTGAATACATACGCTTCCTTCGCGTGATCGAAGCGGCCAGATAAATTGACATGGCGATACTGTGCCTGATCGGCGGGAAGCAGCAGTACCTGGTCAAGGCTGACCGGCGCGGCGGCGAGGTGAGCATTCATCATCGCAATCAGCCCCAGCTTCCAGTGCAGCCGCTGCACCTGCCAGACGCCAAGACCGCACAGGAGCGAGAACAGGATCGCTGCCGCGACGCTGAGGCCGGGATAGGGCCGGAACGTCATGAGAGTCGCCCCTCGCCCGCCTTGTGCTTGTATTGCAGCACCAACAGCGCGGATTTCGCCAGCCGCAGCACGATGAAGGTCAGAACGCAGATCAGCGGAATCCAGAGCAGCATATGCACCCAGGTCGGCGGCGACCAGGTAAACTCCACCCACAGCGCCAGGCCGGCGACGATGGCGCCGACGATCAGGATGCCGAACACCGCCGGCCCATCGCCGGGATCGAACATCGCATAGTCCAGACCGCAGGACAGACAGCTCTTCCGTACGGCGATATAGCCGTCGAACAGCGGCCCCTGCCCGCATTGCGGACAGAGGCCGAGGAAGATCGCGCGAGCTGTGCTGGGCGGTTGCGTGGCGTCAGCCCTGCACGACCGGCCCCACGCCCCACACGTATATGCAGGCGAAGAGGAACAGCCAGACCACGTCGACGAAGTGCCAGTACCAGGCCGCCGCCTCGAAGCCGAAATGGCGGGTGGGCGTGAACTGGCCGGCCATGGCGCGGAACAGGCAGACGATCAGGAAGATGGTGCCGACAATGACATGGAAGCCGTGGAAGCCGGTCGCCATGAAGAAGGTCGAACCATAGAGCGCGTCGAAATTGCCCGCGCCCGCGGCCAGCGCCATGTGCGCGGCGTCGGTGAAGGGCGCGCGCGCCAGATTGTTGAAGCCGAAAGTGAAGGGCGCATGGGCATATTCCCAGGCCTGGACGCAGGTGAAGGATGCCCCCAGCAGCACGGTCAGCAGCAGGCCCTGCACCGCGCCCTTGCGGTCACCGGTCTGGATGGCGTGGTGCGCCCAGGTCACCGTCGTGCCCGAGGTCAGCAGGATCAGGGTGTTGAGCAGCGGGAAATGCCAGGGGTCGAGGGTGACGATGCCCGCCGGCGGCCAGACCGGAACACCGACATCGGCATGGAAGATGGCGGCGTTGAAATAGGCCCAGAACCAGGCGACGAAGAACATCACCTCCGAGGCGATGAACAGCAGCATGCCGTAGCGCAGGTGAAGCTTCACCACCGGCGTGTGGTTGCCGTACTCGACCGACTCCTTGATGACGTCGCGCCACCAGCTCGCCATGGTGTAGAGCACGCCGGCCAGGCCGATGCCGAAGATCCAGGGCGTACCGCTGAGGACGCCGAAACCGGCATAGTCCTTGTGCATCCACAGCACGGCGCCGACGAACATCAGGAAGGCGAAGACCGAGCCGACCGCCGGCCATGGGCTGGGATCGACCAGGTGATAATCGTGCTTTGCGTCACTGGACATGGATCAGCCCCCCAAAGGGTTTGCGAAGATTAATGCCCGCCGTGCCACTGCACGAGGGACATGAGATAGACAAGAATGCCGAAGGCGCCCAGCGCGAGCGCGAGAGCGAGGTTGCGTTTGCGGCGTTCGCGTTGCCAGTTGCCACCGCCATCGCTCACGACCAGACTGCCGGAATCGCGGGAAGCCCAAGCAGCTTCTCGACGATCAGCGAAGCGAACAGCGCCGTCATATAGACCAGGGACACGCCGAACAGGCGGTGCGCCGCCGGTTCCTTGCGTTCATCCTTCTCGAAGAAGGTGGCGACGGCTTCCTTGAGGAACCAGGCACCGATTCCGGCGGCGCAGGTGAAATAGAGCCAGCCCCCCAGGCCGGTGAGTGCGGGGGCCAGGCCCAGCGGCACCAGCACCAGCGTATAGAGCAGGATCTGCAGGCGGGTATGGGTCTTTCCCTTCACCACCGGCAGCATCGGCACACCGGCACGGGCATAGTCGTCGCTGCGCCACAGCGACAGCGCCCAGAAATGCGGCGGTGTCCAGATGAAGATGATCGCCACCAGCAGCAGCGGCGCCAGCGACAGCGAACCGGTGACCGCAGCCCAGCCGATCGCCGGCGGCAGGGCGCCGGCCAGGCCGCCTATTACGATGTTCTGCGGCGTGCGGCGCTTGAGGCCCAACGTATAGACCACGACATAGAAGAAGATGGTGAAGGCGAGCAGGGCCGAGGCCAGCCAGCCGACGAACAGCCACATCACCGCCACCGAGAGGACGGAAAGCGTCCAGCCGAAGGCCAGCGCCTCTTCGCGGGCGACCCGACCCAGCGGGATCGGCCTTGTGGCGGTGCGCGCCATCAGCCGGTCAATGTCGCTGTCATAGGCCATGTTGAGGCAACCGCTGGCGCCGGCCCCAACCGCAATGCAGAGCAGCGCGGTGAAGGCGGTGAGCGGATGGAGCGTACCCGGCGCGGCGACCATGCCGGCCAGGCCCGTGAACACCACCAGCGACATCAGCCGCGGCTTCAGCAAGGCGAAGAAATCACCCACCGTGGCGGCACGCGGCTCAGCAAGGGTATGGGTCAGCGACATCGGTTACTTGACGTGCGGGAGCTCGTTGAACTCGTGGAACGCGGGCGGCGAGGTCAGCGTCCATTCCAGGGTGGTGGCGCCTTCGCCCCAGGGATTGTTGGGGGCCTTGCGCTTGGCGATGAAGGCCTCGGCGAGCATCACCAGGAAGATAATGACGCCAAAGCCGGCGATGAACGCGCCGATCGAGGAATAGAAGTTCCAGCCGGCAAACGCATCGGGATAGTCGGCATAGCGGCGCGGCATGCCGGCCAGTCCCAGGAAGTGCATCGGGAAGAAGGCCAGGTTCACGCCCAGGAAGGTGATCCAGAAATGCGTCTTGCCCAGCGCCTCGTTGTACATGTAGCCGGTGATCTTGGGGAACCAGAAATAGAAGCCGCCAAAGATGGCGAACACCGCGCCCAGCGACAGCACGTAATGGAAGTGGGCGACGACGTAATAAGTGTCCTGCAGCACGACATCGACGCCGGCATTGGCCAGCACCACGCCGGTGACGCCGCCGACGGTGAAGAGGAAAACGAAGCCGGTGGCCCAGAGCATCGGCGTCTTGAAGTCGATCGAGCCGCCCCACATCGTCGCAATCCAGCTGAACACCTTGATGCCGGTCGGCACCGCGATGACCATGGTGGCGAAGACGAAATACGCCTTGGTGTCGACAGTCAGACCCACCGTGTACATGTGGTGCGCCCAGACCAGGAAGCCGATGAAGCCAATCGCCACCATCGCATAGGCCATGCCGAGATAGCCGAACACCGGCCGCCGCGAGAAGGTGGCAATGATGTGACTGACCATGCCGAAGCCAGGCAGGATCAGGATGTAAACCTCGGGGTGGCCGAAGAACCAGAACAGATGCTGGTAGAGGATGGGATCGCCGCCGCCCGCCGCGTCAAAGAACGTGGTTTTGAAGTTGCGGTCGGTCAGCAGCATGGTGATGGCGCCGGCCAGGACGGGCAGCGACAGCAGCAGCAGGAAGACCGTGACCAGGATCGACCAAACGAACAGCGGCATCTTGTGCAGGGTCATGCCCGGCGCGCGCATGTTGAAGATGGTGGTGATGAAGTTGATCGCCCCCAGGATCGAGGAGGCGCCCGCGATGTGCAGCGAGAAGATGGCAAAATCCATCGCCGGGCCCGGCGAATAGGTGCTGGAAAGCGGCGCATAGATGGTCCAGCCGCCGCCAACCCCCAGACCGCCACTGTCGCCTTCGACGAACATGGACAGCACCAGCAGCGCGAAGCTGAAGGGCAGCAGCCAGAAGGAAATGTTGTTCATGCGAGGGAACGCCATGTCCGGTGCGCCGATCATCAGCGGCACCAGCCAGTTGCCAAAGCCGCCGATCATGGCGGGCATGATCATGAAGAACACCATGATCAGGCCATGGCCGGTAACGAAGACGTTGAAGCGGTGCGGCTCCATCAGCTGCATGCCGGGGAACATCAGTTCGGCACGCATCAGCATCGAAAAGGTGCCGCCGATCAGGCCGGCGATGATGGCGAAGACAAGGTACATCGTGCCGATGTCCTTGTGGTTGGTCGAATAGAGATAGCGCCGCCAGCCGGTCGGGTGGTGGGAATGCTCGCCGTGATCGGCATGGTCGGAATGGGCGTCGAAGGTCGTGGTCATGGCGCTTGTCCTATTTCGACGCCAGCTGCGTGGCGTCGCCCTCATTGGCGGCAAGGGCGGTGAATTTCTTCTTGGAGGCGGCGAGCCAGTCGGCATATTCGGCGTCGCTCACCACATGCACCTCGATCGGCATGAAGGCGTGGCTGGCGCCGCAGAGCTCCGAACACTGGCCATAAAAGATGCCGGTCTTGGTGGCCTTGAACCAGGTGTGGTTGATGCGGCCCGGCACGGCGTCCATCTTCACACCCATCTGGGGCAGCGCCCAGCTATGGATGACGTCGGCGCCGATGGTTTCCACCTCGATCACCTTGTTGACGGGCACATAGATCGGGTTGTCCACGCCCAGCAGGCGCGGCTTGCCCGCCTTCACCGAGGCGTCGGGCTCAAGGCCCTGCGACGCCTTGGTCGTGGTGAGGCCCAGCGAGTCGAAGGTGAAGTTGGCGGCCTGGCCGGGATACTCATAGGTCCAGAACCACTGCTTGCCGATGGCGCGGATGGTGACGTCCGGCTTGGGGATCGCCGCCTCGAAATAGAGCAGCTTGAAGGAGGGAATG
The DNA here is from genome assembly GCA_964572805.1 of uncultured Rhizobium sp. Taxonomy (GTDB): domain Bacteria; phylum Pseudomonadota; class Alphaproteobacteria; order Micropepsales; family Micropepsaceae; genus Rhizomicrobium. The sequence continues at coordinate 3,097 of CAZNGO010000016.1, read as the reverse complement.
GCGATAATGACGAGGATGATGACCGGGATCACGGTCCAGGCCACTTCCAGCAGGGTGTTGTGATGCACCTTGGACGGCACCGGGTTTTTGCCGGCGCGGTACTTGACGATGATCCAGAGCAGCAGCGCCAGCACGAACAGCGAGACGAAGGTGATGATCCAGAACAGTTCGTTGTGGAACGCCTCGATCTGCTCCATCACCGGCGAGGCTGCTTCCTGGAAGACGTACTGGAAGGGCTTGATCTCCGCCAGGGCGGGACTGGCGGCAAGCATCGCGGCCAGGGGGGGCAGGACGGCGCTGACGCCGGCTTTGCGGAAGAACATGTGCGACCTCGCATGCGGGGCAGGTTCCCCCGCCCGTTTTCAGATTCTTGCGAGGGATTTAGAGGGGTTAAGCCCTTAAAGTCATTGCGACCTTATAGCACGGCCCCTGCCCGGGCCAGGCGCCCGGCGCGTCCCCGGCTTGCCGGATGGCGGCAATCACCCGATATCTTGGGAATATCCGGGCCAGCCCCGGCCTTTTTGCCGCTTCTTCCAGGAAAACCGTAATGTCCGACCATGATCTTTTCTTCTCCCGCACCGGCATGGACCCGCAGGTGGTGCAGCGCACTGTGGACCAGGCCCTCAAGGGCGCCGATGACGGGGAACTGTTCCTGGAATACAGCCAGTCCGAATCGTTCAACTGGGACGATGGCCGGCTAAAGGCTGCCACTTTCGACACCACCCAGGGCTTTGGCCTGCGCGCCGTGGCCGGCGAGGCTACCGGCTATGCCCATGCCAGCGAAATCTCGGAAGCCGCCATCCAGCGGGCGGCCAATGCCGTGCAGGCGGTGGCCAAGGGGTATTCTGGCGTCGCGGCGACGAGCCCTGCCCGCACCAACATCCGGCTCTATCGCGATATCGACCCGCTGGAAACTGCTGGCTTCGAGAAGAAGGTGAAGCTGCTGGAAGACATCAACGCCTATGCGCGGGCCAAGGACAGCCGGGTGCGCCAAGTCTCGGCCAACCTGGGCGGCGAATGGCAGCGGGTGGAAATCATCCGCGCCGGCGGCGAGCGCTATTCCGACATCCGCCCGCTGGTCCGGTTGAATGTCTCGGTGGTGGTCGAGGAAAATGGCCGCCAGGAATCAGGCCGCTTCGGCGGCGGCGGGCGCAGCGGCTATGAGGCCTATCTCGATCCCGAATACTGGCAGGGCGCGGTGGACGAAGCGCTGCGCCAGGCACTGGTCAATCTGAAGGCCGTGCCCGCGCCTGCCGGCGAAATGACAGTGGTGCTGGGGCCGGGCTGGCCCGGCATCCTGCTCCACGAAGCCATCGGCCATGGACTGGAAGGCGATTTCAACCGCAAGAAGACGTCGGCCTTTGCCGGCCTGCTGGGTGAGCGGGTGGCGGCAAAAGGCGTGACGGTGGTGGAGGACGGCACCATCGACGGGCGGCGCGGTTCGCTGACCATCGACGATGAAGGCTCGCCGACCAGCCGCACCGTGCTGATCGAGGACGGCATCCTCAAGGGTTACATGCAGGATCGGCAGAATGCCCGGCTGATGGGCGTGGCGCCGACCGGCAATGGTCGGCGCCAGGGCTATTCCTCGCCAGTGATGCCGCGCATGACCAACACCACCATGCTCGGAGGAGACAGGGACCCGCGGGAAATATTGGAGAGCGTGAAGAGCGGCATCTATGCCACCGATTTCGGCGGCGGCCAGGTGGACATCACCAACGGCAAGTTCGTCTTCTCCTGCACCGAGGCCTATCTGGTGGAGAACGGCAAGCTGGGGCCCGCCATCAAGGGCGCCACTCTGATCGGCAGCGGCCCGGAGGCGCTCACCCGCGTCAGCATGATCGGCAACGACATGAAGCTGGACGCCGGGATCGGAACCTGCGGCAAGAACGGCCAGAGCGTGCCCGTGGGCGTGGGCCAGCCGACGCTGCGGCTGGATGGGCTTACCGTTGGCGGCACTGCGGCGGCATGAGGATCCGCGCCGCCAAATGGCTGCTGACCCTGCTGGCGGCGGGCGTCGTGCTGGCGGGACCGGGCATCCGCGACGATGTCACTCGCGCGCTCTTCATCGTGCTGGGCCTGGCGGCGATCTTCGGCTGCCATTTTCTGCTTGTCCGGCACGGGCGCCTGGAAACCGGAGAGTGAGATGCTGATCTTCAAGGTGGTGCCGCAACCCGAATGGGAAGCGGCAGGCGAAGATTATCACGGCTCGCCGCACGACCAGGCCGACGGCTTCCTGCATTTTTCCACCGCCGCGCAACTGGCGACGACGCTCAGGCTCTATTATGCCGGCCGCGACGACCTGGTGCTGCTGGCGGTGGAAGCGGACAGACTGGGCGCGGCGCTGAAATGGGAACATTCCCCCGCGCGCGGCGAGGACTTCCCGCACCTGTTCGCCGCCCTGCCCCGCAGCGCCGTTGCCTGGACGAAACCGCTGGCAAGGGATACGGACGGCACGTTTGTGCTGCCGCCCCTGGCTTAATTGCTTCCACCCGGCCGCTTGCTATCGCGCGCCGCTCCTCACCCCGCCTTGTAACTCTTGTTGTAGCCGTTGCGCTCGTTGATGACGGTGATGGTGCCGTCCTTCTTGATGCGCAGGCGCAGATTGTAGTTCTTGTCCCTGGTCTGGTCATGGTCGGGATTGGCGATCATGTTGGGATCGCCATCCAGCTCGTCATGACCCCGGCTGACATGCAGGTGCCACATGCCCTGGAAGCGCGGATTGGCCATGTAGCTCTTGATGCGGTCGGGATCGTCGCCCTTGCCGATGGCGTTGCCGACGATCACCACCTTGGGCTGCAGCGACTCGACCTGTGCCGGGCTGTTGGAGAATTGCAGGCCATGATGGCTGGCCAGCAGCACATCGACCTTGCCGACCTTGTCGATGGGGCAGAACAGCTTCATTTCGCTGTTCCAGGTCAGGTCGCCGAAGGCGGCGATCTTCACCTTGCCATAGGTGATCAGCGAAGAGGTGGAGCGCGAGTTCTCCTCGCCGCCATTGGGATCCATCGGCTGCATCGAGGCGCAAGCCGCGGGACGCTCGCCGGCGCCCGGCAGAGGCTTGGCAAGGGGTTCGCCGTCCGCGTCCACGAAGAGA
>CAZNGO010000015.1:0-75057 GCA_964572805.1 uncultured Rhizobium sp. | reverse complement strand
GGTGACGACAGGCGCGGCGCCGCGGCCGCCGCGGCCGATGCCCGGCGGCGCGACGCGGCAGCCGCCCTCGCCCACGCCCGAAGCGCCCTGCCAGCCTTCCGCCGCCCAGGGGTCGACCAGCAGGCCGTAATTCAGGCTGTCGACGACGCGGCCGGCGCCGTCGCGCAGGATCATCGCACCCGCCGATGTGGAAAGCGCCGGGCCGCCGAACCACTGGTTGGGCCTGCCCTGGAAGCCGGCGGCGGTGACGGTCTCGTCACGCACCGGCGCATCAACGCCATGCGCCGCCGAGAGCGGGCGATCCAGCGTGACGCCGGTGCCCAGCGCGATCACCGGCTCGTTGCTGGAGCGGGCAAAGGCGCTGGCGGGCGAGAAGCTGATGCCGGTGCCGCGCACGGCGATGGGCAGGTTGCCGGCATGGTTGAACTTGAGCGGCGCGGCCAGGTCGAGGCCGGTGCCCGGCTCGACCACCGGATCGGAGCCCAGATGATCGCGGGACAGCGCCGGGCGGATATCGACGGCGTTGCCGTTCACCGCCGCGATGGTGACGGTTTCCAGCTGGCCGGGCATGCCGACGATCAGCTTCTGGCCGGGGCTAAGCCCGGCGACGCCCGCGCCGCTCGCGGCGGCCTGGCCGTTGAAGACGCCGTTGCCGGAACGCAGGGTGAGGCGCGTGGCGCCCGCCTTGGCGTCGCCGGTCAGCGCCAGCCAGTTGGCGGCGGTGCCGACGCGCTTGACCGTCACGGTCTCGACGCCATGGCCCATGGTGGCGATGTCGAGGCGGATCTTGTCGCCGACGCTGATGTTGGCCACCGGGATCACCGAGATGTTGGTGGCGCCCCTGGCGGCGTCGGCGCCGAGGAAAATCTCGGCCCCCGGCTTGCCCACCGAGGTGACGGTGGCGACTTCCAGCTGCTCGATGCCGCGCGAAACGGCGGGATAGGTGGCGCCATGGCCCAGCGCGATCTTGTAGCCGTTGGCGAAGCCTTCGATGCTGGCGACCGGCACGTTGCTGGCGCCCTTGGGAATGGTGATGACCGGCCCGTCGGGCAGCGGCTGCCACACCGTCGCGGCGGGCGAGGCGGCGCTGCCGACATTGGTGATGCGGCGGCTTTCGCCGTCGATCGTCACGGTGTCGCCCGCCTTCATGCCGGCGGTGCTGCGGACATAGATCACGCTTTCGCCGGCCCTGGCGGGCGCGGCCAGGCCGGAATTGGCCAGGCCCAGGACATAGAAGCCCTTGGAAGCCAGCCGCGTGCCGGCGGGAATCTTCACATTGGAGAACACCGCCTGCTGCGTGGCGTGCTGGGTCAGGCTCCAGCCGGAAATATCGGCTTCCTTGTCGCCGGCATTGTAGAGCTCGATGAAGCTGCTGGTGGCGTTGCCGGCCTCGCCGATGCGGAACTCGTTGATCTTCACGGGCGCGACATTGCGCACCTTCTCGACGGCGCGGTCGCTGCGCCTGGCGCTGCCCGACATGTAGGAGACGTTGCCGACCAGATCGCCGCTGAAGGCGTCCGCCCCGGAAGTGACATGGAAGCTCTGGCTGACGCTGGCGCCGGGCGCCACGGCGGCGGCGGGCGTGTAGCTGGCCGGCGCGGGCGCGGCGGTCCAGCCCCTGGGCAAAGCCAGATTGAAGGCGACGCCGGTGGCGGGCGCGCCGCTGACATTGGTGTAGGTCAGCATCACATCCTGCGCGCTACCCGGCGCCATGGTGCGCAGCCCCGAGGGGTTGGCGAAGCGCAGCGCCGCCACGTCATACTTGGCGGCCACGACATTGGCCTGCACCGCCTGGTCGGTGGCGTTGCTGGGGAAGGTGCCGCCCTTGGTCATCGCCCCTTCATAGAAGGTGCCGGCGGAGCCGACGGAATTGTCGCCGCCATTGCCGAGCAGGATGGCGCCCTGCTTGCGCATCGGATCATAGGTGTTGTTGACGCGGCCGCCGTCATAGATCACCAGCAGGTCGCCCTTCTGGGCGTCGCCGCTCAGCGAGGTCCAGTGGTGCGGCTCGCCCTTGGCCATGGCGGTGACGAAGCGCCAGGTGATCTGCGGCAGGGTCTTGCAGAGCTTGTCGGCGGGATCGGGATTGACGCAGCCGACCAGGTTGTTCTCCTGGTCGGTCATCGGCCAGGGACCGGGCAGCGTGCCGTGATACCAGGCGGTGGCGTCGCCGTAATAGGCCGTCTCCATGGTGCCGTTGCCGTCATCCTTGGAGTCGATCTCGGCATTGCCGTAATCGAAGCAGCAGCCATTGTTGAAGTGATGGCCGTTGATCACCCAGTACTGGCCCTCGGCCTGGTCATCGACGGCGGTACCCTTGGCGTCGTCCTGGCGCAGGCCCATGCCCGGCTCGATGAAGACGCCATAGACCTTGTGGCCGTTGATGCTGGCGGGCGCCATGTCGGCGATGGGGACATTGTTGAAGCCGCCCATGGCCGGGCCGCTGAAGGCGCCGCGCGGCGCCTGGGTCAGCTCGTTATGGTGGCCGGACTGGTCATAGATGGTGGTGATCCAGCAGGTGGTGTCGGCGCAGAAACGGTCCTGCGCCGCGGCGTCGGCATAGCCGCCGGCATCGGTGGCGCTGGCCTTGACGACACCGATGTTGAGCTTCCTGCCGTCGGACTGGCGCATCACCTGGTAGAGCGGGCCGTTGTAGGCGGCGAAGAGGGCGCGGGTGGTGGAGTGGGCGGCGGTGCAGGGCGTGTTGGCCGCGGCATAGATGTCGCACGGACCTTTCGGGCGGGCGGGGCCGGAAGGCGTGGCGGCGATGGCGATGGCCCCGGCCAGCAGCAGCGCCGGCATGACCAGGATCGCGAGGTTGCGCGTGTTGAAAGCCGCCATCTGTCCCACCCTTCGGGCGTTGCCCGTTATTTTGGAATTGTCTGACAATAAAATGCGGCCCCGGAGCCTATACGTCAAGGGGTGGGCGGAGACGGCGCGGGGCCACACATGACGAAGGGCAGAGCAGCAATAAACCCAGATTAGCATCCGGGGTCAACGAAAGAGAACGCAACAAAGCATTAAACGGTAAGGCCGAAAAGCTTCTTCAAAATATGGCCGATAAGCTTTTTGTAATTAGCAACGTCGCTCGCAAGAATGTCCACCGTCGCACGCTCATGAATCAGTTTATTCCGGAGCCCATAATAATGATGAACCCTCGTTAAAACTGTCGATGTAAGAGGCACCTTGCTGTTTATCTCAGCGACCACGTCGGGTCGCCGCGAAAATAGCTTTCGAATTTTCTCGTCATTATAGATGTTGGGCGGAAACAAGTCGTGCCTATGGACAATGAATTCCTTAAGCGCAATCTCAAAATTGCTGTCCAATAAAATCAGGGAAATACGATTTTTTGTTTCGAGCCTTTGGCGATCGAGGATTTCTACCGCGCCCATTGCCTCCACCAGCCCCAGAGTCCATGGCTGCTCGGCAATGATCGCCTTGTTTTTTGCTTTCAGTTTTTCGACCCGTTTTCTTCTTACTTTCGGCAATGGCGGCAAAACTAATGGCGTTTTGGTGGCCGATAAGTTGGGCTCCACTTGTATAACGTCGCCCTCTGTATATTTAAAAGCAGACCCGCTCCAATCATTTTTAAGCCTGCGGGACAGCTGCGTAAAATGCGCCATCAGTTGAATGATGGTTGGGCGAACTCTACCAAAAAGAGGATGGTCAAAATTGATGCCACTCTTGTTGCTTGTCCAGGGCATTAGCTTTGCTGGGCCGGCCATTTGAACTATAACTCGGCACAAAGATGCATCCGGATGAGGTACACCAGCCTCAGAGCTAACAAAGTACCCAACCTCTCGCGTCTTCAGTTCTTTGGCGATCAGGCGATCGTTGCAAAGGAAATACGCGCCATAGTTCTCGCGCTCAGGATCGCGATCAAGAATAAGGCCGCCAGTGATAATTACAGATACAGATCCATCGTCTCCGAAGTCGACATCGAAATTGGCTTCTAGCGGATGAAATCCGGGAGGATAGCACCAGTTCTGGAGCGACGTCGGTGCCAACGGCGTGCCGTTAACAATGATGGAGACACCACGAGAGAGAAATTCGCTGTAGGTCTGGGAGAAATGATGCTGGATGGCCTCGATATCACCTTCCACCAGCGGACGCCTCAAGTATGAAATTTCAACTCTAGTGGTAGCAGCAGTAATATCCGGTATTTGATAATAGGGAAGTTCCCAGCTTTCGGATTCTAGCCACTCCTTTCCAATATCAATCTGAAAGCTTGGCCCCTTCGATTGACGGGTTTTGATAATAACGCTTTCGCCTAGCGCCACTCCCGCGCGCTTACCCCCTACACCAAAAATTCCAATTATTTTCTCGGAGGGGCTGTTTCTGCTGCCGCCCGGCGCCAAAAGCAGTCGCAGTTCGTCTTGCTTCACTCCCCCGCATTATCGGTAACCGCAATGAGCTGCCTGATGTGGTCTAATTCGACAACTACTTTCAGTTCCTTTCGTTCTTTTCCGAGGCGCCACAAGTCGATGGCATTGTCTACCAGTTCGCATAATCCTGTCTTTAAGTCATAGTCAGCGATAATCGACCAGAACATCCGTTTTTCGGGTGTTCCGTCTAAAGGGCCAATCTCAGTCTTGTTGCCGACGGCACCCATCGCAAGCACCCCTTAGAGCGTCACGCAAGCACACGATGATGTATGACAAGGCCACCCAATGAGGTGTAGAGAATTGCTCGTGCTGGATAAAAATTATCCGTACACCTCCGGCCATTCCAATCTACGTCAGAATACTGAAGCTCTGCAAGAGAACCCGATCGGCTGATTATTCAATCCACAGCGGCCGTTATTCCGTCTAAGGCAGAATTTTGAACCTCCGCAGGATCACATAGCTGAACACGATCAGCAGGCCGCAAAAGGCGACGACGATCCGGAAGCCTTGCCTGTCGGTGGCCCAGGGCAGGCCCGGCACGTTCATCCCGAACCAGCCCGCCACCCGGTACCCTAGACGTGCTGGCCGCCATTGACGGCGATTTCCGCGCCGGTGACGTAGCTCGACTGCTCGGTGCAGAGATAATAGATCGCCTTGGCGACTTCGGCGGGCTGGCCCAGGCGGCGCATCGGAATGGTCTCGACGATCCTTTCGGTGCCGGGCGAGAGGATGGCGGTGTCGATCTCCCCCGGGGCGATGGCGTTGACGCGCACCCCGGCGGGGCCGAAATCGGCCGCCAGCTCGCGGGTCAGCGCCGCCAGCGCCGCCTTGGAGGTGGCATAGGCGGCGCCGGCGAAGGGATGGACGCGCGATCCGGCGATGGAGGTGACGTTGACGATCGCGCCCTGCGCGCGGGTCAGCTCCTCCTTCAGGCCCTGGGCCAGCCAGATGGTGGAGAAGAAATTGACTTCGAAGACGGCGCGCCACAGCGCCATTTCCGACCCCAGCACGCCGAGACGCGCGCCATCGGCGCCCTTGGGGCTGATGGCGGCGTTGTTGACCAGGGCATGCAACTTGCCGTCGGCGCCGGGACCGGAATTGAGGCGGTTGCGCATTTCCGAAACCGCGCGCTGCGTATCGGCGGGATCGGCCAGATCGACCTGGATGTGATCCTCCGGTCCCGCCGCCCAGGGGCAATTCTCCGGGAAGGCATGGCGCGAGCAGGTGATCACCCGCCAGCCGGCGCTGGAAAACCGTTTCACCGTGGCATGGCCGATGCCGCGCGATGCCCCGGTGAGGATCAGGGTGCGCTTTTCTTCGGCCTGTGCCTTGGGTTCCTGCATTTTGTCAGCTTACAGTGTGTTCCATGCACGAGCAAAACCTCACCGCCCTGGCGCTGCTGCTGGCCGCCGCCGTCGCCCTGGGGCTGACGATGAACCGGCTGCGGATGCCCGCCGCCGCCGGTTTCATCCTGGTCGGGGTCGGGCTGGGGCCCTCCGGCCTGGGGCTGATCCAGCCCGACGGCGCCATCGAGACCCTGGCGGAACTGGGCGTCCTGATGCTGCTCTTCATCATCGGCATGGAGATGCGATTGAGCGCCTTCGCCCGCGCCCTGCCCCTGGCGCTGTCCATCACCCTGATCACCATTGTCATCATCACGTCATCGGTGACGCTGTTCACCGTCATCGTCCATGGCGAGCCCTTGGGCGGGGCCGTCATCGGCGCGATGCTGTCCATTTCCTCCAGCGCCGTCGCCTTCAAGATGATGGAGGATGCCGACGAGAAGGACACCAGCGCCGGGCGCACGGCGCTGGCCATCCTGGTGGCGCAGGACCTGGCGGTGGTGCCGATGCTGCTGATCACCGACGCCCTGGGCACGCCGATGACGCTGATGGCGCTGTGGAGCGTGGGCTGGCGGGTGATGCTGGCGCTGGGGCTGCTGGCCGGCGGCCTGCTGTTGCTGACGAAAATCAAGAGTTTCCACATCCCCGGTTCGGAATATCTGATGAAGGACGCCGATGTCGGCACCCTGGGCGTGCTGGGCATCTGCTTTCTCTGCGCCGCGCTGTCGGGCCTGATCGGCCTGTCGCCGGCGCTGGGCGCCTTCCTGGGCGGGCTGATCCTGGGACACAGCACGCTGCGGCGCAGCGCCCTGACCATGGCGCAACCGGTGCAGAGCATTCTCCTGTTCGTCTTCTTCCTGTCGGTGGGCCTCTTGATCGACCTGGACTATCTGAAGCAGCACGCCTTCATCATCGGCGCGGCGCTGCTGGTGGTGACCGGCGGCAAGACCTTCCTCAACTGGCTGCTGATGATGCTGGCGGGCGAGACTTTCCTGGTCTCGCTGGAAACCTCGCTGTTCCTCTCGCCGGTGGGGGAGTTCAGCTTCGTCATCGCCGGCGCCGGACTGGCGGTGGGGGCGCTGTCGGCGGAAGGCCACAAGCTGGCCATCGCCGTCATCGCCATGTCGCTGCTCTCGACGCCGGTCTGGTTCGTCTTCGCCCGCTTCTTCCACCGCCACGCGCTGGGGCGGCTACGCATCATGGGGCTGGACCTGGCGGACTACCGGCTGTGGTATCCGCAGGCGCAGGCCGCCGCGCCGGTCATGGGCTATGTTCCGCGGGTTGCTCGGCGCCCGCGGGATCCTGGTGAATGATGACTTCGGCGTTCGGATAGGCGGCCAGGATCGCCTGCTCCACCGCGTCGGAGACGATATGCGCCTCGGTCAGGCGCATGGCGGGCTCCATCTCGAGATGAATCTGGATGAAGGTGGAAAGGCCGGCGGCGCGGGTCTTGAGGTCGTGCACGCTTTTGACCTCCGGATGGGCCAGCGCGATGGCGGCGATGCGGGCGCGGTCCTGGTCGGGCAGTTCGCGGTCCATCAGCTGGTCCAGGCTGCGGCCGCCCACCTGCCAGGCGCCCGCCAGCATGATCAGCGCCACGGCGATGGCGATGACCGGATCGGCCAGTCGCCAGCCCAGATGCACCGAGAGCACGACCGCCACCACCACGCCGAGATTGGTGATGAGATCGGCAAGGTAATGCGTGGCGTCGGCATGCACCGCCAGCGAGCCGGTGCGTGACACCACCCGGCGCTGATAGACGATCAGCCCCAGGGCAAAGGCGATGGAGACCGCCATCACCGCCAGCGCCACGCCGCCATTGGCGATGGGCTGGGGATCGAGGATGCGCTGCACCGCCTGGATCACCAGAAACAGCGCCGAGGCGGCGATGAAGGCGGCCTGGGCCAGGCCGGCGAGCGGCTCGGCCTTGCCATGGCCGAAGCGATGCTCCTTGTCGGCCGGCGCCAGCGCCGTCTTGATGGCGAACAGATTCAGCGAGGATGTGAACAGATCGAGGGCGCTGTCGGCCATCGAGGCCAGCATCGCCACCGAATGCGAGGTGAAATAGGCGAAGGCCTTGATCGAAACCAGCACGACGGAAACGCCGAGCGAGGCGAAGGCGGCGCGGCGCATCAGGGAACCGGTTTTGCTGTTGTCTGAACTCACGCTGCTTCCTTGTCTGTCCATTTCCGGACAGTGGGCCGCCACCCCCTGGCCGAGGCGCCGTCAAACACTTGCCGCCATTCGATTTTTTATCATGCCGGGCGGGCTTAGAATAGCCGTCAAGGCCGGGGGTGAGACGGGAACAGCCGAAGGTCCAGTGGACCTTCGGCCCCGGCGAACGCCGCAGCGGCGCGCGCCCAAGCGCGGCGCGAGGCCGGGAGGGAGGGAAGCATGGTCCGGCACATCATCATCGCCGCCTGGCGCAACATGGCGACCAACAAGCTGATCTCGGCCATCGCCATATTCGGACTGGCGGTCGGCATCGCCGCGGCGCTGCTGATGGCGGCGGTCATCCGCAACCAGGTCAGCTTCGATGCCGATCTGCCATTGGCTGAGCGAACCTATCTGGCCGTGTCACCTCCGCATCCGACCTTGCCGACCATCTGGGGCACGGATTCCGATTACCGAACTGCGGAAATCCTCATGAACGCCCCAGGTGTCGAGGCCGTGACTCGGCTGACGTCCAATGGAGCAACGGTGCCTCTGAAGCACGGCGATGTCATCGGATGGGACCACTTCTACTGGGCGGATGCCAATATCTTCGATGTCCTGCGCCTGCCAGTGCTCCATGGGGATCTTGCCACCGCCTTGGTGCGCCCGGACGGCGCCGTGATGACACGTTCCGTGGCGGAAAAGTATTTTGGGCGAGATAACGCAGTGGGAGGCGTCTTCACCATCGCTGGCCATCCCATGGTCGTGCGCGCCGTCATTCAGGATTATCTTCTCAATGCCACCGGGCTTGAATATGGCATCTTTGCTTCCGGAAAAGCCGCCTTCTCCGACCTTGCGCCGCGCGGCTTTCCCTTTGAGAAATTCAACACCGATCCCACAGTCACCTATAGCACGCAGAACCGGACCTATCTGCGCCTGAAACCTAGCGCGGACATCCCCGTCCTCGAAGGAATCATCGCGGCTTACTTCAAGCCGCGAATGGACACCACGTTGCAGCCCTTCCTCAAGCTGGTGTCACTCGCGGGCGTTAACGTCTTCGAGCCGTTGAATCCCGGAGTCCGCGCGCGGTTGGCATCGGCAGCCCTTGCAGGAACGCTGGTGCTGCTGCTGGCGGCGATCAATTTCGTCAACCTGACAGTGGCCCGCTCGGCCCGACGCGAGCGCGAAGTCGGCGTGCGCAAAGCATGCGGCGCTGGCCACCGGACTCTGATGCTGCAGTTCCTCGGCGAATCGCTGATAGCCGTGCTGCTGGCAACTTGCATTGCTCTGGCGCTGGGCGAATGGCTGCTACCGCCGATGAATGGGTTTCTCGGCACCGGTGCCAAGTTCGATCCGCAGCTTGCAGTCCCGCTTTTGCTTTGCATCCTGCTACTGGCGCTGGCAGCAGGCGCATATCCCGCCTTCCTGCTATCCGCCTTCCGGCCCGCCGCCGTGCTCAAAGGTTGGAGCCGATCCCTGGGACAAGGCAAAAAACTCCGCAATGTTCTGGTGACATTGCAGTTCGCCGGTCTGATAGTGCTGGCGATCTCGGCCTGGGTGATCTGGCAGCAACGCCAGTATGCCACCCATGAAGCATTGCGCATCGACACCGATCAGATGCTGATGCTGCGTCTGACGCCACACGCACAGTTATTCAGCAGCGAAGTTGCGCCACTGGCCTGTGCGCCGGCGCTGGAAAGCGAATTGCGCAAGCTGGCGGGCGTCAAGGGCGTGGGCTGTAGCGGACCCGAGTTCGTAGAGTTCCTCGAAGTCGGTCATATTCTCAGCAACCGCACGAATGGACCAACATGGATGATAGCCCATTTTGCCGTCAGCCCCAACCTGCTCGCGCTCTATGGCGTGAAGCCGATTGCCGGATCGCTGGATGGCGCATCTGACACCATCATAAACCTGGCGGCGGTGAAGAAACTGGGATTTTCCTCGCCGCAGGCCGCGATCGGCCGTGACTGGATGCCAGCAGTTATCACTGGCCAACAACGAACACGTTGGGCCAGGCGGCATCCCGCCATCACAGCGGTGATACCCGACTTTGCGCTCTATTCGCTCAAAAAGCCGGTAGAAGCGGCAGTCTTCAGCCAATGGAACGCCTTCGGTCCTGGACAACTCATTCATGTCAAGATGAATGGTCGCCAGATTCCCGAGACGCTGGACGCAATCGACAAGCTTTGGGCCGGGAGCGGCCAATATGGACCACTGGACCGCTTCTTCCTGAACGACCTCGTGCAGCGACAATATCTGGACATCACCCGTCAAGCCGCCTTGCTTGCCAGCTTCGCTGGCATCGCCATTGTGCTCGCCTGTCTCGGCCTGTTCGGCATCGCGGTTTCCACCGCCGAACGCCGCACCAAGGAAATCGGCGTCCGAAAGGCCATGGGTGCGGGCAACGGCCAGATCGTCGCCTTGCTGCTCTGGCAGTTCGCCCAGCCGGTGCTGTGGGCCAATGTCATCGCCTGGCCGGTGGCGTGGTGGCTGATGCGGCGCTGGCTCTCGGGCTTCGCCTATCACATCGACCTGCATTGGTGGGTGTTCGCCGGGGCCAGCCTGGGCGCGCTGCTGATCGCGCTCGCCACCGTGGCGGGACAGGCCTTCCTCACCGCCCGCGCCAAGCCGGTGCTGGCGCTGCGCTACGAATAGAGGCCGCCCGTTCGGCGGGCATGGTCCAACAATTGCCTTCATTCGGTTTCTAGAGTGGGGGAAGGACTCCAGATTAATCGCCAGGGCCGGGGGGCCGTGGAGGGGAACATGGTCCGGACTTTCGTCGCCGCCTGGCGCAGCAGGGCGGCTTTCCAATCGCTTTCGGTTATCTTCATTCTCGGTCTCGCGGCGACGCCGGCCTGGGCCGACATTCCCTCCCGCGCCTGCGAGCACGGCAAGGCGCCGGAAGACAGGATCGCCGCCTGCAGCAGCGACCTCAGGCAGCAGGCGCCGCCGGAAAGCCGCGCCGTCGCCCTCACCATCCGCGCCAAGGCCTATGAGGAACAGGGCATGGATAAGGAAGCGCGCGCCGACTATGACGAAGCGGTGGCGCTGGCGCCCAGCTTTCCCGCCTGGTTCAACCGCGCCCAGTTCCTGCTCGACAGCGGCGAGTTCGCGCCGGCGGCGGCGGATTTCACCAGCGCCATTGCCTTCTATGACAAGGTTCATGGCCATGGCATCGCCGACGCGCAATACAAGGAAGCGCATCTGCAGCGCGGCCATGCCCTGCGGCGCCAGGAGCTTTATGCCGAGGCGGTGACGGATTATTCCTGGGTGATCGACCAGGATTCGCGCAACCTCTCGGCCTATACCCAGCGCGCCTTCTGCTATTCCCATCTCGGCAGGCTGGACGAGGACATCGCCGACCTCAACCGGACGATGAAGCTGAACGGCATCGACGCGATTTCGCTCTACAACCGCGCCCTCGCCTATGTCCGCAAGAACCAGATGGACGCGGCGATGGCCGATTTCGACGACGCCATCAGGCGCTCGCCGCAATGGGCGCAGCCGCTGGTGACGCGCGGCGGCCTTTTCGAGCAGCAGGGCCAGCGCGACAGGGCGCTGGCGGACTACCGCAAGGCGGCGCAGATCCAGCCCAACCTGCAAAGCGCGGCGGAAGCGCTGGCGCGGCTGGAGGGAAAATAGCGGCGCGCTGCTCGTTATGGAAACAGCCGCTCCGTCGCCCAGGCCGCATTGGCATCGGCGCGGACATAGACCAGCCGGTCATGCAGCCGGAAGGGGCGGTCGCGCCAGAACTCGATCCGCAGCGGCGTGACGCGCCAGCCGGTCCAGTGCGGCGGGCGCGGCACCTTGCCGAGTCCGTATTTCAGCGCATATTCGGCGATGGCTTTCTCGAACACCCACCGGCCTTCCATCGGGCGCGATTGCGGGCTGGCCCAGGCGCCGATCTGGCTGTCCTTGGGGCGGGTGGCGAAATAGGCGTCGGCCTCGGCCGCGCTCACCTGGGCGATGGTCCCCTGCACCCGCACCGCCTTGCGCAGGGATTTCCAGTGGAAGTTCAGCGCCGCGCGCGGATTGGCCGCCAGCTCGCCGCCCTTGATGCTGCCGGCGTTGGAATAGAAGACAAAGCCGCTATCGACGCCCTTCAGCAGCACCATGCGGACATTGGGCGCACCCGAGGCGTCGGCCGTCGCCAGCGCCATGGCATTGGGATCGTTGGGTTCGGATTTCTCCGCGTGCCCCAGCCAGTCGCGGAACAGGGCAAGCGGATCGCCGGCCGGGGCGATGCCGCCATCATCCAGAGGTCCGCCGGTCTCCATCGTCATGGCGATTGCCTAGCACCTTCGGGTGAAGCGCGGTAGCTTTCGCCATGCGCGTTTCAACCATAACGGCCCTGAGCCTCAGTCTTTCCCTCGCCGGCTGCGCCGCCGAGAACGGCCGGCAGCTTTCGGCCACTTTCGATACCGGCGTCGCCGCCTATGACGCGGGCGATCATGCCAGGGCCTATGCCATCTGGTCCGCCATCAGCGACCAGGATGTCGCCGCCATGCGCAATGTCGCCATGATGCTGCGCAAGGGCGATGGCGTGGCGCGCGACCCCGCCGCCGCCGAGGACATGTACCGGCGGGCGGCCGAGGCCGGCCTGCCCACCGCCCAGGCCGACCTGGCCGACATGCTGCTGAAGGGCGAGGCAGGGCCGCCCAATCCCAGGGCCGCCCTGCCCCTGCTGGTGGCCGCCGCCGCCGCCAACCATCCCATCGCCCAGTATGAGCTGGGGCGGATGTACGAGACCGGCCAGGACGGTCTGGTGCCGCAGAACCTGGATACCGCCCGCCGGCTCTATGCCGCCTCGGCCAGCCACGGCATGAAGGAGGCCGCCGACAGGCTGCGGCAACTGGGGCCGCCCCCTGCCTCGCCCACGGCCACCGCCGCCACGCCTTAGCGAAACCGCGCCGTCCTCCCTATATTCGGGAGAGGAGACTCAATTCAGCATGCGCGACCCCTATGAAGTTCTTGGCGTGCCCAAAGGCGCCAGCGAGGCCGACGTCAAGAAGGCCTTCCGGGTGCTGGCCAAGAAGCACCATCCCGACAAGCACCAGGGCGACGCCGCGGCGCAGAAGAAGTTCCAGGAGATTTCCGCCGCCTATGACATCCTGGGCGACAAGGACAAGCGCGCCCAGTTCGATGCCGGCGCCATCGGCCCGGACGGCAATCCGAAAGGCTTCGATCCCAGGCAGGGCGGCGGCTTCCGCCAGGGCTCGCCCTTCGGCTTCGGCGCCGGCGGCGGCAATCGCGACTTCCACTTCTCGTTCGACGATGCCGGCGAAGCCGGCTCAAGCTTCGAGGACCTGCTGGCGGGGATGATGGGCGGCGGACGGCGCGGCGGCGCGCCGCGCGCGGCGCGGGGTGAGGATTTCACCGCCCAGACCGTCATCAGCCTGGCCGAGGCGGTGGCGGGCGGCACCCGCCGCGTCGTGATGCAGAATGGCGAACAGATCGACGTGAAGATTCCCGTCGGCGTGCGGGACGGCCAGTCCATCCGGGTCAAGGGCCGGGGCGGCGCCGGGCGCGGCGGCGGTCCCAATGGCGATGTCCTGCTGGAGATCAAGGTCGCCCCCCATCCCGGCATCAGCCGCGACGGCAACGATTTGCGCATGGACCTGCCGGTGAGCCTGAAGGAGGCGGTGGCGGGGGGCAAGGTGCCGGTTCCCACCCTGACCGCAACCCTGGCCCTGACCGTGCCGCCCGGCTCCAACACCGGCACCACCCTGCGGCTCAAGGGCCAGGGGGTTCCCGCGCACGGCAAGGAGGCGGCGGGGGACCTTTATGTAAGGCTTGTAATCACCCTGCCCGACCAGCCCGACCCGGCCCTGAAGGCCTTTGTCGAGGGCTGGAATCCGTCCTATGACCCCAGGGCCAAGCTGAAATAGCCAGATATTTCAAGGCTGGCGAATTGGGGCTGAATGGCTAAAGTCCGGCCAGCAAACGGAGAAGAACGCGATGGGGTTTGACGGCCTGATGAAGGGCAAGCGCGGGCTCATCATGGGCGTCGCCAACCAGCACTCCATCGCCTGGGGCATCGCCCAGGCCCTGCACCAGGCGGGCGCCGAACTGGCCTTCTCCTACCAGGGCGACCTCTTCAAGAAGCGGGTCACGCCGCTGGTCGAACCGCTGAAGCCCGCCGCCCTGATCGACTGCGACGTCACCGACCAGGGCTCGCTCGACGCCGCCTTCGCCGAACTGCAGAAGGTGTGGGGCAGCATCGATTTCCTGGTCCATGCCATCGCCTTCTCCGACAAGGACCAGCTCAAGGGCCGCTACGTCGACACCACGGCGGAAAATTTCCGCATGACCATGGAGATTTCCTGCTTCTCCTTCACCGCGGTGGCGCAGCGGGCCGAGAAGCTGATGACCCATGGCGGCAGCATGATCACCCTGTCCTATTACGGCGCCGAGCGGGTGATCCCGCACTACAATGTGATGGGCGTGGCCAAGGCGGCGCTGGAAGCATCGGTGCGCTATCTCGCCGAGGATCTGGGCAAGAAGAAGATCCGGGTCAATTCGATCTCGGCCGGGCCGATCAAGACCCTGGCTTTCGCGGGCATCGCCGACGGCCGCTACATCCTGAAATGGAATGAACTCAATTCGCCCCTGCGCCGCACCGTCAGCCAGGAGGAAGTCGGCCATTCGGCGCTGTTCCTGCTTTCCGACCTGGGCGCGGCGGTGACCGGCGAGAATTTGCATGTCGATGCCGGCTATCATGTCGTGGGCATGAAGGCCGAGGACGCGCCCGACATGACCGTCACCAAGGCGGAATAGGCTGAACCTTTTCCCGCGGGCACCATGACGTCTTATCCCGACGACATCTTCACCGAGCCGGACGATGTCGCCGACGACACGCTGGCGAATCTGGGACCGCTGCGCCGCCTGGCCGGCACCTGGGAAGGCCGCAAGGGCGTCGACCTCAACCCCAAGGCCGACGGTCCGGAGCGGCGCGAATTCATCGAGCGGATCGAACTGCAGCCGATCGACGCCCAGGCCAACGGACCGCAGCTTTTCTATGGGCTGCGGTACCACACCCGCATCCTGGCCACCGACGAGGACACCACCTTCCACGACCAGGTCGGCTACTGGCTGTGGGAGCCGGCCACCGGGCTGGTGCTGCAGTCCCTCGCGATACCGCGCGGCCAGATCGCCATGGCCTCGGGCCATGCCGCGCCCGACGCGACCCGGCTGGTGCTGACGGCGGCGCGGGGCCAGACCGAATATGGCATCTGTTCCACCAGCTTCCTGGAATACGCCTTCCGCACCGACAGCTACCGCATCGAGGTGACGTTCAACCCGGACGGAAGCTGGAGCTATGTCCTGGACACGATGCTGATGGTCCGCGGCCAGGGACCGTTCCAGCACCGCGACGTCAACACTCTGGTGAAGGTGGCCGGGCCCCGGCTCAATCCGGTGCAGCTGCCCAGGGAATTCTAGCCCGCCGGGCCCGATTTGAACCGGGCGGCAAATCGCGCTAATCCCAGCCCATGTCGCACAACAGCTTCGGCCATCTGTTCCGGGTGACGACCTTCGGCGAAAGCCATGGGCCGGCGATCGGCTGCGTCGTCGATGGCTGCCCGCCCGGCATCGCCCTGAGCGAGGCCGACATCCAGCCCTGGCTGGACAGGCGCCGTCCGGGCCAGAGCAAATTCGTCACCCAGAGGAAGGAGCCGGACACGGTGCGCATCCTCTCCGGCGTCTTCCAGGACGAGCGGATGAAGAAGCAGGTGACCACCGGCGCGCCCATCGCGCTCCTGATCGAGAATGTCGACCAGCGCTCGAAGGACTATGGCGATATCCGCGACAAGTTCCGCCCCGGCCATGCCGACTATACCTATTGGGCCAAGTATGGCGTGCGCGACTATCGCGGCGGCGGCAGGTCCAGCGCGCGCGAAACCGCGAGCCGCGTCGCGGCCGGCGCGGTGGCGCGCAAGGTTCTGGAATATCTCCACGGCAAGGTGACGGTGCGCGGCGCCCTGGTGGCGATGGGCGGCAAACCGATCGAGCGCAAGCGCTGGGACTGGAAGGAAGTGGGCAGGAACCCCTTCTTCTGCCCGGATGCCAGGGCGGCGGCGGCGTGGGAGAAATATCTTGAGACGCTGCGCAGACGCGGCTCCTCCATCGGCGCGGTGATCGAGCTGGTGGCCGATGGGCTGCCCGCCGGGCTGGGGGCGCCGATCTATGGCAAGCTGGACGGCGAACTGGCCGCGGCGCTGATGAGCATCAACGCGGTCAAGGGCGTGGAGATCGGCGACGGCTTCGCCGCCGCTTCCCTGTCGGGCGAGGAGAACGCCGACGAGATGCGGCGCGGCAAGAACGGCAAGCCGAAATTCCTCTCCAACCATGCCGGCGGCATCCTGGGCGGCATTTCCACCGGCCAGCCCATCGTGGCGCGTTTCGCGGTCAAGCCGACCTCGTCCATTCTTTCGCCGCGCAAGACGATCGATGTGACGGGCGCCGAAACCGAGATCGTCACCAGGGGGCGGCACGACCCCTGTGTCGGCATCCGCGCCGTGCCGGTGGGCGAAGCGATGATGGCTTGCGTACTGGCGGATGCGGCGCTGAGGCACCGGGGGCAGAACGGCTAGCGCCGGGAAGCCGACGTTACTTCCACTCCATCCCATAGGCCAGCGCCGGATCGGTCTCGAATTGCGGCTCGGAGGGCGGGCTGGGTTTCTCGCCCTTCCTGGCGCCGTCCGCGTTCATCGCCGCCTCGCGCGCGGCGACGCAATCCTTCACCTTGCTGGCCAGGGCGGGAAAGGACGAGACCTTGTCGAGCTGCGACAGCATGCAGGTGTCGAAGAAAGTGTACTGGTTCTCCTCGCCGCAGCCGAAGCTGGTGCGGTCGGCCCGCGCCGCGGTCAGGACGATGCGGTGCGGCCCCTGCAGCAGCGGCACGAAGATTCCGGAATAGCAGGCCGACAGGATCGCCACGGTGGGGCGGTCGCCGCAGTCCCTGGCGATCAGGGCGGCGAGCGGGGCGGGGCCGACCAGGCGCTCGCCGATGACGATGCCTTCCTGGCTGCCATGGCTGGTGAAATAGAGCAGGCAGCCGCCCCTGGCGCGCGCGGTGACGGCGTCCAGGCCCGTGGTGATCGGGCCTTCCGCCGCCGGCGGGACATCCTCATAGGGAAAGGCGCCGTGCGCGGCGGCGGCGGAGAATTGCCGGATGTTGGCGGGATCGAAACCCAGGGCGACGAATTTCTTGGCCAGCTCGCGGCGCGCGTTGTCGAACACCATCGACGGGGCGCCGGAATGGGCGCGCCAGTCGCCCGCGACGATGATGGCGGCCCAGTTGGCGAACAGTTTTTTTGGCGGCGGCGGCGGCGCGGGCGGCTTCAGCAGCAGGGCGGCGCCGAACCAGCCCGCAGCCAGCAGCACGGGCACGGCGATAAGCGCGATCAGCCACTGCCTGGGAGTCATGTGCGTCGGAAATCAGCCACCAGTTCAATATGCGACGAGAACAGGAACTGGTCCACCGGGGTCACCGGGCCGGGCGTGAAGCCGGCCCCGGCCAGGATCGCCGCATCGCGGGCGAAGCTGGCGGCGTCGCAGGAGACATAGGCCACGCGACGGACCTTGGAGGCGGCCAGGGCGCGGCATTGCGATTCGGCGCCGGCGCGGGGCGGGTCCAGCACCACGGCGTCGAAGGGCGCCAGTTCCAGCGGGGTCAGAGGGCTTTTGAACAGATCACGCGCCTCGGTGGTGACGGGCTTCAGGCCTTTGGTGGCGCGGGCGGCGGCGGCCAGGGCCGCCAGCATCGGCTTGTCCGATTCCACCGCATGGATTTTGGCCTGCGCCGCCAATGGCAGGGTGAAGGTGCCAAGGCCGCAGAACAGGTCGGCGATGGCTTTCGCCTTCGCCGTCATCGCCAGCACATGTTGCTGGAGCGCCGCCTCGCCCGCCCGGGTCGGCTGCAGGAAGGCATGTGGTGGTGGTTTGACGATAGCGGGGCCGAGCGTGACCTGCGGCGCTGACGTTTCAAAAACAGTGTCGGCCCCCATGGTGAGCCGGATGATGCCGGTATCGCCCAGCGCCCGCGACAGCAGCGTCACCAGGTTGGGCTGGAGATTGCGGCTCCAGCGGAAGGCGGCGTCGAAGCCGTTGTCGCATTCGGTGACATGCAGCTCGGCCGCCTCGCCGGCGCCGAAGATGGGTTCGAGTTTTTTGCGCAGGCTGCCAACCAGCGCGAACAGGCCGGGCGTCAGGATATCGCACTGGTGCATGTCGACGATGGTATGGGATTTGGCGGCGTGGAAGCCGATATGGAGGCCTTCCGCCATGCTCCTGATCTTGAAGACGGCGCGGCGGCGGGAGCGCGGCGGGGTCTCGATGACGGGCGCGACTTCGGCCGTCACGCCGGCCCTTGCCAGCGCCTGCACCACGATGTCGCGCTTGGCGGCGATATATTCATCATGCGGCACGTCCTGCGAAACGCAGCCGCCACAGATGGGGAAGTGGGGGCAGAGGGTCATTGCAACAAATTGATCAAGTCAATGACAGAAAATGCTTTCCCAAATGCAATTCCGACCGCCCCCAGAAAAACCCAGGCTATGATAGCCCAAAAGATTGCTGGATTATCCTGCGAAGTGAACGGCTTCAGTCCCTTCTTGCGGTCAATCGATCCGTTGCGAAAAATGGTGAATAACACACGCACCAGAAACATGAGGACCCACACACCTCCAACAGCAACAATGAGGCTGCGGGAAATCTGAAAAATCACGCTCATCACCTTTAGCGATAGCATCAGTAGCGAGGAGTTTTGCGGCGTGAGCAGGAGCGTCGCGCGCAGCGGCCAAATGGGCCGTGAGCACGCGCGACACACTCACGACGCAAAAGAACCGCGCTAGGCGAGTTTTCCCGCGAGATGCACGACTTCCGAGCCGCGGCCGAGGGCCGATAGCGCGGTATGCACGATGCCGTCGGCATTCAGCCCGGCAAAGGCATACATCTTCTCCGGCGTGTCGTGATCCTGGAAGACATCCGGCAAGGTCATGGGCCGCACCTTCAGCCCGCGATCCAAGAGGCCGTCATGGGCCAGGAAGTGCATGACATGGGCGCCGAAGCCGCCCGCCGCGCCTTCCTCGATGGTGATCAGGACTTCGTGTTCCTTCGCCAGGCGGCGGATCAGGGCGGTGTCGAGCGGCTTGGCAAAGCGCGCATCGGCGATGGTCGGCGAAAGGCCATAGCCATTCAGCCGTTCCGCCGCCAGCAGCACTTCCCCCATGCGGGTGCCGAAATTGAGGATGGCGATTCCGCCGCCTTCCCTGACGATGCGGCCCTTGCCGATTTCCAGCGGCACGCCTTCGGCGGGACGCGCCACGCCGGTGCCCTCGCCGCGCGGATAGCGGATGGCCGAAGGCCGGTCGTCGATCGCCACGGCGGTGGCGACCATGTGCACCAGCTCGGCCTCGTCCGACGGCGCCATGATGACGAAACCGGGCAGCGGCGTGAGATACGCCAGGTCGAACGAACCGGCATGGGTGGCGCCGTCGGCGCCGACCAGGCCGGCGCGGTCCATGGCAAAGCGCACCGGCAGGCGCTGGATGGCGACGTCATGCACCACCTGGTCATAGCCGCGCTGCAGGAAGGTGGAATAGATGGCGCAGAAGGGCTTCATGCCCTCGGTCGCCATGCCGGCGGCGAAGGTGACGCCATGCTGCTCGGCGATGCCGACGTCAAAGGTGCGGTCGGGGAAAGCCTTCTCGAACAGGTCGACGCCGGTGCCCGACGGCATGGCGGCGGTGATGGCGACGATGGCGGGATCCTTCCTGGCCTCGGCGATCAGGCTTTCGCCGAACACCTTCTGGTAGGTCGGCGCCTTGGGAGTGGATTTCTTCTGCTCGCCGGTATGAACGGTGAACTTGTTGACCGCATGCCACTTGTCGGCGCTCTGCTCGGCGGGGCCATAGCCATGGCCCTTGCGGGTGACGACATGGATCAGCACCGGGCCGGTGATGGTGTCGCGCACATTCTCCAGCACCGGCACCAGATGGTCCATGTTGTGGCCATCGATCGGGCCGACATAATAGAAGCCCATCTCCTCGAACAGGGTGCCGCCCATCGCCATGCCGCGGGCATATTCCTCGCTGCGCTGGGCCAGCTTGAACAGGCCGCGCGGCAGCACCTTGCGCGCCAGGCGCTTGCCGAAATTGCGCAGGCCCGTATAGGAGCGGCTCGACACCAGCTTGGCGAGATAGGCGCTCATGGCGCCCACCGGCGGGGCGATCGACATGTCGTTGTCGTTGAGGATGACGATCAGCCGGTTCTTGTCGGCGCCGGCATTGTTCATCGCCTCATAGGCCATGCCAGCGCTCATCGAGCCGTCGCCGATCACGGCAATGACATTGTTGTGGCCGCCCTTGAGGTCGCGCGCCGCCGCCATGCCCAGGCCCGCCGAGATCGAGGTCGAGCTGTGCGCCGCGCCGAAGGGGTCATATTCGCTTTCGCTGCGCCTGGTGAAGCCGGAAAGCCCGCCGCCGGTGCGCAGGGTGCGCATGCGGCTGCGCCGCCCGGTGAGAATCTTGTGCGGATAGGCCTGGTGTCCGACATCCCAGATGATGCGGTCGTCCGGCGTGTTGAACACGTAATGCAGGGCGGTGGTGAGTTCGACCACGCCCAGGCTGGAGCCGAAGTGGCCGCCGGTCATGCTGACGGTGTCGATCAGGTCGGTGCGCAGCTCGTCGGCGAACTGGCGCAGCTGCGACTTGTCGAGCTTGCGCAGGTCGGCCGGCAGGTCGACCTGGTCCAGCAGCGGCGTCTTGGTATTGGGAATGCTCATGTCTCTGCCGTGTTTTTCTTGTTCACGCCGCGTCCGCCGGAACGACGCCTTCGGGACCGGAAGCGCCCAGCACGATCTTCTCCAGCCGGCCTTCCGCCGCCTTCAGCTTGGCTTCGCAATGCGCCTTCAGCGCCTGGCCGCGCTCGTAAAGGGCGATGGAATCCTCGAGATCGACCTCGCCCTGCTCCAGCCGGGAGACGATGGTTTCCAGCTCGCGCAGCGCCGCTTCGAAACTGAGACCGGCGATGTCGGCGGGTTTTGCGGGCGTGGCGATGGGACTGCTCCCGATTCCGGTAATCTGTGGCGGCAATTGTGGCCCCGCGCCCTTCAGGCGCAAAGCTTTACCGCCTGCCCTTCGCACAGTTTCGGGTGCGCTGCATCATCAAAGTGACACCTGACTGGCCCATGCTGAAATTTTACAGTCCGGGGTGGTGGATAAGCCCGGGCGCGCGCAATTCCACCTTGCCGCGCGGGGCATCGGCGGCGGCGCGGACCGCCTCCTGCACCCCCGGCAGGCCCAGCAGGGCCCGGACCTGCCCCAGCACGCCCAGCGCCATGTCGGCCCCGCCCAGCAGGCTGCGCAGGCCGCCAAGAACATGGGAATCGCGGGGATAGATCTTGAAGCTGGTATTGTCCGGGTTCACTCCGGCCAGGCGGGCGGCCACGCCTGCCGCCGTCCAGAAACCGCCCAGCTCGTCCACCAGGCCCCTTTCCCTGGCGTCGGCCCCGGTCCAGACCCGGCCGCGGGCGACGTCCTGCACCTGGGCGAGGGACAGTTTGCGCCCCGCCGCCACTTTCTGGGTGAAGTCGGCATAGATGGCGTCGGCCTCGTGGTTCAGCGCCGCCCATTGCTCGGGCGTATAGGGGCGCAGGGACGAATCCATCAGGGTGTTCCTGCCGGCCGAGACTTCCTCGGCGCTGACCCCGGCCAGGGCCAGCGTCCTGTCGATCGAGACCTTGCCGGTGAGCACGCCGATCGAGCCGGTGAGCGTGGCGGGCTGGGCGATGATCCTGTCGGCGCTGAGGGAGATGTAATAGCCGCCCGATGCCGCCAGCGGGCCCATGCTGACCACCACCTTCTTGCCCGCGGCCTGCGCCTTCTTGACCGCATGCAGGATCTGGTCGGAAGCCGAGACCGAGCCGCCGGGGGAATCCACCCGCAGCACGATGGCCTTGATCGCCTTGTCCTTCACGGCCTCGCCGATCGCCTTCGAAAGATCATCGCCGGCAATGCCGTCATTGCCGCCGAGCAGGGAATCGCCGGCGGTGCCGTCGCGGATCTCGCCTTCGGCCTCGACCAGGGCGATGGGCGCGCTGATGGCGGCGTCGCGGCTGCGGATATAGTCCTTGATCTTCACCGCCTCGGCGCCGGCGCCGGCGCGATGCAGCGCCTCGGCGGCAAGTTCGTCGTCATAGCCGATATGGTCGATCAGGTGCGCGGCCAGCGCCTCCTCCGACATTTGCGGGCTGGCGTCGAGGGCGGCGCGCACCGCGGCAGGATCGAGCTTCCGGGCGGCGGCGATGGCGGCGACGCCGGACTCATAGGTGGATTTCGCAACCTGCGTCAGCTGCTCGCGGTCGGGCGCGGTCATGGATTTCTCCATGTACATGTCGGCGGCGCTTTTATATTCGGCGCGCTTGGCGATCTCGGGCCTGGCCTGGACCTTGTCGAACAGCCCGCGCAGGAAGACTTCGCCCAGCCCGGTGCCGGCCGGCGCGAAATGCGCCCTGGGCGGCATCCAGATGGCGTCGGCGGCGGCGGCGGCGGCATAATCGCCCAGCCCGCCGCTGTTGAAGCCGGAGGCATGCACCAGCACGAACTTGCCGGCGCGGCGCAGGGCGGCAAAAGCCGGCGCGATCTCCTCGGCCTGGGCCAGCGACACCGCACCCTCGCCCAGCCGCACCGTCACGCCCTTGACCCGGACATCGCGGCGGGCGGCATCCAGCGCCAGCACCAGGTCCATCACCGTCACCGGCTGCGGCACCAGCAGACCCGGCGCGCCATTGCTGGAATCGGGAATGGACTCGCGCAGGTCGAGCGCCAGCACGGCCTTGGCGGGAATGCCATCGCCATGCGCCAGCGAGGCCAGCACCAGAACCACCGCCAGCAGCAGCAGGGCGGCGGCGAAAGCAGCGATGCCGTTCAGCGCCGAGACGAAGGTGGCGCGCAGCCATCTGAGAAACCCTATCATTCAACCTCTCCGTTCCGGCCTTCGCGCTACGCGCCCGGCGTTCGCGCGGCTTGGCCGCCACGCTCACCCTTCGCTGGCTTAACCGCTTCGCTGGCCAGCTACGGGCACCTCCCCTTCCTGTGTGCTTCGCACGCGAAGGGGAGGCAGACCTGTAGTTTGCAGGCACGCCTTATACACGAAAAACCCGGCGGCTTAAGCCGCCGGGTTTTCGCGGTTATCGACGCTTTAATGACGGCTTCTGTCGTCATTGTCGCGCAGGGCGTCCTTGATGCCGCCCGCGGCGTTCTGCACCTTACCGGCCAGCTTGTCGGCGGCGCCTTCGGCCTTCAGCTTGCTGTCGCCGGCCAGCTTGCCGGCAGCCTGCTTGAGGGCGCCCTTGGCCTGCCTAGCCGAGCCTTCAATGCGGTCCTTGTCCATGAAATCTCCTTGGGAATGGTTGGAACTGGAAAACGGGCAGAAAACAGGGGAGTTCCAGGTAACTTTTTATTCCCCGGGACGAATTCACGGCAGGAAACCAGCGTATAATTACACGGCAAACGGAGACCCATGATGCACCGCCGCCACCTGATCCAGGGCCTGCTGGCCACCAGCGCTTGCGCCGCGCTTCCCGCCTTCGGATATGAGGTGAACAAAAGCGATGCGGAGTGGAGGAAGCTCCTGTCGCCGGCCGCCTATCAGGTGCTGCGCCATGCCGACACCGAAGCGCCCGGCAGCTCGCCGCTGCTGAACGAACACCGCAAGGGCATCTTCTCCTGCGCCGGCTGCAGCCTCGACCTTTATTCCTCCGCCACCAAGTTCGAGAGCGGCACGGGCTGGCCCAGCTTCTGGGAACCGCTGAAGAATGCCGTCATCACGGCGGCCGACCACTCCTTCGGCATGGAGCGCACCGAAGTGCTGTGCCGGCGCTGCGGCGGCCATCTTGGCCATGTCTTTGACGACGGGCCGAAGCCGACGGGGCTGAGATACTGCATGAACGGCCTGGCGCTGAAGTTCAGGACAGCGTGACAGCAGCGCCGCGCCCGGCCTCGGGTCGCGCTTGGGCGCGCGCCCGAGGCCTGGCGCTGAAGTTCCGGACGGCCTGACGTCAGGGGCCGGCCGTCTGCCCGGCCAGCCATTTCGCGTGCGTCTCCCCCTGCTCGATATGGCGGTTGACGGCCAGGCCGACCAGCGCCGCAGTCATCGTCACCGCGATATAAGTGACGTAGACCATCATGCCCACCCGGACCCGGCCACGCTTTCGGCCGAGGCGGCGGACAAAGACGGGATTTTTCGGCCGGGCCACCTCAGAGGCTCTGGCGCAGAACCAGGCGGAAATTGCGGCCCGGCATGATCACCACATCCTTGTTGAGGGCGACGGAGTCGCGCTCGACCTGGTCGGCGAGATTGTGCGCCACCAGCCCGATCTGCGGTCCCTTGTCGCCGAAAGGCCGCCAGTGGGCGTCGAGCCCGACATCGACATAGCCTGGCGTCGTCGCATCGAAGGCGCCGACCTGGTTCTGGGCGCCCACGCCCATCACCAGCAGGCTGGCGTCGAAGGCGTCGTTGCCCCAGGTGAAGCCGCCGCCGACGCGGAAGGGCTGGATGCGCGGTACATTGCCGAAGCCGTTGGCGAAAGTGGCACGGACATAATCGGTCAGCAGGTTGACGGCGAAGCCGCCGCCGCCAATATCGAACAGCGGCGCCGTCGCCTTGGCCTCGAAGCCCCAGAAATCGGCGTTGCGCTGGGCGTAGTTCAGTTCCTTGAGATCGTGATCGTCGTCGGCCACGGGCTGGCAATTGTCGTCATCGTCGCAGAAATTGCCGGTGAGGTTGCCGTAGATGTAGTTGCTGAAATGCGTGCCCCAGAGCGCGCCTTCCAGCGTGATTTTCCCGATGCCGGCGCGGACCGTCCCTTCCAGCGAATTGGCGCGCTCGATTCTGAGGGTGGGATCGCCGGTTTCGAAGGTTTGCGGCCCGTCATGGCCGCCGCGGGCGAAGAGTTCGGTCTGCGCCGGCGCGCGCGCCGCGCTGGAGAGCGTCAGACCGAATTTGAGATTGTCGCTCGCGGTCCATAGCAGGCCGGCCGAGCCGCTGATGGGCGTGAAGTTCCGCGCCGTGAAGACGTCGGAGGCGGGCGTGCCGGTGATATGGACCTGCTCCACGCGGCCCGCCATCTGCAGGTTGAGATCGGCGCCAAACGGCACCTCGGTGAAGATGTAGCCGGCTTCGCTCAGCGTCTGGGTGGGAAAGAGATAGTCGCTGTCCTCGCCCAGGGCCTGGTATTTGCGGTTGCCGATCTGCACGCCGATGGCGGAAGCCGATAGCGGACCGATGGCGCCGAACACCGCTTCGGCGCGGCTGTCCAGTTCCTTGTTGAGGAAGGTGGAATTGATCGAGCCATCGGGATTGTCCTCGGTATGACCGTAGATGGCGTAGCTGGCCTGCATATTCACCGCCTGCAGCGGTCCCGCGCCGATCTTGAAGCTGTCGTCGGTGAGGAACTTGGTCTGGCGCATCACGATATGAGTGGTGTCGCTGGGGATGCCGTAATTGGCGTCGTAATGCACCACCGCCGCGCCGGCGCGGCTGCCGCCATCGCCGAAGAAATAGGAGGTGCCGCCGGAGAAGCCGTCGCCATGGGAATAGGAATTGACCTGCGTCCCCAGCGGCGTGTCGTAATCGCCCTGGCGGCGCAGGAAGACATCGCCATGGAAGGCGAAATTGCCCGCCGCGCCGTCGGCCATCGCCCCGCCCTGCCAGCCGTCGCTGACGCTGTCATAACTGGCGTTTCCGTCGGCGCTCCACTGCTGCGGCAGGGTGAGCGGCACGCGGTTGTTGATGGCGTTGATTACGCCGCCGATGGCCTGGCTGCCATAGCGCAGGGTAGCGGCGCCGCGCAGGACCTCGATGCGCTGGGTGATCATGGGATCGATCGGCACGCCATGGTCGGGGCCGATGTCGGAGACGTCGGAGCTGGAAAGGCTGTTCTCCAGCACCTTGACCCTGGTGGCGTCCATGCCGCGGATCACCGGGCGGCTGGCGCCGCCGGCGAAGCCGGTGCTGGAAATGCCCGGCACGGCTTTCAGCGAATCGGCCAGGTTGGAGCCGCCCTGGGAAATAATTTCGTCGGCGGAGACCGTATCGATGATGGTGGCGAATTGGTCGGCGGGACGCGCCAGCGGCGAGGCCGTGACCGTGATGGTTTCCGGCCCGGGCTTGCCCGGCTGCGCTGCGGCGGGACCAGCCAGGATGGCGGCGAGCGCGGCGCCCGCCAGAAGCGATTTCTTGATAAGCATGGGTTTCAGACTCCGGGACGCCCGCGCCCCTGGCGTCGGGTTGGTCCGCTTGAAAGGAATGGAAAGCGGTGGACGGGTCAGTCTCCGAACAGGCACCCTGTCACATCGCGCTGGGTCGGCAGTCTAGAATTGCGGCGGCCCGCGACTGCGCCAGACATGGGCCGGCGATCCCGGCACCGGCAGCGTCTGATCGAGCGCAGGCGCGACGGCATGCGCGGCGGCGGGGACGAACAGGAAAGGCCCCGTGGGACCAATGCCCAGGCCCAACAGCGCGGCGGCCTGGCAATAGGGACAGAGAAGATCGTCCTGCGAGGACTTGCCCTTGGCGGGGGCCGGGGCGGATTTGACGTCCCTGGCCGCCGCCGCCGCGTGATGGGACAGCACCAGGGGATGAATATGGGTCTGGGCGATGAAGTTCTGCAGCGCAAAGGCCAGGAGGCAGGCGAGCACCAGCAGGGTGCGCCGCGGAACACTGACAGAATGCCGGGAACGGACACCCGCGAGCATGAAAGCCCTTCCTCTCGCGGCACATTATAAACAAAAAGCCCGAGCCGCAAAGGCCGGGTTTTTGCCGGTTTCAGGCCGGCTACTTCGCCGGCGCCGCCTGCAGCTGTTCGGGGCTGAGGGCCTTGGCCCGGTTCGAGGCCATCATCTCGTCCAGGGCGGCGGAAAAGCCGTCAAAGGAAAAGGGCAGCGCCACCACCTTCGCCGAACCGTCGGGCACGACGCGGATCTCGGCCTTGCCCAGCCGGGCGAAACTGTCCACCAGGTCCTTGCGGATCTCGACCTCGACGAAGCAGGCATTGGTGTCGCACCGGCGATAGGGCAGCGGCGGCGAGGTATAGCTGCCGCCGGCCACCACCACGCCCTTCTCGATCGAGATCGCCAGCGGCACGGTCACCTGCAGGATGTAGCGGCCGCCGGACGGCGTGAAGGCGAGGGAAAAGGACACCACCCGCTGGCCGGTGTCGCGGTTGACCTGTTCCTCGAAAATGTCGCAGGGGGCGATGCTTTTCACCGGGAAGCAGCGCACCGCGAAGTCGCCGATCCGCTTGGTTTCCGGCGTCACCTGCTGGGCGGCGGCGGAAACGGTCAGAAGACCGAGGAGGATGGCGGCGGGGAAAAAGGCTTTCATCGTCATGGCTCGTTCGTCGCGCCCGGCTAGTGGGCGTCGGTGGCGGTTTCGGGAGACGAGGCCTTGGCCTTGTTCTGCGCCACCATCTCGTTCAGCGCCTCGGTGAAGCCGTCGAAAGAGAAGGTGAAGGCATAGGGCTTGCCGGCATCGGCCCCGGCATAGGCGACGACCTTGACCTTGGCGTCGTTGCCCATCTTGCTGAACAGGTCCAGCAGCGACTTGTCGATGCCGACCTCGACATAGCAGCCGGCCTGGTCGCAGCGGCGATAGGGCAAGGTGGGACTGGAGTTCTTGCCGTCGGTGATGACGACGCCCTTTTCGATGTCGATACCAAGCGGCACCGCGACCTGGATGATGTAGCGGTTGGCAGAGGGGGCGTAGCCGATGGAGAAGCCGATCACGCGCTGGCCGCTCTCCTTGTTGGCGCGCTCTTCATAGAGGTCGCAGGGCGCCACGCTCTTGGCCTGGGAGCAGCGGACATAGAATTCGCCGAACTTGCGGGGGCCCGAGGCGGCGGCAGCCGGCTTGGCCGCGGGCTTGGCCGGCGCGGCGGCGGCGGCGAGCGGCGCCAGCGCCAGCAACGCCAGGAGTGCGATCCGCCGCATCAGAACAGCCTCCACAGCAAGCCCGTGCGCTTGCGGTTGCTGCTGAGATAGGCCTTGCGGGCGGCATTGAAGCCCTTGCGCGAGACATCGAGGTCCTGGCGATTGAGGGCGCCGGGCAGCGCGCTCATCGACATCAGCGTCACCTTGTCGGAACTGCCGACGGCATCGATGGTCTTGTCGTCGATCGGGGTCACCGAGATGCAGCCGGTGGCGGTGCAGGTGCGGTACTTGTAGACCTTGGGGTCGGTATTGCCGAGCTTCAGTCCCAGGCCCGCTTCGAGATTGACATTGGGCGGCAGCATGAAGGCAACCACCTGGCCCAGCTTGGGATCGCGGGTGATCGAGATCTGGGCGCCGACCTGCTTGGTCTTGGGATCGGTGATGTTGGCCACCATCTGGCAGGCGCCGTCCTTGTTGCTGGCGGCCGAGCAGATCACGCGCCAGTCGTCATAGGCGGTGGAGGATTCCTCATTGACGTCATAGCTCGCCACGCCGCGCACCATCCAGCCAAGCAAAAGCCCCAGCACGAGCGCGCCGCCGCCTACAACCAGGCGTTCCGTATTTGTGTTCATCGGTTTCCGTTTTCCGTTGCGCAAGGCCGCCCCAAAGGCGCCTCGGTCTCTCAAGCGGGGGACGAGTTAGCAGAAAGACCCGGCAAAGGAAACGGGTTCTCGCGACGCGAAACCGGGGCCTGGTGAATCCCCGGCATGACCAATTTGTCAGGATTCCCGGGGATTTGAACCTCTGCCCGCGGCTAGCTGCGGGGCAGCAGAACCGGTTTCTCGGACCAATATTGCGGCCAGACCCGCTTCAGCGCCGCCACCTTGGGCAGGTCGTTGAAGACGATGTAGGGATAGTCGGGATTATGGACCAGGAAATCCTGGTGATAGCCCTCGGCCGGGAAGAAGCCCTTGAAAGCCTCGACCTTGGTGGCGATCGGGCGGGCAAAGACATGCGCCGCGCCGAGCTGGGCGATATAGGCCCTGGCCGTCGCCGCCTGCACCGGCGATTGCGGGAAGATGGCGGTGCGGTAGCTGGGGCCATCGTCCGGCCCCTGATGGTTGACCTCGGTGGGATCATGGGCGACCGAGAAGAAGATCTGCAGCAGCCGGCCATAGGAGATCACTTTCGGGTTGAAGGTGATCTGCACGGATTCGGCATGGCCGGTGGTTTCGGTGCCGACCAGTTCATAGATGGCGGTCTTGGCCTCGCCGCCGGAATAGCCCGCCACCACTTTCGTCACGCCCTTCACATGCTCGAAGACGCCCTGCTGGCCCCAGAAGCAGCCGCCCGCCAGCACCGCCACTTCCGATGCGGCGGCATTGGCCGGATCGGAGGCCGGCGCGGGGATCGGCTTGTCGAGATCGGAGGCGCGGCTGAAGCTGATCAGCGTCGCGGTCAGGGGCGCGGTGAGCACGGCGATCAGGACGGCGGTACGGAACTTCATCAGGATTCCTCCATGGTACCCGTTATTCGCGCCCGGGCGGCCGGCGGTTACACGCAATCGGCGATGGCCGCGTAGATCATGTCGAGTTCCGCCGATCCGATGCAATAGGGCGGCAGGACATAGATGGTGTTGCCCAGCGGGCGCAGCAGGATGTTGCGGGCCAGGAAATGAGCCGCCAGCCTGGGCCCCTGCTCCGCCAGATAGCCGGGATCGGTCACAACCAGGTCCAGCGCCACGACGGTGCCGCAGCGGCGGACGTTCATAAAGCGCGGATCGGAGCGGAACGGCGCCAGGCGTTCCTCCTGCATCCGCGCCAGGCCGGCAACGCGTTCGCGCACCGGTTCGTCGCGCCAGACGCCCAGATTCGCCGCCGCCGCGGCGCAGGCGACGGGATTGGCGGTGTAGGAACTGGAATGAAAGAAGGTCTTGCGACGATCAGCCGAATAATGCGCGTCGAAGATGGCCGGCGTCGCCAGCGTTGCCGCCAGCGGCAGCGCCCCGCCGGTGAGGCCCTTGGCCAGGCACATCAGGTCGGGCGTGATGCCCGCCTGCCCGCAGGCGAACAGGGACCCGGTGCGGCCGAAGCCGGTCAGGCACTCATCGGCGATGAACAGCGTGCCGTGGCGCTCGCACAGCGCCTTCATCTTGCGCAGGATTTCGGCGTCGTACATCAGCATGCCGCCGGCGCCCAGCAGCAGCGGCTCGACGATCAGGGCGGCGGCATCCGCGGCTTCGCGTTCCAGCGCCGCCAAGGTGTCGCAGCCGCGTCCGGCCGGGAACGGCAGCCGCGCCACTTCGAACAGCAGCTTCTCATAGGCGGCGTTGAAGACGCCGCGCGCACCGGCCGCCATGGTGCCGATGGTGTCGCCATGATAGGCGTGCTCCAGGGCGATGATCTTCGTGCGCGGCTTGCCGCCATTGTGCCAGAAACCCAGCGCCATTTTCAGCGCCACTTCCACCGCGGTCGAGCCGCTGTCGGAATAGAAGACATGACCGAGGCACTTGGGTGCAATCTCCAGCAGCCCGGCGGCAAGGTCTTCGGCCGGCTGGTGGGTGAAGCCGGCGAAAATCACCTGGTCGAGCTTTTCAGTCTGTGCCCGGATCGCCGCCATGATGCGCGGATGGTTGTGGCCATGGGTCGTCACCCACCAGGAGGAAATGCCATCGAGAATGCGGCGGCCATCCTCCGCCACCAGCCAGGCGCCCTCGCCGCGCGCGATCAGTGGCGGTTCGGGCGCAAGGGCGTGTTGCGTGAAGGGATGCCAGACGCCACTCATATAAAGTCTTCCTTGCGGAAATTCGCGGCAAAGGCGGCGGCCAGCGTTTCGCGGCTGAGCGGATCGAGGCGCGGCAGCCGGCCCAGGCGGCGCGCGCCGCTCTGTTCGATGATGATGCTTTCGCTCTCCCGGTTCTCACCGCCGATGAAGGCGATGCCGAGCAGCGGAATGTTGCGGGTGCGGATTGCTTCCACCGACAAGAGCGTGTGGTTGATGGTGCCCAGCGCGGTGCGGGCGCACAGCACCAGCGGCAATCCCCAGCGGGCGAAGACATCAATGTTCAGCACCCTGCGGGTCAGCGGCACCATCAGCCCGCCGGCGCCTTCGATCACCAGCGGACCCGGCGGCGGGTCCAGCGCATCGACATCTATCGTGACACCCTCGGCGGCGGCGGCCTGGTGCGGCGAAGCCGCCAGTTTCAGGACATGGGCTTCCGGCACAGTTTCAACCCCGGCCAGCCGCGCCACGGTCTGGGAATCCGTTTCCGGCCCCACTTCCATAACAGAGGTGCCCGCCTGCACCGGCTTCCAGTAACGTGCACCCAGCGCCCCGGCCAAAGCAGCAGCGAACACGGTCTTGCCGATATCGGTATCGGTGCCGGTGACGACGATGCTCATGCTTTCGCCAGTTCGGCGGCGAGAAAACCGAAAACGGCGTCGAGATCGGATTCCTTTATATGGGTGGTGATCGCCAGGCGCAGCCGCGCCGTGCCTTCCGGCACCGTCGGCGGCCGGATGGCGCGAATGTCATAGCCGAGAGCCTGCAGGGCTTCGGCGAACCGCACGGCGCGGCTGTCCGCCCCCAATATGACCGGCTGGATCTGCGAGAAGCTGGCCTTCCAGCCCTGATAGCCCGCCATCAGCCTGGCCGTGTGCGCCACCAGCGCCTGCAGCCGCGCCCGCGCCGCGTCGGCGGCGGCGGACAGTTTCAGCGCCTGGCGCACCACCGCCGCCATCAGGGGCGACGGCGCGGTGGAATAGACAAAGGCGCGGGAGCGGTTGACCAGGAACTCCTTATATACCGGCGGCAGCGTCACCAGCCCGCCCGACGCGCCCAGCGCCTTGCCGCAGGTATGCAGCGCGATCACGTTTTCGCGCCCTTCATACGCCGCGCCCAGGCCCCTTCCTTCCGGGCCATAGACGCCGGTGGCATGGGCCTCGTCCAGCAGCAGGATGGCATCGGTGGCATCGGCCAGGGCCACCAGGTCAGCCAGCGGGGCGCGATCACCATCCATGGAATAGAGCGTCTCCACCGCGATCCAGGCGCGGCCAACACCGCCCTTGCCGCGCCAGTTGCGGATCGCGTCCGCCATCGCGGTGACATCATTGTGCGGCGTCTCCACCACCGGCACGCGGGCGGGATCAAGCCCCTCGCGGACGCTGGCATGGATCAGCGCGTCATGGACGATCAGGTCCTCGCGCCGCGGCAGCGCCGCCAGCAGCGCCGCATTGGCGGCAAAGCCGGTGGGAAAATAGAGCGCCGCCCCGGCGCCGAAAAATTCCGCCGCTTCCGCTTCCAGCGCCTCATGTTCGGGATGATTGCCGCGCAGCAGGCGCGAGCCGCCCGCGCCCAGCGGCACGCCGCGTTCCAGCGCGGTCATCGCCGCCGCGCGCAGGGCATCGCTTTCCGCCAGCCCCAGATAGTCGTTGCTGGTGAAATCCAGCCCGGCGCGCGGCGCCAGCTTGCGCAGGCGGCCCTTGCGGGCCAGCGCCGCCAGGGCGGCTTCATGCGGTGTCATGACGGCTTCGATTCCCAGAGGGCCCCATGCTTGTCGATCGGGCTGCCCCCCGTCATTATCACGGCAAAACCGGGGAACGCCCATGAAAAAAGTTCTTCTACTGGCCCTTGCCCTGCTGCTTCCGGCGGCCGGCGCGCATGCGGCGGAGCGCTGGACGCCGGAAAAGACAAAGGCCTGGTGGTCGCAGCAGAAATGGCCGGTGGGCGGCAATTATATTCCTTCCACCGCCATCAACCAGCTGGAGATGTGGCAGGAGGGCACCTTCGATGCGCCGCGCATCGAGCAGGAGTTCGGCTGGGCGCAAGGCATGGGCATGACCACCATGCGCGTCTTCCTGCATGACATGCTGTGGCAGCAGGATGCGGCCGGCTTCAAGCGTCGCATCGGCCAGTTCCTGACGATTGCCGCGCGCCATGGCATCAAGCCGGTCTTGGTGCTGTTCGACTCCTGCTGGGATCCGCATCCGAAGCTGGGGGTGCAGCATCCGCCGATTCCCGGGGTGCACAATTCCGGCTGGGTCCAGGGACCGGGAGCCGATGCCATGGCCGACCCGAAGCAGTATCCTCGGCTGGAATCCTATGTGAAGGATGTCGTCGGCAGCTTCGCCGGCGACAACCGCATCCTGGCCTGGGATGTCTGGAACGAGCCGGACAATTTCGCCAGCCAGTATCCCGACGACACCGCCGCCAAGATCCGGCATGTCACCGAGCTGCTGCCCAGGGTATTCGACTGGGCCCGCGCGGCCAATCCCTCCCAGCCGCTGACCAGCGGCGTCTGGCATGACAACAACTGGAACGATCTGGAGCATCTCAATGCCATCGAGAAGACCCAGCTCACCCAGTCCGACATCATCAGCTTCCACGACTACAACTGGCCGGAGCGCTTCGTCGCCCGGGTGAAGGAATTGCAGGTCTATGGCCGGCCCCTGCTCTGCACCGAATACATGGCGCGCGGCAACGGCTCGACCATCGACACCGTGCTGCCGCTGGGCAAGCAGCTGGATGTCGGCATGATCAACTGGGGCTTTGTCGACGGCAAAACCCAGACCCGCTATCCCTGGGACAGCTGGCAGAAGCCCTATGTCCAGTCGCAGCCGACGATCTGGTTCCATGAAATCCTGCGCAATGACGGCACGCCCTATCGCGCGCGCGAAGTGGCGATCATCACGGCGCTGAGCGCCGCCCCGCGCGGCCAGGCACCGGTGCCGCCGCCCTGATGCGCGATGCCTCCGCCCTTTTTGCCGCCGCCCAGGCGCATTACCGCGCCGGTCGCCTTGCCGAGGCGGCGCGGCTTTTTTCGCAAGGCGCGGCGCTGGCGCTGGCCGAGGGCGATGGCGATACCGCCCTGCAGCGCGCCGTCGAGGCGCTGACGGCGGACGAAACCCCGGCGACGCGCCGCCTCTTCGCCGACATTGCCGGCACGCTGCGTTTTTCGCAGGACGATCCGGTGGTGCGGCCGCTGCTGACTCGCGCCATCACCGGGGAATGGGGTCCGCTGGCGCCGCTGGCGCAGGCGGCGGCCGGGCTGGTGACGGCGGGGCTGGAGGATGACGAACTGCTGCATGCGGCCCTGGCGGCGGCGCCCATCGCGGACGCGGCGCTGGAAGCGGCGCTGACGCAAAAGCGGCGCGACCTGCTGGATGGTGCAGCGGTTCCGGCGAAGTTCGCCGCCGCCCTGGCGCAACAATGCTTCCTCAATGGCCATGTCTTCGCCGAAAGCGCGGAGGAAACGGCGCAGGTGGCGGCGTTGCGCGCGCGCGTCGAAGCGGGCGACACGGCGGGCCTGGCGGTGCTGGCCTGCTACAGGCCGCTGGGCGAACTGGCCTGCGGCTTGACGGACGGCGCGGTGCTGAAGCAGCAGCGCGACGAGCCCTTGGAGGAAAAACGGCTCGCCGCCGCCCGGCCCGCGCTGACGCCCATCACCACAGATATCCGGGAGAGCGAACCCTGGCCGCGCTGGAGCGGGCATGGGGCGGCGCAAACGCCGGTGACGTTGCGCGCCTATCTGCAAAACCGTTTTCCGCGCGCGGCGCTTTCCGCTGTGCCAGAGCGCCCGGCCATGCTCTCGGCCGGCTGCGGCACCGGCGAATATGCCTTGCACCTGGCGCGGGCGCTGGAACTGGACAGCGTCACCGCGATCGACCTGTCCCGCGCAAATCTGGCTTTCGCCGCGCGCAAGGCGCAGGAGGCCGGCCTCGCCGTCCGTTTCGGCCAGGGCGACCTGTTGCAGGCCGCCGCGCTGGGACAGAAATTCGGCCTGATCGAATGCGGCGGCGTGCTGCACCAGCTGGCCGATCCTTTTGCCGGCTGGTCGGCTCTGCTGGAGGTGCTGGAACCGGGCGGCGTCATGCGCATCGCCGTGCACAGCAAAATGGCGCGGCATGCGCTGAAAGAGATTCAGGACAGGCTGAGGCGCGAGGGCTTCGACGCCACGGCCTCCGGCATCCGCGCCGCCCGCCGCTGGCTGAAGACCCGCAAAAGCGAAGCCACGCGGCAGATCCTGGAAGCGCCGGAGTTCTTCACCATGGGGGGCTGCCGCCATCTGCTGTTTCCCGGACCGGAACATCCCCTGAGCTTCGGCGAAATCGCCGCCTTCCTGCGCGCCAACGGCCTCGCCCTGATCGGGCTTGATGTCGCAGCGCCGCTGCGCGCCGCCTGGCGCGCGCGCTTCCCCGCCGATGCGGAAGAAACCGATCTCGACAATTGGGCCGTCTTCGAGCAAGAGAACCCGCAAAGCTTTGCCGCCATGATCCAGTTCTGGGTTCGCAAGCGCAGCTGAGGCGAAAGGGAAAAGATGGCTTCCGAATGGGAGCGCCTTTACGAGGAAGGGCGCCGGCTGCACCAGCAGGGACGGCTGGACGACGCGCTGGCGCTCTACAGCCAGGTCATCGCCGGCCAACCCGGCCATGGCGGCGCCATGCACATGCTGGGACTGATCGCCTTCCAGATCGGCCGCACCGACACGGCGGTGGATCTGCTCTCCCAGGCAGCGGTGCTGGATCCGCTGGTGGGCGCGGTTCATTCCAATCTCGGCCTGGCGCTGATGGCGCGCGGCCGCATGGCGGCGGCGGAAGCCAGCCTGCGCCGCGCCCTGATCCTGGCGCCGCAGCAGCCCGAGACCCATGCCAGCCTGGGCCAGCTGCTGCTGCAGCAGGGCAAGCTGGAAGAAGCCGTGACCAATTTCCGCACCGCGCTGGCGCGCGATCCCAACCTGGCCGATGCGCAGTCCGGCCTGGGCGAAAGCCTGTGGAAGCTGGGGCGCAGCCGCGAGGCCGAGGCGGCCTTTGAAAAAGCGGTGCAGCTTTCGCCCAGCAGCGAGGCCATGGCCAATCTGGCGCTGCTCACCTTCGCCCGCGGCGATGGGCGCGGCGCGCTGGGGCGGGTCGGCCAGGCGCTGGCGGCGGACGAGACCGCGCGGGCGCGCGCCGTCTTCACCACCATCGTGGCGCGAATCCGCTGGGAACATGACGATCTGCCGATGCGGGCCATGCTGGCGCGGGCGCTGACGGAAGGCTGGGCCCATCCCGACCTGCTGCTGCGCCCCGCCGCCGACCTGGTGAAGCTGCGGCTGCGCGCCGGCGCGCGCCTGGAAGACGACGCGCTGCTGCCGCTGATGCTGACCAGCGCGCCGATCCCCGACGCCGAGCTGGAGACGCTGCTGACCGCGATGCGCCGGCAATTGCTGGAGCAGCCGGAAAACCGCGACCTGCACTTCGCCGCCGCCCTGGCGCAATACTGTTTCCTCACCGGCTATGCCTTCGCCGAATCCGCGGAAGAGCGCGACAAGGTCGCGCTGCTGGCGGTGGAGATCGAGCGGGCGGTGACGGCGGACGATCCGGTGCCGGCCCAGTCGCTGCTGGCGCTGGCCTGCTATCGCCCGCTTGCCGGCCTTGGCGTGGCCGACAGGCTGCTGCGGCGCGGCTGGCCGCAGCCGCTGGAGCCGCTGCTGCGCCAGCAGCTGGAAGAACCGGCCGAGGAGAAACGCCAGGCGGTGCCGGTGCTGACTCCGGTCACCGACCAGACCAGTCTCAGGGTGATGGCCGAGGTCGAGGAAAACTGCCATCCGCGCTGGGTGCAGCTTGGCATGGCGGAAACGCCGATCACGGTGGCGGCATGGCTCGGCCGGCGCTTCCCCGCCTTCGATGCCGCGCGCCTGCCGCTGCTGCCATCGATGCTGTTCGCCGGCTGCGGCACCGGCCAGGCGGCGCTGGAACTGGCGCGTGCTCATCCCGCTTCCAGCCGCCTGGGCATCGACCTGTCGCGCGCCGCGCTGGCCTTTGCCGCGCGCAAGGCATCGGATGCGAGCCTTGAGATGGAATTCGCCCAGGCCGACATCCTGCGCCTGCCCGAAACGAAAAAGCGCTTCGCCATGATCGAGTGCGGCGGCGTGCTGCAGCAGATGGCCGATCCGCTGGCAGGCTGGGCGGCGCTGCTCGCCTGCCTGGAGCCGGGGGGCGTGATGCGGCTGGCGCTGCCGAGCCGGGCCGGGCGGGAACCGGTGGCGGCCGCGCGCGCCTTCGTGACGCAGCAGGGCCTGGGCGTCGATGACGTCCGCGCCGCGCGCCAGCGCCTGCTGGCGGAAGGGCCGGAGGCGGCACGGCCGTTCCTGGCCTCGTCGGATTTCTTCAGCTTGCCCGCCTGCCGGGAACTGTTTTTCCCGGTGGTCGAAAATGTTCTCGACCTGCCCGCCATCGCCGCCTTCCTGGCAAAGACCGGCCTGGTCTTTCTGGGCTTCGAGACCGGCGAGGATGTGCTGGGCGCCTATCGCGTCCGTTTCCCCGCCGACGTGAACGCCGCCGACCTGGCCAACTGGGCCGCCTTCGAGGCCGAACGGCCTTTCACCGCCCTGTATCAGTTCTGGGTGCAGAAGCCCTGACGCCGTCCCGCATTGGCACGGCGGCGGCGCGCAAAGCGGCGTTTGCGGCGATTTTCACCATCGGAACCCGGCATTCCCCTTGCAACCTGTCCGGCATGATGTTTCAGCGCGAACCAGTGCCGCCCCCCGCGGAAAGACGTCCCAATGGCCGCCGCCGCGCCCTCAAGGGCGGCATCGTGGTCCACAGCCAGGGCCGCTTCACCTTTCCCTGCACCATCCGCAACATTTCGGCGGAAGGCGCCCGCATCACCTTCAAGCTGGGCGAAATGATCCCGGCCGATTTCTTCCTGATCGACACCTGGGCGGCCCAGGGCCACCGCGCCCGCATCGCCTGGATCGGGCCCAGCGAGGCCGGCGTCGCGTTCAGTGAAGCCTTCGACATGAACGCCATCACCGACCCGGCGCTGGGCTATCTCAAGCGCTACTGGGACCAGCGCGCGGTTTAGTTCGACAGCCCGGCCGCAAGGGCGGCGTCGAGATTCTTTCCCGCATTCAGCGATTCATAATAGCTGAGCGGATGCGCCGGCGGCGCATACCCTTTCGGATAGGGCAGCTTCGCGAAGCTCTGGAAATAGGCCAGGCAGGCGTCGCGCCACCACTCAGCCTCTGCCTGCTGGACGGCGAGGTAGCGGTCGGTGAGATTGAAACGCTCGGGATCGACCTTGCCTTTCAGGCTGGCCCATTGCGCCCGCATCTTCTTCACCGCGTTGACGCCGCCGCTGTAGCGCACCACCAGCTCGTCCCACAGGGTGCGCCCGGTGGAGAGTTTTTCGTTCCAGCCGACATGGTGGAACCAGAGCAGGGTATCGAGATTGGATTTGTCGGAGAACTTCGCCGCGGCCTGCGGCGCATATTGCTCCAGCGCATTGCTGCCGCTGGCGGTGCGGTCGAAGCCCAGCCCCGCCGCGTCGGCATGATGGTAATAGGGCGCCTTCCAGTCGGGCCGGTTGCCGATATTGTCCCAGGGCGCCGGACCGTAATGGGTGCCATGGCCCATGATCAGGTTGAGGCCCAGCGGCGTCATGTAGTCCACCACCGCCTGGCGCGAGGCCATCATCATCGCCACCGAGGTCTGCACCATTTTCGGGTCGTTGCCGAAAGTCTGCCTGGTCCATTCCTCGGCCACGGCGCGGGCGGAGATTTCCGGATTCCACGCCATGCGGCCGAAGACATACCAGTTGGCCTGGTTGAAGATCGAGCCCGACCAGGTGGGATCGGTGCCGGTGTTGGCGACGCCGGCCATGCCGGTAAGCGTGTTGCCGAAGAGTTCGCCGTCGATCACTTTCGCCACCGTCGAGCCCGGCCCCTTCGCAAAAGTGTCGGACTTCAGCGTCTCCTCATAAAGCGGCCCCAGATAGGCCAGATGGGTGGCGAAGCCGAGATATTCCTTGGTCACCTGCACTTCCAGCATGGCGTTGGTTTTCGGGATGGCGCCGAACAGCGGGCTGAAGGGCTCGCGCGGCTGGAAGTCCAGTGGCCCGTTCTTGATCTGAACCAGCACGTTTGAATCGAACTTGCCGTCGATCGGCACGAATTCCCTGTAGGCCTGCTTGGCGCGGTCCTGGGTGTTGTCGGGCGAATAGACAAAGGCGCGCCAGATCACCACGCCGTCATGCGGCGCCAGCGCCCGCGCCATCACATTGGCGCCTTCGGCCTGGGTGCGGCCATAATCCTGCGGCCCCGGCATGCCTTCGGAATTGGCCTTGACCAAAAAGCCGCCGAAATCGGGAATGGCGCGATAGATGGTATCGGCTTCCTCTTTCCACCACCGGATCACGGCGGGATCGAGCGGATCGGCAGTCTTGAGGCCGCCGAGCTGGATCGGCGCGCTGGACAGCACCGAGAGATAGACCTTGACGCCACAGGGCCGGAAGGCGCCGGCCAGCGCCGCCACCTTGGCGAGATAGCCTGGCTGGAAGATGCGCAGGTCGGCATTGACGTTGTTCAGCACCGCGCCGTTGATGCCGATGGAAGCGTTGGCGCGGGCATAATCGGTGTAGCGCTTGTCGAGCGCGGGAAGCTGCGACCAGTTCCACAGCGACAGGCCGGCATAGCCGCGCTCGGAGGTGCGGTTGAGATTGTCCCAGTGGTCGAGCAGCCGCAGCTTGGTTTTCGGCGCATCGGTGATGTTGAGATTGGCCAGCGACTGATTGGTCTGCATCAGCCGCAGATAGGCGAAGACGCCGTAGAGCACGCCGACATCGCTGTTGGCGGCGATGACAGTTATTTTCTGGGGACCGTTGGGAACGTAATACCCGTTCGGCAGACGGCCACCAGCCTTGCCCGGAAACATCTGGAGGTCAGCCGCAACAACGCTACGGATGACATACCCTTCGTCACCAGCAGCGGTGAGGTCCAGCTTGAGTGACGCTATGGCGTCGGAGGATTTCGGCGTGCCGACCACCACCATACCTTGCAGCAGCATCACGGCATCACCTTGAGCGACGGCCTTTTGCGTTCGGCCCAAAAGGCCGGAAAGACCGCGCACCAGTTCATCGCGTGCCGCATTCAGGGTTGGCGAAATGCCGTTGGACCCGGTCACCACCATTTCATTAGCAGCGCGGTAGGCGGCGCGATGGCCGGCATCCACCGGCTTGTAGCGCAGCCAGAGGTCATAGCCGTCCTCGGCCAGAGCCGGCATGGCCAACCCCAGCAGGCAGGCAAAGGCAATTGCGATGCGGCGAAGCTGTATCATGGCCTTCCCGGGCTGTTCTTGTGATTGCCGCAGCCTATCGCCTTCTTGACAGGGTGGGAACGGCCCCGGATGGTAGCGGTCCCATAGCAAGAAATGAAAACGGTTTTCAGGGTCATGGCTTCCGCGATCTATCCCAGCCTGAAGGACAGGCATGTTGTCATCACCGGCGGCGCGTCGGGCATCGGCGAAGGGCTGGTGACGGCGTTCGTGAAACAGGGCGCGCGCGTCAGTTTCTGCGACCTGCTGGAAAACGAAGCAAAGGCGCTGCAGGACAGGCTGGCCGGGGCGGTGCACAAGCCGCATTTCACCAAAGTCGATCTCACCGACCTGGGCGCGCTGGAAAAATGGCTT
The DNA here is from genome assembly GCA_964572805.1 of uncultured Rhizobium sp. GTDB lineage: Bacteria > Pseudomonadota > Alphaproteobacteria > Micropepsales > Micropepsaceae > Rhizomicrobium. The sequence continues at coordinate 34,801 of CAZNGO010000015.1, read as the reverse complement.
TCCGCCATCGGGCCGGTGGATGTTCTGGTCAACAATGCCGGCAATGACGACCGCCATACGCTGGGCGACCTGACCCCCGCCTATTGGGACGACCGCATCGCCGTCAATTTGCGCCACATGCTGTTCGCGGTGAAGGCGGTGGCGCCTGGCATGAAAGCGAAGGGCGGCGGCGCCATCGTCAATTTCGGCTCGATCTCCTGGCATCTCGGCCTCAAGGGCCTGATGATCTACGAAACCGCCAAGGCCGGCATCGAGGGCATGACCAGGGCGCTGGCGCGCGAGCTGGGCGAAGACAATATCCGCGTCACCTGCGTCGTGCCGGGCAATATCCGCACCCCGCGCCAGCTCAAATGGTACACGCCGGAAGGCGAAAAGCAGATCGTCGACGCGCAGGCGCTGAAAGGAAGGCTGGTGCCCGAGGATGTGGCGGCGCTGGTGCTGTTCCTGGCCTCCGACGATGCCCGGCTCTGCACCGGCCATGAATACTGGATCGATGCGGGCTGGGGCTGAGATGACCGCCCCCACCTGCATCTGGCCGCTGGCCGCAAGGCTGGGCGAAGGGCCGCTCTGGTGGCAGGGCGCGGTCTGGTTCACCGACATCAAGCAGAAGCGCATTCACCGCTTCGATCCGGCCACCAATGTCGGCAATGCCTGGGACGCACCGGCCGAGCCGGGCTTTCTCGCCCCGGTCACCGACGGCACCTTCATCGCCGGCCTCAAGACCGGGCTGCACCGTTTCGTCCCCGAGAGCGGCGCCTTCACCATGATCACGCCGGTCGAACCGGAGCTTCCCGGCAACCGGCTGAATGACGGCGCGGTGGATGCGTCCGGCCGGCTGTGGTTCGGCTCGATGGATGATGAAGAGGTGGCGCAGCGCGGTGCGCTTTACTGTTTCGCGCGCGGCAGGCTCACCAAGGCCGATCCGGACTATCTCATCACCAACGGACCGACCTTCAGCCCCGACGGCACGCGCCTCTATCATACCGACACGCTGAAGAAGGAAATCTACGTTTTCGACCTGGCCGAGGACGGCGCGATCTCGAACCGGCGGCTGTTCGCCGCCATCGAGGATGGGGCGGGCTGGCCCGACGGCCCGGTGACCGACAGCGAAGGCTGCATCTGGAGCGGGCTGTTCGGCGGCTGGGGCGTGCGCCGCTATGCGCCCGACGGCGGACTGCTGCAAACGGTTGAGATGCCGGTGGCCAACGTCACCAAGGTGGCGTTCGGCGGCGCCGATCTGCGCGATGTCTATGTCACCACGGCCTGGAAAGGCCTGGATGACGCGGCGCGCAAGGCGCAACCGCTGGCGGGCGGGCTGTTCCATTTCCGCAGCCCGGTGCCGGGGCTGAAGCAGAACGCCTACAAGCCTTAAGCCCGCAGGGTTGCGCCCTGATAGCGCTACCACTAGGCTCGCCATCGCGTCCAAACCCGCCGCCTGACGGCAGGATGGAAGCAAGGGAAACAACAGTGGGGGATCGCATGGCTGAGACCAATCCGCGCCTTGTCATGGGGCTTGCCGTCATCGCCTCGCTGGGCGGCCTGCTGTTCGGCTACGACACCGCCGTGATCTCGGGCGCGGTTTCCGCCATCGACCACAATTTCATCATTCCGCGCGGCCTGCCGGAAGCGGCGCGCGACTCGCTTTCGGGATGGGCGGTGTCGTCGGCCCTGCTCGGCTGCGTCATCGGCGCCTTCCTCGGCGGGCCGATCTCCAACGCGCTGGGCCGCAAGGGCGGGCTGATCGTGGCGGCGCTGATGTTCCTGGCCGGTTCGCTGGGTTCGGCGGTGCCGGAATTCGGCCTTGGCCCGATCGGCGGCATGGGGCCTGCGGCGCTGACGCCTTTCATCGTCTATCGCATCATTGGCGGCATCGGCGTCGGCCTGGCCTCGATGCTGGCGCCGCTCTACATCGCCGAGATTTCGCCGCCGGCCGACCGCGGCCGCATGGTGACGCTGCAGCAGATCGCCATCGTGGTCGGCATCACCCTGGTCTATTTCGTCAACTGGGCCATCGCCAGCCAGGGCGACGAGGGCTGGGGCCTGGCCGAAGGCTGGCGCTGGATGCTGGCATCCGAAGCCATTCCCGCCCTGCTGTTCCTGCTCCTGCTGCTGCTGGTGCCGGATTCCCCACGCTGGTATGTGCTGAAGGGCCGCCGCGACGAGGCGCTCGCCGTATTGCGCCGCATCAGCGACAATCTCACGGCGCAGGCGACGCTGGCGGAAATCGACGCGACCCTGGTGGAGCGCAGCCGCCCCCTCTTCTCCTTCGGCGGCAAGGTGCTGCTGGTCGGCATCATGCTGTCGGTGTTCCAGCAATTCATCGGCATCAATGCCGTGCTCTATTACGGGCCGCAGATGTTCCAGAATGCCGGCTTCTCGGCGAATGTCGCGCTGCTGCAGACCGTGGTGGTCGGCATCGCCCTTTTGGTCTTCACGCTCGTGGCGCTGGTGACGGTGGACCGCTGGGGCAGGAAGCCCTTGCTCATTCTCGGCGGCGTCATCCAGGCGGTGTCGATGTTCGCGCTGGGGCTGCAATTCGCCAACCACGCCACCAATGCCGGGCCGCTGATCGCCGCCGTCGCCTATATCGCCGGCTTCTCGCTCTCCTGGGGGCCGGTGACCTGGGTGATGCTGGCGGAAATCTTCCCCAATTCGATCAAGGGCAAGGCGATGGCCATCGCGGTGGCGGCGCAATGGATCGCCAATCTCTTCATCTCCTGGTCGTTCAAGATTCTCGATGGATCGAGCGCTCTCAACGCCATCGCCAACCATGCCATCGCCTACTGGATCTATGGCGCGATGAGCATCCTGGCGGCGCTGTTCGTCTGGCGGGTGGTGCCGGAGACCAAGCGCCACAGCCTGGAAGCGATCGAAGGCTTCTGGAAGAAGCCCTGAAGGAGTAACGCCAATGCGTCCTGCCATGAAGGCTTCGCTGCTGGGGCTGCTGCTTGCCCTGCCCGCTGCAACCCAGGCACAGGCGCCGTCAGCGCCGGCCGACGCGCCGTGGTTGAACTACACATTGCCGACGCAGCAGCGGGTGGACGCCCTGATCGCGCAGATGACGCTGGAGGAAAAGGCCAGCCAGCTCGCCAACCTGTCGCGGCCGATCCCGCGCCTGGGCATCCCCGGCTACAACTGGTGGAACGAGGCGCTGCACGGCGTGGCGCGCAATGGCCTGGCCACCGTCTTCCCCGAACCCATCGGCCTGGCCGCCACTTTCGATGCGCCGCTGGTGCACGAAATGGCGACCGCGATCTCGACCGAGGCGCGGGTGAAGAACAATGCCGCGCTGAAGGCAAGCGGCTTTTCCGCCATCTATCAGGGCCTGACCTTCTGGTCACCCAACATCAACATCTTCCGCGACCCGCGCTGGGGCCGCGGCCAGGAAACCTATGGCGAGGATCCCTTCCTCACCGGCGCCTATGCCGTCGCCTTCATCACCGGCATCCAGGGTGACGATCCCAATTACTATCGCGCCATCGCCACCGCCAAGCATTTCGCCGTCCATTCCGGTCCGGAAGCGACGCGCCATGAAGTGGACGTGCCGGCCAGCCGGCACGACATGGAGGACACCTACCTGCCGGCCTTCCGCGCCGCCATGGTGGATGCCAGGGCCGCCTCGCTGATGTGCGCCTACAACCGGGTCAACGCCCAGCCGGCCTGCGCCAGCGATTTCCTGCTCAATGACACGCTGCGCAATGCCTGGGGCTTCAAGGGCTATGTCGTCTCGGATTGCGACGCCATCGCCGATATCCAGCGCGGTCATCATTTCACCGGCACGCTGGCCGAAGCCGCAGCCGTCTCGCTGACGCACGGCGTGGACAATGACTGCGCCGATTTCGGGCCGGTGGCGGTCAATACCGCCGATTACGATCGCTATACCGAGGCGATGCAGAAGAACCTGGTGCCGATGAGCGTGGTCGACACCACGCTGAAGCGCCTGTTCACCGCCCGCATGCAGCTGGGGCAGTTCGATCCGCCCGCCATGGTGCGCTACAGCCAGATCCCGGATGCCGAACTGGATTCGGACGCCCACCGGGCGCTGGCGCGGCGCACGGCGCGGGAATCCATGGTGCTGCTGAAAAACAACGGCCTGTTGCCGCTGAAGCCCGAGGTGAAGCGCATCGCCGTGATCGGACCCCTGGCCGACGAAACCGCGGTGCTGCAGGGCAATTACAACGGCACGCCCAGCCGCGCCGTCACCGCGCTGGAGGGAATCCGCAAGGCGTTCCCCAGGGCCGAAGTCACTTTCAGCCCCGGCACGGTGCGCTTCCTGCGCGATGGCGAGAATGTGCCGGTCTCGGTGCTGGCGACGCCGGAAGGCGCGCCGGGCCTGAAGGCGGAATTCTTCCGCGGCGGTGAAATCACCGGCGCGCCCGCCCTCACCCGCACCGATGCCGGCATCGCCTATGACCGCGCCGGCGGCCGGGTGCTCGCCGATGCGCCGCGCATCTCCGCCCGCTGGACCGGCACTTTGACGCCAACCGAAAGCGGCATGGTGCTGTTCAGCCTGGAAGGAGCGGGCGTGAAGTTCTGGGTCGACGGCAAGCTGGTGGCCGAGGACAATCCCGCCGCCACGCGCGCGCCCAAGACGGCGGAGCTGCGGCTGGAGGCGGGGCGCAAATACGCCATTCGCATCGAGCAGACGCCGGGCGCCTTTCCGCTGCTGCAATTCCGCTGGACCAAATTCGATCCCGACGCCCTGGCCCATGCCGTGGCGGCGGTCAGGAAAGCCGATGTCGTGGTGGCGGTGGTCGGCATCACCTCGGCCCTGGAAGGCGAGGAAATGCAGGTCAACATTCCCGGCTTTTCCGGCGGCGACCGCACCAGCCTGGACCTGCCGAAAGAGGAAGAAGACCTGCTGAAGGCGGTCAAGGCCACCGGCCGGAAGATGGCGGTGGTGCTGATGAACGGCTCGGCGCTGTCGGTGAACTGGGCGGCGAAGAACGCCGACGCCATTCTCGACGCCTGGTATTCCGGCGAGGAAGGCGGCACCGCCATCGGCCAGACCCTGAGCGGCGAGAACAATCCGGCCGGGCGGCTGCCGGTGACCTTCTACAAGAGCGTCGCCGACCTGCCCGCCTTTGAAGACTACAGCATGGCCAACCGCACCTATCGCTATTTCAGGGGCGCGCCGCTTTATGCCTTCGGCCACGGGCTGTCCTACACCAGGTTCAGCTATGGCGGGCTGAAGCTGTCATCAGCAGCCTTGCAGGCGGGCGGCACGCTGGGGGTGGATGTGACGGTGAAGAACAGCGGCAAGCTGGCGGGCGACGAAGTGGCGGAGCTTTATCTCGGCTTCCCGCAGGCGCCGGGCATGCCGGTGCGGGCGCTGCGCGGCTTTCGACGCATCACGCTGAATGCCGGGGAAAGCCGGACACTGCATTTCGATCTCAGCCCCCGCGATCTTTCCAGCGTCACGGCGGCGGGGATGCGCATCGTGGCGCCGGGCGCCTATCGCCTGACGGTGGGCGGCGGCCAGCCCGGCACCGGCGCGCCGGTCGTGGCCGCGGGTTTCAACGTGGCGGGGCAGGCCACGTTGCCGCAATAGAGCGCAATCCGAAACGTGTGGAGCGGTTTTCGGGAATATTGCGCGACAATGAAAAAGCCCGGCTTGCATCGTCATCCCCGGCGGTGTGAATATGTCCGACAAAAGGACATTGGGGAGATGAACAATGCGGACATTGGGCAAATTCACGCTGGCGCTGCTGGCGGCTGCTTCGGGGCTGGGGCTTAGCGTGGCGGACGCGGCGGACGCGAAACGCGCACCGTTCGGCAAGCTGGCCGACGGCAGCGCGGTGGAGGCGGTGACGCTGTCCAATCGCAATGGCGTCTCGATCAAGCTGATGACCCAGGGCGCCACCATCGTCAACACCATGCTGCCTGACCGGGGCGGCAAGCTGGACGATGTCAGCCTCGGCTTCGACACCGCGGCGGAATATCTCGCCAAGCCGTCCTATTTCGGCGCCTCGATCGGGCGCTACGCCAACCGCATCGCCAAGGGCAAGTTCAAGCTGGATGGCAAGGAATACACCTTGGCGGCGCAGAATAACGGCCAGGCGCTGCATGGCGGCCTCAAGGGCTTCGACAAGCGGCTGTGGAAGATCGACAGCGTCGCCAGCGGCGCAACCGCCAGCGTCACCATGAGCTATGTCAGCGCCGATGGCGAGGAAGGCTATCCCGGCACGCTGCACGCCACCGTGACCTATGCGTTGAACGACGCCAATGAATTCACCATCACCTATGGCGCCACCACCGACAAGCCGACCATCGTCAATCTCACCAACCACAATTTCTGGAACCTCGCGGGCCTGAATTCCGGCCGCAGCGTCGAAGGCCAGATGCTGACCATCCATGCCGCCCGTTTCACGCCGGTGGACAAGGTGCTGATCCCCACCGGCGAGCTGGCGCCGGTGGCCGGCACGCCGTTCGACTTCCGCAAGGCGGCGGCGATCGGCCCCAGGGTGCGCGACGGCAGGAACCCGCAGGTGGTGATCGGGCGCGGCGTCGATCACAATTATGTCATTGACGGCGCGGCAGGCACGATGCGCCCGGCGGTCCGGGTGGAAGACCCGGTCTCCGGCCGCGTGCTGGAGCTGTCGGTCGAGGCGCCCGGCGTGCAGGTCTATACCGGCAACTTCCTGGACGGCACCGTCGAAGGCAAGGGCCATGTCTATCGCATGACCGATGCCATCGCGCTGGAGCCGCAGGTTTTCCCCGATACGCCCAACCACCCGGCCTTCGGCTCGGCGCGGCTCGATCCCGGCAAGACCTACAGGAATACGTTCACCTACAAATTCTCGGTGGCGAAGTAATCTCCCTGTCATGGCCCACCGGAGTGTGGGCCACCCAGGTGAAACGCGCGCCTTAGGGCAGATGAACCTGCGTCAGCTGGATGGCCCGCATTTGCGGGCCATGACAGGCTGGGAATGTCAGACAAACGGCCCGATCACCGTCCGCCTTCCCAGCAGAAAGGCGTCGGCGACCAGGGCAAAGGGCGTGAAGTCGGCATCGCTGCGGCGCTCTTTCAAGCAGACGGCGAAACGGCGATAGAGCAGCGCATATTCCGGCTCCGTGCCGACGTCGGCCGGTTTGCCGTCCAGCGCCATCTTCGAGGCGCCCAGCGACAGCTTCAGCGCTCCCGCATCGGTGACGATGTCGATGTCCCAGGTCTGCGGTCCCTTCTGGTCGAAATCAAATTCGGCGGCGACCGGGAAACCGGCGCAGGTAAAAGCCAGGCTGGCGGCAATGGGCGCGGCCTTGTTGGACGGAAAGCGCAATTCGACTTCGCGCAGCAGCAACGGCGAAGGCAGGAGGGCGCTCGCCACAGACAGGGCGTTGATGCCCGGATCGAAGACGCCGATGCCCGGCTCCCAGATCCACTCCTGGCCGGGATGCCAGACCCGCACATCCTCCTTCCAGGTGATGGCGACGCTGCGGATCGTCTTGCCCGCCAGCCAGGCTTGCGCCGGCTGCACCGCGGCGGCGTCGCGCGAATGCCAGCTCTGGTAGAACACCGTTCCCGCCACTTTCGCCCGCGCGGCGATGTCCTGCGCTTCCGCCAGGCTGGCGGCGGGCGGCTTTTCGTTGAGGATGTCGAGCCCGGCCTCGATCGCCTGGCACGCCAGGGCATGGCGGCTGCGCGGCGGGGTGCAGAGCGCCACCGCAGTCACCTGCGGCAGCGCGGCTTTCATTTCGGCAATGGTGCGGAAGTTGGGCAGGCCCGGCAGCTGCGCATCGGCCAGCGTCACCGCCGCCGCCAGGGCGAAATCCGCCGAGGCGGCAATGGCCGGCACATGCTGGTCGCGGGCGATCTTGCCGCCGCCGACAATGGCCATCATAGTCGTCATAAACCCCTCTCCTGCCTGCTTTTTTCCCTTGGCAGCAGCTCCCTAATACTCAAGAATATGTCTGAGGAATAGGGCCGGAACACCGGCCGCAGGGGGAAACATGACGGGTCCAGCGAAACAAGGCCACACCTTCATTCTCTCCATGCTGGCCAGCCTCTTCTTCATCTGGGGCTTCCTGTCGGTGATGCAGGACACGCTGGTCCCGCACCTGAAATCGGTCTTCGACCTCAACGACACCCAGTCGCTGCTGGTGTCCAGCACCTGGTTCATCACCTATTTCGTGATGTCGCTGCCATCCGCCTTCCTCTTGCAGCGCATCGGCTACAAGAAATGCCTGGTCACCGGCCTGGTGGTGATGGCGGCGGGCTGCCTGCTGCTGCTGCCGGCGGCAGAGCTGGCCTTCTATCCGCTGTTCCTGTTCGCGCTGTTCGTCACCGCCTCGGGCATCACCCTGCTGCAGGTGGCGGCCAATCCCTATGTGGCGGTGATCGGCTCGCCCCAGACCGCCTCGTCGCGCCTCAACCTGGTGCAGGCGATGAACACGGTGGGCGACACGGTGGCGCCGATGTTCGGCTCGCTGCTGATCCTGGGCCGCAGCGTCGGCGGCACCGCCGTCGCCGGCACGCATCTCACCGCGGCGGAAAAACTGGCCGATGCCCGCTCGGTGGAGCTGCCCTATCTCGGCATCGCCGCGGTGCTGCTGCTGCTGGCGGTGCTGTTCGCCTTCCTCAAGCTGCCCGACCTGGGCAACGCCACCAAGCGGCTGGCGCCGGAAGCGCGCAAGAAGCTTTCGCTGTGGAAGCACCGCAACCTGGTCTTCGCCGTCCCCGCCATTTTCATGTATCTGATCTGCGAGATCGGCGTCGGCAGCCTGTTCGTCAATTTCGTGTCGCAACCTGATATCGGCAATGTGACGCTTGCCGAGGCCGGAAAATACCAGACGCTTCTGTGGGGCGGCATGGCGGTCGGCCGTTTCATAGGCGCCTGGCTGATGACCTTCATCGAGGCGGAGACGGTTCTGGCGGGCGCGGCCGCGGGCGCTTTCGGCCTTCTGCTGGTCGTTGTGTTCGGCACCGGCCATGTGGCGATGTGGGCGCTGATCCTGGTCGGGCTGTTCCACTCCATCATGTTCCCCACCATCTTCACCCTGGGGATCAAGGGGCTTGGGGCGCTGACCGAGGAAGGCTCGGGCCTGCTGATCATGGCCATTGCCGGCGGCGCCCTGGCCAATGCCCAGGGCTGGATCTCCGACCATCATGGGCGGCAGATATCCTATCTGCTGCCGGCGATCTGCGAACTCTATGCGCTGTTCTATGCAGTCTGGGGCTGCAAGGTCACGAACCCCGAGCCGCCGGAGACGCTCGAAAGCGGCTGATCAGAAGCCGCTGCTGATCTGCAATCCAACCACGTCCACCGTCGAGGCCGTCAGCCCCGCCAGGTTGCCGCGCAGCGTATTGCCGGTCTGCGCCGAGGTCAGGGCGATGTTGGAATTGTCGTTGAACAGCCTGCCATAACTGAGATTGATCGCCGAGGCGGGCGAGAGCCGGTATTCCACGCCGCCCGCCAGCCAGACGCGGCTGGCGTCCGGAATGCGCGGGGTGCGGGTGGCGTCGGGCACCGGGCTTTCATCGAAGCCGGCACCGGCGCGCAGCCTGATCGCGTCGCTCAGCCGGTATTCGCCGCCGCCGGAGACAAACACCGTGCTGTTCCAGTTGGCCAGGGTGAAGTCGGCCGGCTGGGCCGGATTGACCGCCACGACATTGAGGTTCTTGAAGCGGCTCCAGTTGGTCCAGTCGAACTCCGCCATCAGGGTGAAATTGTCGCTGACTTTCCAGCGCGAACCGAACGCGATCATCTCGGGCATGGTGAGGTGGGCGCTGCCGCGCGTGTTGGTGAAGAGACCGGTGGCGCCGCGGATCGCCGCGCCGACGCCGAACGTGTCCAGCGTGAAGGTGAAGGGGCCGGCGAGATTGTGGGTGATCGCCGATTTGTAGGCGAGGCCGAAATTCAGGTCCGGCGACGCCTGCCAGGCCGCGCCCAGGGTGAAGCCGGTTTCCCAGGACATGCCGCTGAGCCGGCCCATGCCGTCCATGGCGCCCGGCACCGAACCGGGAATGGAATTGACGGCGCCGATGGTGCCGATGTCGATGGCGCTCTCCAGCTGGCCGCGGGCATATTCAAGATTGAGCGCGGCGCCGAAGGTCAGCTCCGGCGTCATCTGCCAGGCGATCGCCGGCGCGATGTTGATGGTTATGGCCTCGGTCTTCATGGCGTAATAGCGCCCGGCCCAGCCGGCGGGATAGGCGGTCTTCAGGCCATAGGGCACCGAGACGCTGAGGCCGACGCTGAGATCGTCGGTCAGGCGGTGGCGGATGGCGATGTCGGGAATCGGCGCGTCGGCGATGAAGCTTTTCGGCGTGGCATTGCCGCCGGTGGGCGTGCCCAGCGCCGTCGTGGCGGTGGTGTAGAGAGAACTGGAATGCGGCACGATCTCCACCAGGCTGATGGCGGCGTCGGTATCGGCGACGCCGGCCAGGCTGGCCGGATTGTAGGAGAGCGAGGCGGGATTGGAGAGGTCGGCGGCGACGCCGGCATAGGCCGCCCCCATGGCGGCGGCGCTTTGCTCCTTCAGGCCATAGCCGGCCGCCCAGGCGGGCGACAGCAGCGCCGGCAGGGCGGCACTGTTCAGAAACAGGACATAAAGAGCAGCGCGTTTCATCCCGAACTCCCTCGTCAGCCGCCTTGGCGGCGTTTTTATGAATATGCTGCGCAAAAGAATAACGAGGCGTTAACCGAGCCGGTGAGGGCCTTGTTTACGGGCCAAAGCGCACAATGCCGCCAAATGCTTACGCCTTCAGATCCGGTGGAGCGTGACGCGGGGGGCAGCTACCTGCTCGATCGTTTGCGCCTGCGTTTCAGGGACCTGGCCATCGAGCGCCAGTTCCAGCGGGAGAGCATTGCCGAGTCGCTGGGCATCATCCGCATCTATCTCGGCGCCGCCTGCCTGCTCTATGCCGCCTTCGGCATCCTCGACGTCATCACCGAGGATCCGGCGCTGCCGCTGATGCTGTCGATCCGCGCCATCGTCTGCCCGATCCTGCTGGGCAGCTGCGCCCTGACCTGGCACCGCGCCTTCCCGAAATATTCGCAAGGAATCCTCGCCTTCGCCATGATCTCGCCCGGGCTGGGCGTGGTGGTGATGACGGCGGTGATGCAGGCGCCCTTCAACAGCCTCTATTATGCCGGCCTGATCATGGTGGTGATGTATGGCTCCTGCCTGGTGCGGCTGCGCTATTTCTTCGCCGCCCTGGTCACCGTCACCCTGGTGCTGGACTATCAGGTTTCGGCGCTGATCGTGAATCCGCTGCCGTTCAAATTCTATGTCAGCAACAACTTCTTCCTCATCATGGCCTCATCGGTCGGGCTGTTTTCCGGCTATTTGCAGGAACTCTATGTCCGCAAGACCTGGGTGGCGCAGAAGACCATCGAGGCCAAGAACGAGCAGACCGGCATCCTGCTGGTCGAGGCGCAGAAGGCCAACAAGTCCAAGAGCGACTTCCTGGCCAACATGAGCCATGAATTGCGCACGCCGCTCAACGCCATCATCGGATTCTCGGACATCATCTCGAAGGAGATGCTGGGGCCGATCAGCAACGCCAAGTATGTCGAATACTGCCACGACATCAACAACAGCGGCTCGCACCTGCTCTCGATCATCAACGAAATCCTCGACCTCGCCAAGGCGGAGTCGGGCAAGCTCAAGCTGCAGGAAACCGAGACCGACATCCTGGCCTGCATCGACGAGGCCTTCCGTACCTGCGGCCCCTCGGCCGAAAAGACCGGCATCACGCTCCGGCTGGCGCCGCGCCATGACGACGCCCTGATCCTGGCCGACCGGCGCTTCATCCTGCAGATCGTGCTCAACCTGGTTTCCAACGCGGTCAAGTTCACGCCCAAGGGCGGCACCGTCGAAGTCTCGGTGCGCACCGGCGATGACGGCATCGCCGTGGCGGTGCGCGACACCGGCATCGGCATCCCGGCGGACAATCTGGAGCGGGTGATGCGGCCTTTCGAGCAGGTCGAAACCTCCTATGCCCGCAGCCATGGCGGCACCGGCCTCGGCCTGCCCTATTCCGCCAAGCTGGCGGAACTGCATGACGGCGCCATCCGCCTGGAAAGCGTGCTGCACCAGGGCACGGTAGCGACGCTCTGGCTGCCGGCCTCGCGCCTGATCGTGGTGCGCCCCGCCCTGCGCGCCGTCAGCTAGGCCGGCTTTTTCACGAAGAGCAGTCGCACCCTTCCGGTACGCTCGCATTCGGTCCAGCGCGCCGCGGCGTCGAGCGTCTCGCTCCAGCGCAGCATCTGCGGCTCATCGCGATACTCCAGCGTCCAGTCGGTGAGGAATTCCATCGGCCAGAGATTGCTCAGCCCGGTCTCGTTCATGTTGCCGATGATCAGCAGCCCCTCCGGCGCCAGCTGGTCATAGAGCCGGTGGACCAGGCCCATCGCCCTGCGGTCGGTGAGATAGTCGAGCAGGCCGACGGAATAGATCAGGTCCTGCGGCGGCAGCGTGTTGAGCCCGCTGGTGCCGCGCAATATGTCAGTGAAGGACATGTTGAGGCATTGCAGGCTGTAGCGGCCATTGAGCCGAAGCAGCTGCGGATAGGTCTTCTCGCTGGCATAGCGCAGCGCGTCTTCCTCCTGGTCGATCAGGGTGAAGTCGGCAAGGCCGTCGGTGTTGCAGACGCCCTTGAGGAACAGCTCGACCTCGCGCGCCGGGCCGCAGCCCAGGCTCATGATCCGCGCCGGGCGCTCGCGCCCCTCGGCGAAGACGGTCTCGGCGATGCGCTCCTGCACCACTTCCATGCGGGTCTTGATGCATTCGGCCACATCCAGGCCGAGACGGTGCATCAGCATTTCGTAGACGGTGGTGCCGCGGCGTTCCCAGTCATAGACCTGGTTCATGATCTGGAAATCGCCGGGGTAGCCCATCGGCTTGGCGTAGGAACGGTCCCAGATCGCGCCCAGCCGCATTTCCGGCGTCAGCACCAGTTCGGTCATCGTCTTGGTGGCCTCGCGGATCTCGCGGTCGGCCATGGCGGCGCGGGCGAAGTCGTTGCCGGTACGCCACAGCGTCCGCCATTCCGGCAGCAGCTGGGATTCGCAGGCGCGATAGGCGCCTTCCATGTCGAACTCGTGATGCAGCTGGCGGTCGGCGGTCTGCTTGTTGCCGTTGAGGATGGCGTTGTGCGAGCGCAGCAGCGACAGCACATCGGCACAGAAGGCGCGGTATTCCGCCGCCACCTTGCCGGTGGCCTGGGAATAGGACCAGGTGCGGGTGGCGATCTGGGCCTGGGCGTTGCGGTTGAGCAGGCGGTCGAAATCGACAAAGCCGTCCACCAGCTTCAGCGCCACCTTGGAGCCGAACACAGTCTGCTCGCTGCGGCAGACGCGGGCGGCGCTTTCGAAGATGGTCAGCCCGCCCTGCTCGATCTGCAGCGGCAGCACCTCACCGACATCGGGCGGCGCGATGGTGGTATCCTTTGAAACGGCGGCGACGCCGGAGAGGCTGATATTCTGCAAGAGATAGGAACGGGTGCGCAGCCGCACGCGCGGCGCACGGCCGGGGAACAGCCGGACGGCGTCATAACGGGGCGGCCGATACCAGACCCGGCGGCCCTCCGAACCTTTCAAATCGTCGTAGGCAAGCATGGCAATCCCCGTGAAAAAGGTTGCCCGCCCTGACGACACCCCTGAAAAACCAAAACCCATTGCCGTCAGTCGTCCTCAAGGGATCGCCGCGGCAGTTCTTAATGAATGGTTAATAAACACAGAAAATGGTTAATTTCAACGAATCGATTCACCGCACACGGATGACCCGCAGGAAAAAAGGCGCTTTCCCGGCCTGATCAGGGGGCGTTAACGATTGTGACGGGACCGAAGGGAGAATTTCGGCCCGGCTGCATCCATACCCGCCCGCGCCTGCATCAATGAGGGGAATAACGGGCAAGGGAGCCTCGCATGGATACGTTTGTGATTTTCTGGCTGACGATCGGCGTCATCTGCGTGGCGGCGCTCTATTTCCGCCACGCCACCGCGGCAAGCCGCAGCAAGGTGATTGAAGCGATGGTGGAGAAGGGCACGCCGATTCCGCCCGACCTGTTCCAGGAACCGCGCCGCCGCCCGTTCGGCAGCCGCACCTTCATCGCCGCCGGTATCCTTCATTTGGGCGTCGCCGCGGGCTGCCTCGTGTTCTTCCTGGCGTTGACCAGCAAGACGTTGAACGAGCACGAACACGTTCCTCTCTTCGTGCCCTTCGTCAGCGCCTTCCCCTTCTTCATCGGCATCGCCTGCCTTCTGGTCGGACGCTATTTCAAGTCGCATGAATGACGGCAAGTCTGTTGGTGCCGACGCGTTCAGCGCCCTGGTGCGTCAGCACCAGTCGGCGCTGCGCGGTTTTCTGCGCCGGCTGACGCGCGGCGATCATGCCCTGGCCGACGATCTGGCGCAGGAAACCTTCCTGGAGGCCTTTCGCAAGCTGGAGCAGTTTCGCGGCGACAGCCCGTTCGCGGCATGGCTCTATGCCATCGCCTGGTCGCGCTTTTTGATGGCGGCGCGCAAACGCAAGCTGGAACCGCTGGAGGACGAGGAAAGCGAAGGCTTCCATCCCGAAGCCGCCAGTATTGCCAGGCTGGACCTCGAGAAGGCGCTGTCGCTGCTGCGCGCGCCCGAACGCGCCGCGCTGACGCTCTGTTTCGCGCTGGGCATGCCGCATGAAGAGGCCGCCGCGGCGCTGGCGATGCCGCTGGGAACCGTGAAATCCCATATTGCGCGGGGGCGCGAAAAGCTCAAAACTCTGCTGCAGGATCACGCGCCATGAACCTCGACAATCTTCTCAGCCAGCCGCTCTCCCCCGTTTGCGATGACGGATTTTCCGCGCGCATCGTTCTGGAATTGCGCCGCCGCGAGGAGCGCCGCCGCTGGCTGCTGTGGGGCGCGGTGGCCGCAGGCCTGTTGCCCCTGGCTGCGGCGCTGCCGATGGCGCTTCTGCCGCTGGACTACAACGCCGCCGCGCAGGCCATCGCGCGCGCCGTTTCCTCGCCGATCCTGGCCAGCGCCGCCGGCGCGCTGGTGCTGGCATGGGCGCTCAGGCCCATGCGCACCCGCTTCTAGCCCGTCAGATCTTGACGTTGCCCGTCCTGGCCGCGGCCGCCAGATGCTCGGCGGCGCGGAAGGCCAGCGCCGAGATCGTCATGGTCGGATGGTTGCGCCCGCCGGTGACGAAGCTGGACCCATCGACCACGAACAGGTTGGGCACGTCATGGGCGCGGTGGAACTTGTTCACCACCGAGGTCCTGGGGTCGTTGCCCATGCGGCAGGTGCCGCGCGAATGCGCCCCGCCTCTGGAGTCGCTGATGGCATCGGCCCAGACTTCCTTCGCCCCCGCCGCCTTCAATATCTCCACCGACTTGTCGCGGAAGAACTCGACCGCCTTCATGTCGTTGGGATGGCTGGTCGAGGTGATGCGCATGGCGGGCAGGCCCCAGGCGTCCTTCACATCCGGGTCCAGGTCGACGCAATTGGTCTCGATCGGCATCTGGGAAATGAAGTTGGCCAGGCTCATCTTGCGGTTGGCCTGCTCGATCAGCGCCTTCTTGTAGCCGGCGCCCCAGCTCGGCGCGCCATGCACGCCGCCAAGGCCATAGGCGATCGGGCTGGTGAAGCCGCGCGCCGTCATGCGGCCGCCGCCATAGAAGCCGCGCCCCTTCACGTCGTTGGGCACATAATCCAGGATCGCGGCGCCGGTGACGCAGCCTTTGTATTCATTGAGCGGATGGTCGAACAACCCGCTGGCGCCGCCGCCATTGCCGCTCATCAGATACTTGCCGACCACGCCGAAGGAATTGGCCAGGCCGTTGGCGAAACGTGCGGACTTTGACAGCAGCAGCAGGCGCGGGGTTTCCGTGCCGTTGGCCGACAGCACCACCACCTTGGCCTTCTGGAAGACCTCGCGGTTGTTGGCGGTCTTGTCGATATAGACCGCACCGGTGACCTTGCCGCTGCGATCCACCGAAATCTCGCGGACATAGGCATTGGCGCGAATCTCGCACTTGCCGGTCGCCACCGCGTCAGGCAGCAGCGCCACGGCGGAAGAGGAACGCGACCTGGTCTGGCAGCCATAGCCGCTGCACATGCCGCAATTGATGCAGGCGCCGCGCCCCTTGTAGGGCTCGGTGATGATGGCGGCGACGTTGGGCACCACGGTGAGACCCAGCTTGGCGGCGGCCAGCTTGGCGATGGCGCCCGAGCTCTTGATCGGCTGCGGCGGCAGCGGATAGTCCTTTGACATCGGCGCCATGAAGGGCGTGTCCACCCGCTCGCCGGAAATGCCCAGCTCCCATTCCGCCATGGTGTAATAGCGTTCCATCTCCTCATAGCTGACCGGCCAGTCGGCGATGCCGGTGCCGGCCATGCCGCCGAAGGTCGAGGCCTCGTTGAACTCCCAGGGCAGGTGCCGCCAGGACGAGGCGCCATAGGTGACGGTGCCGCCGCCCACGACGCAGCCGTAATTGTGCCCGCCCGGCGCCGCCTTCTCGCTGGCGTTGCGGCGGAAGGTGTTGCGCTGCACCGACGGATCGCTGATCAGCTTGTCGACATCGGCGGGATAGCGGTTGGAGAGTTCGTCCTTGCTGTAGTCCTGTTCATGGCCGAAGGCGCCCCAGCCGCCCTGCTCCAGCACCACGACGGAGAAGCCGGCCTGCGACAGCTGCCGTGCCATGACGCCGCCGGCGGCGCCGGAACCGATGACCACGAAATCGACTTCGTCGGAAGGATTGTATTTCTGCATCTTTGCCTCCTCAGACGTCGTACGCGCCAAACGGCGTGTGGAAATTCAGGCTGTCGTCGAAATCAATCAGCTTCCAGCCCACCTTGTTGAAATTGCCGCCATGCTGGGGGGCGGCGAACATCCCCATCACCGTCAGGTCGCGGATGGCGCGAAAGAAAGGCGTGTTCTGGATGTCGGTGAGCATCGAAATCTGCTGCGCGTTTCCCAGCGACGCGAACGAGGCCGCGCCCATCGCGCTGACGCGGCGGCCCAGATCGTCGAGGCCAGCCTTCACCGCCGCCTGCTGGCCGGCGGCGAAACTCATAAGCCCCGCATCGATGAAACCGATCACCTGCGCCTCGCGGGCACCGGGCGTGTCGGTGGTGGGAATGATCTGCGCCGCCATCGCTTCCACCGTCGCGCCTTGCGCCGGCGTGAAGAAGGCGAACCGGGTGGTGGCGCCGTTGTATGCGCCCCAGCTGGATTCGGCCGCCGACGCGATCTGCGGCCAGCTTGCCGCCAGCCACGCCGCGCTCACGCCGGTCATGGACTGGATTAAAAATTGCCGCCTGCTGTCGTCACTCATCCGGGCCTCCCAAATTGGTCTTATCGTTGTGGTGCAACCAAAGACGCGAGTCCGGCCAGCATAGGACCAATCGAAAGCGCCGCACAGTCGCGCGTCATTGCTGCACCTGCGAGACGGCTTGTGCTTTCAGCCTCTTGGGCTAGGCTTGGACAGCGGTGGAGGCAAGATAATGAAGAAGAAAATCGCCTTGGGAATGGGCATGGCGCTGGCGGCTGCATTGGCCGGCATCAGCGGCGTTGTCCTGGCCGAAACCCCGCGCACCCAGGCCGATTACCAGGCCGATCCCGCCGCCATGATCGAAGCTTACGCGCACGTTGAGGTGGCCTCGGTTTCCGACGCCATGGAACAGGTGCTGCACCAGAAGCGCTACATGAGCCATCGGATGCAGTCGATCTTCCCGGCCAAGTTCGCCGGCTTCGCCGTCACCGTGAAGATGGTGAAGCAGGAAGGCGCCACCTCCGCCGACGTCTCCGGCATGCTGGCGGCGATAGACGGCGGCAAGCCCGGCTCGGTCTATGTCATGACGGTCGAGGACGGCGCCGACATCGCCGGCATGGGCGGCTTGATGGGCACCGCCATGTTCGCCCGCGGCTTCAAGGGCGCGGTGATCGATGGCGGAGTGCGCGACCTGCCGCAGCTCAAGCGCATCGGCTTCCCGGTCTATTCCTTTGGCCCGGTGCCTTCGACTTCCGTCGGCCATTACCGCTTCGCCGGCAGCAACATTCCCGTCGTCTGCGACGGCGTCACCGTCAATCCGGGAGACATTATTGCCGCCGACCAGGACGGCGTGGTGGTGGTGCCGCGCGCCCGCGCCGCCGAGATCCTGGTGGCGGCGGAGAAGCTGGACAATACCGAACATTCCACCCTGCCCTTCATCGAGAAATTCCGCTCGATCCAGGAGGCGGTGGCGCAGTTTGGACGGATCTGAATTTCCAACCTGAAAGGAAAACGATTGATGAAAACCTCACGCCGCAACATGCTGAAAACCGCCGCCCAAAAAACGGTAGCGGCGGCCGCAGTCGTCACTGCGGGCGCCGCCATCGCAATCAAGGCCGATGCCCAGCCGCGGATGGAAAAGCGCAATCCGGCCGCGCCGCCGCCCGTTCCCGGCCAGCCTGCGCCCAAGCAGATGTATGCCCCCGCTGTCGCCTACGGCAATCTGCTGTTCCTCTCGGGCGTCGGCTATCACGATCCGGGCACCATCGAGGACGCCACCAAGCATGTCCTCCAGGAACTGGAGCAGAACCTGATCAAGGCCGGCTCTTCGCTGCAGAAGGCGCTGAAGGTCAATGTCTATCTCAACGACCTGAAGGACTATGACCGCATGAACGCGGTCTACCGCACCTTTGACTTCGGCTCGCCCGCGGCGGTGCGGACCACGGTTTCGCCGGCGGCCGGCATTCCCGGCAATTCGCTGATCGAAATCGACATGATTGCCTATATCTGAACCGGAGCAGGGTAATGGGATTGTTCAACGCAAACTGGTCGCGCCGCGGCCTGCTGAAATCGCTTGGGCTGACGCCGGTGGCGCTGACCCCGATGGCGGCGGAGGCGCAGGCCGCGGCGCCCAGGCTGCCGAAGCTGACCGGACATGAGAAGGACAATCTCTTCACCCGCATCGGGGTCCGGCCGATCGTAAACGGCCGCGGCACCTTCACCATCATCTCCGGCTCGCGCTCCCTGCCCGAGGTCAAGCAGGCGATGTTCGAGGCCTCGCATTATTATGTGCATCTCGACGAGATGATGGACGGCATCGGCGCCAGGCTGGGCCAGCTCACCGGGGCGGAATGGGGCATCGCCACCAATGGCTGCGAGGCGGCGATCGTGCTGGCGACCGCCGCCTGCATCGCCGGCACCGATGTCGAGAAGTCCCTCGCCCTGCCCAACACCAAGGCCAAGGACCAGGTGATCATCCCCAACCATTCGCGCAACCAGTATGAGCTGGGCATGAAGATGCTGGGAGTGGAGCTGGTGGAAGTGGCTTCGCCCGAGGAACTGCGGGCGAAGATTTCACCCCGCACCGCCATGATCTACATCATGTCGGGCCCGCGCGCCCTCACCGGGCCGATGTCCATCGCCAATATCTGCACCATCGCCAAGGCCGCGGGCATTCCGGTGTTCGTGGATGCGGCGGCGGAAGAGCCCTTGCGCCCCAACATCCACCTGGCGGCGGGCGCGGCGCTGGTCGGCTATAGCGGCGGCAAATGCCTGCGCGGCCCGCAATCCAGCGGCATGATGATCGGCGACAAGAGCCTGTGCCGGGCGGCCTATTTCCAGGCGGCGCCGCACCATACCTATGGCCGCGCCCTGAAATGCAGCAAGGAAGAGGCGATGGGGCTGCTGGCGGCGGTGGAGCAGTGGTACAAGCGCGACCATGACGCCGAGCAGCTTATGTGGCGCGGCTGGATGCAGACGATCGAGAAGCGCATCAAGCCCCTGGCCTCGACCAGCTTCGAATATCTGGAGCCCAACGACCTTTCCAACAAGGCGACGCAGCTCAGGATTCGCTGGGACGCCAATGTGCTGAAGATCACCGGGGCAGAAGTGGCGGCGAAGCTGGATGCCGGCACCCCGCGCATCCTGCTGGCGGCCAGCAGCGGCCGCCGCCCCGACCAGATGGCCAGCAGCGTCACCATCATGCCCTACATGATGGACGCGGGCGAGGAGCGCATCATCGCCGACGCCCTGTTCGCGGCGCTCAGCAAGCCGGGCAGCTACAGCAACCCGCCGGTGCCGTCGGGCCCGATGGCGCAGGTCGGCGGGACCTGGACCATGACGGTGACCTATCAGCGCGGCGAGGCCAGCCACACCATGACCCTGACCCAGACCGGCGACGCCGTCACCGGCCAGCACAAGGGCGTGATCTATACCGGCACGGTACGCGGCACGGTTCGCGCCGGCACGGTCGAGCTGCGCAGCGCCATGCCCAATCCGGGCAACAATTTCAGCTATACATTCCACGGCACGGTCAGCGGCAACCGCATGAACGGCACGGTGGACATGGGCGAATATGGCCCGGCGACATGGGAAGCGGTGAAGGCATGAAAAGACTTCTGGTGACCAGCGCCCTGGCGGCGCTGCTGGCGGCTTCCTCGGTTCTGGCGCAGCCCGCGGTTCCGGCCGCCGCGCTCCCCCAATATGACCTGCTGCTGCGCGGCGGCCATGTCATCGACGCCAAGAACAATATCGACGCGGTGATGGACGTCGCCATCAAGGACGGCAGGATCGCCCGGGTGGCGAAGAGCCTTTCGCCGAAGGACGCGATCAAGGCCATCGACGTAAAGGGGCTCTATGTCGTTCCCGGCCTGATCGACATGCATGTCCATGTCTATAACGGCACCGGCGAGAGAGGCTCCTATGCCGGCGACCTTTCGGTGCCGCCCGACGGCTTCACCTTCCGCGCCGGGGTCACCACCGTGGTGGATGCCGGCTGCTCCGGCTGGCGCAATTTCGAGGATTTCAAGGACCGCATCATCGACCGCTCCAAGACCCGGGTGCTGGCGATGCTCAACATCGTCGGAAACGGCATGCGCGGCGGCCGCTTCGAGCAGAACACCGCCGACATGGACGGCGAAGCCACCGCGGCGATGGCGGCGAAATATCCCGGCGTCGTGGTCGGCATCAAGACCGCCCATTACAACGGCAATGACTGGATCGCGGTGGACCAGGCCGAGATCGCCGGCGTCAAGGCCAACCTGCCGGTGATGGTGGATTTCGGCGGTGACCGTCCTGCCCGTCCGGTCTATGACCTGCTGACGAAAAAGCTGCGTGCCGGCGATATCTATACCCACATGTATTCCGGCCTGCGCCAGGAGCAGGACATGAAGACCATGGGGCCGCAGAAGGGCATGATCGAGGGCCGGGCGCGCGGCGTCTGGTTCGATGCCGGCACCGGCGGCGGCAGCTTCAAATGGTCTCTGGCGGTCCCCTTCATCAAACAGGGCTTCAAGCCGGACTCGCTCTCCACCGACCTGCATGTCGACAGCATGAACAGCTCGACCAAGGACCTGCTGAACGTCGGCAGCAAGATGATGGCGATCGGCCTGTCGCTGAAGGAAGTGGTGACCGAAATGACCTGGCACCCGGCACGGCAGATCAAGCATGAAGAGCTGGGCAACCTCTCGCCCGGCTCGGTCGCCGACATCGCGGTGCTGAGCGTGGCGAATGGCAGCTTCGGCTTCACCGACATGGTCAACACCCGCGTCACCGGCACGAAGAAGCTGGTGGACGAACTCACCATCAAGGGCGGCAAGATCGTCTATGACCTGAACGGGCTGGAGGCGCTGGCCTGGGATGCGCCGCAGGGCGATGTCAGCAACGACAATCGCTGGACCAGCTGGGCCCGCCCCAAGCCCGCCGCGCCCTGAAGCCGGTCAGCTTTTGGCGAGTTTGCGCCGCGGCCTTGGCGGTGCCGCATCCGAGGAGGCGCGCCGGATCAGCGAGAATTTCAGCAGCTTGTGCTGCACTTTGGGCGCCCGCCCGGCGCGGCGGCCGCGCGCCTGCTCGATCAGCAGGCGCACCGCCTCGCGCGCCATCTCGGCGATCGGCTGGCGGATGGTGGTGAGTTCGGGCCAGACCGTGGTGGCGACCGGGGTGTCGTCAAAGCCCGCCACCGCCAGGTCGCGCGGCACCTCCAGCCCCTTGCGGTGCGCCACCGCCATGGTGGCCGCGGCCATGTCGTCATTGGAGGCGAAGATCGCTGTGGGAGCATAACCATCCAGCAGCTTTTCCGCCGCCGTCAGGCCGGAGCGATAGGTGAAAAAGCCCTGCGCCACCTGCTCGCTGCCGACCGGCAGGCCCGCCTCGGTCATGCCTTCGATGAAGCCGCGAAAGCGCTGGCCGCTGGCGGTCTGGTTGGGATGGCCGTTGATGAAGCCGATGCGCCTGTGGCCCAGCCCCGCCAGATGCAGGGTCATCGCCCGCGCCGCCTCGAAATCGTTGATCGAGACGGCGCAATGGGCGGGCGACGGCCGCCCCGACGCCACCAGCACCACCGCCAGCCCGGCCTCTTCGGCCGCCTTGAGCGCGGCTTCGGAATCGCAATGCGGCGCCGGCAGCACCACGCCGTGAATGCCGGTCTTGGCCAGGCGCTGCACCGCGGCGCGTTCGGCGCTGGCGCCCTGGCACTGTTCCAGCACCAGCTGGGCGCCGGAGAGCCGCGCCTGGTCCAGGCTGCCGAGCAGGAACTCGCTGAGATAGGCGGCGCTGGGATTAGAATAGAGCACCCCCAGTTGCATGGTGTCGGCACCGGCCAGGCTGCGCGCCGCCGGGTTGGGCGAGAACCGCAGCGCCTTGATCGATGCGGCGACCTTCGCCCGCGTCTCTTCCAGCACGTTGGCGCGGGCGTTGATCACCCGCGACACCGTCATGGTGGAGACGCCGGCATGGCGCGCCACGTCGTGAATCGTCACGGCCTTGCCGCGCTTGCGGCCGCTCTTCTTCCTTGCCATGCCGCTGATGCTACTTGGTGACCATCTCCAGATCGATGGCGTCGCCCATGGCCCGATAGCCGGCATCATTGGGATGCAGCTTGTCGCGGATATTGAACTGGGGGGCGAAGGTCAGCGGGTTGGCACAGGTCGCCGCCGTAGCGGGAAATGGGCCGGCCTGAAAGCCGCAGTCCGCCACCGGCGTGGCCAGGTCGATCACCCCGTCAAAGGCGCCGCTGGTCCTGATCCAGTTGTTCAGGGCGGTGCGTACGGCCTCGCCTGCCGGCGAGGCATAGCCCGCGCCCTGATAGGGCGTCAGCAGGGCGCCATAGACCTTGACCCCCTTGGCATGGGCGCGGGCGATGATCTGCTTGTCGCCGGCTTCCAGCGACTCGGCCGTCACCGGATCGCGCCCGCCGGCGGGATTGAAGCTGTTGCCGATGTCGTTGATGCCTTCCAGGATGATGATCGCCTTGAGGCCCGGAATGCTGAGCACGTCTCGGTCCAGCCGCGACAGGGCGCTGGGCCCGGTGCCATAGCGCAGGATGCGGTTGCCGCTGATGCCGGTATTGACCACGCCCCAGTTCTTGCCCGCCGCCGCCAGCCGTTCGGCCAGACGGTCGGGCCAGCTGCGGAAGGCGTTGCTGGTCGAGGTCGCGCCCTCGGTGATGGAATCGCCAACCGCCGCGATCACGCCGGCCGGCGCGGCGGTGTTGACGTCCACCTCGGTGACCAGGGCGGTGACGCGGGCCAGCCGCACATCGGGCAGCGACGCCGCCGCGGTGCTGTCGCCCGCCGTCTGGGTGACGTAGGTATAGAGCGCATGACCGGTGCGCGGCACCGCACCCGGGACATGGATGGAGATCAGCAGCCGGTCAAGCGCCCGGACCGGCATGGCGACCGGATCGGAAAGCAGCGGCGAGGAAGCCGGAATGGTGACGCCGCGCTTGCCGTCGAAGGTGACCGCGTGGTCGCTGCCCGGCACGATGCTGCCATCAGGACCGGCCAGCGCCACATGCACCGCGCCCAGCGGCAGCACGTCGGGGCTGGATTCATTGCTGAAGCGCAGGCGGATCTGGCTGCCGGCCAGCGACACCCGCACCAGCTGGCGCACCGTGACATTGGTCAGGTCGATATTGTTGCCCAGGAGCGCGATGTTGCCAGGATTTTCCAGCAAGGGCGCACCGCCAAATCCTGCCGGCGGCGCCGGTGGGGGCGGCGCTTCACTCATCGGCACCAGCGTTGCAAGGCGCGCGGCGCCGGGCGTCACCACGGCGGGCGCCTGGCCGGCCGGCAGCGGCAGGGGCACAAAGCCCCAGGCCCCGGCCCAGTTGTCGGCAGCGGACGCGGCGGAAACGCCGCCCAGCAGAAGGGCGGCAGCGATTGCGAGCTTGATGCGCATGGGAATTCTCCTCAGTTGCGGTCGCCGACCGGAATGACGGTACGGCCGAAGGTGGTGTTGGTGGTGATGGCGAAGCTGCCATACATGGCAAGCAGGCCGCAGACCAGGCCGTCATAGCCGCCGAGCATGTGCAGGTCCGGATTGTTCAGCACGCCGCCCAGACCCAGCAGCAGGAAGGCGACCCACAGGGTCAGGAAGATCAGGAACAGCAGCCGGGACAGGCGGAAGGTGCCGATCCAGAGGCCGAAGGTGAACAGGCCCCAGAGCAGCAGGGCGACGCCCACGGTCGGCCCGCCGGCGGAAATGTCGATGATGTGGTTGCCGTTGAAGAGCAGCAGCAGGGCGAACCACCACCAGAAGGCGCCATAGGCGGTAAAGGCGGTGGCGCCGAAGGTGTTGCCGATCCTGTATTCCATGATGCCGGCGATGATCTGCGCCGTGCCGCCGAAGGCGATGGCGAGCGGGAAGACCACCGGCTCGCCGCCGGCGGGCAGCAGACCCGCATTGATGAGACTCAGAAGGACCGTGGTAAGGCCGAAACCGACAAGCCCCAGCGCGGCCGGATTGGCCTGGGGCGCTCCACTCGCAGACATGACGTCCTCTCCTATATTTTTGTTGAAATGAGATTGGTCGGCTGATTGAGGTTCCAGTAAGGCTCGGCCAGCGGGATGTAATCCACCGGTACTTCGTCGATGATGGTCTTCAGCCAGGTGGCGAAGTATTTCATGCCGGATTGCTCGCCCGCCGCCTGGCCCAGCGAGATCAGGCTTTTCTTCATCCCCACCGCCACCTGGTCCTGGGCGTACATCACCGCTTCCCATTCATGGGTGTAGCCGACCAGCAGGGTGTCGATGTCGGTGTTGAGCAGCTTGATGGCGGGCAGCTGGTTGGCGTTGCCCCAGATCACCCCGACTTTCGACACCGGCAGGCGCGGATCGCCCACCGCCCGCAGGGTGCGGCTGCCCAGCGTCCTGCCCAGGCTTTGCGTCAGCGCCAGCAGGCTGGTGGGCGGAATGTTGAAGCGCACCGGATCATTCTTGTCGGCGGCATAATTCTTCCAGCCCAGCTGCTCGGCCATGCCCATGGCGATGGGGTTGGGCTTCATGTCGGCGATATGGTCGCCGAAACGCGCCACCACCAGGTTGTGTGCCTTGATGAAGTCGCGCTTGGCCTTGTAGGTGGAATTGCCTTCCAGGCGCTGCAGATCGTCATTGTCGGACCACCAGGTGTCCTCCAGCACGATCACCAGGTTGCGCCTGGCGGCAGCGGCGGCCTTGAGGCCGTCGAAGGTCGCCAGCGCCATGCAGGCGATGCCGGTGACGTCGGTCGAAACATCGCCCGCCACGACGCGGTCCAGCGGCTGCGGCCGTGCCGGCACGCCGCTGCGCTGGGTGATGCGGGTGATGAACTCCGCCGCCGGCACCGGGCCGGTATGGGCGGGGCCGCGGCCAAAGCCGGCGGGAGCGGCGCCGCGTCCGGCGGCGGGAGCGGCAGGCGTGGCCTGGGCGATGCGCAGATCAGCCATGGTTCATATCTTCGTGTTGATTTCCATCACCGGCTTTTCCGGATTCCAGAAGGGCTCGATGATGGGGACGAATTTGCAGGGAATTTCCTTGATGAAGCCGCCGAGCCATTCGGCGCAGTATTTCATGCCCCACTGCTCGGACTTGTCATGGCCGATCATGATGAAGGCCTTCTTGCCCCCGGCCGACATGGTGTCCTGGACATACATGGGCAGGTCCCAGTCCTGCGCCTCGCCGATCACCATGACGTCGCAATCGGGTCCGTCCAGGATGGCGGCGCCGGTGATGCCGCCGAAATTGCCGTAGCTGGCGTACATTCTGCTCACCATCAGCGCGGGATCGCCGACGATGCGCATGGTGCGGGCGTCGAGCCTGCTCTGGATGTGCCGGGCCATGTCCAGCAGGGTCATCGGCGGCAGGGTGTAATAGCGCTCATTGCCCTTGTGCTGGTACTGCGTCCAGCCGAGCTGGGCTGCCTCGCCGACATGGATACCGTCGACGGGCCGCAGGGCATGCCAATGATCGTGGAAATGCCACACCACCATGTTGTTGCGGGTGACGTAATCCAGCTTGATCTTGTAGAGCGGATCGTCGCGAATATCGTCCAGCCGGTCCGGATGCGACCAGTAGGTCGGCTCATGGCTGATAACCATGTTGCAGCCGGCCAGAAGCGAATCCTTCAGCGCATCGAAAGTGCACATCATCACGGTGGAGATGCCGCGCACCACAGTCTGCGGCCCGCCGACGGTGAAATGATCGACGCCGCCGTCGCGCCAGGGGCCGCCGACATTCTGCTTCATGCGATCCAGGATTTCGCCGGCCGTCAGGGTGGTGCCGAACGCCGGCGTCCCGGCGGCGGCCAGGCCGGCGCCGGCGGCGCCCGCCGCCAGAATGCTGCGGCGCGACAAGCCGGCGGCCTGTTTCTCCGTCATGGCGCCCCTCCCAAAAGGCTTTTTATTGGCGCGAACACTAGGCCATCAATCCAGGCCGCGCCAGCAGGGGAAAAACCGGATAAAAATAGGCGAAACCGTTTGCCGCCAGAGGATTTGGCGAGGGTTCCGGCTAGCCTGCCCGCCCCTCCCCGGTGCTATGGTCATACTAATAATAAAGGCAAGCCAGTCCGGCCAACCCGGGAGAACCACCATGACCAGACCCATCGCCCTCCTTGGCGCCTTGCTGCTGTGCGGCAGCGCCATCGCCGCCACGCCCGCGCCGCTGAACTGGACGGCCGAGCAGGATCACCAGAACATGATGCAGCAGCTCGGCATCACCGCGCTGCGCCACGGCCCCAGCGGCAATGCCAAGCCCGGCGAGCCCAATGCCGCCAATTACGACGAGGCCAAGGCCAATCCCTTTCCCAACCTGCCCGACCTGATGACCCTGAAGAGCGGCCAGAAGGTGACGAGCGTGGCGCAATGGGAGCAGCGCAAGGCCGAGATCCGCGAGGATTTCGACCGCGAGGTGCTGGGCCGCACGCCGAAGAACACGCCCAAGGTCACCTGGAAGGTGATGGGCGTCGATCATGAAATGATCAGCCGCATGCCGGTGACGGCGACGCAACTGGTCGGCCATGTCGACAATTCCGCCGCGCCCGGCATCAAGGTGGACATCAAGATGACCATGGTGCTGCCGGTGGGCGCCAAGGGCCCCGTGCCGGTGCTGATGATGTTCGGCGGCAGCGCCTATCCCGCGCCCGCCTCGCCGCGTGCCGATTTCGAGAAGATCAACACGGCGATGAAGGCGGCCATGGTCAAGGCCGATCCCTCCCTGGCCCAGGTGTTCAAGGACTATCCCGCCTGGCAGCCCTTCACCCCGCCCAGCCCCTTCGCGGCGGCGCCGCGCCAGCTCAACGCCGATGGCGATCCGCCCAACCAGGAGCAGCTGATCGCCGATGGCTGGGGCTTTGTCTCCATCGATCCCGGCAGCGTGCAAGCCGACAATGGCGCCGGCCTGACCAAGGGAATCATCGGCCTGGTCAACAAGGGCCAGCCGCGCAAGCCCGATGACTGGGGCGCGCTCAAGGCCTGGGGCTGGGGCGCCAGCCGCGGCCTTGATTACCTCAAGACGGTGAAGGAAGTGGATTCCGCCCATGTCGGCATCGAGGGCGTCTCGCGCTATGGCAAGGCGGCGCTGATCACCATGGCCTATGACGAGCGTTTTTACATGGTGCTGGTCGGCTCCTCCGGCGAAGGCGGCGCCAAGTTGCACCGCCGCAACTGGGGCGAGGCGGTGGAAACCCTGACCGGCACCGGCGAGTATCACTGGATGGCCGGCAATTTCCTCAAATATGGCACTGCCGAATCCAAATTCGGCGCCATGACGCCGGGCGACCTGCCGGTGGACTCCCATGAGCTGATCGCGCTCTGCGCCCCGCGCCTGACCCTGATCTCCTATGGCGTGCCGGAAAAGGGCGACGCCAACTGGCTGGATCACCAGGGCTCGTACATGGCGACAGTGGCGGCGCAGCCGGCCTGGCGTCTGTTTGGCGCCAAGACCATCGGGGTTTCGGACAATTACCGCACCGAGAAAATGCCGCCGGTGAACACCGCCCTGATGGACGGCCAGCTGGCCTGGCGCCAGCATGACGGCGGCCATACCGATGCGCCTAACATGAAGTATTTCATTTCCTGGGCCGACAGGTTCATGGGCCGCAAGGCGCCGGTGCAGACCGCGGCAAACTGAAGGCGCTAAAAGTCCTCACCCTTCAACGGGCTCAGGGTGAGGACGTTCTTTGCTACGAGCCCTCATGCTGAGCCTGTCGAAGCAAGAGGGTTGATTGGGGCGTGACATGAAGATCGGATCACTGGCATTCCTGGCCGGCATTGCCATCGCCGGAGCCGCGCTGGCCCAACCGGCCACCGCTCCCGCTGGCGGGCGCGGTGGCACACCGGGACGCGGCGCCTTCGCGGGACCGCAACCGGCGCCGCCGCCCGGCCTGCTGCATGCCATGTTCCAGGACCATGCCGTCCTTCAGCGTGGCCAGCCGATCCGCATTTATGGCGACGCGCCGGCCGGCACTGCGGTGAGCGTGACGCTGGGTACGGCGTCCAGCAGCGGCACAGCGGACAGCACCGGCCACTGGACGGCAACGCTGCCGGCGATGACGGCGGGCGGGCCCTACACCCTGACCGCCACCGGCGGGGGCAAGACGGAAACCGCCAGCGACGTTCTGGTGGGCGATGTCTTCTTCTGCACCGGTCAATCCAACATGGCCTTCGGCCAGAGCGGCGCCGCCAACGCCGCCCAGGATGCGCGCGGCGCCACCGACAGCCAGGTGCGCCAGCTCAACATTCCCACCAATGGCAGCATTGCGCCGCTCTCGACCTTCGCCAACAAGGTGAACTGGACGGTGGAAACCCCCGACACGGTGGGCCGCTTCTCCGCCAGCTGCTGGTACTTCGTGCGCGAGCTGAAGAAGACCCAGAATGTGCCGATGGGCATGGTGGTGGCGGCCTGGGGCGGCGCCCGCATCCGCAACTGGATCAGCGAGCCGACACTGAAGCGCCTGGGCTATTTCAACGACGACCTGGCAACCCTCGACACTTATAAAACAGACCAGCAGGCGGCGATGCGGATGTGGGGCCGCCAGTGGGAGGCCTGGTACCGCGGTTTGAAGATCGCAGGTCCGGCGCCCTGGGAAGCGGGTTTCGACGACAGTTCCTGGGAAACCGTGGCCAACCCGGGCCAGGCCTGGGCGCTGTGGCATGGCGACAATCCCGACGGCTTCATCGGCCAGATGTGGATGCGCACCAGCGTCACCCTGAAGGCGGCGCAGGCGGCGCAGGCCGCCAATCTCGATCTCGGCTCGGTGAATGAGGAAGACGAGACCTGGATCAACGGCAGGGATGTCGGCGGCACCAGCTTTTCCAACAAGGCCGAGCATGTGGTGCCGGCAGGGGTGCTGAAGGAAGGCCGCAACGTCATCGTCAGCAATATTTTCTGCAGCTGGCGCAATTGCGGCTTTCGCGGCCCCGATGCCAACCGCGTCCTGCGCCTGGCCGACGGTTCGACCGTCGTGCTGAACCAGCCCTGGCGCTCCAAACAGATGTCGGACAAGGACGACGTCATCGCGCCCATGATCCCCTGGGGCGTCACCCACGGCCTGACCATGGATTACAACGGCATGGTTTCACCGGTCGGCGCCTACAATTTCAAGGCGGCGGTGTGGTACCAGGGCGAAAGCGACCTGTATTTCGCCTCGCACTACCGCACCAACATGGCGGCGATGATGGGCGACTGGCGGACGCAGTTCCGCAATCCGACCATGCCTTTCCTGATCGTGCAGATACCGAACTATGGCGAGATCCCCGCCAGCCCGACTTCGTCCTACTGGTCGGATGTGCGCGAAGCCCAGCGCCTGGGGGTGAAGGACGACAAATACGCCGCACTGACGGTGAATGTCGATATTGGTGATCCCACCAGCCTGCATCCCACCAACAAGCAGGAAGTGGGGCGCCGCCTGGCGATCGCGGCGCGGCACAT
The DNA here is from genome assembly GCA_964572805.1 of uncultured Rhizobium sp. Lineage (GTDB taxonomy): Bacteria > Pseudomonadota > Alphaproteobacteria > Micropepsales > Micropepsaceae > Rhizomicrobium. The sequence continues at coordinate 4,702 of CAZNGO010000015.1, read as the reverse complement.
CGTGTATGGCGAGACGATGGCGCCCTCCGGTCCGGAAGTGGTGGGCGCGTCGCGCAGCGGCAACAGCGTCACGGTGCGCTTCAGCGGCATCACCGGCAAGTTGGTGGGCCGCAGCGGCGTCAACGGCTTCGAGCTGTGCGGCAGCACCCAGGCCTCCTGCCGCTGGGCCGCCGCCAGCATTTCCGGCAACAGCGTGACCCTGGCGAACGCCGGCAATGCAACGCGGGTGCGCTATTGCTGGGGCGACGCGCCGGTCTGCACCCTTTATGACAGCTACGGCCTGCCCGCCGGGCCGTTCGAGGTTCCGGTTTCCGGCAAGAAGCTGGCCGCTAGATAGGAGTTCGCCATGCGCCTTGCTGTCCTGTCCGCCTGCACGCTCGGCATCTGCGGCGCGGCGCTGGCCCAGAACGATATTGGTACGGTGCGATCAACACCGCCTGTCGCGGGAATGGGATCGACGCAACCGGTCAGCCCGCCAGGGATGCAGGCGGCCCAGGCCGCCACCCGCGCCGCCAGCCATGCCGAATGGGAACGACAGATGCATGCGCTGGGACTCAATTCTATCCGGCCCGGCGCCAATACCCGCGACCCCTCGGCACCCAACGCGGTGAATTATGATGAAGCGAAAGCCAACCTCTTTCCCCTGCCCGATCCGCTGATTCGCAAGGACGGCAGCCGCGTCACCACGCGCGCGCAATGGGAAATCCAGCGCCGCCCCGAACTGCTGCGGCTGGTGACGGAAGAACTCTATGGCGCGGTGCCGGCCAACGCGCCGAAGATCACCTGGCGGGTGGATTCCACCGAACACCAGACGGTGCAGGGCATCGCCGTCGTCACCAAGCACCTCACCGGTCATGCCGACAACAGCGCCGCACCGTCCATTGCGGTTGACATCAAGGCCGATGTGACGACGCCGGAGAGCACCGCCGGGCGCAAGGTGCCGGTCATCCTCACCATCAACAGTCTCAGACCCCTCGTTATTATAGGAGCCAATATTCGCGAGCTGGGCGCGCCACCATCGCCGCCGGACTATCGCCAACAAATCCTGCAGCGCGGCTGGGGCTATGTGATCTATGATCCGACCAGCGTGCAGGCCGACAATGGTGCGGGCCTCACCGCCGGCATTATTGGCCTGGCGAACAGGGGCCAGACGCGTTCGCTCACCGATTGGGGCGTGCTGCGCGCCTGGGCCTGGGGCGCCAGCCGGGTGCTGGACTATCTCGAAACCGACCGCGATGCCGATGCAAGCCACACCGCCATTTTCGGCCATTCGCGCTATGGCAAGACCGCACTGGTGGCGATGGCCTATGACACGCGCTTCGCCGCCGGGTTCATTTCCTCCTCCGGCAAGGGCGGCGCCTCGCCCTATCGCCGCCGCTGGGGCGAAACCACCGAGAACATCGCCGATCCTGACGCCTTCCACTGGATGGTCGGCAAGTACATGACCTATGCCGCCGATCCGCACACCGCCAATGAACTGGACGTCGATGCCGACAGCGTCATCGCCCTGGCGGCGGCGCGCCCGCTCTTCATCGGCGCCGGCGCCTCGTCGCCCGAAGCGGGCAAGCCCGATGACGCCTGGGTCGATGCCCATGGCAGCTGGATGTCGCTGGATGCGGCGGGCGATGTCTGGACGCTGTACGGCAAGAAGCGGCTGGACCGCACCTTTCCGGCGCGGCTGACGCTGAGCGACAGCGGCGATCTGGCCTTCCGCCAGCATGACCAGGGCCATACCCCCAATCCCAACTGGTCATACTTCCTGGATTTCGCGGCCAGGAACTTCGCCAAAGGATGACACGATGAAACGTGCGGGCGTCATCGCTGGGGCGACGCGCCGGTCTGCACGCTGTATGACACCTCGGGCCTGCCGGCGGGCCCGTTCGAGGAGCGAATAGGCAAATAGAGGCGCCCCGGGCGGTGGGGAAATTCCCCGCCATGACGGAAAAAACCGGGATTTCCAGCGGATTGAAAGAATTGGGAACTTTTCGCGCAATCGCCCGTTTGTTCAATTAACGGGGTATTCGGGTTCCATGTCCGACATCGCTGATATCACACCGGCGGAAATGCTTCTGGCGGTGGACGACAAGGTCTATCGCCGTCTGGTCGAAGCGGTGACGGACTATGCCATCTACATGCTCGACGCCGGGGGGCATGTCACAAGCTGGAATGCCGGCGCCCAGCGCTTCAAGGGGTATACCCCGGAAGAAATCATCGGCCAGCATTTTTCCCGCTTCTACACGCCGGAAGACCGCGCCACCAACCTGCCGGCGCGGGCGCTGGAGATTTCCGCCCGCGAAGGCAAGTTCGAGGCCGAGGGCTGGCGGTTGCGGCGCGATGGTTCGCGCTTCTGGGCGCATGTGGTGATCGATCCCATCCGCGACAGCGAGGGCCGCCTTGCCGGCTATGCCAAGGTGACGCGCGACCTCACCGAGCGCAGGGAAGCGCAGGAGAGGCTGGAAAAGGCGCGCGAGGCGCTGTTCCAGTCGCAGAAGATGGATGCGGTCGGCCAGTTGACCGGCGGGGTGGCGCACGATTTCAACAATCTGCTGATGGCGGTGATGGGCAGCCTGGAGCTGCTGAAGAAGCGCCTGCCCGACGATCCCCAGATCATGCGCCTGCTCGACAATGCCATGCTGGGCGCACGGCGCGGCGCCACCCTGACCCAGCGCATGCTGGCCTTCGCCCGCCGCCAGGAACTGGACGCCCAGCCGCTCGACCTGGCCGCACTGGTGACCGGCATGAGCGAATTGCTGGAGCGTTCGCTGGGCGGGGAGGTGCAGCTCAAGATCGAGATGCCGTCCGGCCTGCCGCAGGTGCGCGGGGACGAGAATCAGATCGAACTGGCGCTGCTCAATCTTTCGGTCAATGCCCGCGACGCCATGCCGAATGGCGGCGTCATCCGCATCCATGCCGGCACGGTGCAGGCCCATGAAAGCGACGGCGTCGCCCCGGGCCTGTATGTGCGTCTCTCGGTCGAGGACAGCGGCGAGGGCATGAACGAGGAAACCCTGGCCCGCGCCACCGAGCCTTTCTTCACCACCAAGGGCGTCGGCAAGGGCACCGGCCTGGGACTTTCCATGGTGCACGGCATGACGGCGCAGATGGGCGGACGGCTGCTGCTGAAAAGCCATCCTGGCCGGGGCACGACCGCGGAAATCTGGCTGCCCGCCGCGGGCGCCGACGGCGCCGCCGTCCTGCCCCAAGCCGAACAGGCGCAGGCCGCTCCGGGCAGGGCGCTCCGGGTGCTGGCGGTGGACGATGACGCCCTGGTGCTGTTCAACACCAGCGCCATGCTGGAGGATCTGGGCCACAAGGCGCTGGAGGCGGTTTCGGGCGCCGAGGCGCTGGAGATCCTGCGGCGGGAAAAAGTCGATCTGGTGATCACCGATCAGGCCATGCCGCGCATGACCGGCGTGCAGCTGCTGGAAGTGGTCCGCGCCGAATGGCCCGGCCTGCCGGTGATCCTGGCCACCGGCTATGCCGAGCTGCCGGGCGGCGCCGGGGCCGGGTTGCCCAAGCTGAACAAGCCGTTCTCCGAGCAGGACCTGGCGCGGGCGATCGCCGCGCTCAAGCTGGAATAACCCATCGCCGGGGATGTTCCGCGTCCGGCTTATCGGCTAGGCTGGCCTTCTGGAATTGTCAGACAAGAAAAGACATCGAGGAGGAAAACGCCATGAGAATTCGTCCCCTGCCCCTTGCCGCCCTGGCCGCCCTGGCTTTCTGCGGCGGCGCCACCGGCCAGACCGCGCCGAGCGAAATTGACGCCCATGTCGCCACGGCGAAAGCGGCGGCGGGACTGAATTTCCGCGGCACCTTCATGAATCTCTGCCTGCCCGGCGGCGGCTTTCCCGGCGGCGGCAGGGCGGGTGCGCCCGGCGGCCGCGGCGCTGCTGCTCCCGGTGCCCGTGGCGCAACGCCGGCCGCCGGACGCGCCGCGCCCGCGCCGCGCCCGGCGCCCGACCGCGCCACCTGGTACGCTTCGCCCTACAAGGTGTTCGACAATTTCTACTGGCTGGGCACGCGCGCCCATTCTTCCTGGGCGCTGGTGACCAGCGCCGGCATCATCATCATCGACACCAATTTCGACTATGCGATCGAGCCGGAGATCGTGGAGGGCATGACCAAGCTGGGACTCAACCCCCGCGACATCAAATACGTCATCCTCAGCCATGCCCATGGCGACCATGACCAAGGCGTGGCGCTGCTGCAGTCGCGCTATGGCGCGCATGTGATCATGGGCGGCCCGGATTGGGAGGATACGCTCAAGCGCACCACCTATGCTGGCGGCGTTCCCAAGCGCGGGCCCGGCGACGTCTCTGTGGGTCCGGAGGGCTACAAGCTGACCCTGGGCGATACCACGGTGAATATCGTCTTCACCCCCGGCCACACCGTTGGCACGCTGTCCTACGTCTTCCCGGTCAAGGACAATGGCAAGACGGTGATGGTGGCCTATTCCGGCGGCACCCTGACCGGCGCCTTCGGCAGCGATGCCAAGCGCTGGGACGAATATATCGACTCGCAGAAGCGCATCGCCGCGGCGGCAAAGGCGGCGGGCGCGACAGTGATCATTTCCAACCACAGCGAATATGACGACGCCTACACCAAATCGCGGCTGGTCGCGGCCAAGCGCGAGGCCGGCGAGGAAAATCCCTTCATCGTCGGGGCCGACGGCGTGCAGAAATACTTCACCGTGATGGAAGAA
>CAZNGO010000014.1:0-22081 GCA_964572805.1 uncultured Rhizobium sp. | reverse complement strand
ATTCATTTCCGTGACGGGATAGTTGCTGCGCTGCCCCAGCGCCGGCGCCGCCGTCAGCAGCGCCGCTCCAAGACCAAGACAGGCCAACAGGCGCGAAGCAGTCATGCGCAAAGCCTAGGCGCTTTGCCGCGGGTTGGACAGGCATAAAAGCAACGGCCCGCCCCGGAATTCGGAGCGGGCCGTCGCCTTTCAGGAACCGATTATGGCTGAAGCGTAATGACCGTGCGGCGGTTCTTCGCTTCCTTGACGCCATCGGGGGTCGGGACCGCCAGATCGGTCTCGCCCACGCCGCTGGCGTGCAGCGCCGCCCGGCGGGCGCCCATGCTGACCAGCGCCTCGACCACCACATTGGCGCGCTTCACCGAAAGCCTCTGGTTGTAGTCGTTCGGGCCGGAGGTGTCGGTATGGCCGACGATGGTGATGTTGCTCTGGCCGCCGGTGCGGGCGGTGGCGATGACCTGATCCAGCACCGTCAGCTGCTCGGCCTTCAGGGTCCAGGAGTCAAAGTCGAAATAGACCGTGAAATCGTTGGCCGGGGCCGGGGCTGGGGCGGCCGCCACGGGCGCGGGCATCGGAGCGGGCGGCGGTGGCGGCGCCGGACGGGCGGCGGTCTCCAGCCGCACCAGCGAGGTGTCCAGCGCGGTTTTGCACGCCTTGGACGCGGCCATCGCGGCCGGCTCGTTGCCGTAAATCACCCAGCAGTCGTAATCGGCCTGGGCGCGGGCGGCCTGCTCGGGAAACTGTTCCTTGCCCGTGGCCAGGGCGTTGACCAGCCGGGTGCGCAAGGTGGCGGTCTCCGGTCCGGGCGCGGCTTCGGGCTCGGGCTCGGCGCCGCTCTGGGCGGCCTCGGCCTTGTCGGTGAAGACCTTGGCCAGCCGGTCGCTGGAGGTTTCATCGCTGCTGAAGGGGTTCAGGGAATCGAAGAAGTCGCTTTCCGGCTGGGGCGCGGGCGGCAGGGCGCTGGCCTGGGCGGCCAGGTCGCCATAATCCTTGGCCAGGGCCTGGCTGAAGGGCGAGCCGGCATTGGTCTCGTCGCTGTCCGAGCAGGCCGCCAGGCTCAGGGTCAGGCACCCCACCGCAGCCAGCATGATCAGACCGCGGCCCGAGCCGCGCAGAGTGTTAATGAAACGCATGTCACCCCCAACTTGCGGACGTTCCGTCCGGACCCGCAAGGTTCCGGCCTGCCGCGAAAATTACCCGCTCCCGTATAGCGCGGCGGAACTGTGCGAAAAAGACCCTTGGACCCATTTGGTTGACGCCAATCCGGCCATTCCGCGTGAAAAATGGTTGATTTGATGACCTGCCGGTAACCTCCTGTTGACCGGGGTGGGGGTAAAACGGGCCGGATATTAAGGATTGGGGCGGGCCCATGCAGGGCTTGGCAATGGCCATGAAGGACGCCGAACCGGTGATCGCCAGGGCGGGATCCGAGCGCCGGCGCTTCCGCCGGGTCCGGGTGGACCTGCCGGGCCGGCTGTTCGTGCCGTCCGACAGCCGCGAGGCCCGCTGCACCGTCACCGATCTGTCGCCCGGCGGGGCCGCCATCACCTGCGAAACCGTGCCCGAACCCGGCACCCCGGTCGTCCTTTATGTGGACAATTTCGGCCGGTTCGAGGGTAATGTCGCGCGCTGCGACGGCTATGGCTTCGGCATCTCCTTTGTCTGCACCCCCTCCAAGCGCGAGCGCACCGCCGAGCAGCTGGTCCTGTTCCTCAATAAGACACTGGTGGACGACAGCGTGCTGCGCCGCCATGAGCGGTCCAGCCAGAAGGGCTTCGCCAAGTTCACCCGCGCCGACGGCACCATCACCCAGTGCGAGGTGATGGACATTTCGGTGGGCGGCGTCTCGCTCAAAACCGACGTCAAGCCGCCGATCGGCGAATTCGTTCTGATCGCCCAGATCGCAGGCCGGGTGGTGCGCCACCATGCCGACGGCATCGGTATTGCCTTTGTCGGCCAGGAAAAGAGCGAACAGCAGGCTGTCCATCACATCAACTTGGTTCACAGCTGACGGTTCATCCTCTTTCGCCTTCATGCTAGCGTCCTCCCGGTCGTGGGGAGGGCTGAATGCGCAATCTGTTTCGGGCGGGCATGGTGCTGCTTCTGGCAGGCGCCGGGGTGATGGCTGCGCAAGCCGCACCGCGCAACGAAGCGGTGTGGGCCGCCGTCCAGCAGAACCGGGCCGGGGCGCTCGATCTCCTCAAGCAGATCGTCAATATCGATTCCGGCACCGGCGACATCGAAGGCGGCAACAAGGTCGCCGCCGTGGTCGCGGCGCGGCTGGCGGCGATCGGCGCGCAGATGCACCGCGAGCCGACCGAGGCGCCCGGCCTGCCCGACAGCCTGGTGGCCGTGCTGCACGGCACCGGCAAGGGCAAAATTCTCATCATTGCCCACATGGACACGGTGTTCGGTCCCGGCACGGCGGCGGCGCGCCCCTTCCGCATGGATGCGACGCGCGCCTATGGCCCCGGCGTGGGCGATGAAAAGGGCGGCGTGGCGCTGGCGCTGACGGCGCTGAAGATCCTGCACGACATCGGCTATCGCCATTACGCCACCATCACCTTCATGCTCGACAACAGCGAGGAGCGCGGCTCGATCGGCTCCACCGCGCTGATCAAGCGGCTGGCGGCGGAGCACGACGTGGAATTCAACATGGAGCCGGGCGACGCGCCGGACGTGCTGACGGTATGGCGCAAAGGATCGGCCAGCGTGCGCCTGGTGGTGAAGGGCCGCGCCGCCCATGCCGGCGTGGCGCCGCAGGACGGCCGCAACGCCGCGCTGGAACTGGTGCACCAGATCGCGGCGCTGGATGGAGCCTTTCCCAAGACCGGCGACGGCACCACCGTAAATCTGACACTGATGAAGGCGGGCGCCCGCGCCAACATCATTCCCGAGAGCGCCGAAGCCACCTACAGCGTGCGCTATCGCCGGCCCGAGGACTACGCCGCGGTGATTGCCAAGATGCAGGAAGCCGCCAGGACGACGCAGATCCCCGATACCACCGTGACGGTGGTGCCGCCCACCACCGGCTTTCCGCCGCTGGTGCAGAACGACCGCATCACCGCCCTGGCCAATCGCGCCAACGCCATCTATGGCGAGATCGGCAAGACTGCGACGCTGGGCGGCAATGGCGGCGCCTCGGAATCCGCCACCGTCATGTCGGTGGGCACGGTGGCGCTGGACGGGCTGGGGCCGGTGATGGGCGATGCCCATAACGACAAGGAATGGATCGACCTTGAGAGCGTGGCCCCCCGCCTCTACCTGATCACCCGGCTGCTGATGGATGCCGGCGCCAATCCGCCGCCCGGGAAATAGGGCCTCGAATAAGGATCAGCCCAGGGCCTGAATCTGGCTGGAGGCGAGCATCAGCTTGGCCACCGACAGTTCGCCGCTGGCTTCCAGCGCGTCCAGGAAGGCACGGGTGCGGCCCAGCGCGTCCTGTTGTTCTTCCGCCCAGGCCTGCGCGGTCCGGCCTTTCGCCAGCAGCCGGGCCGCCAGCGCGCCTTGCGCGACGGAAAGATCGTCCCACAGCCGTTGCAGCGCCAGCCGGTCCCAGTGGTCGGGCGGCGCCAGCTTGCCGGCCAGGCCGCGCAGCCGGTCCAGCCCCAGCAGCGCCCCCAGCGTGAAATAGACCTCTGCGACCTGCGCCGCGTTCGCGCCCGGCATGTCTTGCGCCAGCCGCGCGATCTCCGGCGCCGCCGCCAGCCGCCGCAACAGGGTCATGTCGCGCGCCAGGTCTTCGGGCATCTCCGCGGCCAGGGACGCGATCTGCCGGGTGTCGTCCCCGGTCAGGACAATGGCCGGGCGCAGCGCCTCCACCCCGGCGCGATAAAGCAGCACGGTATCGGCGATGGACGCTTCCGCCGGGACGCGCGACAGGAACCAGGGCGTGACGCGGCGGAACTGGTCGGCGATCTCGCCATAGAGCCGCGTCTGCAGGCCCGCATCCACCTTGCCGTCCAGGCCGTCAATGCGCGCCTTCAGCGCCGACAGGCCGGAGACTTCGCGCATCCGCAGGGGGAATACCGGGCCCGCCAGGTTGATCACCGCATTGGTCAGCACGGTGGAGACGATCTCGCGCTTCAGGCGGTGGCGCGGCGGTTCCGTGGGGAAAGCCTCCACCGCCTTGGGCGGAAAATAGCCGGTCAGCAGGCCGGTGAGCGCCGGATCGTCGGGCAGGGGCTGGCCAGGATTTCGGCATCGAGATCCAGCTTGGCATAGGCCAGCAGCACGCAAAGCTCCGGCCGCGTCAGTCCCTTGCCGGCCTGCGCCAGTGCGCGCAGCGCCGCATCGGACGGCAGGAACTCCACCGCCCGGTCCAGCTTGCCGCGCGCTTCCAGGTCGGCGATCAGCCGGACATGGGCGTCGCGGTCGCGGACCCCGGCGGCCTCGGCCGGGAAGGCCTTGATCGCCGCCGCGGGGAAGTAGGTGACCAGAAGATTGTGCAGCGCCGGATCGGAGGGCAGGTCGCTTTCCAGCAGCTCGGCGTCGAGATCGAGCTTGGCATAGGCCAGCAGCACCGCCAGTTCCGGGCGGGTGAGGCCCAGCCCGTCATGCTCCAGCTTTTTCAGTTCGGCGTTGGAGGGCAGGAACTCCACGCCGCGGTCCAGACGCCCACGGCCTTCCAGCTCGGCGATGAAGCGGGCGGCGACATCGGTGTCGCGGCAGCCGTTCCACTGTCCCACCGACAGGGCCAGGGTCTGGTCGTAATTGTCCTGCAGCACGGCCAGGCCGACATCCTCGGTCATCGAGACCAGGAGTTCGTCGCGCTGGTCTTCCGGCAGCTCGCCGCGCCGCGCAGGCCCGGAGAGCATGATCTTGAGATTGACTTCATGGTCGGACGTGTCGACGCCGGCGGAATTGTCCACCGCGTCGGTGTCGATGCGCACGCCCGAACGCGCCGCCTCGATGCGGCCCAGCTGGGTGACGCCCAGATTGGCGCCTTCGCCCACCACCAGCGCCTTGAGCTCGCCGCCATTGACCCGCACCGCGTCATTGGCGCGGTCGCCGGCATCGAGATGGCTCTGGGCGGACGACTTGATGTAGGTGCCGATGCCGCCGAACCAGAGCAGGTCGGTCTGGCTCTTGAGCAGGGCATTGATCAGTTCCGGCGGCGACATCGAATCCCGGTCGCTGCCGACCAGCGCCTTCACTTCGGGCGAAAGCGGGATTTCCTTGAGGGTGCGCGGGAAGACGCCGCCGCCCTGGCCGATCAGGCTCCTGTTGTAGTCATCCCAGCTGGAACGCGGCAGGGCGAACAGCCGCTCGCGCTCGACAAAGGCCGCCTCGGTGGGGGCGTTGGGATCGAGGAAGATGTGGCGATGGTCGAAGGCCGCCACCAGGCGGATATGGCGCGACAGCAGCATGCCGTTGCCGAAGACGTCGCCCGACATGTCGCCGACGCCGATGACGGTGAAATCCTGGCTCTGGATGTCGCGCCCCATCTCGCGGAAATGGCGCTTGACCGCTTCCCAGGCGCCGCGGGCGGTGATGCCCATTTTCTTGTGGTCATAGCCCTTCGAACCGCCGCTGGCGAAGGCGTCGCCCAGCCAGAAATTGTGCTCGATGGCGATGGAATTGGCGATGTCGGAGAAGGTGGCGGTGCCCTTGTCGGCCGCCACCACCAGATAGGGATCGTCGCCATCGGGGCGCAGCACGTTTTCCGGCGCGATCACCTTGCCATGGGCGTCGAGATTGTCGGTGATGTCGAGCAGGGAATGGATGAAGGTCCGGTAGGCGGCGACGCCCACGGCCATGAACTGGTCGCGGGTCGGGTTGGCCGGCATCTGCTTGGGGAAGAAGCCGCCCTTGGCGCCCACCGGCACGATGACGGCGTTCTTGACCTGCTGCGCCTTGACCAGGCCCAGGATCTCGGTGCGGAAGTCCTCGCGCCGGTCGCTCCAGCGCAGGCCGCCGCGGGCGATGCGGCCAAAGCGCAGATGCACGCCTTCGACCTGCGGCGAATAGACGAAGATTTCGCGCCAGGGCCGCGGGGCGGGAAGCTCGTCCAGCTTCGCCGAATCCAGCTTGAAGGACAGCACCGGCTTGGGGGCGCCATTCCCGTCAGGCTGGAAATAGTTGGTGCGCAGGATGTTGCGGATGACATTGCGCAGGCGGCGGATGATGCGGTCGTCATCCAGGCTGGCGACGTCGTTCAGCGCCGTTTCGATGCGGACCTCGATCTGCTCGACTTCCTTCGGCGCGCCGGCACGGGCCGGATCGGTGCGGACCAGGAACAGCTCCACCAGCAGGGCGGCGACGTCGGGATTCTTCGCCAGGGCCTGCTGCATATAGGCGAGCGAGAAGGCGATGCCGGCCTGGCGCAGATATTTGGCGGCGGCGCGCAGGATCACCGCCTGGCGCCAGGACAGGTCGGCGGCGATCACCAGGCGGTTGAAGCCGTCATTCTCGGCGGCGCCGGACAGCACCGCATGCAGCACGTCTTCCAGCGGCTGGCGGATGCGGCCAAGGTCGGCGGCAGCTTCGCAGGTCATCAGGAAATCCAGCACCATGCCGTGCAGGCGGGCCTCGCCCATGCGGAAGGAAACCGGGAAGGCTTCCTCGGCGATGACGGTCAGGCCGCAATTCTCGAACATCGGCAGGGTCTGGGACAGCGGCAGCACCTCGCCCAGGGTATAGAGCTTGAGGCGCACGACATGGGCCTCGTCATCATCCCTGCGCCAGGCGGCGGCGCGCACCTTGAGCGGCGCCTCGGCCAGGGAAGTCAGCACGGAAAGGTCGCGGGCGGCGTCGGCGGCGCTGCAGGCGCCGCGATAGCTGGCGGAGAAATCCGCTTCCAGCCGCGCCGCCATGGCGCGCCCTTCGGCTTCGCCATGACCGGCGGACAGCGCATCGATCAGGGCGTCATCCCAGGTCCGCAGCGCGGCGGCGATGCGGCTTTCCAGTTCGGCGAGATCGACCTCGGGACGCGGGCCGGGATTGCGGCCGACAATATAATGCACCCGTACCAGCGGGCCTTCGTCCAGCCCGACTTCGGCGGCGCTGGTGCGCCCGTTCAGGGCGGCGGCGAGAATCGCGTGGACGCGTTCGCGCACGCCGGCATTCATGTGGTCGCGCGGCGCGAACAGCAGCGCCGAGGCGAAGCGGTCGAAGCGGTCGAAGCGCAGGAACAGCTTGACCCGCGGCAGGCCGGCCAGGCGCGTGATGCCGAGTGCGGTGTCGGCAAGTTCGTCTTCCGAAACCTGGAACAGCTCGTCGCGGGGATAGGCGTCGAGGATATGGGCCAGCGCCTTGCCGTCATGGGAGCGCGGGTCCAGGCCGGTGCGCGCCGTCACCGCGGCGATCTTCTGGCGCAGCAGGGGAATCTCGCGCGGGCCCTGGCTGTAGGCGCTGGAGGTGAAGAGGCCGACAAAACGGTGCTCGCCGGCCAGGCGGCCCGCCGCGTCATAGAGCTTGATGCCGACATAATCCATGTGGACGCGGCGATGCACCAGCGACCGGCTGCTCGACTTGCTGACGATCAGCGGACCGTTGGATTCCAGGTAGGCCCGCACCTCGGCGGAAAGGCCGGGACGCTGGCCGGCGCCGCTGCTGCCCAGGATGCGCGCCCTGGGATCGGCGAGCACGCCCAGGCCGCTGCCTTCCACCGCCGCCAGGGTTCCGTTCATGCCGTCTTCCATCAGGCGGTACTCGCGCGCGCCCAGGAAGGTGAAATGATTGTCGGCCAGCCAGTCGAGGAAGGCGAGGTCTTCCTCGATGTCGCGGCCCTGCGGTCCGCGCGCCGCCAGGCCATCGCGCGCCGTCTTCAGCCGCGCCAGCATGGCGCGCCAGTCGCGCACCGCCAGGGCGCCGGCGGCGAAGCATTCCTCGAGCCCGGCAGCCAGCTTGCCCCGCGCCGCTTCGCCGGCGGGCGGATCGATGACAAAGACGATCAGGCTCAGCTTGCGCCCGCCCTGCTCGAGAATGGGATGGAAGACGTTGCGCAGATGGGCGCCGCCGGCGATCGCCGCCGCCACCGCGGAATCGAACAGGAAGGGGCGGTCCTCATTGACCGCGATCGCCAGGCTGAAGCGGCCATGGTCGCTGACGCTGACCGAGGGGATGTTTTCCAGCAGCCGGGCGCGGGCGCGTTCGGCGATCAGCGCCAGCTCGGGCGCGGCCAGGCCGCCGGCGTCGGCGCCGGCGAAGAGCGCGTCGAAAAAGTCGCGCATCTCGAAAGTCAGCTGGGCGCGGGCAAGGGCGAGCGCGCCGGATTCGCCAGGAATCTGCTGGTTCATGGTCATGGCTGTTTTCTGCCCTGTTGCTGCGGCGCTCATCGACGCCTCCTCGCAATCATGCGGCCGTGATGGTTAACAAACGCGATGGGGCGAGGTTACGCCCGGCGTCTGAAGAACGCGCGACGGTGGGCTATCGCAGGGCGGCTTCGCCGTTGTTTGTGCGATTGCGAAGAAGCCAGAAGCCGCCGATTGCCTGGAAAACCATCAGGAGAGTGGCGGCGTTCATGTTGCCGGTGCGAAGGATCACGGCAACAAAAGTCAGCAGGGTGGCGGGGGCGGTAAAGGCCAGGATGGCGGGCAGGTCACCCAGCAGCCGCGCCAGCACCAGCGAGGGGGCGAGGGCAAACAGCACCAGCAGCACCGGCTCCGGCGCCAGGGCCATGAAGGCGCCCGCCCCCCAGGCCACGCCCAGATATAAGAGTATCGCCCGCATGTCGGCGGTTGAACCCGGCAGGTCCCGGAACACCGAGGCGGCGCGCAGATGGCTGGCCAGCACGGCGGCCACGCCGAGGAAAATCAGAAGGCTCCAGCCGAAGGTGGCGGCCAGCGCGCCGCCGCCGAACGTCGCGGCCAGCGTCCCCAGGGCCAGCAGACTGCCGGCCGCCGGCACCGCCCGCGCCATCAGGCCGGCCCGGCGCAGGGCCAGCCGGCTTTCGTCATGCAGTTCGGGCAGGCGGCGCAACGCCGCGCCCGGCAGCGTCAGGGGCACGGGCGCCGTCAGCGCCGCGGGCGCGTTGTCGGCTGGTGGAAACGCGAACTCGGGTAACGCCATGATGCCGCTCCCATATGCGGAAACTTCAAGCCTAGGCTCGGCCCGCACGCTTAATAATGTCTTAATGGCCAGCGATACTATGATTCGCGCGGAACCCGACAGCGCCGCATGATTCTCCTCCCGCCCGAACCCAGCCCCACCCTCACGGTTTTCGACCTGGAATATACCGCCTGGTCCGGCTCGATGGCCCGCCATTGGCTGGAGCCGGGCCAGTTCCGCGAAGTGGTGCAGATCGGGGCGGTGAAGCTGGATGGGCGCGATCTTTCGGTGCTGGAGGAGTTCGACCTCCTGGTGCGCCCCCGCATCAATCCGGTGCTGTCGCCCTATTTCGAGGAGCTCACCGGCATCGGCAACGCGGCGGTGGCGGCGCAGGGCGTGGATTTTGCGCAAGCCTATGAACGCTTCGCCGACTTTGCCGGGCCAGGGCCGATCTGCGCCTTCGGCCATGACGAATGGGTGCTGGAAGAGAATATGCGCCTCTACGGCATCACCGGCTATCGCCGCCTGCCGCGCTTCGCCGACCTGCGCAGCTGGTTCGCCGCCTGCAATGTCGATCCGCGCGGCAAGAATTCCTTCGAGATCGCGCCGGCCCTGGGGCTTGATGTCGGCGGCCGGGCGCACAACGCCCTGCATGACGCCCGGGTGCTGGCCGCCAGCGTCGAGGAAATGGTGCGGCGGGGCGCGGCGCGCCCTGCTGCCTGAATGAGGACGGCATGAGTTTGGCCGAGGCGGATGCCCTGATTGCAAAACTGGGACTGCAGCCCCATCCCGAAGGCGGCCACTACCGCGAGACGTTCCGGGATGGGCCGGGGCGGGGCCATTCCAGCGCCATCCTCTTCCTGCTCAAGGCGGGCGAAGTGTCATGGTGGCATCGCATCGATGCGGCCGAGGTCTGGCATTTCCATCGCGGCGCGCCGCTGGAACTGGGCATCGACAGGCGCGTGCATGTTCTGGGACCGGGGATCGAAACGGGCCAGTCGCCGCAGCTCGTGGTGCCGCCCGGCGCCTGGCAGATGGCGCGCAGCAAAGGCGACTACACCCTGGTCGGCTGCACGGTTTCGCCTGGCTTCGAATTTTCGCATTTTGAACTGGCGCCCAGGGATTTCGCGCCGGATTAACAATTCTTACCGGGTTGGCACTGTCAGCCAAATCATTGGGGCGGCGGCGCAGGAAGGCCCTGTCAGCATTGCCGGCATTAAGCGATTAACCCGGAAAGGCTGGCTTTGCCGCACGGCGCTGCTATTTCCGCCGCGCCCCGCCCGCAAATGAGAAAGCAACCTCAATGTTCAAGAAGTTCATTGCCAGCGAGTCCGGCGCCACCGCCATCGAGTATGGCCTGATCGCCGCCCTGATCGCCGTCGTGGTGATCGGCGCCATCAGCCAGGTCGGCACCAACCTGACGGCCAGCTACAACAACATCGCCGCGCAGCTGCGCTGATTTTCGACCGGTTCTCCGCCCCTTCAGGACGGGGCGGAGAAACTGGCGAAATATTCCTTCAATTGCGGTTTTTTAAAAAGCGCACGCAGCGCGCCTGCGTTCATTAAGCCTGCATCCGGATCCCATTCGCCAGGGCAGCTTTTGTAGGGCATGGTCCTACAGCTTTCCGAAGGGACACACCATGCTTGCTCTGCTGAAGAATTTCGCCGCCGACCAGAACGGCGCCACCGCCATCGAATATGGCCTGATTGCCGCGCTGATCGCCGTGGTGATCATCGGCGCCCTCACCACCACGGGCACCAACCTCTCCGCCGACTTTACGTCGGTCGCCACCGCGCTGCGCTAGGCCTTGATGCCCGCCGCCGCGCCGCGGCGGCGGGCTTTTCACAGGATCGCGTAAATCCTGAATCAAATCCCCCCGCGGCGGCAAGCCTTTGACTAACACTGAACCGGGCTTTGTGTTCGCCGCCTGCCACCGCCCTGCTATCGAGGATCGTCACTGTCCAAGGAGACGTCCATGCAGGCTCTGTTTCAGAAATTCATCGCCAATGAAGACGGCGCCACCGCCATCGAGTATGGCCTGATCGCCGCGCTGATCGCCGTGGTGATCATCGGTGCCCTCACCACCACCGGCACCAACCTCAAGGCCGATTTCACTTCCGTCGCCACCGCACTGCGCTGATAGCGGCAGGCAGCACGGCCACAGATGGCGCGATCCGGAAGGATCGCGCTGTTTGCTATTCTGCCGTCTGCACGTTCAGCAGCTTGCCGAGCTGATGCGCCACCGCATGGCTGGAGAGGCGGCCGAGAAAGCCGTCGGCCGGCAGATAGCGCACGACCAGGATGCGGCCATTGAGGGTGACGCCCGGCCTGGCGGCTTTCTCCAGCCGCACCTGGGTGACGCGGCGGGCCAGCGCCTGGCGGGCGGCGGGCGAGGTGGCGAGGAAACGCTCGATCCCCGCCTGGGTGACGCTGAGCGCGTCGAAGGCCAGCGCCCGGGCTTCGGCGTCGCCGGGCGGGTCAAGGACAAAGCGCAGGCCCAGATTGTCGGCATAGGAGAAATGGCTGGCTTCATCCCCGATCGCGGCCTTGAGCTCGGTGGCGGAGATGGCCGCCGGCGTCAGCACCGGCGCTTCGCCCTGGCGCGTGGCGGGCACCCCGCCCGGCGCCTCGGCGGCATAGAGCGTCACCCCGCCCCAGACCGAAATCGACAGGGCGGCGGCGCCGGTGTCATATTTCAGCAGCTTGGCGCCCATGGAGCCCGGATCGGCGGTGAGGACGAAGGTTTCCCCGCCATCGGCGAAGCGCAGCAGATAGTATTTGCCGCGATAGGGCGCGAGGATGAACTGGCGGTCCTCCCCGGCGCTGTAGAGCCCCGGCTCCGGCGTCGCGGTTTTCTCGGCCGAGAGCCGCGCCATGATCGGGTCGCCATCCTGGGCGCGCGCCGCCAGCGGCAGCACGGCAAGGGCAAAAATCAAAATCGCTTTCACGCGGCTCACACGCAATCGCCCGGTCGTTGCCGGGTCCCCTCTGGCCGCCATCATACGGCTCAATGGGGCGGAATTTAGCGCAAAAGAGGGAAAAACCGCCATGCTGCGGCCTCGCGCCGACTTTCCTTCAAGCCCGAATATGCCTAAACCCGGCCGGTTCCCCATCGGAAGGGCCCCATGAGCCAGGACAGCTTCAAATCCCGCAAAATCCTCAAGGTCGGCAACCGGTCCTATGTCTATTTCAGCCTCGCCGCGGCGGAAAAGAACGGGCTGAAGGGGATCGGCAAGCTGCCTTATTCCAGGCGGGTGCTGATGGAAAACCTGCTGCGCCATGAGTACGGCAACACTGTCACAAGGGAAGACATCCAGGCGGTGGCGGCGTGGGCCAACGACCGCAAATCCGACCGCGAGATCGCCTTCCGTCCCGCCCGGGTCCTGATGCAGGACTTTACGGGCGTGCCCGCCGTGGTCGACCTGGCCGCGATGCGCGACGCCATGAAGGCGCTGGGCGGCGATCCGGAGAAGATCAATCCGCTGGCGGAAGTGGATCTGGTGATCGATCACAGCGTGATGATCGACGCCTTCGGCAACGCCAGGGCGTTCAAGCAGAATGTCGAGATCGAATATGAGCGCAACCGCGAGCGCTACACCTTCCTGCGCTGGGGCGCGCAGGCCTTCGCCAATTTCCGCGTCGTGCCGCCCGGAACCGGCATCTGCCACCAAGTCAACCTGGAATATCTCGCCCAGACGGTATGGACCCGCAAGGGCCCCGATGCGGCCAATCCGAAGAAGAGCGTCGAATACGCCTTCCCCGACAGCGTGGTCGGCACCGACAGCCACACCACCATGGTCAATGGCCTTTCGGTGCTGGGCTGGGGCGTGGGCGGCATCGAGGCGGAGGCCGCCATGCTGGGCCAGCCCATCTCGATGCTGATTCCGGAGATCGTCGGTTTCAAGCTGACGGGCAAGCTGCGCCCCGGCGTCACCGCCACCGACCTGGTGCTGACCGTGACGCAGATGCTGCGCAAGAAGGGCGTGGTCGGCAAGTTCGTGGAATATTACGGCAGCGGGCTGGACGAGCTCAGCCTGGAAGACCGCGCCACCCTCTCCAACATGGCGCCGGAATATGGCGCGACCTGCGGCTTCTTCCCGATCGATGCCGAGACCCTGCGCTATCTGAAGAACACCGCCCGCAATCCCGCCCGTATCGCCCTGGTGGAGAAATACGCCAAGGCGCAGGGGCTGTTCCGCACCAGGAAGTCGCCCGATCCGGTCTTCACCGACACGCTGTCGCTGGACATGGACAGTGTCGAGCCGTCGCTGGCCGGGCCGATGCGGCCGCAGGACCGCGTTTCGCTGGGCAACGTTGCCGGCAATTTCGCCGAGGCGCTGATCGGCACCTTCAAGAAGGAAGCCGAGGCCAACCGCCGCGCGAAACTGGAAGGCAGCGAACATTCCATCGGCCATGGCGATGTCGTGATCGCCGCCATCACCAGCTGCACCAACACCTCCAACCCCAATGTGATGATCGGCGCCGGGCTGGTGGCGCAGAAGGCGGTGAAGCGCGGGCTGAAAGTGAGGCCCTGGGTCAAGACTTCGCTGGCGCCGGGCTCGCAGGTCGTCACCGACTATCTGAAAAAGGCCGGCCTCGACAAGCCGCTGGACAAGCTCGGCTTCAACCTGGCCGGCTATGGCTGCACCACCTGCATCGGCAATTCCGGGCCGCTGCCCGACCCGGTGGCCAAGGCGATCACCGAGGCCGACCTGGTCGCCAGCGCGGTGATCTCCGGCAACCGCAATTTCGAGGGCCGCGTCCATCCCCAGGTGCGGGCCAACTATCTCGCCTCGCCCATGCTGGTGGTGGCCTATGCCCTGGCCGGTTCGGTCAACATGGACCTGACCAAAGAGCCGGTCGGCTATGACAGGAAGAACGAGCCGGTCTATCTCCATGAGATCTGGCCCAGCCCGAAGGAGATCAAGGCCGCCATCGCCCGGGCGGTGAAGGCCTCCAGCTTCAAGAAGCGCTATGGCGCGGTGTTCCAGGGCGACGCCCACTGGAAGAAGATCAGGCTGGCCAAGGGCAAGACCTATCAGTGGGACAAGTCGTCGACCTATGTGAAGCATCCGCCTTATTTCGAGGGCATGACCCTCAAGCCGCAGAAGGTGGCGGAGCTGAGCGATGCGCGGGTGCTGGCGATCTTCGGCGACAGCATCACCACCGACCATATTTCGCCCGCCGGCAACATCAAGGCGTCGGCCCCGGCCGGCGTCTACCTGTCGGAGCATGGCGTGGCGGCGAAGGACTTCAACTCCTATGGCGCGCGCCGCGGCAATGACGAGGTGATGGAGCGCGGCACCTTCGCCAATATCCGCATCAGAAACGAGATGATGGGCGGCAAGGAAGGCGGCAACACGCTTTACTACGCCCACCCCAATGCCGAAGGGCAGGCGATGAGCATCTTCGATGCCGCCCAGGCCTACAAGAAGGACGGCCATGCCACCATCGTGATCGGCGGCAAGGAATACGGCACCGGCTCGTCGCGCGACTGGGCGGCGAAAGGCCCGCGCCTGCTGGGCGTGCGCGCCGTGATCGCCGAGAGCTTCGAGCGCATCCACCGCTCCAACCTGATCGGCATGGGCGTGGCGCCTTTCTGCTTCGAGCCGGGCAAGAGCCGCAAGGACTACAATCTCACCGGACGGGAGACGATTTCCATTGCCGGCCTGTCGGGGGCGCTGACGCCGCGGCAGAAGATGGAGGCGGTGGTCCGGCGTCCCGACGGCAGCAGCGAAAAGATCCCGCTGCACCTGATGATCCTGACGGCGGACGAGGTGGGTTACTACCAGAATGGCGGCATTCTGCCCTATGTGCTGCGCAATCTGCTGGCGGCCTGAGGCGCGGCCCTTTTGTGTCGTAGGTTCGTCGCGCGTGCTCACGTGCTAATGCACGCTGCGCGCGACGCTCCTGCCTACGCCACAAAATTCCTCGCGCCTCTTTGAGTTATGTGGCCATCATTGCAGATGGTCCTTGATTCGTCCGTGATCGCCGCCATGCCGCTGCTGGCCGCGGCGCTGTTCGCCGCCGTCACCGGCACAGGGCTTTATCTGCGCTTCGCCGCCACGCTCTGCGCCGCATTGGCGCTGGCGCTGCTGGCCGGGGCCTTCGCGCCGGCGCTGCCGGGCGCGGTGGCGCTGCTGGCGCTGCCGCTGGCAGGCACAGGCCTGATGCTGTCGGTGCTGGCGTCACTGGGGCGTCCCCTGCCGCAACTGCCGGCGACACTGGCGCTGGCGGCGGCGCTGGCCGGCGGCCTGGCCGCGCTGGCGGGATACAGTCTTCTGCTGGCGTTGTGGCCGCTCCTGCTGGGCGGCGTCATCGCCATGGTGGCGGCGCTGCACCGCGGCGCGCCGCTGGCGCTGCTGGCGGGCCTGCTGCTGGCGGCGGCGGCATTGGCCTTGGCCGGCGCGGGATTGTCGCTACCGGGTTTGCTGCTGCTGGCGGCTTCGCTGGCGGGCTTTGCGCTTCAGAAGCGGGTGTCGAGCAGAGGCGCGGCCTGGACCTGGCTTTCCGCATAGGCGCCGGCGGGCGCCTTGCCGTCGGGCATCATCTGGCCGAGCAGCTGCGTCACAAAAGCCGGCTTCAGGCGCGGGCCGTCCCAGAATGGATCATGCCGCTTCGTGCCTTCCTGGCACACCAGTTCGACCCGCAGCTTTGCGCGTTCCTTGCGCTCCTGGCGGGGAAAGCCGCGCCCGTCCGCGCCCGGATGGGCGGAATTGCTGGATTTTCCGGACGCGCCGATCCCGTCCGCGGAAGCCTTGAGGCTTTCGCGCCAGATCGCCGGCAGGGAAGTTTGCACGCGCATGCCTGACTGCAACGCAAGGCCTGCGCCTGACTTGTTTACCAAGCCCGCTTACCGGATTTTCAGCAGGCGCCGCCTAGTCTTGCCCCAGGGACCGGAGAAGCCGGACCGGGATGGTGGATGTGTTGAGCGCAGCGCTTCAGAAGGGGCAGCAGAACCTCGCGGCATTGGGTGCGGCGCAGGACGCCACGCGCCTGCGCCTCGCCGCCCAGGCTGCTTCCATCGCCGCCTTTGACTGGCAGGTCGCCGACGGCCTGATCACCTGGGACGGCGCCACCGAGATCCTGCCCTTCCAGCGCGACATCCACCGCGCCGCAATCTTCCTCGACGCCGTCGAGCGCGACAGGCGCGGCGGCCTCGAAGCGCTGCTCGACGCCAGCGGGCAGAGCAGCCCGTTCATGATCGACATCGAGATCGCCGCGGCGATGGGGCCCGTCACCTTCACCATGGTCGGCACCCGCATGGCCGGCGCCGATGGCCGCACCGAGCGGCTGGTCGGCTTCCTGCGCGAAACCACCGAGCGCGCCCGCGAGATGCAGCGCCTGACCTATCTGGCCAGCCGCGACGAGCTTACCGGCCATCTCAACCGCAACTCGCTGCGCGAGGAATTGTCGCTGGCGATCGAAAGCGCCAAGGACGAGCAGCGCAATTGCGCCTTCCTGGTCTCTTCCATCGACCGGCTGGCGATGATCAATGACGGCTTCGGCTTCGACGCCGGCGACGAGGTCATCGTGGCGGCGGGCGAGCGGCTGGCCCGTTCCCTGCGCGCCAGCGACGTGATCGGCCGCACCGCCGGCAACAAGTTCGGCGTCATCCTCAAGAACTGCTCGGAACGCGAAGTCGCCATCGTCGCGGGCCGCCTGCGCGCCGCGGTGCGCGGCAGCGTGATCGAGACCAGGGCCGGCCAGGTTTCGGCCACCTGCTCGGTCGGCGCGGTCTGGCTGCCGGCCAGCGCCGCCACCAGCCAGGAAGCCATGCTGCGGGCCGAGAATGCGCTGGACGGGGCCCGCGCCTTCGGCCGCGACGGCTTCATGGTCTATGAGCACAGCGCCCAGAAGGAATCGGCGCGCCTGCGCAACATGGCGGTGGCCGACGAGGTGATCGCGGCGCTGCGCGAAGACCGGCTCAAGCTCGCCTACCAGCCCATCATCCACGCCAAGAGCCGCAAGGTCACCCATTACGAGGCCCTGCTCAGGATGGCGCGCCGTGACGGCAGCA
Organism: uncultured Rhizobium sp.; assembly: GCA_964572805.1. Taxonomy (GTDB): domain Bacteria; phylum Pseudomonadota; class Alphaproteobacteria; order Micropepsales; family Micropepsaceae; genus Rhizomicrobium. The sequence goes on along the minus strand of CAZNGO010000014.1, from coordinate 5,069 downwards.
TCATCTCCGCCGGCCATTTCGTCCCCGCCGCCGAGCAGCTTGGCATCGTCCATCTCATCGACCGCTTCGCGCTGGAGACGGTGGTGGCGCGGCTCAAGGCGCACAAGGCCATCACCCTGGGCGTCAATGTCTCCGGCACCGCCGCCGGCGATCCCGCCTGGCTGAACAGCTTCGTCGATCACATCCGCGACAATGGCGAAGTGGCCGAGCGGCTGATCGTCGAGCTGACCGAAACCGCAGCCCTGCATCATTTCGAGGAGAATGCCCGCTTCGTCAGCCAGCTGCGCGAGCTGGGCGTGCGGGTGGCGATCGATGATTTCGGCGCCGGCTATACCAGCTTCCGCAACCTGCAGCTGATGCATGTCGATATCGTCAAGATCGACGGCTGCTATGTGAAGAATCTCTCGGACTCGCCGGAGAACCAGGTCTTTGTCCGCACCCTGGTGGGGCTGGCCAAGAACTTCAGGATGCGGGTGGTGGCCGAATGGGTCTCCTCCGACGCCGACGCCTTCCTGCTGCAGAGCTTCGGCGTCGATTACTTCCAGGGCTACCATTTCGGCGAGCCGGCGATCGAGCAGGCCTGGGCGTAGGCGGATGTCGAATGGCGTTGACGGGCAAACAGAAACGCGCCCTGCTCTCCGGCCTTATTGAAAAGCAGCTCGGACGCTGCTGCTATTGCGGCCGCCAGTTCACCAGTGAGGGCGACGCGCGTCCGACCATTGAACACAAGAAAGCCAGGATGGATGGCGGGACCGACGCCATCGGCAATCTCGCCGCCGCTTGCCATCACTGCAATAGTCTTCGGGGCCAGCAGATGAACGAAGCCCGGATCAAGGCACGCCGCGACAGGAGCGCAGCGAGGCCAGTCCCACCTACCGCGCCGCCGGAACCGCGTCTTTCGCCCAGGCCGTGACCTGGGCAACGCCATTGCGATGCACCATCACGCCATAGCGTGTGGTGCCGGACTCGTAGTCCAGCATCCAGCCATCCCCCAGCTTCTGGGCCCGCACCAGCCGATAGGCGAGGCAGGGCGCGGTGCCGGCGCAATAGTCGCGCAGGGACAGCGCGCCATAGCCTTGCGCCTCGCGCTGGCTCATGGGCGAGGCGCAACCGGTCAGGACGATCAGGGAGAAAAGCAGAAGCCCCCGCGCGGGAAGCTTCATTTCTTGGCCAGTTCCGCGAGCTGCCGGCGCATGGCTTCCATTTCCTGCTTCAGCGAATCCACTTCGCTGCCGGCCGGGGCGGCGGGCTCGCTCCTGGGCCGGGCGGCGCCGGTGGTGAAGGGCGCCCCGAACATCGCCATGGCGTTCTCGAACAGGGCCAGGTTCTGGCGGGTGAGATTCTCGACCATCTGGTTGCCGCCGCCCAGCGCCTGGGCGATGCGGTCGCGCAACTCGCCCTGGTTCTTGGTGAAGCTTTCCATGCTCATGTCGAGATAGCCGGGGACGAAGGCCTGCAGGCTGTCGCCATAGAAGCGGATCAGCTGGCGCAGGAACTTGATCGGCAGCAGGTTCTGGCCCTTGGCCTCTTCCTCGAAGATGATCTGGGTGAGGACCGAGCGGGTGATGTCCTCGCCGGTGCGCGCGTCCTGGACTTCGAACTCGGTGCCTTCCTTCACCATCGCGGCGAGATGGTCGAGCGTCACATAGGACGATGTCTGGGTGTTGTAGAGCCGCCGGTTGGCGTATTTCTTGATGACGACCGGGCCTTCGCCCTTGGACTTTTCTTCCGACACGACCACCCACCCCGTTACGCGCCCTTCATGCGAAGGGCTTGCGGTGCAACAAACATCAATGTGTCGCTTGCGTAAAGCGCAATTTTAGCACATGCAGCATGAAAATGCTGCGCAGCAAATTTTCAAGCCCTTGAAAAACAAGCGCGATTCTGTCCGCTCGCATTCGCGGCATTTTGCGCTACATACGGGTCGGGATTGGTGGAGAAGATCATGTCCGATGTGGTGATTGTGGCGGCTGCGCGCACGCCGGTGGGTTCCTTCCTGGGCTCTTTTGCAGGCCTTCCGGCCCACAAGCTGGGCGAAGTGGCGATCCGCGCCGCCCTGGAGCGGGCCAAGGTTCCGGGCGAGGAGGTCAGCGAAGTGATCCTTGGCCAGGTGCTGACCGCCGCCCAGGGCCAGAATCCCGCCCGCCAGGCCTCCATCGCCGCCGGGCTTTCCATCGGCACGCCGGCCTGGGGGATCAACCAGGTCTGCGGCTCGGGCCTTCGGGCCGTGGCGCTGGGCGCCCAGGCCATCGCCCAGGGCGACAGCAAAATCGTCGTAGCGGGCGGCCAGGAAAGCATGAGCCTTTCCACCCATGCCGCCTATCTGCGCGCCGGCCAGAAGATGGGCGACGTCGCAATGGTGGACACCATGATCCGCGACGGGCTGTGGGATGCCTTCAACGGCTATCACATGGGCACCACGGCGGAGAATGTCGCCAGGGAATTCCAGATCAGCCGCGAGCAGCAGGATCAGTTCGCCGTCGCCTCGCAGAACAAGGCCGAGGCGGCGCGCAAGGCCGGCAGGTTCAAGGACGAGATCGCGCCGGTGACGGTCAAGGGCCGCAAGGGCGATACCGTGGTCGAGAATGACGAATATATCCGCGACGGCGCCACGATTGAGGCGAGGGCGGGTCTTCGTCCGGCCTTCGACAAGGCCGGCACGGTGACGGCGGGCAATGCCTCGGGCCTCAATGACGGCGCCGCCGCCCTGGTGCTGATGAGCGCCGCCGATGCCGCCGCCCGCGGCCTGACACCGCTGGCCCGCATCGCCAGCTGGGCGCAGGCCGGCGTCGACCCCAAGGTGATGGGCACCGGTCCGATCCCGGCGTCGCGCAAGGCGCTGGAAAAGGCGGGCTGGAAAGCCGGCGACCTCGACCTGATCGAGGCCAATGAGGCCTTCGCCGCCCAGGCCTGCGCCGTCAACAAGGACATGGGCTGGGATACGGCGCGTGTGAACGTCAATGGCGGCGCCATCGCCATCGGCCATCCCATCGGCGCCTCGGGCGCGCGGGTGCTGACCACGCTGCTGTTCGAAATGGGCAGGCGCGATGCGAAGAAGGGCCTCGCCACCTTGTGTATCGGCGGCGGCATGGGCATCGCGCTCTGCGTGGAGCGCTGATTACAAATCAGGCAGCATTTTAACGCGCTGCAGCAACGTTTCCGTGGTTGAACCATCCGCGGAATGACGCCTTAATTGCTACGGATCATAGCGGGAGGTTGGCATGGCACGGGTGGCGGTGGTGACGGGCGGCACGCGCGGCATCGGCGAGGCGATTTCGGTGGCGCTGAAGAATTCCGGCTATGTCGTGGCGGCGAACTATGCCGGCAACGAGGAGCGGGCCAAAGCCTTCACCGGCCGCACCGGCATCAAGGCCTGCAAGTGGGACGTCGCCGATTTCGACGCCTGCGTCGCCGGTGTGAAGCAGGTCGAGGCCGAGCTCGGCCCCGTCGAGGTGATCGTCAACAATGCCGGCATCACCCGCGACGGCACCATGAAGAAGATGAACCGCACCGCCTGGGACGAGGTGCTCGATACCAATCTGGGCGGCTGCTACAACATGTGCAAGGCGGCCTGGGACGGGATGAACGAGCGCAAGTTCGGCCGCGTCGTCAATATCGGCTCGATCAACGGCCAGGCCGGGCAGTATGGCCAGGTCAACTACGCCGCCGCCAAGTCGGGCATCCATGGCTTCACCAAGGCGCTGGCCCAGGAAGGCGCCCGCGCCGGCATCACCGTCAACGCCATCGCCCCCGGCTATATCGACACCGACATGGTGGCGGCGGTGCCGACCGACGTGCTGGCCAAGATCGTGGCGCGCATTCCGGTGGGGCGGCTGGGGCGGGCCGACGAGATCGCACGGGCGGTGCTGTTCCTGGTGGCCGACGAGGGCGGCTTCATCACCGGAAGCACGCTGTCCATCAATGGTGGGCAGCATATGTATTGAGAAATTTCCCCCTCCCCTTGCGGGAGGGGGCGCGATAACGCGAAGCGTTTGAGCGGGGGAGGGGGAATCCCGATATGCAGATTCTGACCCGCCATACCCCTCCCCCAATCGTCTTTCGCTCCGCTCAAACCGATTGCCCCCTCCCGCAAGGGGAGGGGGAAGCAGGAGCGGCGCTCCGTCCGCACGCTGTCGCTACGGACCGCCACAAAATCCCTCGCGCTAGAGAGTTGCAATGTCCGCTTCCAAAGCCGAATTCAAAAAGGGGCAGAGATTTCAAGTCTCGACTGCCTTTGTTGGGCATGTACTTACGCAGTGGAAAGCGCCCTTCACAGGCGGGTATGAAAAGACGCTTCCGGCGGGCTTGAGATTTACTGTTCATCTTGATCCGCCGTCATCCGCGACGGCAGTGTCTGTGGATGTGGATTGCTCCCCAGATTGGGAATCGGTACTCGTCGATGCTCAGGATCGCGAAAACCCGAAGTACAACGGCCACTATCTGGTTATCCCATTCGAGCATGTGGCTGCGTATTGCCAGCCGCTGGATTGAAGCCCTGTAGTCCTTCGACAATCCTGGGCTAAGCCTGTAATAACCGCCCATGATCTCCTCCCTCACCGCCGAGAAGCTGGCCGTGCAGCGCGGTTCGCGCCAATCCAACCCTCTCCATGGCCGGGCTTGACCCGGCCATCCAACTTGGCTTCAACGAAGTTGGATGGGCGGCTCAAGGCCGCCCATGGCGAAAGAGTGAAATGATCCAATCCCTCACCGCCCAGAAGCTCACCGTGCAGCGCGGTTCGCGCCGCCTGGCCGAGAATCTCAATTTCACGGTGAGGGCCGGGCAGGCGCTGGCGCTGGAAGGCGCCAATGGCGCAGGGAAAACCTCGCTGCTGCGCCTGATCGCCGGCTTCCTGCCCGCCGCCGCCGGCAAGGTGACGCTGCATGACGGGGCCACGGAGATTTCCGAGCCGGAAGAACGCGGGCGGCATGTCGGCTGGCTGGGCCATCACGATGCGCTGAAGGCCAGCTTCACCGTGTCGGAGCAACTGGCGTTTTTCGGCGAGCTCTACAACGCCCCCTCCGTGGGGGGCCCCGGCGCCCCCCCCAACCCCCCACAAAATCGGGAGTGG
>CAZNGO010000013.1:0-24137 GCA_964572805.1 uncultured Rhizobium sp. | reverse complement strand
AAGCCCGTGCCCGGGATGTCGCCCGCGCCCGCCGCAGGGCCGCCGACTTGGCGCATGGCCTGAAAACGCCGCTGGCGGCATTGAAGGCGCAGAGCCAGAAGCTGCGTGATGCCGGCGCGGAAGTCGCCGCCGACGATCTCGACCGCGCCATCGCCGCCGCCGCGGCGGCGGTGGAAGGCGAACTGGCGCGGGCCCGTGCCGCAGCGGCCCGTGAAGCGACCGCCACCACCAGGCTGCGCGAGGTCGCCGAACGGGTGGTGAGCGTGGTGGAGCGCACCGAGAAGGGCGGCACGCTGGTCTTCGAGGTTGAATGTCCGCCGGACCTGATGCTGCCCGCCGGCGCGGAGGAAGCCGCCGAGATCCTGGGAGCGCTGACCGAGAATGCCGCCCGCTTCGCCCGCCGCCGCGTCCGCATCGCCGCGGCGCGGGATGAAACCCGGTTGCGCCTGACGGTGGAGGATGACGGGCCGGGACTGGAGGATTGGCAGAAGGAAGCGGCGCTGGCGCGCGGCGGGCGGCTGGATGAAAGCGGCCCCGGCCATGGCCTGGGCCTGTCCATTGCGCGGGACCTGGTGGAGGCGCGCGGCGGCACCCTGGTTCTGGGCCGCTCCGAACTGGGCGGCCTCATGGTGGAAATGCGCTGGCCCGCCGGATAGAACAGCGCCATGACCGAAGCCGAAATGCGTGCCGCCAGCGATCTGCTCTACAGCCATTGGCGCAAGCAGACGCGGCTTGGCATGTTGCCGCCGCCCTTGCGTCCGCAGAACCGCGCCGAAGGCTATCGCGTCCAGGCCTTTATCGAGGATCATACCGCGCAACCGCTGTTCGGCTGGAAGATCGCCGCCACCAGCATCGCGGGGCAGAAACACATCAATGTCGATGGCCCGCTCGCCGGCCGCCTGCTGGCCGAGCGGGTGATCGCGGACGGCGGAGAATGCCCGCTGGGCAACACTCTGATGCGGGTGGCGGAAATGGAGTTCGCCTTCCGCATGGGCGTGGACCTGCCGCCGCGGCCCGCGCCCTACACCCGGGATGAAGTGATGGCATGCGTGGCCAGTCTGCATCCCGCCATCGAGCTTCCGGATTCCCGCTATGACGATTTCACCGTCGTCGGTCTGGCGCAGCTGGTGGCCGACAATGCCTGCGCCCATCGTTTCGTGCTCGGTCCGGCGACACAGGCGCCCTGGCGCGGCATCGATCTCGCCGCCCATCCGGTTCGCGCCATCGTCAATGGCGTGGCGGCGGGCGCCGGCAGCGGCGCCAATGTGCTGGGCGATCCGCGCCTTGCCCTGACCTGGCTGGCCAATGAACTGTCCCGCCATGGCCTGACCCTGAAGGCGGGCGAGGCGATCACCACCGGCACCTGCCTCAAGCCGGTGGACATCGCCGCTGGCGACCGGGTGGAAGGCGATTTCGGCCCCCTGGGCCGGGTGGCCGTTGTCATTACCGCCTAAGTGGTTGATTTTCCATGGTTTGCGAACGGCCTAAACGCCGCGGCGCACGGGTTCCTTAACCCGGCTTGAACCGATTTCCCGGTATTTTTCCAAGGTTTGCCGGAGACCATCATCGTGCCGCTGCCGGGCCATCGCCTGCATTCGACCAGGCGCCAGAAAAACAGCCTGCTTGCGAGGTATTCCGAAACCCTCGGCGAGATGATGCTGCGCAAGCGCACCGAAACCGCGATCCGCGCCGCCCGCCAGGAAGCCGAACTCAACGACCGCGCCAAGTCGGCCTTTCTCTCGGCCATGAGCCATGAACTGCGCACCCCGCTCAACGCCATCATCGGCTTCTCCGACCTGCTGCAGCAGCCCGGCGCCGTCACCGCCCGGGACGGCGCCGAATATGCCGGCCATATCGCCCGGGCCGGGCGCCGGCTGCTGGATGTGGTGGGCGATGTGCTCGACATGTCCAGGCTGGAATCCGGCAGCCTGACGCTCGCCGTCGCGCCCACCGCCATCGCCGACATCATCGCCGCGGCGGTGGAGGAGATGCGTCCGTTTTTCGCCGGGAAAAAGCAGCAGCTTGACGTGCGCGCCGAACGCCTGCCGGCGGAGATCGAGGCCGATGGCAAGCGCCTGCATCAGATTCTGCTTCATCTGCTTTCCAACGCCGCAAAATTCACGCCCGAGGGCGGCCGCATCCTGGTGCTGGGCCGGCCTGCCGCCGATGGCGGCGTCACCATCGCCATCGCCGATACCGGCATCGGCATGACCCATGAGGAAATGATGCTGGCGCTCAGGCCCTTCGCCCAGGTCGACGCCCGCCGCGCCCGCAGTGCCGAAGGCGCCGGTCTCGGCCTGCCGCTGGCGCTGGGCCTGGCGCGCCTGCATGGCGGCAGCCTGCATGTGGAAAGCCAGCCGGGCAGCGGCACCACCGTGATGCTGAGCCTGCCGCGCCGCGTGCCCGCCGCCCGCTCCCAGGCGCCCCACCCTTCCCGTCACGGAAAAGCGGCATGACCGTGCAGATCGATCGCCCGCCCGTGAAGGACGCGCCGCCGCGCCCGGCCGCGCCGCCCGGCGCGCCTGTTTTCCGCGAACGCCGCGGCATGCCGGCGGCGCCGCCCATTCGCCTTGCCCATATCGTCTCGGTGTCCGGCAGCCATGCCGTCGCCGTGCTGGAACGCCAGGACGCCATCAAGGGCGCCGACAACCGGGTGCAGATCGGCGCCCTGGTCAAGATCATCACCCCGGTCTCCGCCGTGATGGGCATCGTCTCGGCGATCAGCGCCCCGATGCCGTCCAGCGACGGTGGCGAAGCCACGCTCGGCCTGGTCGAGATCAACCTGATGGGCGAAGTGGCGCTGGACGCCGGCAAGCGTCTTACGTTTCGCCGCGGCGTCTCGGCCCTGCCCAGCCTGGGCGACGGCGTGCTCGCCGCCGACAAGCACGATCTCACCCGCGTCTATGCCCCGCCCCAGGCCGCCAGCATCAAGATCGGCAGCCTCTTCCAGGACGAAAGCGTGCCGGCGCGGCTGCTGATCGATGACCTGCTGGCCAAGCATTTCCTGGTGGTGGGATCGACCGGATCGGGCAAGTCCTCGGCCCTGACCTGCATCCTGCAGCGCCTGCTGGCTGAGCATTCCCACGCCCATGTCGTGATCCTGGACGTGCACAATGAATATGCCGCCTCGTTCGGCGGCCTGGTCGAGCCGATCAGCCTGGACAATTTCCATTTGCCCTTCTGGATGCTGGATTTCCCGGAAATGACGGCGGCGCTGGTCAGCCGCGATTCCCATCATGACGCCGAGGTCGAGATTCTTTCCGAAGGCGTGGTCTTCGCCAAGCGGCGCTACAGCGAAAGCGCCACCAGCCGTTCCGGCGCCCTGGCGCGCAAGTCGGCCGACAGCCTTGTCATCACCGTGGACACGCCGACGCCATTCCGCATGTCGGACGTCATCGCCTTCATCGACGAGCAGCTCGGCCGGCTGGAGCGTTCGCAGCTGACGCTGCCCTATCGCCGGCTCCGCTCGCGGATCGAAACCCTGGTTTCCGACCAGCGCTACAACTTCATGTTCGGCTCCCTCTCGGTGCAGGACACGATGGGCGATGTGCTGGCGCGGCTGTTCCGCGTTCCCGCCGAAGGCCGCCCGATCAGCGTCATCGACCTTTCCACCGTGCCGCCGGAAATTCTCGACGTGGTGATTTCGGTGATCTCGCGCTTGGCCTTCGATCTGGCGGTCTGGAGCAAGGGCGGCTTGCCCATGCTGCTGGTCTGCGAGGAAGCGCACCGCTATGCCCCCGCCGACAACCAGAAATTCGTTCCCACCCGCCAGGCGCTGTCGCGCATCGCCAAGGAAGGCCGCAAATACGGCCTGTCGCTGGCGCTGGTGACACAGCGCCCGAGCGAGCTGGACGCCACCATCGCCTCGCAATGCGGCACCGCCATCGCGCTGCGCCTGTCCAGCGAGCGCGACCAGGAAGTCATTCGCGGCAGCACCTATGAAGGCATGTCCGACCTGATCGAGTTCCTGCCGCTGCTGGGCGACCGCGAGGCGCTGGTGCTGGGTCAGGGCGTCTCGATGCCGATGCGGGTGCGCTTCGACGATATCGGCAAGCGCGTCGTGGCGCGCACCGGCCATGCCAGCTTCTCGAAAAGCTGGAAGATGCCCAACATGGATCGCTTCGGCCTGGACAATATCGTTTCGCGCTGGCGCAACGCCGGCCGCGACCGGTCTTAAACTTTTCGCGGTCTTGCGATAACCTCCGCCCGCTGGAGGCCGCGTGTCCCATCCCTTCGTCCTGTTCGGGCCGTCGCACCTGGCGGCCATCGCCCTCACGCTGGCGTTGCCGCTGGCGCTGGCGCTGCTGGCGCGGCACGAGCATCTTGGCCGTCCTGCCGACCGCGTCACCCGCTTGGCGCTGGCGGCGTTTCTCGCCATCGGCTGGCTCTGCTGGTACGGCCTGGGCGCGGCGCGCGGCACGCTGAGCCTCGACAATGGCCTGCCGATGAATCTCTGCGACTGGGCCGAGGTCGCGCTGATCGTCGCGCTGCTGACGCGGCATCAGTTCGCCTATGAGCTGGGCTATTTCTGGGGCCTGGGGGGCACGCTGCAGGGCGTGCTGACCCCGACGGTCTATTGGGACTTTCCCGACGCGCAATTCATTTTCTTCTTCATCCAGCATGGCGGTGTCGTCGCCGCGCTGCTGTACCTGACCCTGGGGGCGCGGCTGCGCCCCACCTGGCGTTCGCTGCCGCGCGTGATCCTTGCCACCTTCGCCTATGTCGGCGTCGCGGCGCTGGCCGACTGGCTGGTTGGGGTCAATTACGGCTTCCTGCGCGCCAAGCCGGCGGGGCAGAACCTGATGAGCTTCCTGTCGCCCTGGCCCTGGTACATCCCGGAGCTGGTGGCGATCGGGACCGCCTTTGTCCTGCTCTATTATGCGCCCTTCGCGCTGGCCGATGCCTTGCGCCGCAGGCCGGAAAAAACATGAGGCGGCCGGCACATTCGCGCCGTAGCCGCCTCACTTCTGCCCCCTTAATTGGACCTTCAGGCCGTTGCCGGCCCAAACACTGCGGGGTTTCCCCAAACCGTCCGTCCGCAGCGGCGTAACTGTGCCGGACGGCGGGCCTTACGCAACGGCATCTTGCGCGGCGGGCATGGCTGGATTGCTTTTTGGCAAGGTCCTGTGTGTTTCCCGCAACATCCGGGATGGACCTTCCTGGAAGCGTTCTAGTCCGGCTGGCGGAAATGCTTGGAGAGCTTCAGCCCCTGACGCTGGTAATTGGAACCGATTCCCTGGCCATAGGCTTCCAGCGGCGGGTCGGTCAGCCGCTCGAACACCAGCCGTCCGATCACCTGGCCATGTTCCAGGATGAAGGGCACTTCGCGCGAACGCACTTCCAGCACGGCGCGGGCGACGGGCCCCTTGCCGGGTTCCAGGCCGAAACCCGGATCGAAGAAGCCGGCGTAATGGACGCGGAACTCGCCCACCAGGGGATCGAAGGGAACCATTTCGGCGGCGTAGTCGAGGGGAATCGCCACCCGCTCCCGCGACACCAGAATGTAGAACTCCTCCGGGTCCAGGACGATGGATTTCGATTCGTCCGCCATCACCGGATCCCAGAAGGCAAGGGGATCGAGCTTGCGGTCCCGGTCGATATCGACCACGCCGGTGTGGCGCTTGGCCCGCCACCCGACCAGGGCATTCTTGCCCGCGCCTTCCAGGTCGATGCTGAGGGCAAGGCCATTGCTGATATTGGGCTCGACATCGACCAGCGGACTGAGGCCGTGCAGCTTGCGCAATTCGGTGTCCGAGGATTGCGGCGAGCCGCTGCGCAGCCGTAATTGGTTCAGGCGGGAACCCTTGCGCACCAGGACGGGAAAGGTGCGGGGCGTGATCTCGGCATAGAGCGGGCCGCGATAGCCGGCTTCCACCGAATCGAAGGCGCGCGCGCCATCGGTGATCAGGCGGGTAAAAACGTCCAGCCGGCCGGTGGAACTTTTCGGATTGGCGAGGCCGGAAATGCGATAGGGCAGTTCCAGGCTTTCGATCAGCGGCACGACATAGACGCAGCCGGCTTCCAGCACGGCGCCTTCGGAAATGTCGATCTTGTGCATGGCGACGGACTGGAGCTTCTTCTCCACCGTCGTGTCGGCGCCGGGCAGAAAGCTGGCGCGCACGCGCCAGGCATGGCGGCCGAGGCGAAGGTCCAGACTGGCGGGCTGGATTTGCGCCTCCTCGATCTCCTCGGTGGCGACGACCAGCTTCTTCAGCCGGATTTCCCGCTTCAGGATGTGTGACGGAATGATGCCGGTGGAGAATCTGCCATAGCCTTCCGGGGGAACGTCTCCCGCCGGCTGGTCGTCAAAGAGCTTTTCCACCACATTGGTCATGGGGCCAAACTACAAGCCCGCCCGTCCCCCGCCGAGTCGGAAAACGCCGCGCCGCCGGAAACGTCCACAGCCCCAAAATTGCGCGGCAGATCAGGGCGGTGCACCCAGAAAAGCCCTGATATCGCCGATCACTTCGGCCAGGCCGGCCCGTTTCACCGGGCAGTCGGGCGGCAGGCCGGTCAGCAGGCGCGAGGGCGTCGCCCCCTCCAGGATCACGAAGCAGCCCTGGTCTTCCGGCCCGCGGATCAGCCGCCCAAAGGCCTGCTTGAGGCGGAAACGGGTGATGAGGTCGTCATAGCCCTTGCCGAAACGGGCGCGCCGCGCCTTGTGCAGGATGGTGGGCTTGGGCCAGGGCACCTTGTCGAACACCACCAGACGCAAGCTGCGCCCCGGCACATCGACGCCGTCCCGCAGCGCATCGGTGCCGAGCAGGCAGGCATTTTCCTCGGCGCGGAACAGGTCCACCAGGGCGCCGGTGTCGAGGCGGTCGATATGCTGGGCGTAAAGCGGGATGCCCGCCGCCGCCAGCGGCTCGGTGATGCGGGCGGCAGTGTCCTTGAGCGTGCGCACGGCGGTGAACAGGCCCAGCGCGCCGCCGCCGCCGGCGAGGAACAGTTCGCGCATCGCCGCCGCCAGGGCCTCGCGGTCGCGGCGCTCCAGGTCGTTGACCACGAAGATGCGTCCCTGGGCGGCATAGTCGAAGGGCGAGCCGAACAGGGCGCGGCGCGGCGGTTCGGGCAAATGACCGGCCCCGGTGCGGATTTCCGCCGCCGTCCAGTCGTCCTGCAGCGAATCCCGCAATGTCGCCGAGGTGATCAGGGCGCCATGGGCGGGCGCCAGCACTTCGGCGGCCAGCGGAATGGTGGGATCGATCCAGTGCCGTTCCAGCCCGACATCGCTGTCGCGGCCATCCTCGCGCCTGAGTTCGAACCAGTCCACGAAGGCGTCATCGACTTCGCCATTGCCGAGCTGGTCCAGCATTGCCTGCCAGGCGGGCAGGATGCGTTTGGCGCGGCGGTCCAGCCCGCGCGCCGCGGCGTCGAGGCGGGCGCGGGTGTAGGGCTCGATCTCGGCGCTCTTGTCGGCCATCTTCTTGCGCAGCAGCCGCGCCAGTTCCGCCAGCGGATCGGCCAGCCGCTTCAGGGCGCGCGACAGTTGGCGCACCGCTTCCAGCAACTCCTCGCCCATCGGATGCGGTTCGGCTTCGATTGTGTAGAAACTGTCCTGGTCGCCGCTGCGGGCGCGCACATGTTGATAGGCCAGGGCGAGAAAGACTTCGCCCGGTCCGCGCGGATTGCCAAGCCGCTGGCTCCAGCCTTCGCCCGCCAGGGCGCCGGCGGCGGAAACCGCTTCCTCAAGCTTTTCCTGCGCCGCCTCGTCATCGGCGATCAGGTCCTTGAGCCGTTCCTCCAGCCCGCGCATCCGGCTGCGGGTGCGGGCATCGGGCCCGCGCACCCAGCGGCGCAGCTCGGCCATCTCGCGGCCCGAGAGCAGGGCGGCGAAGCCGCTGTCGGCGGCGTCGAACAGATGATGGCCTTCATCGAAGACATAGCGCAGCCGCCGATCCGGAGCGACGTCGTTGGTTTCGTCCGTCGCCAGCCAGTCCTGCGCTGCCTGTGCGATCACCAGGGCGTGATTGGCGACCACGATCTGGGCATGATGCGCCGCCCGCACCGCCTTCTCGATGAAACATTGGCGGTAATGCGGGCAGGCGGCATAGATGCATTCGCCGCGCCGGTCGGTGACGGTGGACAGCGGCAGGGCGGCGGCGAGGAAGGCGGGAAAGCCGACGCCCGACATGTCGCCATCGGCGCCCGATGCCGCCCAGCGCGCGATCAGCCCCAGCGCCACGCTGCGTTGGGACGGCGCCAGCGCGGTGCGCCTGGCGGCTTCCTCGAAGTTCAGCAGGCAGAGATAATTTTCCCGACCCTTGCGCACCACCGCCTTTTCGGCGCGTTCGGCCGGATCGGGCCACAGCCGCGCGATCTCCTGCACGATCTGGCGCTGCAGATTGCGGGTATAGGTGGAAATCCAGAGTCCCGGGCCGTTCTTCTCCGCCCAGACACTGGCGGGGGCGAGATAGCCCAGCGTCTTGCCGGTGCCGGTGCCGGCCTCGATCAGCGCCACGCGCGGCGCGCCCGCCACTTCGCGTGGGCTGAAGGCATAGGCGGCGGCGGCGCTGTAGGCCGCCTGTTCCGGCCGCATCTGGTGCACCAGCTTCGACAGCCGCGCTCGCGCTTCCTCCGGCGTCACGGCCTGCGCGCCGGGCTGGCCGGGCAGGGCCTGGTCTTCCCACTGGCCCAGGCCGCGCCAGATTTCCAGGCCCGCGATGGGCGAGCCATGCGGAACTTCGCCGACGATATCCTTCAACAGCTTCGCCCAGCGCCAGCCGGCGCGCTCCAGCGTGCCCACCAGCGGCGCGATGGCGTCGCGCGCCTGTGCGTTCCAGTCCTGCGCTTCCTGCAGCAGCTGCGCCGCGATGCGCGGCAGCGCCGCCGCGCTTTCTTCCGGCGTGGCGGGATGGCCCAGCCCCAGCAGCCGCGCCATGCCGGAGGCCGAGGGCACGAAAGGCTGGCCGGGCCGGACAAAGGCGAAGAGTTCGATCAGGTCGTATGGTGCGATTGTGCTTTTCGTCCCAAGCCGCCCGGCGGTAAAACCGGCATGGGCCACCAGCACCTCGCCACCCTCGAACAGGGCGCGGGCATCACGCAGTTCGGCGCGGTGCGCCACGCCATCTTCCAGGATGGCGGCGCCGGGTGGCGCCGGAACCAGCGCCGGTAGCGACTCGAGAATGGAGGAGGACATGGGCGTCGCATCTTAGATGCGCGCCGTCCTGTATCAAGCGACGTCTGGATAGAGGTATGTCAGCGCCTGCTTGGCGCGCAGATGTTCGCCGACCACAAGCAGGGCGGCATTGCGCAGGTCATGGCGGCCCACGCCTTCGCGGCTTTTCTGGGCGAAGGCGCGGGCGGCCTGGGTGACGGCGGTCAGGCCCAGCCCGCCGGCGGCGCCGACAATGTCCTGGGCCAGGCGCGCCGCTTCTTCCCACTTCTCGGCGGCGCAGGCTTCCGAAAGCGAAGTGGTCAGCTGCTCGGCGGTGGCGATATAGCATTGCAGGATATCCACCAGCGCCTTGACGCCCACCGACTTCTCCAGGGCGGAAAAGGCGATGGCGTCGATGGCCACCGAACTCTCGTTGCCGCTTTCGCCATGGTGCAGGGCAAACTGGGCCAGCGCGCCATACAGCGCGTCCGGCTCAAGCGGCCAGCGCAGTGCGGTGTCGGTGGCGGTGGGGTTGCGGTCGCCGCGCAACAGCACGGCGATCAGCGGCGCGTGCACGCCCGGCGCCGCCGCCAGCAGGTCGGCATCGGCGGCGGTGGCGATGATGGCGTCATAGCTCTCGCGGCTGGCATGGGCGACGGCGTCGGCCAGGCTGGCGGCGATGGTGAGGCGATTGCCGAACGGCTCCAGCAGCCGGGCGATGTCGGCGGCGACGCCGGGCGCGTCCGCCTGCACCAGCAGCGTCAGGCCGGAGGGCGGCGGCTGGCTGGCCTCGCCGGAAAGCCGGGGCGCCGAAGCGGCGCCGGAAACCGGCAGGGTGAAGAAGAATTGCGCGCCTTCGCCGGCCAGGCTGTCGAAGCCGATCTGGCCGCCGGCCTGGTCGACGATGCGCTTGGCCACCGCCAGGCCCAGGCCGGCGCCCTGCTGGGCGCGGGCATAGCTGTTGTCGCCGGGCGTGAAGGGATGGAAGAGCTGGGGCGCGGCTTCCGCCGCCACGCCGGGGCCGGTATCGGCGACGGTGAAGCGGACAAAGCGCTCGCCCCTGGTGTCGCGCACCTCGTCGAGGCGGACTTCGACCAGGCCGTGATCGGTGAATTTCAGCGCATTGTCGGCCAGCTTGAGCAGCACCTGGCGGACGCGGCGCGGATCGGCGGCGACCCGCGGCAGCGTTCCGGCGGCGGAAAGCGAGAGGCGCAGATGCTTTTCCCAGGCGCGCGGCTGCAGCAGCCGCACCACGGCGCGGGCGGTCTGCACCGGATCGCAATCGGCGTCGGCCAGCTGCTGGGTATCGTCGCGGGTCAGGGCGATGACATCGTCCAGCAGGGTCTGCAGGCCCCGCCCGGCTTCCAGCATCACCTTGACATGGTCGGCCTGCTGGCGCGGCAGGTCGGCCCGCTCCAGCAGCTGCGCCATACCCAAAAGGGCGTTCAGCGGCGTGCGCAGTTCGTGACTGATATTGGCGACGAAGGAGGATTTGACGGCGGCGCTGGCCTCGGCGCTGTCGCGGGCGGCCACCGCCTCGATCTTCTCGCGCGACAGCCGCACCACCAGGTCGGAATTCTCGTTGCGCAGCGAGACGCTTTCATCCAGCAGCCGCGCCATCCAGTTGCAATAGCTGACCAGCACGCCGGCGAAGAGGATCACCAGCACCGCGGTCATGCCGGCATAAAGGCCCCCCTGCGCCAGCAGCAGCGCCAGCAGCGGTCCTAGCGAGAAGATGGTGTGGGCGGCGAAGGCCGGGCGATGGGCGGAGCGGGCGATGAATTCGGTCGCGGTAATGCCGAGGAAGGCGAGGGCGAGATAGGCCTGGGCGGCGAAGGAGCCCCAGACGAACCAGAACCAGGCGCCCAGGCCCCAGCTGGCGCCGGCGATGGCGGAAACGAACGTGTAGCGCTGCGCCCAGTAGGCGGGATCGTCGCAGTGCTCGCCGCGGCCGACGCAGCGGATGCGATAGGCGGTGGTGAGCTGCTCGGCGGCGATCACCACCGCCATCTGGATCAGCAGCGGAATGAACGGCATGATGCCGGGGCGGTTGCCGGCCAGAAGCGTCGCCGGCACGCACAGGACCGCGAAGGGCAGCGAGAGATAGTGGCGGCCCAATGCGTAGAGGATATCGATGCGCCCGGCGAACACCGCGCGCGCCTCTTCCGCCAGAGCAGGACTTTTCCCGGTCATTGACGCTATCCTCCCGGAAATCCTAGCTTTCGCGCCCTTTCAAATCGCTTAAACTATCGCTTAACCGGGAGTGAATTTTTTGGTGAAAACGCTGCGCGAGCAGGCATTTGCGGCCAAGGCCTGGCCTTTCGAGGAGGCGCGCAGGCTGCTGGCGCGTGTCGAGGCCCGGCAGAAGGCCGGGGACACGGTCAAAAGCGTGCTGTTCGAGACCGGCTATGGCCCGTCCGGCCTGCCCCATATCGGCACCTTCGGCGAGGTCGCCCGCACCTCCTGGGTGCGCAAGGCCTTCGAGACGCTGAGCGACGTTCCCACCCATCTGATCGCCTTCAGCGACGACATGGACGGGCTGCGCAAGGTGCCGGACAACCTGCCCAACCACGCCATGCTCGCCGCCAATCTGGGCAAGCCGCTGACCGCCATTCCCGATCCCTTCGGCACGGCAGAGAGCTTCGGCGCGCACATGAACGGCCGGCTGCGCGCCTTCCTGGACAGTTTCGGCTTCCGCTACGAATTCTATTCCGCCACCGCCACCTACAAGTCCGGCCGCTTCGATGCGACCCTGCTGAAGATCCTGGCAAAGTACGACGAGGTGATGAAGGTGATGCTGCCGACCCTGGGCGAGGAACGGCAGGAAACCTATTCGCCTTTCCTTCCGGTTTCGCCCCGTTCGGGCAGGGTGCTGCTGGCCAAGGTGGTGGACCGCGACGTCGCGAAGGGAACCATCACCTATATCGAGGAAGACGGCTCGACCGAGACGGTTCCGGTCACCGGCGGCCATTGCAAGCTGCAATGGAAGCCCGACATGGGGATGCGCTGGGCGGCGCTTGGCGTCGATTACGAGATGTACGGCAAGGATCACCTGTCACAGGCGCCGCTCTACAGCGCCATCTGCAAGATCGCCGGCGGCACCCCGCCCGAGCAGTACATGTACGAGATGTTCCTGGACGACCAGGGCCAGAAGATTTCCAAGTCCAGGGGCAACGGCATTTCGATCGAGGACTGGCTGAAATACGGCTCGCCGGAATCGCTGGCGCTGTTCATGTTCCAGAAGCCGCGCACCGCCAAAAGGCTCTATTTCGACGTGATTCCGAAGGCGGTGGACGAGTACATCGCCTTCCTCGAGGCCTATCATTCTAATCATGGTGATGAAGCGGCGAGATTGGAAAATCCGGTCTGGCACATCCATGCCGGCGCCCCTCCGGACGAGCGCTATCCCGTCAGCTTCGCCCTGCTGCTCAACCTGGTCTCGGCCTCGAACGCCCACACCCGCGAGGTGCTGTGGGGCAATATCCGCGCCTATGCGCCGGGCGCCAGCCCAAAGGCCAATCCTGGACTGGACAGGCTGGTCGGCTATGCCCTCAGCTACTACGAGGACTTTGTGAAGCCCTCGAAGAAGTATCGCGCCCCCGATGACAGGGAGCGCGCGGCGCTGGCGGACCTGGCGGACAAGCTCGAGGCGCTGGGCGGCGAACGCGACGGCACCACGGTGCAGAATGTCGTGTACGAAGTCGGCAAGGCGCATGGCTTCGAGCCGCTGCGCGCCTGGTTCGCCGCGCTTTACGAGGTGCTGTTCGGCCAGAGCGCCGGCCCGCGCTTCGGCTCCTTCGCCGCCCTTTTCGGCTGCCGCGAAACCGCGGCGATGATCCGCAAGGCGCTGGCGGGAGATTTTCTCGCATGAAGGCGCTGCTGGCCGTCCTGCTGTTGCTGCTGCCGGCGGCTCCGGCGGCGGCTGAGGATGCGGCGGCACTGTATGCGCGCGGCGACTATGCCGGGGCGATGGCCGCCGGCGAGGCGGCGCGCACCGCCGCCGGCTATGCCGTGGCGGCGCGGGCGGCGCTGAGCGAGGCGGTGCTGCGCGATGCGCCCTGCCTGGAATGCATGCAGCATGCCGAGGCGCTGGCGCAGGCGGCGGTCGCCGCCGATCCGAAATATGCCGACGGCCAGGTCTGGCTGGCGGCGGCGCTGGGCTACCAGACCCGCATCCGGGGCGTCGCCTGGGCGCAGCTGCACGACATGCCCGGCCGCGCCAAGGCGGCGCTGCTGGCGGCGGTGGCCGCCGAACCGTCCAACCCCTACGCCGTCTCGGTGCTGGGAGGCTGGCATGTCGAGGTGGTCAAGGGCGCGGGCCCGTTCCTGGCGCGCACGCTCTATGGCGGCAGCATCAGCACAGCGATGACGCTGTTCGACCGTGCCGCAAGCCTGGCGCCGGGAAATGTCGGGGTGCGCTACCAGATCGCGCTGGCGCTGGCCGCCTATGATCCCGACGCCGCCCGCGCCCGCATCGCCGCCGAACTGGAAGCGGCGATGCGCGGGACGGCCGCCACCGCCTATGACAGGGTGTTGCAGGCCCGCGCGGCGGAGCTGAAGGCGCTGCTGGGCGGCAGCCGCGCGGCGTTCGATGCCCGCGTGCGCAAATTCCAGGGCTATCCCTGAGCAGGTGGCGGGCCGTAGGCGTTCTCGGCCGGGTCGGATTTCAGTTCCTCGTTGATGACCAGCACGAAAGCCAGCGAGAGGATCACCGAGGCGATGGTGCTGGGAAGCGCACTGGCCCGCATCTGCGCCACCATGCTCTGCCATATGAAATTGGGATCGACCGGCGGCGGCGGCGGCAGGAACCGGGCGATGATGAAGCGGTTCACGGCGACGCTGGCGATCACCTGCACCACGAAGATCGCAAGAAACCACCAGCCGGACTTTCCGGCGTCATGGAAACGCTTCACCCAGAGCACAATCGTGGGATAGAGGAGCAGGATGGCGGCAAATGACAGGGCCGCCAGCCCCGGGTTGATCAGCGGCATCAGCGAAAAGCAGGCGCCGACCGCGATCAGGACCAGCATCGCATTGCGGAAGGTGGACGGACCGATCCGGCCCGTCGGGTTGAGTATAACGTCCATGTCCTGTGTCCCCCTGTTGTGGCCGTTGGCCGAAGCTCTACTGGCTCGCCCAGATGATGCGATGCACGAAGGCTACCTCACTCAACGCGAAGCCGCGATCCTCGAACTGGGGATTGAAGCTCCTGAGTTCAATGCGCTGGGCGGTCATGCGGCCCAGGATTTTCGCCATCACCTCGCCGGCATGGGTCTTGACCACCACCCGGTCGCCGCGGCGCAGATTTCCCGACGGCGCCACGATGATGCGGTCGCCGTCGCGATAGACCGGCATCATGGAATCGCCGGTGATCTCCAGGGCATAGCAATGTTCGTCGGCCAGTTCGGGAAAGGCGATCTCCTCCCAGCCGCTGCCGGCGGGAAAGCCGGCATCGTCGAAGAAGCCGGCGGTGCCCGCCTGGGCCATGCCGATCAGCGGCACCATCCGGCTGCGGCGCACCGAGCCCGGCTCGGCCACCAGGGCGACGAAATCCTCCAGGCTGGCGCCGGTCGCGGTCAGGACCTTGGCGATGCTCTCGGTCGAGGGCCAGCGCAGCTTGCCGGTGGCGGTGCCGCGCTTGGACTTGTTAAAGGTGGTGGGATCCAGGCCGGCAAGCTTGGCCAGACCGGAGGGCGACATGTTATGCCGCACGGCTAGCGCGTCGATGGCGCGCCAGATTTGAAGATGTGTCAGCATCCCACCCGCGTTAACGATTAAGAAAGCAGTCCGGGTTCTTGGTTATTATTCCTATGTCGGGCCTTATATGGCAAGCCCCACTACCCGTCTAGAGGGCAATACAGGCCAGAGTAACGTCCTGGTTGGGGGAATATGGAAAATTTGCTGAATTACGGGGCTGCGGCCTTGGCCCGTCTGCCGGCGGAAACCGCCCATGACCTGACCCTGGCGCTGCTGGGCCGGCTGGGACCGCTGCTGCCAAGGCCGCTGGCCGATCCGCCGTCCTTGCGGGTGCAGGCGCTGGGACTTTCCTTTCCCAATCCGGTCGGTCTGGCGGCGGGCTTCGACAAGAACGCCGCCGTGCCGGCGGCGATGGCGAAGCTGGGCTTCGGCTTTGTCGAATGCGGCACCGTCACGCCGCGGCCGCAGGGCGGCAATCCCAAACCGCGCCTGTTCCGGCTGCGCCAGGATCGCGCCGTCATCAACCGCATGGGTTTCAACAATGGCGGGATGGAGCGCGCCGCCGCCAACCTGGCGAAGCGCGGCTCCTTGAAGGGAAGCGGGGGCATTGTCGGCATCAATATCGGCGCCAACAAGGACAGCGAAGACCGCATCGCCGATTACCGCGCCGCTTTCGCCCGGCTGGCGGCGCTGGCCGATTATGTGACGATCAACATTTCCTCGCCCAACACGCCGGGGCTGCGCGGCCTGCAGAACCGGGAAGAACTGGACCGCCTGGTCGGCACGGTGCTGGAGGCGCGCGGCGCTTCCTCGAAGCCGGCGCTGGTGAAGATCGCGCCCGACCTGGACGAGACCGCGCTGGACGAGATCGCCGCGGTGGCGCTGATGCGCGGCATCGACGGGCTGATCGTCTCCAACACCACCATCGCCCGCCCGCCGCTGCAAAGCCGCCATTACCGCGAGGCCGGCGGCCTGTCGGGGGCGCCGCTGCTGGCGCCCTCGACGAAAATCCTGCGTGGGCTTCGCCAGCGTGTCGGCAACAAGCTGGTCCTGATCGGCGTCGGCGGCATCGCCTCGGGGGCGGACGCCTATGCCAAGATCCGCGCCGGCGCCAGCCTGGTGCAGCTCTACACCGCGCTGGTCTATGACGGGCCGGGGCTGGTGGGCCGCATCAAGAGCGAGCTGGCGGAATGCCTGACGCGGGACGGCTACGATACCGTGGCCGAAGCGATCGGAACGGACGCCTAGCTTTTTGTGGCGCGCTGATATTCCGCCCAGATGCGCTCGCGCTCCCGCCCCAGCTTGAGCAGGAACTCCCAGCTGTAAAGCCCGCTGTCATGGCCGTCATCGAAGGATATCCGCACGGCGTAGTTGCCCACCGGCTCCAGCGCCGTGATCTTCACGCTCTGCTTGCCGCGCACAATCAGCTTCGGCCCGCCATGGCCGCGCACTTCGGCCGACGGGCTTTCCACCCGCAGATATTCGGCGGCCAGCGCGAAACTTTCGCCGCTGTCGAAGCGGACGGTCAGGACATCATGCCCCGGATTGAGGCGCAGCTCGACCGGCCAGGCGGTCATGTCCGCTCGGCCTCGCTGAGCGGACGCGCCTCGCCCGCCAGCATCACCGGCACGCCGCCGCGGATGGGATAGGCGAGGCCCGCGGCCTTCGACACCAGTTCCTGCTTTTCGCGGTCATAGGCCAGCACGGTTCGCGTCACCGGGCAGACCAGGATTTCCAGCAGCCTGGGATCGATCTCGGCCATGGCGCTCAATTCACGCTTTGCGGGCCGCCGGCGGCCGCCATTTCCAGGATCGCCACCAGGGTTGAAACCCGTTCGTCGAAGCTGGGCGCCTCCAGCAGCGCCTGCTTCTCCGCCGGCTCGAAGGGGCACATCATGGAAAGCGCATTGACCAGGGCTTCGGGCGGGGCGCTGCTGACGCTTTTCCAGTCGGCCTGCAGATCGCGGTGGTTGAGATACTGCTTGAGCGCCGCCAGCAGCCGCTGGCGGGGAAACTCGCTGCCGTCGCCGCCATCGGCCAGGTCGGCGGCGAAGGACGAGAAATCGCACAGGCCGATGCGGTAGGGCAGCTCGCCTTGCGCCTCCGCGGTCAGCCGGAAGCGGCAAAGCCCGGCCAGGGTGATGAGATAGCGGTTGTCGTCGGTCTCGCGGAAGGAAACGATGCGCCCGGCCGCGCCCACCGCCGAAAGTCCCGGCTTCAGCACCGTGTCGGGATTTTCGGTCGGCTGGATGATGCCGATCAGCCGGTCGGTCTTCAGCGCATCGTCCACCAGCTTGAGATAGCGCGGCTCGAACACATTCAGCGGCAGCGCCCCGCGCGGCAGCAGCACCACCCCGCTCAGGGGAAAAAGCGGCAGGCGCGGTGGCAGGTCGCTGAAACTGTGGAAGCTCTGCATGGCTGCCAGCCTATCACTTTCCCGGCGCCGGATCAGAACGATCCATTTCGGCCGCGACCTTCCAGGCGCCGCGGCCCTCCCGCGTCCAGACGGTGAGATAATGACCCATGGTCTTGCGCTTGCTGGCGGTGAGTTGCCACTGGCCCGAGGTCCAGCCCATGCGTCCATCGGTGGAAACGCGCGCCGTCCCGGGCTGGCGGTCAAGCCTGCCGGCTTCGCGGCGGGCGAGGCGGCGGAAGACCTGGTTGCGGCCAGCCGCGGCCTCGCCATCGCTGAAGAATTGCCCGTCATTGGTCATGCTGGTGAAGAAGGCGAAGGTCAGCCCGTGTTCCGCCGCAAGCCTGGCGAAGGCGCGGTCCGCCGTCAGCAACTGGCTTTCCGGCGAAGGCGGCGGCGTGCCCGCGCCAGCCAGCAGCAGCAGCGCCAGCGCAGCGGCCGCCAGATGCGGCACCGGCCGCATCATGAGAAGAGCAGGGCGGAAAGCTTGCGCCGCGCCTCGGCGGTGCGCGGATCGGCCGGCCCCATGGCGTCGAACAGGGTGAGCAGCTGCTTGCGTCCCGCCTCCTCGTTCCATTTGCGTCCGCGCCGGATCAGTTCCAGCAATTCGGCAATGGCGCGGTCGCGGTCGCCGGCGGCGTCGGCGGCCAGCGCCAGGTCGTAGCGGGCCTGGTGATCGTTGGCGTCGGCGGCGAGGCGGGCTTCCAGCGCCTCATAGTCGCCGAGTTTCGGCGCCGCCTCGCGCAGTTTCAGCTCCGCTTCCACCGCGCGGATCGCTTCGTCGCCGGCGCCGTCGGGCCGCACCAGCTGCAGCGTGGTCTTCGCCCGCTCGACATCGCCGCCGGTGAGGTAGCAGCGCGCCAGCCCCGCCACCGCCCTGGGGTGACCCGGCTCGTCCTGCAGCACATGGCCAAAGGCCTGGGCGGCGGTGGCCAGATCGCCCGCCGCCATCGCTTCGTCCGCCATCTGCAGCACCTGGGCGGTGTGCTCGGGGCCGCCATGGCCATGGCCATGACCGCTGCCGCCGGTCAGGCCGGCGACGAACTGCTTGATCTGGCTTTCCGGCAACGCGCCCTGAAAGCCGTCGATCGGCTGGCCGTTGCTGAAGGCATAGACGGTCGGAATCGACTGGATGCGCAGCTGCTGCGCGATCTCGGGATTGTCGTCGATATTGACCTTGACCAGCCGGACCGCGCCCTTGGCGTCGTTGACCGCCGCCTCCAGCGCCGGGCCGAGCTGCTTGCACGGGCCGCACCAGGGCGCCCAGAAATCCACGATCACCGGCGTCTCGCGGCTGGCCTCCAGCACGTCGGCGGCGAAGGTCTCCAGCCCCGAATCCCTGATCCAGGGACTGGCGGCGCCATCGGCGGCCGCGTTCTGGGCCGGCTGGGAGGTGACGGGGCGCCCGCCGGGGCCGATCAATGCCATCTGTGCGATTTTCCTGCGGTTTCGGCCCCGGAAGATGGGCATTCGGCGGCGGAAAGAAAAGCCCGCCCGCCCGGCGCCCCCGTCATCTTTTCATCACAGATGGGGGTAAAGTGCTGCACCGCAGCAAAACTCGTTGACACAAAATCCTCATCTGAACAGCATCCCGCATCACAAAGGCGCGCGGGGCGCGCCGCGACAACCTGATGGGGTTCCTTTCGATGCAATCCAAGATTTTCTCCGCGAGCCTGGCCACCCTGATGGGCTGCACCTCCCTGCTGGCCCTGACCGCGCCCGCCCTGGCCCAGGCCCAGTCGCCGAACGGCGTCGAGACCGTGATGGTCACGGTCGAGCACCGCTCCGAGAACCAGCAGGATGTGCCGGTCTCGACCTCGACCCTGTCGGGCGACAATCTCGATTCGATCTTCCAGTCGGGCGCGGACATCAAGGCGATCGCCGCCCACACGCCCAGCCTCTATGCCGAATCCTCCAACGGCCGCGTCGCGCCGCGCTTCTATATCCGCGGCCTGGGCAATTCCGATTTCGATCTCGCCGCCAGCCAGCCGGTCTCGGTCATCATGGACGGCGTGGTGATGGAGAATGTGGTGCTGAAAAGCTCCCCGCTCTTTGACGTCGCCAATGTCGAAGTCGACCGCGGTCCCCAGGGCACGCTGTTCGGCCGCAACACCACCGCCGGCATCGTCAGTTTCACCAGCGTCCGGCCCAGCCAGGCGGAAGGCGGCTATCTCGATGTCAATCTCGGCTCCTTCGCCACCACCAACGCCCAGGGCGCCTATGGCGGCGCCATCACCGACACGCTGTCCTGGCGCGCCTCGGGCCTGTGGCAGTATCGCCAGAACTATATCGACAATGCCTTCACCGGCCGGCGGTCGGCGCTGGGCGGCTATCAGGAGCGGGCCGGGCGGCTGCAGTTCCTCTGGCAGCCGGACGCGGATTTCAGCGCCCTGCTCAACCTGCATGGCCGTTCGAACAACGGCACGGCGGCGATCTTCCGCGCCAACATCTTCACCGCCGGCAGCAACCAGCTCAACGGCAACTACATCTACAACAAGGTCTTCTTCGATGGCGGCAACCGCAATCCGCAGAAGTATGACGGTCTCGGCGCCGGCCTGACCCTGGACTACAATCTGCACTGGGCCAGCCTGACCTCGATCACCAGCTACGAGACCACCCACGGCTACAGCCGCGGCGATATCGACGGCGGCAACACCACCGGCCCCGGCGTGATCTTCTTCCCCTCCGACACCCAGGACGGGCTGGATTACCTGCACCAGTTCACCCAGGAAGTGCGGCTGGCCAGCAATGACAGTTCAAGCCCCTTCTTCTGGCAGACCGGCGCTTTCTATTTCGACACCAAGTACCAGGACACCACCAATCCCTTCTTCGTGCCGGCGACCTCGGTGCGGCAGAGCAACGATTCCGTCGCCCTGTTCGGCCAGGCCAGCTACAAGTTCGACGGCTTCACCGCCACCGGCGGCGTGCGCTGGACCAGCGACATCAAGGGCATGACCGCCAATGGTCCGCTGATCTTCCCCGGCGGCGTGCAGCCGCTGGTCAAGGCGCGCGGCAGCAATGTCAGCTGGGACGCCAGCCTGGCCTATGCGGTGGATGACGATATCAATCTCTACACCCGCGCCGCCTCCGGCTTCCGTGCCCCCTCGATCCAGGGCCGCAACCTGGCCTTCGGCAGCGGCTATTCCACCGCGCGCTCCGAGACGGTGCAGTCCTTCGAAGGCGGCTTCAAGGCGCTGCTCGCGGACCACACGCTCAAGCTGAACGCCGACGTCTTCCAGTATTACGTCCACAACATGCAGTTCTCGGCGGTCGGCGGCGCGGCGGTGGGCAACTCCATCATCCTGCTCAACGCCAAGGGCGGCGAGGCCCATGGCCTGGAAGCCGATGCCGAATGGGTGCCGTCCGACAACTGGGACTTCACCCTCGGCGCCAGCTGGACCCGCACCGCCATCCGCGATCCCAACCTGGCGGTGGGCACCTGCGCCCAGTGCACGACCACCAGCCCGATCGTGGGCGGCTTCGCCCAGGTCAACAACAACCCGTTCCCGCAGGCGCCGGACTTCCTGGTCTCGGCCTCGGCGAAATACACCTATCCGCTCAGCGACGGCTCCTCGCTGTTCGCCTTCACCAGCTGGTGGGTGCAGGGCTACACCAACTTCTTCCTCTACAAGTCGGCGGAGTTCCACTCCAATGGCAATTACGAGGGCGACCTCAAGTTCGGCTGGACCTCGCCGAGCAAGAAGTATGACGTCTATGGCTATGTCCAGAACGTCACCGACAAGGCCAATGTCCAGGGCGGCATCGACTTTGACGACCTCACCGGCTTTGTCGGCGATCCGCGCGTCTTCGGCGCGGGCGTCAGCTTCCACCTGTAAGTAACCCCTCCGCCCTTCGCTGGCTTAACCGGCTTCGCCTCGCCAGCTACGGGCACCTCCCCTTCCTGCGTGCTGACGCACGCGAAGGGGAGGGGACCTGCGTTGCAATCGCGAAAGCCTCCGTGGACAACCACGGAGGCTTTTTCATTTGGTTTGGTCGGCGATCCGCTGCTGCCAGATCCAGAGCAGCGGCGTCACGCCCAGCTCCATCAGCAGCGGCAGGGCGACATCGGCGCCCCATGCCTGCAGCCGGAAGGCGGCGTAGAGCCGCGCCAGCCCACCCGCCTGGACGATGAGGGTGAGGAGCGTGAATGGCCCGCCGCGCTTCTCGATGTCGGGGATGAGCGACCAGTAGGCGAGGCCAATGCCCATCAGCAGCCCGCTGAGATAGGCCGCGTGGGAAAGGCCGGCGCGGTCGCCATAAAGCCCCAGCAGGCCCGGCGCCAGGATGCCCAGCGCCCCCGCCGTCAGCGGCGCCAGCCCGGCCAGGGCGACGGCAATCTGCAGCGCCGTTTTTTCACGCATGGTTCGACTTAGCACAGGCCCGCCTCCCCTTCGCGTGCGAAGCACGCTGGAAGGGGAGGTGCCCGTAGCTGGCCAGCGAAGCGGTTAAGCCAGCGAAGGGTGAGCGTGGCGGCCAAGCCACGCGAACGCCGAGCGCGTAGCGCGAAGGCCGGAACGGAGGGGTCAAATCAGGGAACCAGCTTTCCGATCCAGTTCGGCAGCGCAAAGGCCGCGGCATGGACCTGCGGGTTGTAATAGTCGCATTTCAGCCTGCTGCGCTTGTAGGCCGCTGCCGCCTTGCGGATGCCCGCCGGGGTGCCCAGCGGCTTGCCGCCCTTGGTCGCCCAGGACAGGGCCATGAAGCCGCCGATATAGGTCGGCACCACGGTGAGATAGAGGCCGCATTTGGGGAAGAAGCGCTTCAGTTCCTGCAGCGCCTCGGTGATCTCCCAGGGCTGGTAGAAGGGCACGCCGGTCTGGAAGGTGGCATAGCCGCCGGGGCGCAGCGCGCCCTTGATGCGGTCATAGAAGGTCTCGCCGAACAGCGCCTTGCCGGGGCCGACGGGGTCCGGGCGGTCGGCGATGATCAGGTCGAAGCGGTTTTTCGAGGTCTTGCGGCCGAGATATTCAAAGGCGTCGGCCGCCTCGATCACCATGCGCCTGTCCTTGAAGGCCCTGGCGTTGATCTGGCCGAAATGCATACGGCAAAGCTCGATCACCCGCTCGTCAATGTCCACCAGCACCACTTCCTTGACGTTCCGGTGCTTCAGGGCCTCGTCGGCGATGGACAGGTCGCCGCCGCCCACGATCATCACCCGCTCGACCTTGCCATGCTCCAGCATGGGCAGGTGGGTGAGCATGTCGGCATAGGCGCTTTCGTCCCGGCTGGTGATCTGGACGATGTCGTCCAGGGTCATCACCCGGCCATTGGCGACGGTGTCGAAGATGCGGATGTGCTGGAAGCGGCTCTGCTCGTCGGCCAGCACGGAGGTGATCTCCATCGACTGGGCATAGCCCTGGTGCAGGCGCTCGACCTGGAGGCCGTCGGCGGGCTTGTGGGCGGCCTTCCTGGGCGGCTGGGGCTGGTGACGGGCCATAACGTTTCCTTAAGAGATGTGACAGCGCCCTGCCGTATAGGGCTGCTTCGCACCGCTGTCTACCGCGCGTCTAATACCGATTTGACGGGGCTTTTCGCGCGACGGCGGTTGCCCCGACGGCTTCTGTCCACAGCGAAACAGAGTCGCGCGCGCTACGTCGGGCAAAAAAATTCCCCGAGGGGGAATTTTTTTCTTGCATAGGGGGGCAACTCGCCCTATCTCCCAACTCGACCCGGCGAGAAAAAAAGCCGGACGAAGCGGCGTAGGGCTGACCCCCTCCGTCGCTTTTCTCATTAAAGCGCGTCCGGAAGTCCACAAGGCCAAGGCGTAGGTGTCAACTCTAAGACGGGTAGGTGTCTAATGGCTCGACTCAATCTGGTGGCGGCGAATAAAATCCCGCAAAAGGAAATCAAGCCCCGCGTCGCCAAGTCGCCGCGCCCGGTGGTGGTTCCTGCGTCGAATGACGATTTCAAGGACCATTTCATAACCCGCAACGGCGTCGTCTATGCCGGCAGCCACGTCATCATCGACCTGTGGGAAGCCAGCGGCCTGAACGAGCGCGACCGCATCGAGGCCGCCCTGATCGACGCCGTCAATGAAGCCGGCGCCACCCTGCTGCACATCCACCTCCACACTTTCGAGGAAGGCGGCGGCATTTCGGGCGTCGCGGTGCTGGCGGAAAGCCATATCTCGGTCCACACCTGGCCGGAGAAGGGCTTCGCGGCCTTCGACGTCTTCATGTGCGGCAATGCCGAGCCGATGAAGGCGCTGGAAGTCTTCAAGCGCGCCTTCAATCCCGGCCGCGTCGTGGTCGGCGAGCACAAGCGCGGCGTCGTTTAAGGCGCGACCCCGGGAAATTAACCAAAGGGCCGGAACCTGTGTTCCGGCCCTTTTGCTTGTGCGTATTCTCCTGCAAGAGGCCGGCAGGATAGTTGAAGCGTGCGGTACGACGTGGCGATCATCGGCGCCGGCGCGGACGGCCTGGCGGCGGCCGCCCTGCTGGGCCGCGCCGGCCTGAAGGTGACCCTGCTGGAGCGGGCGCCCCAGGCGGGCGGCCGCTGCGTCACTTCCGAATTCGCGCCCGGTTTCCGCGCCAGTCCCTATGCCGACACCGTCGCCTCGCCCCCCGCCGCGCTGGCGCCGCTGCTCGGCCTTGCCGGCCTGGTGGAGGATTTCGCGCCGGTGGGCGCCGACATTGCCCGCCGCCGCGCCCGTGCCCTGGGCCGGGTG
Organism: uncultured Rhizobium sp.; assembly: GCA_964572805.1. Classification (GTDB taxonomy): domain Bacteria; phylum Pseudomonadota; class Alphaproteobacteria; order Micropepsales; family Micropepsaceae; genus Rhizomicrobium. The sequence continues at coordinate 264 of CAZNGO010000013.1, read as the reverse complement.
CTGGAGGCGGCGCTGGCGCCGGCCCCGCGCGGCGCCTGGCAGAAGCTGAAAGCGGCGCTGCTTGCCGAAAGCGAACGGCCCTGGCCGGGCGCGGACTGGGCCGACCAGTCCATCGCGGCCCTGCGCGCCCACTCCGGGCAGAATGACTGGCGCAGCGCCCTGACCGGCCGCGCCGCCGATCCGGACCTGGCCGGCAGCGCGATGGCGCTGTTCGCCGCGCCGAAACGCCGGGCGCGGCGCGGCGGGCTGGGCGCGCTGGGCGCC
>CAZNGO010000012.1:0-33628 GCA_964572805.1 uncultured Rhizobium sp. | reverse complement strand
CGGCCAGCGCGGCACCGGCCGCCGCCGACGCGCCGCCGACCAGCGACGCCGCCGTCGCCCCGGCGGCCCAGACCGCCTCGGCCGCGCCGGCCCAGAATGTCGCGCCAGCCCCCAATGAAGCCGCGGCGCCGGCAGAGCCGGCGATGCCGCCGACCGTGGTCAAGAACTATCCCCTCACGCCCGAAGGCAATCTGCGCTTCCTGGCCGACTATGCCGCCCGCCCCGACGTGAAGCGGCTGACGGGAGGCGTGCTCTATCGCGTGCTGAAGGCCGCCGACGCCAAGTCCAACGGGCCGCTCGTCAGCAACGACACCATCACCGTCACCTATCGCGGCTGGCTTATTGACGGCACCGTCTTCGACGAAACCAGGCCGGGCATTCCCGCCCTGTTCAGCCTGGGCGCCGTCATCCCGGGCTGGCGCACCGCGCTGATGAAGATGAAGGTGGGCGATCTGTGGGAGATCGCCATTCCCGCCGACCAGGCCTATGGCGAGGAAGGCCGGCCGGGCCGCGTCCCGCCCAACCAGGTGCTGGTCTTCGTCGTCAGCCTGGCCAAGGTGGAGTATGCGGGCTGACCCTCCCGCATGGCTGCCACCATCGGGTTCCGCTTGCCTGCGCCGTTGAAATCGCCGATCAAGCGGTCTGCTGCGACAAATCAGGTGTGACATGATCCGCCGTACGGGTCTTCTGCTCCCATTGCTGGCCATCGCCCTGCCCGCCCGGGCCGATCCCCTCCCGGTCCCCGCCGCCACCCTGCTGCAGGCCGCCGCCGGCAAAAGCGACGCCGTCCTCGCCTCGACCGCCGACGTCACCCGGAAGGCCTTCCCCAAATCAGCCAAGGAAATCGACGCGCTGGTGAAACAGCTGCGTACCACCGCCGAACTGCGAAAGCAGGAGAAGCTGCGCCACCTGGGGCTGCTGCGCGGCTGGAAAGGCCATGGCCAGCTCGGCGGCACGGTCAGCGGCGGCAACACCCGTTCCACCGGCATGGCGGTGGCGCTGGACTTTTCCCGTGACGGCCTGAAATGGACGCACACCTTCAACGGCAGCTTCGACTATCAGCGCGACAATGGCGTGGAAACCAAAAGCCGCGGCTTCGCCAGCTACCAGGCGAATTACCGCTTCAGCGACCGGCTCTATCTGCTGGGCCTGAGCAGCTGGGAGAGCAACCGCTTCTCCGGCTTCGACAGCCGCAGCACCGAGTCGCTCGGCTTCGGCTATTCGCTGATCAAGACCCCGGCAATGACGCTGCAGGTGGAAGGCGGCCCGGCGCTGCGCCAGACCGATTTTGTCACCACCGGGCCGAAGAGCACTCTGGCCAGCCGCGCCGCCGTGAACTATGCCTGGTCGATGCTCTCGAACCTGAAGCTCAGCGAGAACATGTCCTATTACAACGAGGACCGGGACGGCACCTTCACCGCCAACACCGCCGTCACCATGGGACTGATCGGCTCGCTCTCGGTACAGGCGTCCTATCTGGCGCAATACGAGAACACGCCGGCGACGGCGGCGCTGCACCGCTACAACAGCACGGCGCGCACCACCCTGGTCTATTCCTTCTGAGGCTTATTCGGGGGCGCGCAGGTACGGCTCGACCTTGCCGCTATACTTGATCGTCATGGCGTTGCCGTGGCGGTCAACGGTCTTGCCGACGGCGAGGCGGACCCAGCCTTCGCTGACGCAATATTCCTCGACATTGGTCTTGTCGGCGCCGTTGAAGCGCACGCCGACGCCACGCTCCAATAATTCGGCATTGTAGTAGGGGCTTTTGGGATTTACCGAAAGCCGATCCGGCAGCGGGGTTGCGTCGCTCATGGCGGCTGAATAGAGAATAGCGGCGCGCCGCTCAAGCCCCTATCCATCGCGGGCCTTGGGGGGCCTGGGCAAATCATCTTGAACCGGTTGTGGGTCAGCTTATGGAGTGCACCCGCACGAACAAAGGGGCCTTCCATGGCTTTTACCATCTACGACGCATCCGTTCCGCCGCTGGTCTTCATGCTGGAAAATCTGGGCCATGTGCTGAAGGTGGGCGAAAGCCATGCCCGGGAGAAAGGCGTGGCGGCCAGGGAATATCTCGAGGCAAGGCTGGCGCCCGACATGTTTCATCTGACCAAGCAGGTCCAGGTCGCCACCGACATGGCCAAGGGCTGCGGCGGACGGCTTGCCGGCGCGGAAATCCCGAAGTTCGACGACAGCGAGAGCAGCTTCGCCGAACTCCAGGACCGTGCGGCCAGAACCGCCGCCTATCTCAAGGGCCTGGACCGCAATGCCTTCGCCGGGGCTGAGGACAAGGCCATAACGCTGAAATTCCCCAACGCCGAATTCCACTTCAGTGGCCGGGACTATCTCAACAATTTCGTGCTGCCCAATGTCTATTTCCACATGACCGCGACCTACGCGATCCTGCGCCACAAGGGCGTCGCGCTGGGCAAGCAGGACTTTTTCGGCCGCCGGTCCTGATCGTCGGGGCCCGGCGCAAGCCGGGCCTTCTCTTTTCCGGCGTCAGTGCACGCGCGCCATGCCGCTGCCATGCACCGGCTGCCATCTCACCCCGCCCTCGCCGCGCTGGAAATGATGCGCGCTATCGCGGTGCCAGAGCTTGTCCTTGCCCAGGTACCAGAAATAGCGCGCATCACGGCCCCAATAGCCGTCGATGAAGGGGCCATAATAGCCGTCGTAATAGGCCTCATAATATCGTGGATTGGGTCCGGGCCGCTGATGGATGCAGCCGGCGGCCAGAAGCAGGGCCGCAAATATGACGGTTTTGCGCATGATTTCTCTTTCGAAAGCCCATGCTGCTTACACGAAAACGCCCGTCATATCTGCCTTGCCGCACTGGTAAAAGCCGGGAGCCTGGCCTAGTTTATAGACGTTCTAAGCTGACCTTTTCCCCCTGACAGAGGTTTCCATGGCCAAAGCAATCAAGCCGGGCAAGTCCAGCGCCAAAGCCAGCGCCAGGCTCGACACGCCCACCGACCTGTCCGGCAACGCCACGCCGGAAATCGCCGCCGCTCTTAACGGGTGCCTGGCCGACGCCTTTGCCCTCTACCTCAAGACCAAGAATTTCCACTGGCACGTCTCCGGACCGCATTTTCGCGACTACCACCTGCTGCTGGACGAGCAATCGGCGGAAATCTACGCCACCACCGACGATCTGGCGGAACGGGTGCGCAAGATCGGCGGCCGCACCATCCGTTCCATCGGCGAGATTTCGCGGCTGCAATCCATCAAGGACAATGACAAGCCCTTCGTTTCGGCCAGGGACATGCTGACGGAACTGATGGCCGACACCAAGACCGTCATCCGGAACATGCGCGCCGCCCATGAAGTGGCCGACAAGCATGACGACGTGGCCACCGCCTCGATCCTGGAAAACTTCATTGACGCCGCCGAGAAGCGCCACTGGTTCCTGTTCGAGGCCAGCCGCTCGGGCGACGGCTCCGGCCACTAGGGCGAAGCAGAGGAAAAAAGGCCCGGCTTTCGCCGGGCCTTTTTGTTTCGCGCCTAGCGCGCCGCGGCGGTTTTCCCGCCAGGCGGGTCGAAACGGCCGAGGCGGCAAAGCTCGCGCGCGGTCAGGGTGCGCAGCTGCTGGATATCCTCGCAGATCTGCTGCGAGCCCTCCGTCGCCCAGACGAAACCGTTATCCTCCAGACTTTCACAGCGCTGGCGCAGATGGTTGGTGTAGACCGTGCCATCCTTCATCTTGAAAGTGAGGATCAGGCCATCCTTGGACGACGCCTCCACGATGTCTTTCACATTCAGGCATATCTGGGTGCGCGGCGGCTGCACCGGCGCCGGCTGCGCCGCGGCCGGCAGGATGGCGGCACTCAGGCAAATGGCGCTCAAAATCTTCATGGTTCGCATGGTCAAATCTCCGTGTGGGACCCCTCCCGCACACTTTGATTATCCTCCCGCTGCTGTCGGGCGGCAAGCCCCGCGGCCCCGCCAAGCTTGACGTAGAGGCGCGGCTCGGCCAAAGGTCCGGCCTGCTTTCCTTGGAGATTCCAGTGTCTGCGCCTGCCGCCGCATCCGTGACCGTGACCCTGCCGGACGGCAAGACCATGAGCTTCCCGCGCGGCGTCACCGGGGGCGAGATCGCCGCCGCCATCGGTCCCGGCCTGGCCAAGGCCGCGCTGATTCTGGAAGTGGACGGCAAGGAGTGGGACCTGTTCCGTCCCATCGAGCAGGACGCCCGGATCCGCATCATCACCCGCAAGGACGAGAAGGCGCTGGAGCTGATCCGCCATGACGCGGCACACCTGCTGGCGATGGCGGTGCAGGAGCTTTATCCCGGCACCCAGGTCACCATCGGCCCGGCGATCGAGGACGGCTTCTATTACGATTTCGCCCGCAGCGAGCCTTTCCATCCCGACGATCTGGTGAAGATCGAGGCGCGGATGCACGAGATCGTCAAACAGGCGCGTCCCACCCGCCGGGAAGTCTGGCCGCGCGACAAGGCGGTACAGCATTTCAAGGACATCGGCGAAAGCTTCAAGGCCGAACTGATCGCTTCCATCCCCTCGAACGAGGATGTCTCGATCTACTGGCATGGCGACTGGCACGACCTCTGCCGCGGCCCGCACTTTCGCACCACCGCCGATATCGGCGACGCCTTCAAGCTGACCAAGATCTCCGGCGCCTATTGGCGGGGCGATGCCAGGAACGCGCAATTGCAGCGCATCTACGGCACCGCCTGGCGCGACAGGAAGGAACTCGACGCCTATCTCACCCGCATGGAAGAGGCCGAGAAGCGCGACCATCGCAAGCTGGGCCGCGAGATGGACCTGTTCCATATCCAGGAAGAAGCCACGGGGCAGGTCTTCTGGCATCCCAATGGCTGGGTGCTGTACCGGACGCTGGAAAGCTACATCCGGCGCAAGATCGAAAAGGCCGACTACAGGGAAGTGAAGACGCCGCAGCTGATCGACCGCAAGCTGTGGGAGCTGTCAGGGCATTGGGAGAATTACCGTCCCCACATGTTCATCGCCGAGGTCGATGAGGGCGAGAACCATCACCGCATCCTGGCGGTCAAGCCGATGAACTGCCCCGGCCATGTCCAGATCTTCAACCAGGGCCTGAAATCCTATCGCGACCTGCCCATGCGCATGGCCGAGTTCGGGTCCTGCCACCGCTACGAGCCTTCGGGCTCGCTGCACGGCATCATGCGGGTACGTTCCTTCGTCCAGGACGATGCGCATATCTTCTGCACCGAGGAACAGATCGTCGGCGAAACCACCAAATTCGTCGCCCTGCTGACCGAGGTCTACAGGGAGCTGGGCTTCGACAGCTTCATCACCAAGCTGGCGACCCGTCCCGAGCAGCGCGGCGGCAGCGAGGAACAATGGGACCAGGCGGAAGCCGCCCTTGCCCGGGCCTGCGAGAGCATCGGCCTGCCCTATACCATCAATGCCGGCGAAGGCACTTTCTACGCCCCCAAGCTGGAATTCGTGCTGCGCGACGCCATTGGCCGCGACTGGCAGTGCGGCACCATCCAGCTCGACTATGTGCTGCCCGAAAGACTGGATGCCAACTACATCGCCGAGGACGGCAACAAGAAGCGGCCGGTCATGCTGCACCGGGCCATCACCGGCTCGCTGGAGCGCTTCATCGGCGTCCTGATCGAGCATTATGCCGGCAGGTTTCCCCTCTGGCTGGCGCCGGTCCAGGCAGCCGTGGCCACGGTGGTGTCCGACGCCGACCCTTATGCCCGCGAGGTCGAGGCCGCGCTCAAGACGGCCGGAATCCGCACCGTTCTGGATATCGACAACCAGACCGTCAACTACAAGGTTCGCCAGCACAGTCTGGCCAAAACGCCCTATTTGCTGGTCCTGGGCCGCCGGGAAGCGGAAAACCGCACCGTAACGGTACGGAAACTGGGGGCGGAAAAGCAGGAATCCCTTGCGCTGGACGCGGCAATTTCTATGCTGGCGGCCGAAGCCGTCCCGCCCGACCTGCGTTGAGCGGTACTTTTACGAGGATCCAACCACTGCATGACCGGAACCCTGTTTCGTGAGGCTGGCTGGAACCCCTCGCGAGACCGTGCAGGCGTGCGTGGACGTTATCAGGCAAGGAGAGAGTCATAGTCCCCAGGCGTTTTCAGTCGGACCAGAAGGCACCCGCCAAGGATGGCCCGCGCATCAACGACGAAATCACCGCCCGCACCGTCTTCCTGGTCGGGGACGACGGCCACAAATACGGCGAGATCGGGCTGGATGAGGCCCTCGCTTTGGGCGAGGAAAAAGGCTTCGACGTGGTCGAGATCTCGCCCGACAACAAGCCGCCCGTCGCCAAGCTGATGGATTTCGGCAAATACAAATACGAGCAGCAGAAGAAGGCCAACGAGGCCCGCAAGAAGCAGAAGGTCATCGAGATCAAGGAGATCAAGATGCGCCCGACCATCGACGACCATGATTATGACGTGAAGATGCGGGCGATGAAGCGCTTCTTCGAGGAAGGCGACAAGGTCAAGGTGACGCTGCGTTTCCGCGGCCGGGAGATGGCGCACCAGCATCTGGGCATGGATTTGCTCAATCGCGTCCAGAAGGACACCGAGGTGATCGCCAAGCTGGAGCAGTATCCCAAGATGGAAGGCCGCCAGATGATGATGGTTCTTGCGCCGCGATAGAGCGCTCAGAACTATCCATCTCGTTGTGCTGCTTGTCTCAAGTTAATCGGCCGCGACAGCGGACGATTGCGGCGCGAGAAGCGCGGCGCATTGCGACGCGCCGGAAAGCAGCAGGCTCGAAAGCGGTTCTGGGACGCCGCGACAGCGGACGATTGCGGCGCGAGAAGCGCGGCGCATTGCGACGCGCCGGAATGCAGCAGGCTCGAAAGCGGTTCTGGAATGCCGCGACAGGGGACGATGCGGGGCCAAAAGCGCGGCGCATTGCGACGCGCCGGAATGCAACAGGCTCGAAAGCGGTTCTGGGACGCCGCGACAGCGGACGATGCGGCGCGCCGGCCCTAGCGGCCGAAGGCCGCTTCATGGCGCGAAAATTTCAGACCCCTCGCATTGCCTTGAAGACGATGCGGCCATCCTGGACCAGGAACAGCACCTCGATCACCCCGGGGGCCTGGGCCTGCGCGGCGCTGACAAAGCCGAAGGCGGCCCGTTCCTCGCTGCCGCGGGCCCGCGCCAGACGGAAGAGATAGGCGCTGCAGCCCTGCGGCGTCGTCATGCATTTCTGCGCCGCCGGATCCAGGCTGTCGAAGGACGCGCTGCTGGCGGGCGCAAAACGCTCCATCAGCCCCAGATAGGAAAGCCGCCGCACGCCGGGCAGGCCGGTATCGAAACCAAGTTGCGAAAGCCCCGAAATGGCCGTTTCGCCCGGCAGCACGAGGGCATAGGCGGCCTGCAGCGCCGTCAGCGAAACGTCGCCGGTATCCTTGTCCTGCGGCTTCTGGGCCTGCAGCCAGAGATTGGTCGCCAGCAGCAGCAGCGACAGAACCGCCGCCGTGCACCACAAGCCGAGCCGCCGGCCGAAGCGCCGGTCACCGCGCAGGGAATGTCCTCTGTTTCTCATCGCCGTCGGGAAAAAGCCACCGGGCAAACTAGCCCCGCCGCCGGGCTCGCCAAAGCAAAGACCGCGTTTACGGTAAATCTCAACAGAGCTTAACGCGCCAGCGCGTCCAGTTCGGCGACTAGCTCCTCGCCGAAATAATGGCGCAGCTCCGCGCGCGCGCCCTGGTAGAGCGAAGGGCCATCGCCGGCGCAGACCAGCGACCCGTCCGCCAGCTCCGTCGCGGCGACCAGCACGCCATGCTCGAAGCTGACCGGAAACAGCGTGGAAACCAGCGGCTTTAATTCATGGTAGTCCAGGCCTTTTTCCAGCGCGTAGGAATGGATCAGGCAGCCGCGTCCCGCATGATTGCGAAAGACGCAGCGGCCCCCAATGACGGCGGTGCGAACATGGGCGCCGCCGGGAAACTCGGCGTCGCGCCGCACGTCATCGGTGAACCATTGCTCCTGCGGCACCGCGACCAGCATCCTGAAGTCTTCGGGCAGCGCCTTCAGCCGCGCCACGTTCAGAAGGTCGATATCAACGCCCCAATCGCAGCAGGCGTCCCGGCAGAAGCCGCAGGCGAGGCAGGGTTGAAAATAATGCAGGCTGAAGATCCGGCGTTCGACCGCCCGCAGCACCGGTCCGCCGCCCCTGCAGGGATAGGCACGCGACAGCGGCAGCGTCTGCGTCATGCATTGGCGCCCGACAACACCACGGCCACGCATTGACCCTGCGCGGCGCCTTCCAGCACCGCCGCCAGGGCCGCAGCACCGCCCGGTTCCACCACCAGCCTGAGACTGGCGGCGGCATAGGCGACGGCACGGCGCAGCGCTTCGTCATTCACCGCCAGACCGGGACCAAGCCGTTCCCGGGCGATGGCAAAGACAATCTCGCCCGGCATCGGCGCCATCAGCGCATCGGCAATGGAAAGCGCACCGCCCGGCGCGGCGATGCGGCGGCCTGCTTCCAGGCTGCGTTTCATGCCGTCGTAATTCTCCGGCTCCGCCGTGCGCACCATGGCGCTGCCGTTCAGCCCCAGCGCCGTGCCGCTGGCCAGCCCGCCGCCGCTGCAGGGCACCAGCACGGTATCAAGCGCGACGCCAAACCGGGCTGCGTCTTCCGCGATTTCCAGCCCCACCGTGCCCTGCCCGGCAATCACCTCGGCCTGGTCGAACGGCTTGATCAGGCTGGCGCCGCGTTCGGCGCAAATCCGGGCGGCAATGGCTTCGCGGTCGTCCTTCTGCCGGTCATAGAACACCACCTCGGCGCCCAGGGCCCGGGTTCCCGCCAGCTTGGGCGGCGGCACATCCTTTGGCATCACGATCAGGGCCGGCGCGCCGAACAGGGCGGCGGCGGCGGCGACACCCTGGGCATGGTTGCCCGAGGAAAAGGCCACCACGCCTGCCCGCAACTGTTGCTGCGAAAGCTGCGCCACGGCGTTGCAGGCGCCCCGGAACTTGAAGGAGCCGGTGCGCTGCAGGGTTTCCAGCTTGAGGAAGACCCGCCCGCCCGTTATGGCGCTCAAGACCGGGCTTTCCACCAGCGGCGTGCGCACGGAATGGGGCCTGATGCGCCGGGCGGCTGCTTCGACATCGACGAGGGTGGGAATCATGCCGCCGCCACCAGCGCCTCGATGACTTCGCCATAGCTCATGCCGGCTTCAGCGGCGGCGGCGGCGAACCCGGCATCGGGCGTGATGCAGGGATTGGCGTTGATTTCCAGGATCAGCGGCAAGCCGCTTTCATTGACGCGGAAATCCACCCGCGCGAAACCTGTGAGACCGAACAGCGACCAGACTTTCTCGCAGGCCTGTTTCAGCGCCGCCGCCAGTTCCGGTTCCTGCCGTTCGACGCCGAAATGGCGCACCGTGCCGTTCCAGCCCGCGGAATCCTCCCGCCATTTGGCGTCATAGCCGACGATACGCGGCTTGTTTTCCGGCCATTGCTCAAAACGCATCTCGGCCATCGGCAATACGAGTCCATTGAGAAGGGCGATGTTGAACTCCCGCCCCGCGATGAAGGCCTCTGCGAACCAGTCGCCGCCATGGAGGGCGGCGCAGGCCTGGGCGCGGGCAATCACCGCCGCCGGCCCGGTCACCACGCAGCCGTCATCCAGCCCCAGCGAAGCATCCTCCAGCGCGGCCTTGACGATCCAGGCACGCCCATCCAGCCCCGTCCAGTCCGGCGGCATGCACCAGTCCGGCGTGGCCAGGCCGGCCTGCCGCAACAGCGCCTTGGTGCGCGGCTTGTCGTTGGTCAGGTCCATGGCTTCGGCGCTGACGCCGGTGAAGCGCCAGCCCAGCGCCCGCAGAGCATGCGGGGCCTGCGGCGCCAGTCCGCCAAGCCCGTCAATGCCTTCCACCAGGTTGAAGATGACGTCGGGGGCGCTGGCCCGCAGCATGGCGCCCAGGGCGGCGCGATCCCGGATATAACCGGCCCGGCTGGCGGCATGGCCACGCGCCGCCAGCGCCGCCTCCACCGCGGCGGCGGCGATCAGCGTGTCCTGCTCTTCCGGCGGCGCATCGGGGGCGATGGCGGAATGCAGCACCAGCACTTTCACGGCGCCGCCTCCCGCAGGTCCGGATGGCGGCGCAGGCAGGATTCCAGGAACGCCCCGATCAGGTCGCGATGCGACAGCCCTTCGAAATCGGCGATGAAACAGAGGTCGGAATAGCCCGGCCGGATGCCGGCCAGCGGATTGACCTCGATGAAGCAAGGCAGGCCGTCGCTGCCCTGGCGGATGTCGCAGCGCCCGCCATCGCGGCAGCGCAGCGCCCGCCAGGCCGCCAGCGCCACCTGGGCGGCGGCCTCGGCCTCGGGGCCCGTGGCGCGATGGACCGTGAGCTTGCCCACCCACTCCTGCTTGTTCTCCAGCCCATAGCCATGGCCGACGAATTTCTCGCCCGGCACGATCTCCATCACCCCCAGCACCCGCGCTTCATCGCCAGTGCCCAGGATGCCGACGGTGAATTCGCGGCCGGGCAGGTATTCTTCCACCAGCACCGGCTGGCGGAAGCGCCGCAGCAGGTCGCGAGCCACCCGGTCCAGCGCGACGGCATCATCGACCCGCGAATGGGCGTCCACGCCCTTGCCGGAGCCTTCCGAGTTGGGCTTGAGGAAAAGCGGAAACGGCAGAGCCATGCGGGCAATGTCGCCGGCGTTCTCGATCACGGCAAAGTCGGCAACCGGCACCCCGGCATCGCGCACCACGCGCTTGGCCATGGCCTTGTCCAGCGCCAGCGCCAGGGTGAGCGGATCGGAAAAGACATACGGAATGTCGTAGGCTTCCAGCAGGGCCGGCACCTGCGCCTCGCGGGCGGCGCCATGCACGCCTTCGCAGATGTTGAAGACGAGAGGCCAGCGCGCGCCTTTTGCCAGCGCCATGGTCAGCGCCCGGACATTGCCGATGCGGTCGGGACGATGCCCCAGTTCCGCCAGCGCCTGGCAGAGCGCGGCGATCGTCTCCTCGGCGTCGAATTCGGCGCTGTCTTCCTCGGAGAAGCCCAGGGCGCGATAGTCATCGCGCAGGTCATAGGTGACGCCGATATGCATCAGCGCCCGAGCGCGCCGCCGGGGTCCGGATAGCGGAAAATCCCGCCTTCGAAATTGCGCAGCAGCAGAAAATCTCCGTCGCGGCCCGTCACCGGATCGGGCGCCAGCTGGATCTTGCCGCCGCCGCCGGGCGCGTCGATGCAGAACATCGGGGTGGCATAGCCGGTGGTGTGGCCGCGCAGGGCGGCGATGATTTCCAGACCCTTTTCGACGCTGGTGCGAAAATGCGCCGAGCCGCGGATCGGATCGCACATATAGAGATAATAGGGCCGGATGCGGTTCTTCAGCATGGCGTGCATCAGCGCTTTCATCACCGCGGCATCGTCATTGACGCCCTTGAGCAGCACGGTCTGGCCGCCCAGGGGAATGCCGGCATCGGCCAGGCGGGCGGCGGCCTCCGCCGCTTCCGGCGTCAGTTCGGCTGGATGGGTGACATGGATGCTCATCCAGAGCGGATGATGCTTTTTCAAGACCCGGGTCAGGCTGCGGGTGATGCGCTGGGGCAGCACCATCGGCATCTTGGTGCCGATGCGCAGAAACTCGATATGCCGGATGGCGCGCAGCCGGGTCAGCAGCCAGTCCAGCTTGTCGTCCGACAGGGTCAGCGGATCACCGCCCGACAGCAGCACATCACGCACTTCCGTATGGGCCTCGAGATAGGCCAGCGCCGCTTCCCAGTCGCGGGTCGAAAAACCGTATTCGCCGCCGGGATTGCCCACCATTCGCGAGCGGGTGCAGTAGCGGCAATAGGTCGAACAGGTGCCGGTGACCAGGAACAGCACGCGATCGGGATAGCGATGCACCAGGCCGGGTACGGCCGTGTCATGGTCCTCGCCCAGGGGATCGTCGGCCTCGCCCGGCGAGAAGAGATACTCGCCGCCGGTCGTGATATGGGTGCGCCTGAGCGGTTCGCCGGCATTTTCCAGGTCCATCAGGCTGGCGTAATAGGGCGTGATCCCAAGCGGCAGGGCGCCGGTATGGCGCGAGACGGCGCTGCGTTCGTCCTCGGACAGGGCGAAGACGCGCGACAGGTCTTCCAGGCTGCGGATGCGCTGACGCATCTGCCAGCGCCAGTCATTCCATTCTGCCGCGGAAGTATCCGGAAAAAACCGGCGATAGAAGGCGCGGCTGGACGGAGCGATGGGAAATATCTGGACAGGCTTCCTCGCCGGAGCTTCCGCGGGAGGCGTCTGCTCCAGCGGCGCCGGGGCGATATGAAGTCTGGCATTGCGCGCGGCTTGGAGACCCATCGTCCCGGCACGCTCTCCTGCGGCAGGGATGCGGCGAAAGCCCCCGCGGCTTTCCAGCGCCATCTCTGCCTTTCGCGATATTTCCAACTGTGGTGATGTTGTCAAGGGCGCGTCAGCGTCCGGTGGCGGCGACCCGATAGATCGTCACCGCGGCCTTGCGTCCGCGCGAATAGTTGAACCCCGTGACGGTCTCAAGCGGAACGGCATCGGCTTCCTTCTCCGCCAGCCGCGCGAGGAAGGCGCCTTTCTCCCGCGCCTCGATCAGCGCCAGGCCGCCGTCGCGCGCCGCCAGTTCGGCGGCGCCGGCGCCGTCAGCAAGGCCGAGATCGGGACCGAGTGCGAACAGCATGCTGGGCTCGGTGTATCCCGCCAGCACCGGCGGCGGATCACCGGCGCGGCCATGCCTGACGGCCGCCTGCGCCAGGCGCGTGGTCAGCCACAACTGGTCCAGCTGCGGCCCGGCACCCGCCGACAGGGGCGGAAGCAGCGCCAGCGCCGCAACAAGCGACAAGGCAAGCGCCCAGCCCCGCTTGCCGAAGGCAAACAGGCCCAGCGCCGTCAACGTCAATGCGCCGCCCAGCCCCGCGGCAGCCCACAGCCACACCATGTCGCCGGGGCCATAAAGACGGGGCAGGATCACCAGCGCCGTTACCAGCGCCGCGGCGCCCACCAGGAACTGCAGGCCGGAGAACCAGGCCGCCGCCCGTTCCCAGAGCGTCGCCGCCGGACCGGTCATCCAGGCCGCTGCCAGCATGGCCAGGGCCGGATAGGCGGGAAGGACATAGTGCGGCAGCTTGGTGGGCACCGCTTCGACCAGGAGCCACCAGCCGGCCGCCCAGACGAGCAGGAAGCGGATTGCGGCTTCGCCATGGCGGGGAATGGCGGCGGCGATGGCGGGCGCGACAAACAGCACGGCCGGCCAGAGGCTCGCCGCGGACAGCAGCAGGAAGTAGCCCGGCCACGCACCGTGACTCTCCTGGCCGCCTTCCAGCTTGGCGGCGAAGTCATTGCCCAGCGACTGCTGGAAGAAGGCGCCGTGGCTTTGCAGGGTGATGGCGACCAGCCACGGCGATACCAGCAGTGCTGCAAGCAGCAATCCACGCAGCGGCTTCAGGCTTCCCAGCCAGCGCCAGGCCGAAGGGGCTTCGGCATTGCCGCGTCCGCGCCAGCCATCCCATCCCACCAGGGCAAGGACAGTAACAAGGGCCAGCCCCGGAACGATGGGAAACTTGACCAGCGCTCCGGCCGCCACGGCCACCCAGCCGGCAAAGACGACCAGATCGGAGGGCGGAACGCCCTCGCCCCGCGCCGCCTTGTAGACGCGCAGCAGCACACCCTGGATGGCCAGGGTACAGGCCAGCAGCACCGCGTCGGTGGTGGCGATGGTGGCTTCCGCCGCCAGCAGCAGGGTGCCGGCCATCAGCGCCCCCGCCAGGAACGCGCCCTCGGCGCTCAACACGGCGCGGGCGCACCACACGGTCAGCCACACCGCCAGCAGCGCCCCCAGGAGCGAGGCCAGGCGGTAGCTCCAGATCTGGCCTGTGCCTGCGAAAGGCGCAGCCGCGGCCGTGGTTGCCGCCTGCAGCCAGTAGATGCCGACCGGTTTCTTGTAGCGGGGCACATGGCCCAGCCGGATATCGACATAGTCCCCTGATTCCAGCATCTGGCGTGATGACTGGGCGAAGCGGCTTTCGTCCCGGTCCAGGGCCGGCAGGCTGACGATGCCGGGCAACCAGAGCGCCAGACAAAGCAGCGTCAGCAGTGGCAGCGGATGGCGCCCCAGGAAAGCCAGAAGCCGCCCGCCAGGAGGGACCTTCGCCGCCGGGGGCGCTATGCTGTCGCTCTCGTCTTCGGCCATTTTTCTTCCGGCCCCGTGTGCCCTATGTCAGGGGGGGCAGGGCCTGTATAAGGCCGGTCCCATCTGTCGGGAAGGACTTGAAGACGCATGGAATTGTCGGTCGTGGTGCCGGTGAAGGACGAAGCGGCCAATGCCGGCCCGCTGGCGCGGGAAATCGCCGCCGCCCTGGCCGGCGAGAAGCCCCACGAGATCATCTTCGTCGATGACGGTTCATCCGACGGCACGGCGGAGGCCCTGACCGCCCTCAAGACCGAAATCCCGTCCTTGCGCGTGCTGCGCCACAGCCGCAATCTGGGCCAGAGCCGGGGCATCTGGACCGGGGTCAAGGCGGCCCGGGGCAACGTCATCATCACGCTGGACGGCGACGGCCAGAACGATCCGGCGGACATTCCCAGACTGCTGCGCATCCTGGAAGCCGAGCCCGCCGCCGGACTGGTCTCGGGCGTGCGCACCAAACGCAAGGACAGTTTCAGCCGGCGCCTTGCCTCCCGCTTCGGCAACGCCTTTCGCAACTGGCTGCTCAAGGACGGCGCCGCCGATACCGGCTGCGGCCTGAAAGCGATCCGGCGCGAGGTTTTCCTCGCCTTGCCCTATTTCGATCATTTCCACCGCTTCCTGATCGCGCTGGTGCAGCGCGAGGGCTGGCAGACCCGCTTTGTGCCGGTGAACCATCGCCCGCGCCTGGCCGGGCGCTCGAAATACACCAATCTGGGACGGCTGCTGGTCAGCGGCAGCGACCTGATGGGGGTGCGCTGGCTGCTCAGGCGCCATGGCGGCCGCGTGGAGACCACGGAGTTATGAGCTATCTCACCCATCTCTACCTGAACGCCGTCGCCCATCCTTACGACCTTCTATGGACCGCGATCGGGTTCGGCGGCCAGGCGATTTTCAGTATCCGCATGCTAATCCAGTGGTGGCGCAGCGAACAGGAAGGCCACAGCGTCATTCCCATCGCCTTCTGGTATTGCAGCCTGGGAGGCGGGCTGGTGCTGTTCATCTACGCCATCCATCTCCAGGCCTGGCCGCTGGTGCTGGGCCAGGGATTTCCGCTGCCGATCTATGCCCGCAACATCTGGATGATCTATCGCGACCGCCGCCGCGGCGAATCCGTGTAGTCTGGAACGGCGATTCCCGGGGCTGGCATGGGCGCCTTTCCGCTGCTTTTTCTTCCGCTGGTATTTTACAACCTGCTGGCCTTTGGCGGCGGCCTGGCGGGACAGAGCAACATCGCGGCGCTGCTGAACGAAAGTTTCAGCCTGCAAATGCCGTCCGGCGATGTCTGGCATCTCAGCTATTCCGACATCTTCGTCGCTTTCTCGCTTTGCCTGCTGTTCCTGGAAATGGTGAAGGCGACGCGCACCGGGCGGGCCGAAATCCTCAACCACGCCTTCTCCACCCTGATCTTCGTCGCCACGCTGGTGGAGTTCCTGCTGCTCAAGGGCTTTGGCACCACCGCCTTCTTCCTGCTGGTGGCGATGAGCCTGTTCGACGTGGTGGCGGGCTACACCATCTCGATCATTTCGGCCCGGCGCGACCTGACGGTTCCCGGCCACGAAGAGTGAAGACTTGCGGGGGGCGGCGGACCGGGCTATTCCCCGCCCCTCCTGGGTTGGACAGGTGGCCGAGTGGTTGAAGGCGCACGCCTGGAAAGTGTGTAACGGTGAAAGCCGTTCGAGGGTTCGAATCCCTCTCTGTCCGCCACCCTTTAAAATGCCAGCAATTTCAACAGACTAGTCTTAAACGAAAACGCCGCCGGCTGCCCGGCGGCGTTTCGCATTTCGGGCATGAAGCCTACTGGCGGCCGCCCGATTCCACGGTGAAATTGTGCTCGCCCTGCGGGAAGGGATTGATGGCGACGCGGGTGTCCATCTGGCCGGCCTTGAAGCTGGCGCGGTGGAAACGGCCCGGCACCGCAGTGACCACGTCGCCGGCATCGGCCTGGATGACCTCGGGAATGCCCTCGATCAGATATTCCATCTTGCCTTCCAGGATGAACCAGAACTCGGTGTATTCGGCATGGAAGTGGCCAAGATTGGTCGGCGGCGGTGTCGGCACGCCCATGCCGCGAATGTTGTTCATGAAGAAATGATCGCTGGAGATGAAGGCGCCGCCGCGCGCGCCGCCATTCACCACATCCTTGTAATAGTCGAGATAGGGCTTCTGGCCGGCATCGATCTTGCCGACATCGGCAGTGAGCGTCGCCTTGACGTATTTGTAGCCCGCCGGGTCCTTGGGCTTCTCCGGGTTGGTGTCCACCGGATAGAGCGGCAGGTGATTGGCTTCCCGCACCTGGAAGTAAAGCGCCGGCGCGTCGCCCACGGTCTCCAGCTTGTAGGGCGTGCGGTAGGGTATGTTGATCTCGAAGCCCTTGCTGGCGACGAAAGGCTCCTGGCCGTCGACACTGACGCGCACCTGGCCGTCCCAGACGATCAGGCCGGTGCGGTTGTCGGGAAACATCACGCGCGGCGTGCTGGCGCCGGCGGCAAGCTGGTGCCAGTCGCCCCACATTTCATCGTTGCGGACGATGGCCAGGTCCCAGCTGGCGGTCTTGGAATGGGTGGCGCGAATTTCCGAAAGACGCCAGATCGGCTTGGTGATGCCTTCATATTTGCTGAGCGGCGTCTTCTTCGGCACCCAGGCGGTGGGCATCTGACGCGGCGCAGGCCGCGCGGCCGCAGCGGCGCGTCCGCCAGCGGGCGCGGGCGTATCCTGCGCCATCGCCATGCCGGCGATCAGCGCCAGCGTGCCGCCCGCCAGCATCAGGGATTTCATGACATTCATGGCTGTCTCCTCCTTGTGGCCACGTTGTCTTCCGCCGCAGCCTTCTGCCGGCAGCATAGCCGATTTCTTACATGCAAGTAATCAAAAAGGTCCGCTGCGGACCTTCCCCAAGCGGTTGAAACGCAAACAAAAACGCCGCCGGTTGCCCGGCGGCGCTTTTGCGTCTGTGGCCGCTTTACTGGCGACCGTTCGATTCCACCGTGTAGTCGTGCAGGCCGCGCGGGAAGGGGTTGATGGCCACGCGCGTATCCATGCCGCCATTGTTTTCCGCGAAGGCGGCGCGATGGAAACGTCCCATCGCGGCGGTGACGACGTCGCCGGCATCGGCGATGAACGGTTCCTTGATGCCTTCGATCTGGTAGCTGATCTTGCCTTCCATGATGAACCAGAACTCCGTCATGTCGACATGGAAATGGCCAAGATTGGAAGCCGGCGGCATCGGCACGCCGGCGCCGCGGATGTTGTTCATGAAGAAGTGATCGGAGGAAATGAAGGCGCCAGCGCGACCGCCGCCATTCACGATGTCCTTGTAGAAGTCGAGATACGGCTTGTTGTTGCCGTCATAGACGCCATCGCCGCCGTTCAGGATCACCTTGGTATATTTGTAGCCCTTGATGTCCTTCGGCTTTTCGGGCGTGCCTTCGATCGGATAGATCGGCACGTCGCCGGCCTGGTGCACTTCCAGCCACAGGGCAGGCGTGTCGCCGACCGTTTCCAGGGTGTAGGACAGGCGCAAGGGAATGTTGATCTCAAAACCCTTCGTGGCGATGAAGGGCTCCTGGCCCTTGATGCTGACGCGCAGCTGGCCCTGCCACACGATCATCCCGATGCGGTTGTCGGGCCACTCGACCAGAGGGGTCTTGCCGCCGGCGGCCATCTGGTGCCAGTCCGCTTCCAGATCCTTGTTGCGAACGATGGGCTGCTGCCAGGTTGCGGTCTTGGAATGCGCCTTCAGGATATCGGAAAGCTTCCACCAGACCTTGTTCGGCGCGACATAGTTGTCATAGGGCGTCTTCTTCGGCGCCCAGCCGATTTCCTGCGGCGGCGGTGCGCCGCGACCGCGGCCGGCGCCACGTCCGGCGGCGCGGCCAGCAGCGGGAGCCGGAGCGGCGTCGCCGGCAGCGGGGGCAGCCGCGGCGGGAGCACCGGCGGCCGGCGCCGCATCCTGCGCCAGCGCGGCTTCGGCGATCAGCGCCATGGTGCCGGCCGCAGCGGCGGCGAGCATCAGGGTTTTCAAGGTGTGCATTGCGTTCCTCCTTCAAGTGGTGTGGCGGCCCGCGAAACGGGACGCGCAATCTTCGGTGTGCCTGGCTTTGAGCCCAAAATCCCGCGATTCTGGCGCGCGGGTTGATTGGTGCGGACCATAACCAATTTGCCCGCCCGAAAGCGCGGGAAATAGCCCAGGCGCGAAGGTTTGCGACAATTTTTGCCAGCAGTTCCGCCACGCGGCGGCAATGGGGCAATGCAATCTGAAGACGAAAACGATTGCCCTTACGGCCAATTGCGCGAAGCGATTGCCCGCCGGTGTCAGGACGGCGAAGCTGGCTCAGAAGCGAAGCCTGCGGCAAACTCGCCGCCAAGATTACAGGAAATACATCATGGGGCGGTTTTTCGTATCGATGCTTCTGGCGTTTTTTTCGACCGCGCCCGCATGGGCGGAAGACGGTCATGAAGCGTGGCTGCGTTATCACCCCCTGCCCGCGGCGCAGATCGCGCGCTATGCGCCCCTCACCCGCGCCGTGCTGGCCGGGCGCGCTTCGCCGACGCTCGACGCGGCCGCGAACGAATTGCGGATCGGCATCGCCGGCCTGCTGCGCCATGCCCCGGGGACAGGCGCGGGCGGCGACGGCGCGGTGGTGATCGGCACGCCGTCCTCGTCGCAGGCAATTGCCGGACTGCACCTCAACCTGGGCGGTGCCGGCAAGGAAGGCTTTCTGCTGCGCAGCGTCCTGCTGAATGGCCACAAGGCCACGGTCATCGCCGGCAACAGCGATATCGGCGTTCTCTATGGCGCCTTCGCCTTCCTGCGCCGGATGCAGACGGGGCAGGCGATCGACAGGCTCGATGTCAGCGATGCACCAAGGCTGATGGTGCGCGTGTTGAACCATTGGGACAATCTCGACGGTTCGATCGAACGCGGCTTTGCCGGCGCCTCGCTCTGGCGCTGGCAGACCCTGCCGGCCTATCGCGATCCCCGCTACCGCGAATATGCCCGGCTCAACGCCTCCATCGGCATCAACGGGGCCGTCCTCAACAACGTCAACACCAGCGCCAACAGCCTGACGACCGGCTATATCGAAAAGACCGCGGCGCTGGCCGAGGAATTCCGCCCCTATGGCGTGCATGTCTGGATGGCGCCGCGATTCAATGCGCCGCAGGAGATTGGCGGCCTCAAGACCTCCGATCCGCTGGACCCGCAGGTGCGGGCCTGGTGGCGGGCCAAGGTCGAGGAAATCTACCGGGCAATTCCCGACTTCGGCGGCTTCCTGGTCAAGGCCAATTCGGAAGGCCAGCCCGGGCCGCAGGATTACGGCCGTTCCCATTCCGACGGCGCCAACATGTATGCCGACCTGCTGGCGCCGCATGGCGGCGTCGTGATGTACCGCGCCTTTGTCTATGACGATCCCGGCAAGGACTGGCACATTGACCGTGTCGCCGAGGCCTATCGCATCATCAAGCCGTTCGACGGGCAGTTCCGCGACAATGTCCTGGTGCAGGAAAAGGAAGGCCCGCTGGACTTCCAGCCGCGCGAACCCTTCGCGCCCCTGTTCGGCGCCATGCCGAAAAGCAACATGGCGGTCGAGTTCCCCGTGACCAAGGAATATACCGGCCAGGGAGTCGATCTCACCTATACCGGCTTCCTGTACGAGCAGATCTATCGCTCCGACACCTTCGCCCACGGTCCCGGATCGAGCGTGGCCAAGATCGTGATGAACCAGAAGCTCACCGGCACCGCCGGCGTCGCCAATATCGGCAATGACCGCAACTGGACCGGCTCGATCTTCAACCAGGCCAACTGGTACGCCTATGGCCGCTTCGCCTGGAATCCGGAAGCCAGCGCCCGCGCCGTGGGCGAGGAATGGGTGCGCCAGACCTTCGGCAATGATCCGAAGCTGGTGTCAGGGGCGGTCGACCTGCTGATGAATTCCTGGCCGGCGATGATGGATTACCAGTCGCCCATCGGCCTGACCTTCCAGGAGCTGGACAGCGCCAACACGCATTATGGTCCCTGGCCCTGGCTCGACTCGCCGCGGCGTTCCGACTGGGCCGACGTGTACTTCAACCGCGCCGATGCGGTGGGGCTCGGCGTCGACCGCTCGCACACCGGCTACAACACGGCGGCGCAGTACAATTCCCCGCTGAAGGAGCAGTTCGACGATATCCGCACCACGCCGGAGGAATTCCTCCTCTGGTTCCATCACGTCCCCTGGGACTTCCGGATGAAGTCCGGCCGCACCATGTGGGAAGAGCTGCAATACACCTATGGCAAAGGCGTCGCCGAAGTGGAGGCGATGCAGAAGATCTGGGACGGCTTGAAGGGAAAACTGGACGATGAGCGCTATACCGCGGTCCGGCAGTATCTCGTCATGCAGCACCGCGACGCGGTCTGGTTCCGCGACGCCTCGCTCGCCTATTTCCAGACCTTCGCCAGGCGGCCCTTCAGCGGCAGCTACAAGCCGAAATATGACCTCGACTATTACAAGAAGCTGCCGCCGAACACCGCGCCGCCCGAATGAGGAAAAAGTCCCGGATCAGGGCTTCTTCACCACGCAGGCCGACTTGGCGTCCTTGCACTCGGCCGGCAGCGGGATATTGAGCGGATTGCGCATCGGCGAGCCCTTGTCGAGGACATAGTTCACCGCGACTTCAGCTTCGCCCGGGCCGACATTGACCGGGTCATGGACGGTGCCGCGCGGGATCAGGAAGCTTTCGCCGGCGTGATAGATCTTGGACTCGCCGCCCGCAACCACCAGGCGGATGTTGCCGCGCACCACCCAGGAAATCTCCACCCCGTCATGGGTGTGCAGGCCGATATCCTCGCCCTCCTTGAAGACGCGGGACAGCATGTAGAAGGTCTGCGGCTTGCCGTTGGTCGGAACGTCATAGGTCTGCTTGGCGGCAGCGGCGCCGGCGGCGGGCGCAGGCGCGGGCTGTGCCGAAGCAATGACGGCCGAGCCGGCGAGAAGTGCGAGAACAGAAACAATGCGCATGAACTTTCCTCCCAGTTTTTTGCGACAGTAAATCAATAACCGGACGGCGTCACCCAGAAGCTTTCTTCCCAATGACCGCCGGGCTGGATGCTCGCCAGGTCGTTGCAAAGGCTCTTCTGCGCCAGGTTCATGCAGTCGGTAATCGACGCATAGGGCTCAATGGCGAGGAAGCCGCGATCCCATGGCGCCGGGCCGCTGTCGGTAGCGCTGAGCGGGATCGCCGGGCCGGTACTGACCGGCGGCGGCGGCGCGCCGCGGCCAGGCCCACGTCCTGCGCCGCCACGGCCGGCGGCATTGGGATTGGGCTGCACCGGCACGGTCGAATAGAGCACGAAGCCCTTGAAGTTCGGGCCCGCCGTCATGCTGATGGACTGGCTGGCACCCTTGAACATGATGGTGCCGCGCCCCTTGGCGTCGCGCTCGATGTCACTGAAGACGTCATCAATCGGCTTGTCGGCGAAGCGGCTGAGCGGCACCGAATGCGGATCGCCGCCGAAGAAAGTCTCTGCCGGTTCGGTCTGGCCGGTCGGCACCTTGGCGTCGGTGAGCAGCCAGTGCGTCTTCACCGGCGCGCTCAGCGTCCAGTCCTTCCGCACCGAGTCGGTCAGGGCGAAATAGGGATGAAAGCCGATCGCCACCGGCATCGGCTCGGCGGAAAGATTGTCCAGGCGGGTATGCACTTCCATCGCCCCGTCCGCCAGCCGGTAGGTCATGGTGATGGTGTGGGCGAAGGGCCACTGCTTCATGTAGTCGGGGTATTTGGTGAATTCGAGCTTGCTGGTGACCCAGGCGCTCTTGCCGTCGGCTTTCAGGCTCACCAGCTGCCAGTGACTGGTGCCGCTGAGATAGCCGTGAATCGGAACGGCGCCGCGCACATTGCCCAGCTCCATGTCGAAATTGTATTTCTTGCCATTGGCGTAGAAGGCGTCCTGGTCGATGCGGTTGGCGAAGGGCGCCAGGAACGGAATGCCGTTGAGGCCCGGATTGGCCCGCAGCTGGTCCACCGAATTGATGGTCATGCGGATGACGTTCTTGCCCTTGACCACCATCTCATAGGCGTTGTTGACCGGCAGCAGCACCGAAACCACTGTGTCGGTCTTTGCGTCATGCAACTGCACCACATCGCCCATACGCTTGACGCTGTAGCGGGGCGCCGCCGCGGCCGGAGCGGCCGCCAGCGCCAGAACCACAAGCCCGATCATCATCCTGCGCATGTCAATTCCCCCTGTTTTCCGCAGCTTTGCCCAAGCCCGGCGGACCTGCAACCGAAAGCCACCTTGACCGATGAAAACGATTGGCTGAAGCATTCCCAGCGCAATGGATAGACAAAAGCAAGGCGGACGGGAATGATGAAGCAGGCAAGGAAATTGAGCGCCTTCGCAGTTGCGGCAACCCTGCTGGCGCTGGCCGCACACCAGGTTCTGGCCCAGCCGGCGCCAGCCCCCGCTCCCGCAGCCGGCCGCGGCGCTGCCGGGCGCGGCGGCGGCGGCAACGCCAATGCCGATCCGGCGGCGCAGCTTTCCATGCCGGTGGCCACCACCTTCACCTCAAAGATCGGATATCTCACCGCCGACCGCGATCCCGGCGCGTCGTATCCCCGCGTGATCCAGCTCAAGTTCGGCGCCAACCGGGGCACCCTGCTGGCGACCTACGGCCATCGCGGCAATCTGCCGATCTGGCGCAGCAGCGACAATGGCGAAACCTGGACGCATTTCTCCGATGTGCCGCAGCTGAATGGCCAGCCCTGCCTGTACGAACTACCGTCGCAGATGGGCGAATTCCCCGCCGGCACGGTGATGGCCTGCGGCACCGGCGCCGGCATCGCCGCGCCGGGAGCATCTTCCCTCGACGTGATGGTGAGCCGCGATAGCGGCAGGACATGGACGCATCTCAGCACCATCGCCACCGGCCGCCCCGCGCCCTACAACCAGGCCTCGCGCGCCGGCCTGTCGCGCGATTCCGGTCCGATCTGGGAACCGTTCCTGGGCGCCGACACGCGCGGCCGGCTGGTCGCCTATTTCTCGGACGAGCGCGACAAGAAGAACGCCTTCAACCAGCTGCTCGACCATGTCGTGTCGGAGGACGGCGGCAAGAGCTGGGGACCGCTGGTCTATGACGTCGCCATTCCCGACGGCCTTTCGCGGCCCGGAATGCCGGTCATCGCCCGCGATGGCAAGGGCAAGTTCTACATGAGCTATGAACTGGTGAGCGCGCCGGGCTTCGCGCTGGAGCCGCGCACCAATTCCATGCATTTCAAGACCTCCAGCGACGGGCTGAACTGGGGGAACCCCAAGGACCCCGGTACGCTGATCCAGGATCGCTGGCGGCAATTCCCCAACGGCACGCCCTATATCGTCTGGTCACCCTGGGGCGGACCCAACGGTACGCTGGTGGCGGCGTCCCGCTCGGTGGTGCGCGACAATCTCGGCCGCGTCGGCAGCGGTTTCTTCGTCAACCGCAATGGCGGCGAGGGCCTGTGGACCCTGATCGAAACGCCGATCACCTTCGAGATCACCAATGACGGCTACAGCCAGACCATGATCCCGCTGGGCGATGGCCAGGAAATCCTGCAGATGGTGAGCGTCAACGACCGCATCTACTATGTGAAGTTCAAGCTGCCGGCGACGCTGCCGACTTATGGATTCCCGTGGGATAACGGCCCTGATACGGGTCCGCGCTGAGCGGGTTGCAGATCACACAGGCGTAGGGAATAGTCCGCCCGCCTTGAGGGAGAAACGATCATGATTATCGGTTTTGTGGGCCTGGGTCTGATGGGCCGGCCAATGGCGGGTCATCTGCTCAAGGCGGGACACCAGCTTTTCGTCAATGACCTGTTCCTGATCCAGAACAACAAGCCGCTGCCCGAGGAGCTGGCCGCCGCCGGTGCCGTCGAGATCAGGTCGCTGAAGGAGCTGGCCGCCAAGTGCGAAGTGATCATCACCATGGTGCCGGACACGCCGGACGTGGAGAAGGCGCTGTTCGGCAAGGATGGCATCGCCGAGGGCCTCGCCAAGGGCAGGATCGTGATCGACATGAGCTCGATCAGCCCGATCGAGACCCAGGAATTCGCCAAGCGGATCGAGGCGCTGGGCTGCGACTATGTCGACGCGCCGGTCTCGGGCGGCGAAGTCGGCGCCAAGGCCGCCAGCCTCACCATCATGTGCGGCGGCAAGCAGGCGGTGTTCGACAAGGTCAAGCCGCTGTTCGAACTGATGGGCAAGAACATCACCCTGGTCGGCGAGGCCGGCGCCGGGCAGATCACCAAGGTGGCCAACCAGATCATCGTCGCCCTGAACATCGAGGCGGTATCGGAAGCCCTGCTCTTCGCCTCCAAGGCCGGCGCCGATCCGTCGCGGGTGCGCCAGGCGCTGATGGGCGGTTTCGCCGCCAGCCGCATCCTGGAAGTGCATGGCGAGCGCATCATCAAGCGCACCTTCGATCCGGGCTTCCGCATCGCCCTGCACCAGAAGGACCTCAACCTGGCGCTGTCGAACGCCCGCAAGCTGGGCCTGTCGCTGCCCAACACCGCCACGGCGCAGGAATTGTTCAACAGCTGCGCCGCCCATGGCGACGGCCAGAAGGATCACAGCGCGCTGGTGACGGCGCTGGAGCGCATGGCCAATCACAAGGTTGCGGGCTAGACCAGGATATCGAGCCGGTTGCTGCTGTTGGCGGGCGCGCCATGCGTCAGCTTGGCGGCGCGGTTCTCCAGCGCCTCCGCGGCTTTCAGGAACAGGCGCTGGTCCTGCGTGGCCGGCATGGTCGGCGCGGACTGGCGGAGCAGCCGCGCGACATGCGCGATCTGGCTGGTGTCTATGGTCTGTCCCACCGCCGCGTTATGCCGCAAGCGCTGCGGCCCGTCTTCTCCATTCGCGGTGCGTGGTGAAGAAGCCGTAAAGCTTTCAAAGTTGCGCCGCGGCGGCTAGATTTTTACCATGTTCGCGCTGTTGAGTTCCGCCTTTGTCACCTTCTTCGTGGTGCTGGATCCCCCGGGTCTTGCGCCCGTCTTCATCGCGCTCACCAGCGGCATGACACCCGGCATGAAGCGCACCATCGCCCTGGAGGCGACGCTGATCGCCCTGGCCGTGCTGGTAGGCGCACTGCTGTTCGGATTGAACATCCTTACCATGCTGGGGATCAGCCTGCCGGCCTTTCGCATCGCCGGCGGGCTGCTGCTGTTTGCCATTGCCTTCGAGATGGTTTTCGAAAAACGCCAGGAACGCAAGAATAACGCCGTGGTGGCGCGGCCCAGCCCGGCGGTGTTTCCTCTCGCCATCCCTCTGATGTCAGGCCCCGGCGCCATCACCGCCGCTGTGCTGCTGGGCGGCAGGGCTCAGGGCGACTGGCCCCTTCTCGGCCTGTTCGGCGCTGTCATGGCCGTGGTGCTGGCGCTCTGCCTATTGGTCTTCCTGCTGTCGGGACCGCTCGAAAAGCTGCTGGGCGAGCGCGGCCAGAATGTGCTGGGACGATTGCTGGGCGTGCTGCTGGCGGCGCTGGCGGTACAGTATGTCGCCGATGGGATCGCCGCCTTCAAGGTGCTGTGACGGTCAGGTCCAGGGCGTCACCGGTGGAACTTCGCAGTCCGGCCCCTTGACCGGGACGGTGCCGAAATCTGCCGGGCCGACAATCTCGAGATATTCCATGTCGGGCGAATAGTCGAACAGGTAATGCACCAGGCCCGGGCGCTGATGCACGACGTCGCCCGCCTGTACCAGCGTCGGCTTGCCTTCATACATGAAGCGGGCCCATCCCCTGGTCATCACCACGATCTGGAATTCGCAGACATGATAGTGCCAGCCGGTGCCGTTCTCGGGCGGCATGTGGGCCTTGACCAGATGGGCGATCACCTTGCCGTTGGTGGCGGCGGCAATGCCAAGGTCGCGATAGAGAAAGAAATCGCGCAGACCGTCGGGTTCAAACGCGGTGTCGCCCGGCCTGTTGTGGGAGAATTGCAATCCGGTGCCGATGCCCATGGCGGCCTCCAATGCTGCGTTGCAACATTAAGGCACCAAAGGCTGCGATTTTAAATAGGTGCAACGCAATATTTCCTGCCTGAGAAACAGGCAGATTGCGCCTCCCCTAAGCGGCTACCAGAGATGTACCCGCTGGTCAGGCGGCAGGTAATATTTCTGGTCAGGCGTGACAGCGAAGGCGTCATACCAGGCATCCAGGTTGCGGGTGGCGCCGATCGGCCGGAACATGTCCACCGTGTGCTCGTTCGCCAGCGTCAGGGTGCGGATTCGGCTTTCGCGCATCTTGCTGCGCCAGACCTGGCCGAAGCCGAGGAAGAAGCGCTGGTCGCCGGTAAAGCCGTCAATCACCGGCGCAGGCCTGCCGCCCAGCGACAGGTGATAGGCCTTCAACGCAATGGCCAGGCCGGCATTGTCGGCGATATTCTCGCCCAGGGTATTCTTGCCGATGACATGCAGGCCGGGCAACGGCTCGTAGGCGTCGTACTGCGCCACCAGGGCGGCAGTGCGCTTGTCGAAGGCGGCACGATCCTCCTTTGTCCACCAGTCCTGGAAGACGCCCTTGCCGTCATACTTGCTGCCCTGGTCGTCGAAGCCATGGCTGATCTCGTGGCCGATCACCGCGCCGATGGCGCCGTAATTGACCGCATCATCGGCCTTGGGATCGAAGAAGGGCGGCTGCAGGATGGCGGCGGGAAAGACGATCTCGTTGAAGGACGGATTGTAATAGGCGTTGATGGTGGACGGCGTCATGCCCCATTCGCTGCGGTCCACCGGCTTGTTGATGCGCGCCACCTGGCGATTATAGTCGAACAGCCCGGCGCGCTCGACATTGCCGATCAGGTCGCCGCGCACGATGCGCAGCGCCGAATAATCCCGCCACTTGCTGGGATAGCCGATCTTGGGGGTGAACTGTCGCACCTTTTCCGACGCCTTGGCCTTGGTCGCCGGGCTCATCCAGTCCAGGGTCTGGATGTCCTGCTCCATCGCCTTGAGCAGGTTTGAGACCAGCGTGTCGGCCTTGGACTTGGCCTCGGGCGGGAAATAACGGGCGACATAGACCTTGCCCAGCGCCTCGCCCATCTGGCCATCCAGCAGGTGGATGGCGCGAGTGGGACGGTCAAGCTGCTGCGCCGTGCCGTTCAACACCGTGCCGAACAGGGCAAAGTCCAGGTCATCGAAGCGCCTGGGCAAATAGGGCGACATGCTGTGCAGGTAATGCACGGTGAGATAATCGCGCCAGGTGGATACGGGCGTGGCGGCGAAGACCTTGGCCAGCGGCTCGAAGGCGGTCTTTTCCGCCACGATGACATAGCGCGGTCCCTTGGGCGTGGTCAGCGGGACGCCGCCTTCCTTCAGGAAGACATCCCAGGGGAATTCCGGGGCCAGCTTCTTGAGATCGGCCACCAGCATGGGGTTGTAGATCTTGTCGGCGTCGCGGCGGTCGGCACGGCCCCATTGCACCCTGGCGATCTCGGTCTCCAGCGCCAGGACACGATCGGCGCGCGCCGAAGCGTCGCTGAGACCGCCCAGCGCCATCATGTCGGCAAGATATTTGCGGTAGGCCTCGCGCGTCTTCACCAGTTCGGCATTGCCGGAAAGATAATAGTCGCGATCCGGCAGCCCCAGGCCCGCCTGCGAAAGATTGAGGGAGTAATTGTCGGGATGCTTGTCATCGACGCCGATGCCATAGCCATAGATGGCGCCGGCGGAAATGCGCGGGCTTGCCATGATGCGGGCGACATCCGCCGGCGTCTTGACGGCGGCGATTTCAGCCAGGTCCTTTGCCGCAGGCTTCAGGCCATTGGCCTCGATCGCCGCAGTATCCGTGAAAGAGTCGTAGAAATCCCGCAGCTTGCGCTCATCGGCATTGAGCCGGGCGGCGGGCCGCGTGTGCAGCTCGTCGACAATGGCGCGCAGCCGCTTTTCGCTGAGAATCTGCAGGTCGGTGAAGCCGCCAATGCGCGAGCGGTCCGGCGGGATGACGGCCGTTTTTTCCCAGCTTCCGGTCACATAGTCGGTGAAATTGTCCCCGGGCCTGACGCTTTTATCCATGGCGGCGAGATCCACGCCCCAGCTGCCGAAGCGGGGGGCATCCTGCGCCAGCGCGGCCGCGAGGCCGGCGCCCATCAGGGCGGCGCAAAGAAGGGCAAGGGAGGATTTGCGGGGCATCGCGGTCTCCGGAGAGCAGACGGGCAAGTCTATGGGATAGTTCGGGGCTTTTCCAAGTTCAGGGCTTTTCCAGGATCAGGCCAGGCGTGGAGCGGTTGCCTTTGCTGTCGGTCTCGACGGTGACCGTGGCGATGGCGCCCGCCACCAGCAACCGCCGGTCGCCCGGCGTCAGGGCCGTCACCTCGGCATCCGCGGGAACCTTGATGACGTCATCGCCGGTGCAGGCGGGCGGACCGGCGGCGGGCGCCGAAGCGCGGCCGTCACAGATGCCGTTGTTCAGGCCCGCGCCACGGTAAAACAGGGTAAGACCGCTGCTGGAGGTGGCGGTCACCGCGCCCGTGAGGACAAACCGGTTCCCGCCCAGCGCGATGCGACCTTCGCTGGAGCCGCGCATCGCATCGGGATAGAGGTGCACTTCCTCTGCCGTAAGCGAACCGTCTGCTGCCATCACCGTGGCGCCGAGATAGGCCCCGACCTTGACGGCGGCCAGCTTCTGCCGGGCCATGGTCATGAACTGGGTATGGGCCTGGAGCCGGATCGCCAGGGGCGCGCCTTTCTCCGGCGCCAGATGGAAGGTGAGGCCGTCGAAATCGACAATCCGGCCCTTGATACGCGATGGTGGCGCCTGGGCCGCGGCCGGAACCGCCAGGGCAAGGGCAAGCAGCAGGACAAGCGGAAGGGGTTTCATACCCTGCAGCAGATCAGCGCGGTTTGGCGAATTTAAGGACAAACTGGTCGGTGTGGTCGTGTTCGCCCTGCTCGAACACCCGCTTGGTATTGTCATCGGAAGGGTTGGCAAGGACTTTCGATTCCGCCACCAGCCTGAAACCGGCGGCCTCGATCTCCCTTTTGGCGATGTCCTCGTCCATGCGGTGCAGGGTTTCGGTGACGCCGGCCCCGGCGCCCTTCGCGGCGCGATGGTCCATGACCAGATAGATGCCGCCGGGCTTGAGCGAGGCGAACACCGCCTTGTTCACCTTGGCGGGATCCATGGCGTAGGCCTTGTTGTGCATGTCGTGGTAGTTGTCGCTGGTCCAGACCAGATCGACTTTTTGCGGCGTGACGAAGCCTTCCAGCGGCCCATGGATGACGCCGAGATTGGGATAGACCGCCTTGAGGGCGGTGAACTGATAGTCGGGGTCCTGGCCCTGGCCTTTCAGCCGCGCGTCATACTGGGTGCCGAAATAGGCATAGACCCGGCCCTTCGGTCCCACCGCTTTGGCAAAGAGACGGGTGAAATAGCCGGCGCCCGGCAGCATATCCACCACCACCATGCCCGGCCTTATTCCGGCAAAGGCCAGCAGCTCGGCCGGCTTGCGCCCGGCGTCGCGGCTGACATCGGCGGCAGGACGATTGGCGTCCTTCACCGCCATCTCGATGTGGGACGGCGCCGCCCAGACCATGGGAGTTTGGGCGGACGCCGCCCCCAGCACCAGCAGCGCAAGAGCGGCGCGGCGCATCACGGCTTCACGAATTTCAGGATGTACTGGTCAGTGGCGTTGTGCTCGCCCGAATCGAAGACCCGCTTGGTCTTGTCGTCCTCGGGATGGTGCAGCAAGTCGCTGGAGGCGACGAAACGGAAGCCCGCGGCCTCGATTTCGCGGCGCACCACCGCTTCCTTGGAGCGATGCAGCGTCATGTGCACGTCATCGGGCGCATCGGCGGCGGCGGCATGATCGAGAACAAGATAGATGCCGCCCGGCTTCAGCGCGGCGAAGACTTTCTTGTTGTAGGGGCCCATGTCGGGCATGGCGTTCTGGAAGTCGTGATAGTTGCGCGAGGTCCAGACCATGTCGACCGGCTCCGGCACCGCGAAGTCGGCATAAGGACCGTTCAGCGGCGTGACATTGGGCGCGACCGGCGTAGCGGGCGGCGCGCCCGGACGGGCCGGGGCATAGGTGTAAACCTTGCCATTGGCGCCCACCGCCTTGGCCAGCACACGGGTGAAATAGCCGCCGCCCGGCGCCAGTTCGGCAACCTTGTCGCCGGGCTTGACGCCGGCGAAGTCGAGCGTCTCGGCCGGCTTGCGCGAGGCGTCGGCGGCCTTGTCGGCATCGGGGCGGCCGGCATCGGCGACCGCGGCCATGATGGCAGCGGAGGGCGCGGCCAACACGGGAGCGGCGGCGAAAATCAGAAGCGCGGCAAGCGCGGAACCGGTGAATTTGTTCATTCTTGTTTCCTCCTGGAACTTGGTTGACCTTATAGCACTCCGCCGGCTGACGCGAACGGTCTGGCGCGACGGTTCAGACCTCGACCGGCACGCCCGGCTCGACCTTGGAGGCATGGATAACCAGCGATGATTTCACGCTGGCGACATTCCGTTCGGCGGTGAGCCCGGCGATCAGCACCTGGAAGGCGGAAAGGTCGGGGGCGACGCATTTGAGCAGGAAATCGACTTCACCCGACAGCATGTGGCACTCGCGCACCTCGGGCCGCGCCCGCATGCTTTCCTCGAAGGCCTTGAGGTCGGCGTCCTTCTGACCGGCCAGGCCGACAAAGACAAAGCCGCTGACTTCATAGCCCAGGGATTTGGCGTCCAGGTCGGCGTGATAGCCCCGGATATAGCCGGCTTTTTCCAGCGCCCGCATCCGGCGCAGGCAGGGCGGCGCGGTGATCTGGGCGCGGCGCGACAGCTCGACATTGGTGATGCGGCCCTCGGCCTGCAGCTCGGCCAGGATGCGGCGGTCGATGGCGTCGAGCTTGGGGTGGGACAAGGCAAAGTTCCGAGAGGGCTCGCGGTTATACGCCTGCCCGATCCACCCGCGCAATAATCTTTCGCATTCTCGGCCCGGCACGATGTTTATGCACCGGGGCGAGAGCCTCTCCGCTTGACCAATGCCCCCGCAGTTCCGATATCAGTCATCCGATTTTCTCAGGGCAAGCCATGTCCAACCCGCAACACTCCAAAATCGT
The DNA here is from genome assembly GCA_964572805.1 of uncultured Rhizobium sp. Classification (GTDB taxonomy): domain Bacteria; phylum Pseudomonadota; class Alphaproteobacteria; order Micropepsales; family Micropepsaceae; genus Rhizomicrobium. The sequence continues at coordinate 2,420 of CAZNGO010000012.1, read as the reverse complement.
CATTCTGGGCAGCGGACCCGCCGGCTGCACCGCGGCGATCTATGCCTCGCGCGCCATGCTGGCCCCGACCCTGATCGCCGGCATCCAGCCCGGCGGCCAGCTCACCATCACCACAGAAGTCGAGAATTATCCGGGCTTCGCCGAGGTGATCCAGGGCCCCTGGCTGATGGACCAGATGCAGCGCCAGGCCGAGCATCTGGGCACGAAGTTCGTCCAGGACACCATCGCCTCGGTCGATCTTTCGCGGCGGCCCTTCACCCTGACCGGCGACGGCGGCGACACCTATACCTGTGACACGCTGGTCATCGCCACCGGCGCCTCGGCCAACTGGCTGGGCCTGCCGAGCGAAGGCAAATACCAGGGCTTCGGCGTCTCGGCCTGCGCCACCTGCGACGGCTTCTTCTACAAGGGCAAGAATGTCGCCGTGGTCGGCGGCGGCAACACCGCGGCCGAGGAAGCGCTGTTCCTCACCAATTTCGCCGACAAGGTGACGCTGATCCACCGCCGCGACACCCTGCGCTGCGACAAGACCAACCAGATGCGGCTGGCGGCCAACAAGAAGATCCAGATTCTCTATGACAGCGAGATCGCCGAGGTCCTGGGCAGCGACAACCCCAAAAGCGTCACCGGCGCGCGCGTCCGCAACACCGTCACCGGCTCGATGCGCGAGATCGCGGTGGACGGCGTCTTCATCGCCATCGGCCATTCGCCCGCCACCGGCCTGTTCCAGGGCCAGGTCGAGATGGACGAAAGCGGCTACATCCTCACCGCGCCGGACAGCACGCACACCAGCGTCGCCGGCGTCTTCGCCGCGGGCGACGTCAAGGACAAGACTTTCCGCCAGGCGGTGACCGCCGCCGGCATGGGCTGCATGGCGGCGCTGGAAGCCGAACGCTTCCTGGCCGCCGCGCATGGCGGAGACCTTTCGCTTGGTTGATTTTTGTCGCGCGGCCTGACGCGAAGTCTGCAACTTCGCGGGGCCGGCGCTCCTAAAGGGGGCTGACATGGACTGGGACAAGCTTCGCATCTTCCACGCCGTCGCTTCCGCCGGCAGCTTCACCCATGCCGGCCAGTCGCTCGGCCTGTCGCAATCGGCGGTCAGCCGCCAGATCAGCGCGCTGGAGGAAGAGATCGCCACGCCGCTGTTCCAGCGCCATGCCCGCGGCCTGACCCTGACCGACGAAGGCGAGCTGCTGTTCGGGGCGGTGCGCGAAGTGCTGGACCGCCTCGCCGCCGCCGAGGAAGCGCTGCGCAATGTCCATGACAGCCCGCGCGGCACCCTGAAAGTCACCGCCAGCCACGGCATCGGCGCCTATTGGCTGCTGCCGCGGCTGTCGCAGTTCCTCGCGGACCATCCGGACATCGAACTGCACCTGGTGATGGACGACCATGAGCTTGATCTGGCCCAGCGCGAGGCCGACATCGCCATCCGGCTGCGCGCCCCGGTGCAGGCCGACCTGATCCAGCGGCGGCTGTTCACGGCGCATTATCACATCTATGCCAGCAAGGCCTATCTCGCCGCCCATGCCGTGCCGCAGACCCTGGACGACATCACCGGCCACACCATCGTGGTCTATGGCGAAACCGCCGCGCCGGAAATCCGCGACATCAACTGGCTGCTCGACCTCTTCCGCAAGAAGCAGAAGCCGGGCACCGGCGGGCACATTGTGCGGATCAACAACATCACCGGCATGCTCAAGGCGATCGAGAACGGCATCGGCCTCGGCGTCATTCCCGATTATGTCGCGGCCGCCAACCCGGAGCTGGTGCGGGTGCTGCCCGATGTCGAGGCGCCGGGCTTCGACGTCCACCTGGTCTATGCCGACGCCCTGCGCCAGTCCAAGCGCGTGGCGGCGTTTCGCGACTTCGTGGTGAAAAGCTCGAAGGACTGGCAGTACTGAGCGGCGACAGGCGCCGGCCACGCTGATCGGATGGAAGGCGGACAGGGGCCATTGCCGCCGCCGCGCCTCTGCGGCAGCTCGCCCCGAAGTGCGGGCCGCATCAGCGGCTTGCCGAATCTTCGTTTTGCCGAAAACGCCGTACCCCCTCCCCCCTCCCGGTGGGATGGGGCGGGGATAGTGGCGTCCGGCGATGTCCTTGCCGCATCTCATGCGGACAGGATGGCATCGATGGCTGTGGGACAGGAATGGAGGCAAAAGGATTTCCCTCTCCTATCCACGCGCGCCGCGCTGGTTTGATTGAAAAAACCGGCGAGATTTCCCTCCGCTGTCCCCGCGCCCGTGAGGCAAACCTCCCGGCATCCGGCGCGCGGCAGCGCGGCGGATCGCTCGTTCGTCGCTTTCGCAGGTCCACCGGACCTGCTCCCGCGCTTCGCGCGCCGCTCCTCGCCCCTTGAACCCGGTCTGATCGCACCTATTTCAGTGGGGTGCCGCCGCTATTTCCCCAGCGGGCGGCTTGCC
>CAZNGO010000011.1:0-5261 GCA_964572805.1 uncultured Rhizobium sp. | reverse complement strand
GGCGCGGGCGGCGCGGCTGCGGCGGGCTGGACCTCGCCATAGCTGGTGATCAGGCTGCAGGCGGCGGCGGCACCGCCACCGCGCCCGGCGCGGCCCGCGGCGGGAGCGGCAGGCACGTCCTGCGCCAGCGAAGGCGAAAGCACCGAACAGGCCATCAGCAGATGAACAAGTGATTTTCCGACGCGCATGGCCTTCCCCCGATCTTGACGGATTAGAAGCAGAGCGCTCCAGCCTTGGCAAACCGCGCCGACCGGCGAACCGGCGCGGGAGATGGCGGATAGCGTGGGGATAGCGGGCAAGCGCCTCGCCCGCCGCCAAATACCCCGGCGGCCAAGCCCATGGCGGGGTTGGGAAAGTGGAGTCATTCGTTTGTCCATTTCCGGCAAACCCCCTCCCCCTCCCCGTTGGACAAGACGTGGACAGGCGAGAGGCGCGGGGCAGGCAGTGATGGCAGGATCGCCGTTCTTCATGCCGCCAGTATCGCACACGGCGTGAAGCCGTGCAGCGGTGGAGAGGGATTTCCCTGGGCTATCCATGTCGGCGTCATTGATGCTGCTGTATTCTTTTGCTGCCAATCCTCCGCCTGTCCCACACCTGTCATGGCCCACTTAACGTGGGCCATCCAGGGCCGCCTTCTCGGTGCCTATTGCCGCGCGATCCCCGCACGGATCAGGCGCGCGAAGGCCAGGGCGGAGATCTGTGGGATAGGAAATGGGGGAAAGATTTTCCTCGCCTGTCCATACGGGGCGCGTTGAAGGGCTTGAAGGTTTGCGTTCCAAATCCCCATCTTGTCCGTCAACCTGCCCGGTTGCGAATGTCCGCTTTGCGCCAACAGCGGTCATTCGCCAGCGCGCGCGTACTGTTTAAAATCGCGCTTTAAGGGCCGCCTGGTCTGTGCAAAGCGAGGGTCTTGGCGACGGCGCGGCAGTCATAGGGCAAACCCGGCTCGGCGCAGAAGTCGGGCCATTTGCCCGTCTTCTCCCAGGCATCCACCAGCCCGACCTTCGCCGCCAGCGCCATGAAGCGGGGATCGCGCCGCATGCCGGCCGCGGGTGACCGGAAAAGGATTTTCCGCGTCACAGTCAACCCCTGGCGGGGATCGGCCGGATCGAGCAACGTGCCGGCCAGCGCAAAAGCGCCATCGAGATCGCCCAGCCTGGCGATCATCTGCAGACCCTCATTGACGTCGATATTTCCTGCCGCCATGGCGGAATGGATCGCCTTGACGGCGGCGGTCCTTGCGGGGGATGTTCCCAGCTTCAGCGCATTCAGATAGACGCGGCGGGCCGTGGACCCGGCCTCCAGACTTGGGGGAATGTTCTGGGTCGCATCCAGCATGGCGCGCGCTTCGTCCACATGACCGAAATTCGCGAGGATGTAGAACCGGGCCTGCCATATCACGATGTTTGACGGCCAGATCGTCGCAGCGTGATTGATGAGCGCCAGTGCTTCGGCACCATGGCCCGTTTCCGCCTGTGCCTGGGCCAGGTTCGCGGTCCATGGCGGCGCCGTAGGGGCTAATGCCTGCGCTCTGGTATAGAATCCCAGCGCCTCTCGCAGCCGGCCCTCCGCAGAAAGCTCATCGGCGAGGTAGAGTTGCACGGTCGAATCGTTCGGCGCGGCAGCGATACCCCGGCGATACACCGCCTCGCGATCCGCCCAGCGGCCATTCGGAACCTGCATCGCCATGGCGACATAGATCCCGGGGTTTTTGGGATCGAGCGCGAGCGCCTGGGACGCCGCTTTTGCCGCCTCGGCGCGCAGTTGCGGCACTTCGTCAGGGGAGGCGAATTTCAACATCTCGCTGGAGCTGTATGACAGGTTCAGATAGGCCGCGGCGTATTTGGGGGCACGGGCAATCAAGGCGCGCTCGAGATCGCGTTGTTCGAGAAAACTCGCGGCGGTGGGGCTCCAGACTGCCGAGGCGGCTTTGAGGAGAATGCCCAGCGCCGCGTCGTTCATCTCCGCGGGATCGTCGCGTCTTGCCTCGAGCGCCGCGCGGGTGACACTGGCTATGTTGTCCGCGATCTGCGACTGGAATTCCGGCGCCGCCATTCCCTCCTGGTCGTAACTGGCCGTCCACACCGTGGCGTGCGTCAAGACGTGATCCAGATGCACGGTGACGTGTAGGCCTTTGCCGCCACTTTGCACCGAGCCGTTCAGGACGAACTCGACACCCAGTTTCGCCGCTGCCCCATCGCGCCCCGTGCCGCTCAGCGTCTTGGCATCCTCGCGTGAAACCGTCTGCACCTGGGTATCGTTGAGTGTGGCGACGATCTGTTCCGAAATTGTAGCGGCGAAAATGCCGGCGTCGCCATTGCCGCCCAGCATCTCGAACGGCACGACCGCGACGCGCGAGGCGACAGGCTGAGAAGGGGATGGTGCCGGCCTGGCGTGTTGCCAGAGCAGGGCACCGGCCGCCACAGCCACGGCAAGTGCTGCGCCGCCAAGGAGTGCGGGAAGAAATCTGCGTTTGCGCGCCGGCGGCCTGGCGGCGTCTGTACGGTCGAAGGGCAGCACACTTTCATCCTGCGCACCGGTTAAAACCAGATGGGCCAGGCCCTTGGCCAGTTCCTCCAGTTTCTCCTCGGTATTCTCAAAGGCGTTGACCCAGTTGCGCGACGCCAGTTCGTAGAGAAACGCCCCCTCGGGCGCGATGTCCTCCAGCCGAACGGGGATGATCAGCTTTTTCTCAAGGACAGCGGCCGCCAGTTCCTTGGCGATGTCGGTGGATTGGGCGGCGCTGGAGGAAAACAGCAACACGAATATCCGGCTGGCCTGCAGCGCCTTGGCCGTCGCGACCCGCCAATCATGCCCAGCGCCAATCTGGGCATCGTACCAGGCTTCAACCCCTTCAGCCTTGAGCTGGGCGTGCAGCATCTTCGCCCAGGCCAGGTCGACTCGCCGATAGCTGATGAAGATTTCGCCCGTCATGGCCCCGCAGCCCGTTGTCTCGGCCATTGAGCCAGACCGTGCCCCCACTAGCAATGGGTGGTTCTGGAACGAAATTGCGCGTTATTTCAGTGGCTTGGGTAGACGGCTTCCCTTGGCGCCTGTCCGATAATGTGCTTTCGAACAGAGACTGGAAAGTTGTTTTCCGAATGTCCGCTTTGGGTCAAAAGCGGCCGTTCAGGACTTGTCCGGATACACCACCCGCAGATGCAGCTCCTTGAGCTGCTTGGCTGATGCCGGGCTCGGCGCGTTCATCAGCAGGTCCTGCGCCACCTCCCATTTGTCATGGCCCACTTTACGTGGGCCATCCAGGGCAACCAGCACAGTGCATCCGGCCTTGCCGCTTGCTTTGGCTCGCGGCTTTCTTCGCTCAAATCGGTCCACTGGACCGATTTGTCCGGCTTCGCCGGCCGCTCCTCAAGGATGGCCGGCCACCCGGATCGCGCTTCGCGCGCCCGTGTGGTGGCCGGGCCATGACAGGTGGCGGAGTGGCTCACAGGCTTCCTGCCAGATCGCGCCATTGCGGATTGCCGTTTTCGATCAGTTCAAGCTTGCGCAGTCGCGTGAACTTCTTGAGCCGGGTCTCGCGGTGGATCGCGTCGTGAATGTCCGAAAACATCTCGAAATAGACCAAGGTCTTTACGCCGTATTTCCTTGTGAAGCCGCGAACCAGGCCTTCGCGGTGTTCTTGGCAACGACGGGCAAGATCGCTGGTGACGCCAATGTACAGCGTGCCGTTCGGCTGGCTGGCCATAATGTAGACGAAATAAGTCTTCGACATTCGCGCGTGTGGCCCTGGATGGCCCGCGCGGAGGCGGGCCATGACAATTGGGGGACTGGGGTACGCAATGTGATGGCGCTCTTATAAGCCTGCGAAGACCAGCGCGTCACTCGGGCCAGGCAAACATTCGCGTGTGCCGCCCTGGATGGCCCGCGCAAGGCGGGCCATGACAAGAGAGTGCAGGACGGCCCCGGCAAGGCGGGCCATGACAAGAGAGTGCACGACGGCCCCGGCCAGCCGGGCCATGACAAATAGTTACTTGTCCGGGTACACAACTTTCAGATGCAACTCTTTAAGCTGCTTGGGCGAAGCCGGTGACGGCGCGTTCATCAGCAGGTCCTGCGCCGACTGCGTCATCGGGAACATGGTGACCTCGCGCAGGTTTTCCTCGCCCGCCAGGAGCATCACGATGCGATCAATGCCCGGCGCGGTGCCGCCATGCGGCGGAGCGCCGTGGCGGAAGGCGTTGAGCATGCCCTTGAAGCGCTCCTCGGTTTCCTCTTTGGGATAGCCGGCGATCTCGAAGGCCTTGAGCATCACGTCCGGGTCGTGGTTGCGGATGGCGCCGCTCGACAATTCATAGCCGTTGCAGACAATGTCGTACTGCCAGGCCTTCAGCCCCAGGATGGTGTCGGCGTCGGCCTTGTCCAGGGCCATGAACCGGTCGCGGTCGAACTGCGGCATGGAAAAGGGATTGTGGGAGAAGTCGATCTTCTTCTCCTCCTCGTTCCATTCATACATCGGGAAATCCACGATCCAGCAGAACTTGTATTCGTCCTGCGGGATCAGGTTGAGTTCGCGGCCGATGCGGGTGCGCGCCATGCCGGCCAGGTTGGCGGCGCGGTCGGGCCTGGCGTCGGCACTGAAGAACAGCGCGTCGCCCGCCTTCGATCCGGCGATCTTGGCCATCTCGGCCAGTGCGGCAGCGGGAATGAACTTGGCGATGGGGCCCTTGCCCGCCAGCGCGCCATTATCGTCCTCGAACTGGATATAGCCCAGCCCCGCCGCGCCTTCGCCGCGGGCCCATTCATTGAGCTTGTCGAAGAAGCTGCGCGGCTGCGGCCCCGCGCCCGGCGCCGGAATGGCGCGCACGGTCTTGCCCTTGAAGGCCTTGAACTCGACATCGTCGCGCGCGAACACGGCGCTGACGTCCACGATCTCGATCGGGTTGCGCAGGTCGGGCTTGTCGGTGCCGTATTTCAGCATCGCATCGGCGTAAGCGATGCGGGGGAAGGCGTCAGGCTTCGTCACCTTCTTGCCGCCCGAGAATTCCTCGAACACGCCGGCCAGCACCGGGGCGACGGCGTTGAAGACATCGTCCTGGGTGACGAAGCTCATTTCCAGGTCGAGCTGGTAGAACTCGCCCGGCGAGCGGTCGGCGCGGCCATCCTCGTCGCGGAAGCAGGGCGCGATCTGGAAATAGCGGTCGAAGCCCGCCACCATGATCAGCTGCTTGAACTGCTGCGGCGCCTGCGGCAGGGCATAGAACTGGCCGGGATAGCGGCGCGACGGCACCAGGAAGTCGCGC
>CAZNGO010000010.1:0-39886 GCA_964572805.1 uncultured Rhizobium sp. | reverse complement strand
CGTTGTCGGGCAGGTATTCGAACAAAGTGGGCGGCGGCTCGCCGGGTTTGCGGCCGGTGAGCCAGCGGCTGTAATTCTCGATGCCGGCGCAGCTGCCGGTGGCCTCGATCATCTCCAGGACGAAATTGGTGCGCTGTTCCAGGCGCTGCGCCTCCAGCAGCTTGCCCTCGGCGCGGAAGCGCTCCAGCGTCTCGACATCGCTGTGCATGTAGCGCACGCGCAGGCCCTGGTCGTGCATGTATTCGGTGAGGTCCTCCGCCATTTTCTTGGTCAGGGTGGTGACCAGGGCGCGATAGCCGGCGGCGGCGTTGCGGCGGCATTCCTCGATCAGGTCGTCGACCTGGGTGTCCACGGCGCGGATTTCCACCGGCGGATCGATCAGCCCGGTGGGGCGGATCACCTGTTCGGCGAAGACGCCGCCGGTGCGCTCCATCTCCCAGGGGCCGGGCGTGGCGCTGACATAGACCGACTGGGGGCGCATCGCGTCCCATTCCTCGAACTTCAGCGGCCGGTTGTCGATGCAGCTGGGCAGGCGGAAGCCATATTCGGCCAGGGTGAATTTGCGGCGATAGTCGCCTTTGTACATGGCGCCGATCTGCGGCACGGTGACATGGCTTTCGTCGGCGAAGACCAGGGCGTTGTCGGGCAGGTATTCGAACAAAGTGGGCGGCGGCTCGCCGGGTTTGCGGCCGGTGAGCCAGCGGCTGTAATTCTCGATGCCGGCGCAGCTGCCGGTGGCCTCGATCATCTCCAGGTCGAAATTGGTGCGCTGTTCCAGGCGCTGCGCCTCCAGCAGCTTGCCCTCGGCGCGGAAGCGCTCCAGCGTCTGCACCAGCTCGGCCTTGATGCCCTTCATCGCCTGCTGCAGCGTCGGGCGCGGCGTGACGTAATGCGAATTGGCATAGACCTTGACGCTGTCCAGCTCGCCCGCCCGGTGGCCGGTGAGGGGATCGAACTCGTTGATGGCGTCCACCGTGTCGCCGAACAGTTCGATGCGCCAGGCGCGGTCTTCGTAGTGCGCCGGGAAGATGTCGATGACGTCGCCGCGCACCCGGAAGGCGCCGCGGGCGAAGGCGTCGTCGTTGCGGCGGTATTGCAGGGCGATCAGGCTGGCGATGGCGGCCTGGCGGTCGAGCTTCTCGCCTTTGCTGATCGAGACGGCGGTGCCCGAATAGGTCTCGACCGAGCCGATGCCGTAGATGCACGAGACGGATGCGACGATGATGACGTCGTCGCGCTCCAGGATCGCCCGCGTCGCCGAATGGCGCATGCGGTCGATCTCCTCGTTGATCGAGCTGTCCTTCTCGATATAGGTGTCGGTGCGCGGGATATAGGCTTCGGGCTGGTAGTAATCGTAATAGCTGACGAAATACTCGACCGCGTTCTCCGGGAAGAAGGCCTTGAACTCGCTGTAGAGCTGCGCCGCCAGGGTCTTGTTGGGGGCCAGGATCAGCGCCGGGCGCTGGGTGCGCTCGATCACCTGCGCCATGGTATAGGTCTTGCCGCTGCCGGTGACGCCCAAGAGCACCTGGTCGCGTTCGTTGGCGGTGACGCCTTCGACCAGCTCCCGGATCGCGGTGGGCTGGTCGCCGGCGGGCTGGTATTCGCTGACCAGCTTGAACCTGCGGCCGCCTTCCGACTTTTCCGGGCGGGCCGGGCGGTGCGGCACGAAGGTGGAGATCGGCGTGGCGGTGTAGGCGGGATCGATCTCGGGGTCGGCGGCGATGGCGGGCGCGGCCTGGATCGCGGCGGCGAATTTGGCGGCATTCTCCGCGGCTTTCGCCGACGCCTTGCCTTTCCCCTTGCGGGGCAACATGCCGTTATTGTGGGCCATCCCCCGAATATAGGCGCTGTTCCGGCTTTGTGCAGGGGGTATGCTCGCCGGGCTGGGAGAATTGGCAATGCCGCAGGGAAGCCCGATCGCGCAACTGGAACTCGCCGCGATTTTGGTTGGTGTCGCCGCGCTGCTTGTCTGGCTGTTCCGCCTGGACCCGAAAGCGTGGGAAGCCCGGCGCCGCTTGCTGGGCAGGGACGAGTTTGGCGCCTTGATGCGGACGCGGCCCTGGTGGCAGCGAATCCTGGTCGCGGCATTTCTACTTGTGCTGATCCTGGCGGCCTTTGTCGCCATGCTGGTCCACAAGCTGCCGCATTGACAGTTTCCGCGACTCGTGCCAAAAAATTGGCATGAGCAGGAAGAAATCCTCCAAAAGCGAGAAACCGGAAGACGGCCACAGCCGGCGCGAGCGCGAGATCATGGCCGCGCTCTACAAGCTGGGCAAAGCCAGCGCGGCGCAGATCCAGGCGGAAATCCCCGATCCGCCCAGCTACACCGCCATCCGCACCCTGCTCACCATCCTGGAGAAGAAGGGCCATGTCCGCCACGACAGCGACGGCACCCGCTATCTCTATGAGCCGAAAGTGGCGCGCGGCGAGATGGGCCAGCGCGCCATCTCCAGCCTGCTCAAGACCTTCTACGACAATTCGGTCAGCGCCGCGGTGGCGGCGATGCTCAGCGACGAGGACGCGAAAATCAGCCGCGAGGACCTCGACCGGCTGGCGAAGCTGATCGCCAAGGCCAAGGAGGAAGGCAGATGAGCGAGGAAGGGCGATGAGCGGCCTGCTGATCCTGCGCGGCCTGCTGTTCGCCGCCGAATGCTTCCTGGCATCGCTGCTGCTGCCGCTGGCCGCCTTCGCGGTGTCGGCGGGCCTGCGCCGCCGGGCGGCGCTGCGCCACCTGGTCTTCACCACCATGTTCGGCGTCCTGGCCGTGCTGCCGCTGGTGGCGCTGCTGCTGCCGCCGCGCCGGATCGTGGAGCATGTCGCGGCGCCGGTGCCGGCGCTGGCGCCAGTCGATCTCGCGCCGGTGGTGGCCGCGCCGCCGCCTTCGCTGCTGACGCCGGAAAATATCGTGCTGGCGCTGGTGGCGCTGTGGGTGACGGGCCTGGCCTTGCTGGCGCTGCGCCTTGTCGTCGGCGGGCTGGGGCTGCTGCGCCTGCGCCGCGCCAGCACGCCTTTCGCGGCAAAGCCGCGAACCGGTTGCGATGTGCGCATCTCGTCCGGCGAGAACGGGCCTTCCACCTTCGGGATTTTCCGCCCCGTCATCCTTTTGCCGCGCTCGGCCCTGGGCTGGCCGGCGGCGCGGCTGGACGCGGTGCTGCGGCACGAGGCGGCGCATGTCGCCCGCCGCGACACCGCCACCCAGTTCATCGCCCGGCTGGTCTGCGCCGTCTTCTGGCCCAATCCGCTGCTCTGGCTGGCGGCGCGCAGCCTTCGCCGCGATGCCGAGATCGCCGCCGACGATGCGGTGCTGGCTTCCGGCCTGATGCCGTCGCTCTATGCCGCCGAACTGGTGAGCCTGGCGGCGGAACGCCAGGGCATCACGCCCGGCATCGCCATGGCGGGTCCGCCGCTGGCGCAGCGGGTCAAATCGGTTCTGGCCGACAATTCCTCACGCAAGGGAGTAACGAAGATGGACATGGCGAAAACCGCGACACTGGGCCTGACGGCGGCATTGCTGCTGGGGGCGGCGCGTTTCGACCTCGCCGTGGCGCAGGATGCGGCGCCCGCGCCCAGCGTGGAGAGGAATGTCGAAAGGAACATCACCGTCAACCGGGACCGCAATGTCACGGTCACGACGGGCGTGCCGGTGGCGCCCAACGTCGAAAACCGGGTGGAGAAGAATGTCGAGGTCACGATCGACAGGAATGTTGAGATAGAGGCGAAGGCGGCGGCCAAGGCCGCCGCAGTCAGGGCCAGGGCCGATGCCGTTGCCGCCAGGGCCCAGGCCAGGGCCGCCGCCGAAACCGATCCCGTCAAGAAGGAGCAGTATCGCCAGGAAGCCGCCCAGGTTGCGGCGGAAGCGGCGAAGGTCACGGCCGACGCCGACCGCATCAGCGCGGATGTGCACCTGCGGGTGGGCCAGATGGCGCAAACCCTCTCCGCCGACAAGGCGCGCGCCGCCGACATGCAGCAGCGCGCGGCGCAGATGGAGCAGACTCTATCCGCCGACAAGGCGCGTGCCGACGACATGCGGCAGCGGGCGCAAACACTGTTGAACCGCCTTTCAACAGACGGGGCACGGATCGCCGATGGGCAGCGGGCGCAGAACCTGACAATCACGGTGACGGACCCGCAAATGACCGAAACCGTAGCCAAGGCCCTGGCCGACGCCCATATCAGCGAAACCATTGCCCAGGCGCTGGCCGATGCTCATATCGATGACAAGACCCGCAAGGCCATCGAGGATGCGCATATCCAGCAGCGGGTTCTGGAAGCCGTGGCGAAGGTGCAGCCGCAGATCGCGGCGGCGATAAGCCAGGCGCGCAGGACCATTACCGTGCGCCCCTTTGCGTCCGATACCAAGGCTCCGCTGCCGATGCTGCCCGCGCCATACGCGCCGCCGCGCAGCTTGACCTTCACGCCGGGGATGCCTGTTCCACCCGCGCCGGCGGCGCCCGTGCCGCCGCCGCCCGTGCCGGGCTGAGGCGAATCTACTTCGCCTCTTTGGCCTCGCCCAGCGCGTCGGCCAGGGCGGTCGCCGCTTCGGTCAGCTTCTCATTGTCGGTGATCAGCAGGGCCGCCTTGGCCAGGGTCAGGGCGGCCTGGACTTTCTGCTTCTGCGCCGGACTGGCGGCGTCGTTCAGCGCGCCCTTGTTGGTCTTGTCGTTGGCGCAAGGGTCCATGCCGGTCGGCGCCGAGGCGGCCGGGTTGCGGCCGCCGGGGCCGAGATCGGGCTGGGTCAGGTCATAGCCCTGCCCGCCGGGCCCGACCAGGCAGTTGATGACATGCTGGAAATACATGTGACCGCTGGTGAGGCCGCGTTCGCCCCGCCCGCCGACGCGATAGGCCAGCAGGGCGTGGGTCTGGGCCAGGCTGAGTTCCTCGCCGATGCCGGCAAGGACTGAGGTGGCGGCGCCGCAAAATGCCAGGGTGGCGGCAACGGCGATCAGCTTGGTCTTCATGGGGTCTCCCGGTCTGCGCTTTGGTTGTCAGACTAAACCAGCATGACGGCAAAGAAAAAGGGCCGGGTGAGAGCGGAGAAGCGAAAGGTCCACTGGACCTTTCGCCCGCTCGAACGCCGCAGGGGCGCGCGTCCAAGCGCGCCGCGAGGCCGGGACAGTTGTTACCGCACGCCGCCGAGATTTGCCCGCAGGGCCTGTGCTTCCTTGCCGGTGGTCGGGGTGGCGTTCTTGTCCTTGTCCGGGGTGATGACGCTGCCATTGAAGGCGACGCCGCCGAACAGGCCGGTTCCGCTCGTCCACACCACCATGTCGCCGCCATGGGCGGTGGTGGCGCCCTCGGCGCCGGAGGAAAGGGTGGCAACGGTGATGCCGGCCTGGCCGCCGATCTTGAAATTGCCGGCCTCGATGCCGGCGAGGGCGCGGTCGCTGTTGATGATGAAGACCAGCTCGGCCTTCTGCAGCCCGGCCTGGAAGCCGAACGAGGCGGAGGCCATGTCGTAGAATTTCGGCTCGCCCCAGCCCCTGCCGGCGCGGCGCAGCAGCACGCCGGAGCCGCCTTCGGCCCCGAAGATGAAGCCGCCCTTGACCAGGTGCGGGACGATATAGACGGCGCGGGCGTCCCGCAGCATGCGGGCGGCGGTGGCGAAGGCCGGATCGGATTTGAGATGGTTCACGGTGACATTGGCGTCATGCAGCAGTTCGGCCTTGTCGGCGGCCTGCGCCGGGGCGGCAATGGTGATGGCGGCGGCCGCCAGGGCGGCAAGGGCTGAATATCTGGCGTTCATGGGCTGATCTCCTCATGGAATGGCGAGGAAACGTAGCGTGGAACTTCGGGTTCCATAAGTCCCGGTGAAGAATCGTCAGGTGCGGGCGTTTTCCGCCAGCGCCAGGGGGCGCGCCGGGCCCTTCAGCCTTTCGCCGAAGCCGCTGCAGAAGTCCTGGAAGATGGCCGACAATTCCTCGATATCGACCAGGTCGGGACCGCCGGGCGGGAAGCGGTAGCGCCAGAAGCTGACAATGTGGGAAATGGCGCCCAGCTTTTCGCCCAGCTCCAGGAACATGTAGGGGGCCGAAAGCAGGAAGTCGCGGAAGGTCTTGGGCGCCTGTTGGGCCACCAGGTCGGCGAAGGAGGAGTCATAGACCGACAGCGCCCGGGTGACATGCTCGCCATTGTCGCGAACCATCTGGATGACGGTGCGGCGTGCATTCTGCAGGAACAGCTTCTGTTCCGTCGTCACCGGGCCGGTCGGGCGGATGGCGTTGATCTGGCGCAGCACGCCCATGATGTCGGGCCAGTAGCTCTGCATCGACCATTTGTAGAAAAGAAAGCCGCGCCAGCTGAAGACGCCTTCGCGGAAGTCGGCGCCCTTCAAGCCCAGGGTCAGGCGCAGCGGCTCGAGTTTCTCATCGACGCGGCTGGACAGCATGGCCTGGACCATGCGGTTGGAACTGTCCGCCTCGCCGCCGGCCAGCGCCACCAGCCGCGCCAGTTCGGCGCCGACAAAGCGCTGCATGCGCGCCTGGTCGCCTTCGGAAATGACGAAATAGCAGGGCGCGACGTCGATCTCGTGATTGCGCAGATGCTCGCGCAGCAGGAAGGGATCGAGCGACGGCACCGCGTCGAGCAGCCGCAGCACGGCGTAATCGCGGTCGAGCGCTTCCTCGCCGTAATGGCCGAGCTGGCGCAGCGCGTCGCGGAAGCTGCGTTGCCCGAACAGCAGCGAGCGGCCGCCGGCGCGCAAATCGCCATGGTCGAAGGGATCGATGATCTTGGTGACGATGGCGCGCGGGTTGCTGAAGAGATAGCTCTCGTCGGAACGGAGGCGGTGCTTGATGATGAAGGCGCGGTTGACCACCGGCGAGAGGAAAAGCGGCCTGGCGCCATGCTCGGGATTGCCCTCATTTTCGCGGGCGATCTTGTGCAGGTTGAGGACGCGGCTGGTCGAGGCGCCGCGCAGGGCGTCAAGAAAGCGGACGGAACGGTCGGCAGCCACTTGCAAACCCCGGCAGGCGCGTTGACCGGTGATTTTCGGTCATAATTCCTAATGCGGGCTTTAAGGCCGGCTGCGCAAAGGCGGGAAATATGGGAAAAAGCCCCATGACTCTGCGCTTTGACCGCAGCTTTGAGGCCATGCCAGGCGTGGCGGCGGCGCTTTCGCCGCTGGTGACGCGGCTGCTGGCGCCCAACCCGGGGCCTTTCACCTTTCGCGGCACTGGCGTCTATCTGGTGGGGCAGGGAAAATCCGTGGCGGTGATCGACCCGGGGCCGCTGCTGCCGCAGCATCTGGACGCGCTGAAGGCGGCGATCGGGGCGCGCCGCGTCTCGCACATTCTGGTCACCCACACCCATCGCGACCATTGCGAAAGCGCCGATGCCCTGAAGCAATGGAGCGGCGCCAGAACCCATGGCTACGGACCGCAGCGTCATCCCAGCACCGGCGAGGAAGCCGACGACACCGATTTCGTTCCCGATGTGCGGCTGAAGGACGGCGACGTCATCGCCGGCGAAGGCTTCACCCTGACGGCGCTGCATACGCCCGGCCATGCCGCCAACCATCTCTGTTTCGCGCTGGAAGAGGAGCGGGCCTTGTTCACCGGCGACCATGTCATGGGCTGGTCCACCAGCGTCATCGCTCCGCCCGACGGCGACATGGCGGCCTATATGGAAAGCCTGGCGCGGCTGATCGCGCGCGACGACGCCATCCTCTATCCCACCCATGGCGCGCCCATCGCCCGGCCACGCGCCTGGCTGGAAGCGCTGCTGCAGCATCGCCGCGAACGCGAGGCGCAGATCCGCGCCGCGGTGGCGGGCGGCATCGGCGACGTGCCGGGGCTGGTGGCGGCGCTCTATCCCGGCCTCGATCCGGTGCTGCGGCCGGCGGCGGCGCTCACTGTGCAGGCGCATCTTCTGAAGCTTGGACTCAGCGCCGCAGGAAACTGAAAAAGTATTTGGCGTTGGCGGCATTGAAGCCGTCGTCGATCCGGTCCTGGCGGCTTTGCGAGCGAAAATCGGTGCGGGCGCCGGCGCCGGCCGGGCGCGCCTCGATCACGATGTCGGAGACGCGCCCGAACCAGAAGCTGGCATGGGTGGCCTCGATGCGGCCTTCCCTTTCATTCGCATCGACGATGGTCCAGCCGGTCTGGCGCGCCGCCGCCAGGTCGCGCTGGAAGAAGGTGGCGGGGGAGGAGAAGCCGGCATTGGGCTTGAGGATGTCGCTGTACTGGTTGTGCAGCACTTCGCTCAGCGTGGTCGTCTTGCCCAGGAAGGTCACGGGCGTGCTGCCCTGATAGGCCGGCGGATTGTCGCCGGGGCCGCGCTGCCTCGCCAGCACGACGAAGCGGGGCGGGGTCTCGGTGTCGGTGGTGAGGTCGTAGATCGGCGGCGAGGTCAGGCGGTGGAAATAGGTCGAAAGCGGCGGCCAGAGCAGCAGCAGCGAACCCGCCAGGGCGGCAAGCCCGAGCGGGCGCCCGGCGGCGTCATTGGCCTTCAGGGCCGCGCCCAGCCAGAAAAGGCTGAGGCCCAGGGCGGCAAGGCCCAGCCCGCTGGCCGGAAACATCAGCCGCCAGCCCGTCCCATAGTCCAGCCAGCCCAGCCGCACCCCCGCCAGGGCCAGCGCGGCCAGCAGCGCCGCCGCCACAAGGGCGGCAAGGCCAAGGCGCGCGGCATTCAGTTGGGACACGCGGAGAATCCGGGACGGGCAGCGCGAAATTAGGGCCGCCCCGCGCTCCATGCAAATGCGCCCTGCCGAATTGGGGATGGGCGCGGGCGGGCGGCACGCTAAACTCCGCGCCGGAGGAAAGCATGACTCTCAGCAACGCGCAGGCGCGCGACGTCGAAAGCCTGCTGCATCCCTACACCAACCTCAAGCTGCTTTCCGAGACCGGGCCTAACATCCTGGAGCGCGGCCGCGGCGTCTTTGTCTATGACGCGGCCGGCAAGGATTATCTCGAGGCGATGTCGGGCCTGTGGTGCACGGCGCTGGGCTGGGGCGAGGAGGAGCTGGCCGAGACCGCCGCCGAGCAGATGCGCAAGCTGGCCTTCGCCCACATCTTCGCCGGCAAGAGCCATGATCCCGCCATCGCCCTGGCCGAAAAGCTGAAGGAGATCGCGCCCTTTCCCGTCGGCAAGGTCTTCTTCGCCAATTCCGGCTCCGAGGCCAATGACAGCCAGATCAAGTTCGCCTGGTACGCCGCCAATGCGCGCGGGCAAACGGCGAAGAAGAAGATCATCGCCCGCCATGGCGCCTATCATGGCGTCACCCTGGCCACCGCCAGCCTGACCGGCCTGGCCGCCAACCATGACGGCTTCGACCTGCCGCTGCCTTTCGCCCGCCATGCCGCCATGCCGCATTATTATCGCGGCGCGGAAGCCGGCGAGAGCGAGGAAGATTATTCCGCGCGGCTGGCGGCGGAGCTGGAAGCGCTGATCGAGGCGGAGGGGCCTGAGACCATCGCCGCCATGTTCGCCGAGCCGGTGATGGGCGCGGGCGGGGCGATCGTGCCGCCGCGCGGCTATTTTCCCGCCATCGCCGCGGTGCTGCGGCGCCATGACATCGCGCTGGTCGACGACGAGGTGATCTGCGGCTTTGGCCGCACCGGCAACTGGTTCGGCTGCCAGACCTATGGCTTCACACCCGACGCCATGTCGCTGGCCAAGGCGCTGTCCAGCGCCTACATCCCGATCTCGGCGGTGCTGCTGTCGCCGGAAACGACCGAGGCGGTGGAGGATCAGGCGAGAAGGATGGGCATGCTGGGGCATGGCTTCACCTATTCCGCCCATCCGGTGGCCAGTGCCGTCGCCTTGAAGACGATCGAGATCTACCAGCAGCGCGACATTGTGGGTGGTGTCCGGCGCCTGGCGCCCTTGTTCGCGGCACGCCTGGCCCGGCTGGCGGAAAATCCGCTGGTCGGCGATGCCGCCGGCGTCGGCCTGATCGGCGGCGTCGAGCTGGTGGCCGACCGCAAGACAAGGCGCAGCTTCAGCAGGGACGACAAGGCTGGCCTGATGTGCGGCCGCTTCTGCGAGCAGGAGGGGCTGATCGTGCGCCCGCTGCTGGGCGACCGCATCGCGGTCTGTCCGCCGCTGGTCATCACGCAGGCGGAAGTGAACGAGCTGTTCGACAGGTTTGAGCGTGGGCTCGCCAGGACGCTCGACTGGGCGAAGCAGCAGAAGCTGGTCTGACGCCGCTTCCGGCCCCGGGCGAACATTCCTGCGAAGCCCTGCCCGCAGGAGCGGCCTTGTCTCGCCATGGCATCGTCAAGGTTGCACGCGTTAACCGGTGCTTCGGCTTTGTGGCAGCCGCGATCTTCCTGGGAAACAAGGCATTTCGCGGAAAGCGGGAACAGTTGCCCCAAGCGTAAAGCCTGCCGCCTTAAGCATATTGTCAGACATGTGACATAGGGTTCGCGGGGGGCTGGAAGCGGCGAATTTCATGCGGCGACTCTATTCAATTGGCGCGCTCTTCGCGGCGCTGACGGTGGTGCTCGCCGCGCTGCTGATCACCGTCTTCGCGATATCCGCCACCTCGGCCTTCCAGGACAGGTCGCAGTCGCGGCTGGTGGCGGAGGATGTCGCGCTCGCGCAAAGGCTGCTGTCGGCACGTGCCGCCCTGCGCTCGGAAGCCACCGTCATCACCACGACCTATGAGTCGGCGGACGAGGCCACGCTGGCCCAGGCGACGCTGTTTCTGCAGGACCATGCCCGGATCATGACGGAATTGCGCGGTCTGATCGGCATGCTCAAGGCCGGTGAACGCAACGATCCCCGCCACGTGGCGGATATAGAAAAGCGGGCTGCCGTCTATGATCGCCTTATTCCGGAAGTGGCCCAGAATTTCCTGGTTCCGCTCGCGAGGCGGCCCACCAGCCTTACCGAACGGCGCCGGGCCGCCGACAAGCCCCTGGTTGATGCGCTGACCAGCGAAGCCGAAGCCGTGACCTCGCGTATCGAAAAATCCGATCCCTTCATCAATGAAATGATGAAGATCAGCGACCTGGCATGGCGCGCGCGCACCGATGGCGGCGCCGACCGGCTCACCGTTGCCGATGCGATCTACGGCTCGGGCCCGACTTTCGCCAAGGTGGACGCACTCGGCGGCTATACCGGCAAGATGGCCGCCCATTGGGATGCGATAGAAGCGGACCAGGCCTCATACAGGCTTCCCGCGCCGCTGCGCGAAAAGATAGCCGTGGCGCGTGAACGGTACTTCCAGCGTTATGTCGAGCGGCGAACCGAGGCAATCAGCCGGTGGCTCGGCGGCAAGCCTGCGCTTCTGACCTTGAAGCAATGGTACGACAACTCCGACCCGGCGCTGAACAGCATCCTTGCGGTGTCGAGCCTGGCGCTCGACCTGGCGGGGCGGCGGGCCTCGGAAAATGTCCTTCTTGCGCAGCGGCACCTGTACACGGCGCTTGCCCTTTTGGCCCTGTCGCTCTGCCTGACCTTCTTTATCGCGGCGGTCACGGCCTTTCGCGTCATCCGGCCGCTGAAGGAGATCACGCGCAAGATGGAGAATGTCGTGGCCGGACATCTCGAGGTCGAAATACCCTTCGAGGGCCGGCGCGATGAAATTGGGCGCTTCGCGCACTCCCTCCGCTTGTTCCGCGACGGCGTGCTGGAGCAGCAGCGCCTTGAATCGGAGTTGATGCGCAACAGCGCCGCCAAGGAAACGGCGGAAGCCACATCCCGCGTGAAGTCGGAGTTCCTGGCCAACATGAGCCACGAGATCCGGACTCCAATGAACGGCATTCTGGGCATGGCCCATCTTCTGGCCGGCACGAAACTTGATGGGGAGCAGAAAAGACTGCTCCGGATCATCGAAGAGTCCGGTGAATCGCTGCTGGCTGTTCTTAACGACGTCCTGGATATTTCAAAGCTGGAAGCCGGCAAGCTGGAGATCGAAATTATCGACTTCGACCTGGTCGAAACGGTGGAAAGCGCCGCCGAATTGATGACCGCCCGGGCGCGGGAAAAGCGCATCGACCTGGCGCTGTACGTCGATCCCAGGGCGCAGGGCGTGTATCGCGGCGACCCCACGCGGCTGCGCCAGATTCTGCTGAACCTCATCAGCAATGCCATCAAGTTCACCGAGCAGGGGGCGGTCGCCGTCCAGGTCGAAGTCAAGCTGGCGTCGAACCCGGCGCCGGACGGCAGCGTGCCATTGCATTTCGAGGTTCGCGATACCGGCATCGGCATGGCGGAAAATGTGCGGGCCAGGCTCTTCGAGAAGTTCAGCCAGGCCGACAGCTCCGTGACAAGGCGGTTCGGCGGGACCGGACTGGGCCTGGCGATCTGCAAACAGCTCGTCGAGCGCATGAACGGCGAGATCGGCGTGGAAAGCAGGCTGGGCACGGGTTCCACCTTCTGGTTCACCATTCCCTTCGAACGCTCCACGGCCGCCCTGATAGAGCGTGCCACGCTTCCCGGTCATCTCAAGAGCCTGAAGGCCCTGGTGGTGGACGATATCGACATCAATCTCGAAATCATGCGGCGTCTGCTCGAAGGCTTCGAAATCGAGGTCGCCGCTCTTGGCGATGCGTTCGCTGCTGTCGGCTGCATGGAGCAGGCGTGGCAGGAAGGAAGGCCTTTTGACGTGGTCTTCCTGGACCAGATGATGCCGGGACTTTCCGGCGACGCGCTGGCCCGCCGCATCCGCGAGCACAAGGACCTGTCGGAAACCCGAATCGTCATCGTCTCGTCCGGCGGGCGAACCTCCATCAGGAACCGGGTCCGGCTGAAGCTCGATGCCGTTCTGGAAAAGCCGGTGCGGCAAAGGGAATTGTTCAACGTGCTGGCCAACGCCTATGGCGTGCGTGAACCCGACACTGCGCCCGAGGCGATGGAAATCACGAGGTCGGCGGCCAGTCTCAAGATCCTGCTTGCCGAGGACAACAAGATCAATCAGCAATACGCGCTGGCCGTGCTCACGCAGGGCGGCCATGACGTCATCCTGGCCGAAAACGGCATTCAGGCGCTGGAGGCCGCGCGGAATGGGCAGTTTGACCTGATCCTGATGGATATCCAGATGCCGGAGATGGACGGGGTCGAGGCGGCCCGGCAAATTCGGGCGCTGCCTGCGCCGCGCAATGAAGTTCCAATCTTTGCCATGACCGCGCACGCCATGGCCGGCGTCAATGAGGAATATCAGGCGGCCGGCATGAACGACTACATATCCAAGCCCTTTCGGCCTGCGGTCCTGCTGGAAAAGATTTCATCTGTTCCAAAAACTGCTGCCCGCGGCCTGAGTGCTCCTTCTCCAACCAAGGCGGATGGCGGAGCGCCTCTTGATCTGGATCATCTGGAGGCGCTGGCGCGGACCCTGACCGCTGACCAGCTGGAGGGCCTGATAGGCCTCTATCTGCATTCCGGCGAAGGCTATATCGAGCAGATATACCGCTGCCACGCGCTTGAAGACAGGAGCGGGATCGCAACCCAGGCGCATATTCTCGTGAGCACCGCGGGCAATATCGGCGCCTTTGCCACTTCGGCGCTGGCGCGGGATCTGGAGCTGGCTTGCCGGGAAGGGGCCGCGAAGGCCGTGATCGAACTATGCGCGGACAAGGTAAGGTCGGCTGTTCGCATGTCTTGCAGCGCGCTGGAAAAGTGGCGTTCCACCCAGGTTGCAAGACGGACGGCCTGATATTCGCCTTCCCCGGTCGTCCACTCCCGGCAGGGCGGATTCACGCTGCGGCCATGCGGTCGCGCCGTTTACTGGACGCGGACCTTCTTCTTTTCGGCCAGGTAGCGCTGGTTCATCAATTTGCGCTCATCGGCGCTGAAATTGTCGCGGGCGTCGGACCACACGTCGCTTTCTTCTTCCCTGATGTGATGTTCGACCAGTTCCTTCAGCACCTTGGCCGCGGCGGCGAATTCCGGCGACATGGCGTTGCTGATCGCGCCCAGCTGCTTGAGGGTGCGATCCGCCAGGCTGTGCTCGATATAGCCTTCCTCGCCATCCTGCCGGGCATTCTTGTCCTTCAGGGCGATGATCGCGTCATAAAGGATTTTTTCCTCGGCCCGCACATGGGGCACCAGATTGGCCTTGATCTGCCTGACCAGGGATTTGCGCTCCGCCGCCTTGTCGCTTTCCACCAGGCGCTTCAGCAGCGCCTGCACCGCTTCATGCTCTTCCTTCAGCGTATCCAGCAGATCGACCTGCGGTTCCTCGCCGGTGATGGCCGTCTGGGCCTTGCGGGTTGCCTTTTTGAGACTGGTGACGACGCCCATGGGGATGCTCCTGAAAAATCAAGCCGAAGCGGGAACGTGACCATCAGGCGAATGGTTCCCCCCGGGCAGATACTTCAGTGCGCCAGCGCCATCGGCGCGATGTCGCGGGCATAGACCAGCGCGTCGTCCAGCCAGACCTCCAGCCGTTCGGCGCTGGGCAGCTTCATGGCGTGCGCCAGCACGCGGGCGCGCCTGTCATTGTCGCAATTGGCCGAAAAGGCGTGGGCGAGCGATCCGTCGCCGTCGAGATAGCGAATGTCATAGGCGGGCATTGTCCGTTCTCCGTCTTCCCCCGCTCATGCCGGCGCCGGATCTTCTCATGGGTCCGTCTGCGCCGTCTTTGACGCGATTTTCAAGACGGGCGCGCAAAAGTCGAGTGACTATTCGGTAAAATCGCGACGCAATATTTCCGGAACGTCATCCTTCCTGATGCGTTAGCCGGACGCCGCCAGAAGCCCGAATAGTATTTCAGGAGATCGCCATGTCCGGACCTTTCAAGCTGGCGCCGCTGCCCTGGGAACAGGACGCGCTCGATCCGGTGATCTCGGCCAGGACCATTTCGTTTCATTACGGCAAGCATCACCAGACTTATGTAGACACGCTCAACAAGCTGGTGGAAGGCAAGCCCCATGCCGGCATGAAGCTGGAGCAGATCATCCAGGCGACGGCCGCAAGCGCCGACCAGAAGATTTTCAACAACGCCGCCCAGGTCTGGAACCATGATTTCTACTGGCGCAGCCTGACGCCCGACCGGACCGAGCCGAAAGGCAGGCTGGCCGCCGCCATCGCGCGTGATTTCGGCGGGGTCGGCGAGCTGGTCGCCAGGCTGGCCGAGGCCGGCAAGGAGCAGTTCGGGTCGGGCTGGGCCTGGCTGGTGTCGAAAGAGGGCAGGCTTTCGGTGCAGAAGACCGGCAACGCCATGACGCCGATGGCGGAGGGCGTGAACTGCCTGCTCACCCTGGATGTCTGGGAACACGCCTATTATCTCGACTACCAGAATGCGCGGCCCCGATATCTCGAGGCGGTGCTGGACCGGCTGCTGAACTGGGACTTCGCGGCGGAGAATCTGGACAAGGAAGATCACGCCGTCCGTGCCGCCGCGGAATAGCTTTTGATGCGAATTCCGGAGACCCGCCTTCCCTGCGCGTTCGAAGCACGCAGGAAGGGCAGAGGGGTTCATTCCATAAGTTTGCTGCAATGCATCAAGCAATTGACGTTGACGCTTGGGAAAGGCGGGCGCAGACTTTTGCCGTTCCAGGACGAACGGCGATCGAAGAATGCGCCGCCGTCCCGGGAACAGGGCATTCCGCCGGGGGGAAGGGATGACAAAGACATTCACCATCCGCCAGCTGACCAAGGAATTCGGGGTCACGGCCCGGGCCTTGCGCTTCTATGAGGAAGAAGAACTGATCGCGCCGGCGCGGCGCGGCCAGACGCGCATCTACAGCGCCCGCGACCGCGCCCGCATCGTGCTGATCCTGCGCGGCCGCCGTGTCGGCTTCAGCCTGGCGGAGCTGCGCGAATTGCTGGATCTCTATGAAGGGCCGGGGGGCAGCACGGGCCAGATGGCCGAAGCCCGCCGCAAATTCGCCGCCCGCATTGACGCGCTGGAGCGGCAGAAGCTGGATATCGAGCAGTCGCTGCAGGAACTGCGCGACGGCATCCAGAATATCGACGCCGCCCTGGGCGCCGCGCTCTAGCGCAGCCGCGCCATTATTCGTTTCAGCCAGGCGAGCAGCCGCAGGGGCCGGCCCTGTTCCATCGGCATGTTCGAAACCAGATGTCCCAGCATGGGCGACTCCAGTTGACCGCGCAGGACCAAACTGGGCTGTGGGGGTTAATCGTCTCTTAACGGGGCAGCTGCACGCCGCTCATCGGCGAGACGTTCGGCATCGGGCGGCAGACGCCATTGCCCTCCTGCCAGCCCAGCCGGTAGGCCGTGTTGCCGGAAAAAGCGTCCGCATCGCGCCGTTCCGTGTCGGCGCGGGGATTGGCGCTGACCGCGGCGGCGCTGGCGCAGCCATCGCTGTAGCCGGCGCGGTAGTCGGGCGAGGCGCGCAGGGCGCGGGTTGCCTTGCTTTCGAACAGAAAGCAGCCGGCCAGCAGCGGCAGCAGCAGGATCAGGAAATGGGGCTTGGTCATAAGCTGTTTTACCTTGGATTAACGGGCTGTCGCATAAAATCCACACCATCAACCAAAGAGCCGAAAACGGCCCCGAATTACAGGGTTTTGGGTATGGAACGGGCGGACTTCTCGACGCTGCGCATCCTGCTGCTCTCCGACAAGAGCCATGTCGCGCTGACCATGCGTTCGGTCCTGCAGCTGACCGGGATCACCCGCATCACCGGCGTCGACGATTCCCTTCGCGCCATCGAATTGCTGACCATGGATCATTTCGAGGCCGTCTTCTGCAGCGAAAGCAGTGAAGCGGTGCAGGACCTGTCCTTTCCCATGGCGGTGCGCCGCGTCGCCGGCGTCATTGACCCGCTGATGCCGGTTTTCGTCTTCCAGGAAAATGCCCGCCGCCGCCAGGTCGAAGCCGCGCGCGATACCGGCGCCACCGATTTCCTCACCTGCCCGGTCAGCCCCAGGACCGTGAAGGCCAAGCTGGAAGCGGCGATTTTGAATCCGCGGCCCTTCATCAAGGCGCCGGACTATTTCGGCCCCGACCGCCGGGCCAAGGCCCGCCCGGCCTGGCACGGCGAGGAACGCCGCAGCCGCGTTGCCCGCAAGGTCCGGATCGCCAAGCCCAAGCCGGGTTCGGAGACCGTCCTGATCTGAGCGCGGGCTAAAAGACCAAATTCCCACACGCCTGAATTGATTTTGCTATCAGCCGGCCGGCCCCGGTTTCGGGGCCGGATTTTTCACCTATCATACCGGCAAAAAATAAATTTTAGGGAGTTAAATCCTTTGGGTGCAAGGAATTTCTCCCGAAATATTCAATCTGAAGTAGAAATTCCTATCCTCCTCTTGTCCTCCTCTGTTTGGACCGTAGGATAATTGTCCTGTTATCGCGAATGATACGCGGCAAACAGGGTGATCCATCATGGGGACGATTCAGGATCCGGCGATTTTCCTTCTCTCCCAGCGGGCGGGACTGGCCCAGGCGATCGCGGCCCAGATCTATGCCGTGACGGCGGCGGAGATGGGCGGGGCAACGCGGGGACGGCCGCGCGCCGCGCGCGCCCGCCAGATCGCGGTGCATCTGGCGCGCAGCGTCTTCGCCATGACCTATGACGAGCTGGCATCGGCGTTCGGGCGCGACCGTTCCACCATCGGCCATGCCTGCAACCTGATCGCGCGGCTGCGCGAGGAAGACGGCGAGTTCGACTCCACCCTGCGCTGGATGGAAAGCCATCTGCGCCGCGCCGCCGGGCTCCACCCATGAGGCTCCCCGAAGCGGAAGTCGCCCGCGAGGCGCGCCGCGTGCTGCGCCGCCTGGCCAGTCCGCGCGCGGCGCTATTCGCCCGTCCCGGCGGCGACTTCGCGGTGGCGCGCGACAGCGCCGCCGCTGCCGGCTCGCGCCTTCAGGTGACGGCGCCGTTCGCCGCGGCCTTTCTCAAGGCGGCCTGGATCGCGCCCGACGGGCCCGGCCGGATGGTGCTGACGGCGGAGGGGCGCGCCTTCCTGGTCCGCAGCTTCGGCGGCGAGGACCGCTTTGCCGAGCAGCACCGCCAGACCGCGGTGCGCGAGGAAGGCGGCCGCGCCGTGAAAGTGAACCTGGCGGAATCGCCGCTGATGCGGCTGAAGGCCCGCGCCCTGGTGGATGCCACCCAGTTCGCCGCCGGCGAAAAACTGCGGCGCGATTTCACCCTGGCCAAGCTCAGCCCCCGACTGTGCGTCGATCTGGCCGCGCCGGTGGTGTCGGGCGGCGCGCGCGGCGCCGGCGGCGAACATGCCAGCGACATCGCCATGGCGGCGCGCCAGCGCTTTTCCCGCGCCCTGGCAGCGGCGGGACCGGGCCTGGCGGATCTTGCCCATGACGTCTGCTGCGAGCTGGTCAGCCTGGAAAGCGCCGAAGCGCGGCGCGGCTGGAGCAAACGCTCGGCCCGGGTGGTGCTGCTGCTGGCGCTTGATCGCCTCGCGGCGCATTACGGCATGACGCAGGTCAGCCGCCGCGCGCCGATCCGCGCCTGGTCGGCGGACAGCACCGACGCGGTCCCGGCGGACAGCGCCTGAAACAGAGAGCCGGAATGTCCGCTTCTGACCCAAAGCGGACATTGAAGTGGAGCGGGCTGCAGCCTGTCTTTGTAGGTAAAGAATACATTTTGTGACGCTAAATCGAGACTGAGCGATACCTGTAAGACATCTGGTTGGTGTGATCCCCGGCGAGTGAGAGACCATCGGGGAAGAAAAATGGTCCGGAAATTTCTGTTCCAGCTGCATTTATGGGCGGGGCTGACTCTCGGCATCGTTTTCATGCTGATTGGCTTGTCCGGTTCGGTCGGCACCCTGGATCCGCTGTTTCAAGCTCACCCTCCCGCAGTTCAGGTTACGCCCGCCCGCACGCCCGCTTTGGACAAGGGTCTCGCGGCGGCCCGCGCCACCGTGCAAGCGCCCCAATCAACGGGTGCCGCGATCAATCTGCCGGACGGATCGCACGATCCCGTCATCATCTTTTTTGGCGACCAATTACCCGTGGTGGCTACGGACCCCAGCACTGGGAAGGTGTTGGCCACGTTCAGCGCGAAAGAACCCGCTTGGTTTACCGCCATCCTGGATTTTCACAACGGTCTTTTGTTGCCCGGTCGCACTGGCCGTACTGCGGAAGGTTGGTTGGGTCTCATCATGATCTTCCTTGGCCTGACCGGCCTCTACATCTGGTGGCCAAAAGCGGGGCGATGGAAGTACGCCTTTATTGTGCGGCGCACGGCGAAGGGGTTGCGCTTTCATCGCGAGCTGCACGGGGCCGCAGGCATATGGACATTGGTCATCTATCTGTTGGTTACCACCACGGGACTTTTCTTCTGCTTTGCACAGGCACAAGCCGTTTTGACGTTCGTGACTGGAGAAGAAGGACAACACTTCCTTGAAGCAACGCCCATTGCCACAGCATCAGCCGTAGGTGAGCTCATCGGTCCTGACGCGGTACTCGCAGCCGCCAGTAAGGCAAGTTCTCAGCCTTTCAAGCTATTGAAGATGCCGGGTTGGGAGCCCGGACAGCC
This sequence comes from uncultured Rhizobium sp., assembly GCA_964572805.1. Classification (GTDB taxonomy): domain Bacteria; phylum Pseudomonadota; class Alphaproteobacteria; order Micropepsales; family Micropepsaceae; genus Rhizomicrobium. Next base: position 20,534 of record CAZNGO010000010.1, on the reverse strand, counting down.
AAGCCTGTTGCCAGTCATCGCCCGAACGGGCGTGGGTCCGTGGACGGACGTTTATCTGGACCCCTATCATGGTACGATTATTCCCAATCTGCAGCAGCCTGCCAACAAGCACACCAAACTCGGCCTCGTGTTGACAGACCTGCACTTTGGACTTGGCTTTGGCACAGTCTATAGGGTGCTGGTGTTTATCTCAGGCCTGATGCCGCTGATCTTCTTCGTCACAGGCTTGATGATGTGGCTGAAGAAGCGGAAGAGCAGGCTCGCTATGAACCAGCCCATGCCTGATAGCGTGTTGGAAGGCTGAAAGGTGCGCTTCCCGAATGTCCGCTGATGGCGCAAGCGAAGATGGTTCCATGACCGTCAAGAAAATATTGCTACCAGTAAGCCCCGCGGTGCCTTTCGAGCGCGTCGTGGCGCAAGCCATCCGGTTGGCCGTGCAATGTGGTGCAGAATTGTTTCTCCTGCATGTGGGTTCGCCGACTTGGGATGTTGATGACGGTGTCCCCGAGGGCGTGGCGGTAAGGCGACTGGCAGTTGCGGGTGAACCGGTACGCCAAATTGCAGCCGCGGCGCGATTGCATAGCATTGATCTAATCATGATGGCGACCCATGAGAAATGGCGCGCTGGAGACGGGACTGACGACGAAAATGACTTTCTAAGCTTTTTGCGCCAATCCGTCGTTGCGAGAATAGTCGAGATGGCCCCCTGCGCTGTCTGGGTGGATACCGGCCAGAGCATGACTGAAACAGCTGTTCATAGACCGCTTTGCTATCTCGATTTGCGACCTCGCAGCGCCAGCACCTTTGCAAAAGCCGGGTCATTTGCTGCCGCCATCGGTGCACCGCTTACGGTTGCCCACGCCACATTCAGCACCGAAATCCATGCGCCCGGAGGCGGTTCGCTCACTGCCGGGATGTGGCAAGAATCCTTTGCCGAGACCGCGACCGAAAAGTTCCAGCAATTGCAACGTCAGTTGGGAACCGACGCGGAATTGATGATTGAAAACGGTGAGCCGTTGAAGGTCGTGCCTCGCCTAATTACGAAAGCTGAAGCTGATCTTCTGATTGTCGGCCATTGGGCGGTTAGCGAGCGATGGGGGCGGGGCGGCCAGTGGAACGATGAAAGCGATGTTTGCCGCATGATACGGCGTTCCCGCGTGCCGGTCCTGATCTTCAAAGGCGAAGCCCCTTTGGCACCTCGGAGAGAGCCAGCCCCAAGCGCTCCCAGCCGTCTCATCGCCGATATGGTTATTCTACTTCCCATGATACTTATCCTGGTGGCTGCGCTGGCGGTGGGGTTCAGAAAGGCGCACCCGGCTCACACTCCTGTGACTCAGGTGCACGGAGCACTCCTGGGCAGAGAACAACATGCCAGGAACGGCGACATTCTCGGAATTGCCGAACGCCAGAAGGTTTTGGCCGCGTTTTCGCCGCAGGCAATCATAGCGTTGGATGTCCGCTTTTGGCGCAAAGCGGACATTGGCGTGACCAGGGTTGGTCGGCCGGCCCGGTTCAGTTTCGCAGACCTGCCAAAGCGGACCTGATTGACGAAGCGGGGAAGCGCGAATAGGGTCGGTGCGCCTACCGAGAGGCACATCGTCCGCGTGAAGGGCCTAGCCCACTCGTCATCCTGCCGTTGTTGGGTCTTCAACCTGACTTCCTGCCCGTTTGCGGACATCGGGCGCATGGAAGGAAGGTTGTTATGACTGCGACACGCGATTTCCGCGCTCTTCCCGACTATCCCAGCCTTGAGCATTTGCGCAAGGAGGCCAAATCCCGCCATGCCGTCCTCAAGTCGGTATCGCGGAACGCCCGGCTGTCCGACGCCCAGTTGCTGGTGGCGCGCGGCTATGGCTTTCAGAACTGGCCGGCCCTGAAAGCCGAAGTGGACCGGCGCCGGCGCGAAGACGGTCCGCTGCAGATGCGGGTCTGGCGCCATCGTTCCGGCAAGGGAGGCTGGGTGCCGGATGCCGCCGACGCCGAGGGGATTTTCTCCCCGCTCAGCGCCCTGGCGTTGCTGGTGATGCAGCCCCTGGCGCCGCTCGTCCTGCACCTGTTCCACTGACGGGAAGGGCCGTTCCCCTTTCCGGGTGGCCGCGCCGGCGCGCCCGCAACTCCGCTCCCCCCTGTTCAAACTGGTGATCACCCGGATGCTGATTCATCTCATCGCCATCGCCTGGCGAAACCTGCTGGCCGACCGGCTGGCCTCGGCCCTGGCCATCATCGGCCTGGCCATCGGCATCACCGCCGCGCTGGTCTCGGGGCTGGCCGTCCGCAGCCAGCTCAGCGTCAACCATTTCATCGCCGGCTATGACCGCACCTATCTGGCGGTCTCGCTGCTGGCGGCCCCCGGCGCGCCGGACAGCTATGACCTCAAGACCAACTTCCAGGCCGCGCCGCTGCTGCGGCTGAACCTGCCGGGCCTCGAAGCCAGTGCGCGGCTGCTCAGCGAAACCGTCAAGCTGCAACGCGGCGACCGCGTGATTGAGGAGACCGTCAGCTGGTCCGATCCTTCGCTGTTCCAGACGTTGCCCATGCCGGTGCTGTTGGGTGACGCATCGGCCACGTTGCGGCGTCCCGACGGGCTGGTGATGACGGAAGGCCTGGCGCGCAAATATTTCGGGCGGCGCGACGCGCTGGGGCAAAGCCTGGTCGTGAACGGCCATCCGATGGTCCTGGGCGCGGTGCTGGCGGATTTTCCCGCCGGCGAAACCGACCTGCAAAGCGGCCTCTTCGCCTCCGCGCTGGCGGCGCATTCTCCCCTTGCGCGTCTCAAGCCGGACGGGCCGCAAGGCTTTTCCGTCAATGTCCAGACCTTCATCCGGCTGCAATCGGCGGCGGATGGGGCAGGGCTGGCGAAGAACCTCGAAGCCATCACGCGCCGCTTCCTGCCGCCCTTCCTGGCCAGCATGGGCCTTTCCTATGCCATGCTGCCGGTGCGGATCGACGAAATCCGCCTATGGGAGCCGTTGGCGCCGGGTGCGCAGGCGCGGCTGGCGCTGGCCGGGGTGATCGGCCTGCTGATCCTGCTGATCGCCATCGCCAATTATGTCAACCTGGTGCTGGCTGGCGTGCCGCGCCGGGCGCGCGAGATTGCCTTGCGCAAGATCAGCGGCGCCGGGCGGCGGCACATCATGCTGCAATTCCTGGGCGAGGCGGTGCTGTGTGTTTTGCTGGCCGCGGTGCTGGCCTTCGGCGCCAGCGAGCCGCTGCTGCGTTTCGTCAGCCCGTTCCTCAGTGAAGGTGAGGCGCCAAGTTTCTGGGGCCATCCGGCGCAGTTCGGTCTGGTGCTGCCGGGCCTGCTGCTGCTCGGCATTGTCGCGGGCGCCTGGCCCGCCGCCGTGATATCGGCGATCCGCCCCGCCACCATCCTGCGCAAGGCGCAGCTGGCGCAGGGCGCGCGGCTGCGCGGCGTGCTGGTGGCGGCGCAGTTCGCCATCCTGATCGCACTTCTGATCGGCGCCTCGGTCATCTTCCAGCAGAACCTCTATGCCGGCCGGCATGACCTGCATGTCGCCGCCGACAGGATGCTGGTCATCCCGGGCAATTGTCCCGCCGCTTTCCGGCAGGAGGCGGCGCGGCTGCCGGGCGTCGAAGGCCTGGCCTGCAGCGGCGTGGATTATCTGGAAGGCCGGGGCTTTGGGCCGCTCAAGCTGCACGGGCAGGTGATCCCCACCCGCTTCGTCACCGCCGAATTCGGAATCTTCGGGCTTTACGGCCTGTCGCCCGTTGCCGGATCGCTTGGTCCTTATCCGCTTCAGGACCCGAAGGCGCCGACGAGCCTTATCGCGATCAACCAGACGGCGGCCCGCCGTTTCGGCTTTGCGTCACCCGCGACTGCGGTGGGCCAGTTCATCAACCTGGACTCCAACGGCAAGTCGCCGCCGGTGCGGATCGTCGCGGTGGTGCCGGACTTCCAGCTTTACACCGTCTCGACGGCCGTGCAGCCGACGATCTTCATGAACGGCGTCTTCAACGGGCACGGCGTGGGTATCATCAATATCCGCCTGCGCCAGGACGGCATGCAGGCGACGCTGGCGGCGCTGGAGCAGCTGTGGACGCGAACCGGAAACGGCAAGCTGGACGCTCATTATTTTCTTTCGGACCGCCAGGCCGATCTCTACCGGCAGATCCTGCACCAGGCCGAACTGTGCGGCCTGTTCGCCGCCGCCGCGATCGTGCTGGCCTGCATGGGCCTCATCGGCATCGCCGCCGCCGCCGTGCAGCGCCGGGTGCGGGAGATCGGCATCCGCAAGACCTTCGGCGCCCGCAGCGGGCAGATCGTGCTGCTGCTGTTGTGGCAGTTCGCCCGGCCGGTGCTGCTGGCCAATCTCGCCGCCTGGCCGCTGGCGCTGTGGTGGACGCGAAGCTGGCTGGCGGGCTTTGCCTATCATGTCGAATTGCACTGGTGGCTGTTCGCGGGCGCCAGCCTGGCGGCGCTGGCCTTCGCGCTGCTGACGGTGGGCGGGCAGGCCTGGCTGGCCGCCCGGGCCCGGCCGGTCACGGCGCTGAGAAATGAATGACCGCTTCTGCCGCTTTTGAAACCGGGCGGCCCTGATGCGTCTTCTGCCGGCCCCTTGACAGCCTATACCTTTCGCTGAAAGGTATTGGGGATGACCAACCCCAATTTCATGAACGGCGTCCCCGAATTTCTCATCCTGCGGCTTTTGCAGCGCCAGGAAATGTATGGCTATGAGCTGGTTCAGGCGATCCGCCTCTCCACCCGCGAAGCCATCCGGCTGACGGAAGGGGTGGTTTATCCGACGCTGCATGCGCTGGAGCGCCAGGGCGTTCTCAAATCCCGCCACAAGACGGTGAACGGGCGCACGCGCGTCTATTACGCGGTGACGGCCAAGGGCGCCCGGCATCTCGCCGGGCTGTCGGAACAGTGGAATCGCATCGCAGGCGCCCTGCACAATCTGGCTTGAGGAGTATCCATGCGCAATTTCGACGGACTTCGCGAACAGCTCTTGCGCGCCGGCATCGCGCCGCGCCATGTGCGGCGCACGCTGGCCGAACTGCGCCACCACCATGACGATCTGATGGCGGAAGAGCGCGCCCATGGCGTCAGGGGCGCCGCGGCGGATGCGGCCGCGCGCGAGCGCCTGGGCTCGGATGACGCGCTGGCGGCGGCCGTGCTGGCCAGGCCGGGACTGCGGTCGGTGTCGGCGCGGTTTCCCTGGCTGGTCTTCGCCATCCTGCCGCCCTTCACCGCGCTGTTTGGCTCCCTGCTGCTGGTGATCGCAATGCTGCTGCTGGGCGTGAAGAGCGGCGCCATCATTCCCGACCATCGCAATATCGCCCATTGGGTGCCGGCCTGGTACACATGGACCTCCGGCGGGATCATGTTCGCGGTCAACTTCCTGATTCCCGGCCTTCTGGGTTTTCTTCTGGCCTGGCTGGCGCAGCGCCAGCGCATGAAGCCGTTCTGGCCGCTGCTGGGCATGGCGCTGATCCTGCTGCTCAGCGTGCATGGCGAATTCCATCCCGACGGCAAGGGCGGATGGACCGGCAATTTCGGCACCATCATTCCCTGGAAGGGGCCGTTCGGGCCGGGCGGCATCCACTGGCCGACTTTCCTGGCGCAGGCGGCGCTGCTCTGCCTGCCGCTGGCCTGGCTGCGGCGGGCGCGGCGCGCGAGCGCCGCCGCTTCATAAGGCGGCGCCCCGGGCCGGCTGGCCCCGGTCAACCCGGACGGCACCGCTGAAGCGTCGCCAAAGCCCGGAATCCCGCGAAAGTTGCCAGCCGCCACCCCTTCTGCCTTGATGGAACTTGGGGAACTTTCCGGCGGGGGCTGGGGTGGCAGAAGAGGCAGAAAGCCGGGGCGCGGGCTCCGGCGGCGAGGCAACTGCGCTGGCGCTGGGAGCAGCGCTTGATCCCGTTGCCGCCGACTATCTGAAGAAGCAGGCCCATCTTGCCGCGCTCCAGGCCGAGAATATCGCGCGCGAGGAAACCTACCGCTTCTGGTCGCTGCGCCTGAAGCTGGCACTGGAATTCTCCGTCGCCCTGCTGGCGCTGGCGCTGGTCGCCGGACTTGGCGTCATGACCTGGAACGCCGCCCACAGCGAAGGCTATGTCATCGAAAGCTTCACCGTGCCGCCCGACATGGCGGCGCGCGGCCTGACTGGCGAGGTCGCGGCCTCCCGCCTGCTGGACCGTCTCAATGTCGTCCTGACGCCGGCGCCCAACAGCGTCGCCGCGGCGCAGACCGCCTCCACCAGCACTGCCGACGATGTGAAGGTGGAAATCCCCGAAACCGGCATCTCGCTGGGCGAGCTTTACCGCTTCCTGCGCCGCTGGCTGGGCCATGAAAACCATGTCGGCGGCGAAGTGGTGCGCCAGGGCACGGATGTGGCGGTGGCGGTGCGCATCAACGGCAGGGACGGCGCGGCCTGGCAGGGGCCGGAAGCCGGTCTTGACGATCTGCTGCAAAAGGCGGCGGAACATGTCGCCGATATCGTCCAGCCCACCACCTATGCGAACTGGTTCAATACCCAGACGCCGCCGCGAGAAGCCGAGGCGCGCAATGTCCTGCAACGGATTATCGCCGACCCGGCGGCAACGCCCTCGCTTCGGGCGCGCGTCCTGCTGCTTCTGGGCAACATGGCCGCAGCCGCCGGCGATCTGCGCCAGTCCAATGTGCTGCATCGGCGGGCGCAGGAGACCGATCCCGACCAGGCCCTGGCCTTCAGCAATGCACAAAGCAATGAAATCCAGCTCAGCCATCCCGAAGCGGTCCTGGCCTCACTGTCGCGGACGCTCGCCGTGTTTGAAAAGAACCACGCCACCTTTACACCGGCGTCGGTCATCTCCATTCGCGCCCGGATGCTCGCCCGGGAAGCCGAGGTTCGCGGCGACTATGCCGGGGCGGTGGCCGACCTGGCGCCGGCCGTACGCGGCACTTTCCAGACCTATCAGGCGATCATCTTCACGACCATTGACCGGGCGCGGCTGCATGACGGCGCCGCGCCGGCCTGGCTGGCGGAGCAGCCCCCGCCTGCGTCCACGGCGCCGGCTGCCCGCGCCGTGCCGCCGGTCCAGATCGCGGCGGCGTTGCAGCACTGGCCCCGCGTCATCGCCCTGGCGTCGGAGAGTGAGAAAATCCTGGCGGATAACCGCTTCACCCCCATTGGCCGCGAAACCATTGCCGCCGCGCAGATCCGTCCCTGGCTGGCGCTGGCCAGGGCGAAACTGGGTGACATCGCGGGCGCGGAAGCGCTGATCGCAACCACGCCGGGCGATTGTTACGACTGCATCCGCGTGCGCGGCCTGATCGCCAGCGAGGCGAAACAATGGGCGCGCGCCGATTACTGGTTCGCCAGGGCCGTGGCCGATGCGCCGTCCATTCCCTTCGCCCATGAGGATTGGGGCCGCTCGCTGCTGGCGCGCGGCAAGCCGGATGACGCCATCGCGCAGTTCACGGCGGCCAACAAGCTTGGCCCGCACTTCGCCGACGCGCTGGAAGGCTGGGGCGAGGCGCTGGTGGCCAGGAACCAGTCGCACCTGGCGCCGGCAAAATTCGCCGAGGCCGGAAAATACGCGCCCAACTGGGGCCGCCTGCATCTGAAATGGGGCGAGGCACTTTATTATGCCGGCAGGCGCGATGAGGCAAAGAAGCAGTTCGCGCGGGCCGCGGAGCTTGATCTGACACCTGCTGAGAAATCCGAACTGGCAAGAGTGCACTGATGGACATTCATAAACCAAAACCCATCCATGGCTGGCGCGATTTCCTGAAGGAGTTCGCCACCATCGTGCTGGGCGTTTCCGTCGCGCTCGCCGCCGAGCAGGGCGTGGAGTGGTTTCACTGGCGCACCCAGGTGCGCGAGGCGCGATCAATTATCGCCACTGAAATGGCCCAGAATGTCGCCAACTCGATCAGGCGCGTAAGAACAGAGCAATGCCTCGAACGCCGTCTGGACACTTTGGCGGAAATTCTGGACGGAGCCTCGGCCAGTGGGCGCTTGCCGCCCATGGGCGATATTGGTTACGCGCCCAGGCGCAGCTGGGCCAAAGACGCCTGGGACAGTCTGGTGGCGTCACAGACCGCGACGCATTTCCCGCGTCAGGAACTCGCGCTCCTTGCGAGGACCTATAACCAGGTGCAGCGAATGAATGAATGGGGACCGGTCGAGGTCATGGCCTGGTCGAATTTGACTGCGATGACCGGGCCAGGCAGACGACTCGATGCGGTATCAGAAGAAAATCTGCGTAACGCGCTGAACACCGCCCGGACCCTGAATCGTGCTGTTGCGATTGTTTCGCTGGGCATCATTCGCAATGTGGACAGTTTGCATCTTCCCTTGAGCGCCGATGACCTGAATGTGATTGCTTCTGCCCGGCAGAGGGATCTTTTGCGCAGCGATAAGGTCACCGCTGCGAACCCCATACCCGCGACCGACTCGGTTTGCCAGCCGATGGGTGCCAGCGCCCCTCCCCATTATGGCCAGGCGCTGTACGGCTTCCCCCCAGGCGTCATGGACGAGGCGATCAAAACTTTGCCTGACTTCGGGGCGCATTGAGATACGCCAAAGGCATGCACAAGCCCAACCCTTTCCCTGGGTTCTCACGAATGACCGCTTCTGGCGCAAGGCGGACACTGAAGATCGCGACGGAATGCATGAGGACGAGCTGATGGACATCCACAAGCCCAAACCGATCCACAACTGGCGCGAATTTCTGACGGAGGTCGCCACCATCGTGCTGGGCGTCGGCATCGCACTTGCCGCCGAACAGGGCGTGGAATGGTTGCACTGGCGAGGCCAGGTGACGCTTGCGCGAGAACAAATCGCCGGGGAAATGGCCCACAATCTCGGTTCAGCAATCAATCGCGTCAGGAGCTCCCCTTGCGTGGAGCAGCGCCTGGATGCATTGGCTGCGATCCTGGACGCGGCGGCGAAAAGCGGCAATCTGCCGCCGGTGGGTGACATCGGCTTGCCGATGCAGCGTCCATTCCTAAGCGAGGTCTGGGAAAGCGTGGTGGCGTCACAGACCGCGACGCATTTTCCCAGTCGGGAGTTGCAGACGCTGGGGGGCATCTACACGAGAATCCATTGGAATGATCAAGCCGCTCAAAAGGAACTGGATGAATGGAAGGACCTTTACGGCATTGTCGGCCCTGGTCGCCGTTTCGATCCGGCCTCGGCGGCGATGCTGCGCCAGGCGCTGAGTCAGGCAAGAGGCAGCAATCGCATCATGACGAACTACAGCAGCGTCATCATTCGCGGGTCAAGCCAGCTAACACTGCCCTTCAGCGCCCAGGACCGTGCGTTCATGGTCTTGGCCCGCGGCATGAAAATGACGGGCAACAGACGCGCCCTGGACACCCCGGTCGGGACCAGCATCTGCGACCCGATCGGTCCGGTTCCTGCCACCTACGGCCAGGGACCCATCTCCGCCATGCCATCCTTTGTGGATGAGGTGGTGAAGGCGATTCCCGATTATTCTCAGGGCGCAAAGTGAAAAAATGCGAATGACCGCTTCCGGCGCAAGGCGGACACGGGTCAGCCGCCTATGCGGCGGCCCGGTTCACCAGCTTGCGGAACGCCATCAGCATCCTGCGCAATTCCGGCTCGGCCACGCGCCGGGAGGCTTCCTCGAAGGGCAGCCACAGCAGCTTGCGCGTGCCTTTCTCGGCAAAGCTGCGGTCGGCTTTCGTCACCAGCAGCGGGAAAACCTCGACGCGGCATGGATGTCCGACGCCATTCTTCTCCTTGAGGTAATGATATTCGCCCAGCGGCGTGGGCCAGATTTCGCCCCGTACGCCCGCTTCCTCATGCGCCTCGGCGGCGGCGGACTGCGCCAGCGTCAGCCCGCTCTGGGGCCAGCCCTTGGGCAGAATCCAGCGCCGGGTGCGCAGCGTCGTCACAAGCAGGACTTCCGGCACCGGAACGCGCCGCCAGCACAGGGCGGCGACCTGAAGGCGGCAATCGGCGTGCGCAAATGCCGGCATCGGTTTCGCCAGAATGATTCGCTTCCGCCATTTTAAGGGAATGCCGCCGCCATACCGAGGCCGCCCGGGCGGTCAAAGCCCCGGATGGCCGGGGCCGCTCTCCCACACCATCTTTCCGTTCTGGTTCAGCAGCACGGCGCGTTCGCCGCCCGGCTGGAAATCGGCCAGCAGCTTCCTTGCAAGGCTCAATGCCCCGGCATCATCGGGAGCCTGGATGAACCATTCCCTTGCCAGGGCGGCCAGCGCATTGGTCTTTTCGGCGTGCGCATAGCGCAGCAGGGTGTAACCGGGCATGTCTTTCCCGCGCCCGGCGTCGGGCGGCTGGTTGCCAATGCGCGCCGGCGGGGCGCCGGCCGGTATAGCGCCCCGCCGAAGTCCTTATCAAGACTGGGTTTTCGGCCCCTGAAAACCCCGGGGATGGCTTGCCGATGGGGTTGAAACCCATCCGGCGATTGATGATCCTGCCCCGGTCAGCGCCCATTTGCGGGCGCCCGTTCTTCCCAGCCATGAGGGTGCGATGTTCCGTTGGTTTCAGGCTCTCATGCCGCGCGAAGACCGCTTTTTCGAGCTCTACAACCGCCACGCCCAGACCCTGGTGGATGGCGCGGCGGCGCTGCAGGAACTGCTGCGGGGCGGCTCCGGAGTCGGCGCGGCGGCGCACCGGATCTTCGCCATCGAGAACCAGGCCGACGCCATCACGCGGGAAGTCCTCATTCTGGTCCGGCGCAGCTTCATCACGCCGTTTGACCGCGGCGACATCAAGGACCTCGTCAACACCCTGGACGATACCGTCGACCAGATGCAGAAGACGGCCAAGGCGGTCCTGCTTTTCGAGGTCGAGACCATCGAGCCGGAAATGGCGGCGATGGGCGAACGCATCGGGCAGGCGGCCGCCCTCACCATGGAAGCGGTCAGGCTCATGGCCTCGATGCGCGACAACAGCGCCCGGCTCATCGGCATCGCCGAGGAAATCATCCGCCTGGAAGACGATGCCGATACGCTCAACGACAACGGCATCAAGGCGCTGTTCAAGAACCACCGGGACGGCAACGCGATGTCCTATATCATCGGCGTCGAGATCTACGACCATCTCGAAAAGGTGATGGACCGTTTCGAGGACGTCGCCAACCGGATAAGCGGCATCGTGATCGAGCAGGTCTGACCCATGCTGCTTCTGGCCGCGCTGATCGCCGTCGCGCTCGTGTTTGATTTCATGAACGGGCGCAACGATGCGGGAAACTCCATCGCCACGATCGTCTCGACCCGCGTGCTGGCGCCCCATTACGCCGTGATCTGGGCGGCCTTTTTCAATTTCGTGGCTTTTCTTTTCTTCGGCCTGCACGTGGCGGCGACCATCGGCACCGGCATCATCGCGCCCGCCACGATCACCGACAGCGTCGTCGCGGGCGCGCTGATGGGCGCCATCTTCTGGCAGGTCATCACCGGCTATTTCGGCATCCCGTCCTCGAGTTCGCATGCCCTGATCGGCGGCCTGGTCGGGGCGGGGGTGGCGCATGCCGGAACCGGCGTCATCGTCTGGAACGGGCTGGGCAAGACCGCCCTGGCGATCGTGCTCTCGCCCGTTACCGGCCTGGCGATCGCGCTGTTCCTCGTCCTGATCGTCTCGTGGCTGTTCGCGCGAAAGGCGCCGGCGCGCGTTGATGGAATTTTCCGGCGGGTCCAGTTTTTCTCCGCTTCGCTGTATTCGCTCGGCCATGGCGGCAATGACGCGCAGAAGACCATGGGGATCATCACCGTGCTTCTGGTGGCGCACGGCCAGCTTCCCGGCGCCTTCCATGTCCCCTTCTGGGTGGTGCTGGCCTGCAACGGGGCGATGGCGCTGGGCACGCTCCTGGGCGGCTGGCGCATCATTCGCACGCTGGGCTCCCGGATCACCCGGCTGACCCCGATGCAGGGCGTCTGCGCGGAGACGGCGGGATCGATCACGCTATTCCTGGCGACCGGACTTGGCGTTCCCGTATCCACGACCCACACGATAACCGGGGCGATCATCGGCGTCGGCGCCGCGCGCCGGGTTTCCGCCGTTCGCTGGGGCGTGGCCCGCGAAATTGTCACGGCATGGGTCATCACCATGCCCGCCGCGGCCCTGATTGGCGCGGCGTGCTATGAACTGGCCAACCTCATTCTGTGAGCGCGCGCGCCGGCTACGCTTGGCGGCAGCCGGGGCAATTGCGCGCTCACGCCCGCGCCTTGCATGAACATTGCCCCCGGCCGCGCCTTCTGTCTCAATGAGGCCGGGGCAGTCCGGGGCAGGCAGGGTGACGGAAGAAAAACCAGGACCGGAATCCGGCGCCGAGGCGATTGCCGGGGGCATTGATCCGGTGGCGGCCGCCCTGGCGCTGGGCGGGGCCAGCCGCGAGGAAGCCGATGGCTTCCTGCGGGAGCAGCGCAAGCTCGCCGCCCGGCAGGGCCATCATCTCGACGAGCAGTTCAAACGCCTGCATGTGGGCGTGATCAATGACCGGCTGTCGATCACCCTGAAGCTGCTGACGGCGCTGGTCGGCCTCATCGTCGCCGGTTTTGCCGGCATGATGATCTGGAATGCCGCGCATGACGACGGCCTGGTGATCGAGGCCTTCTCGGTGCCGCCTGACTTCGCGGCAAAAGGCCTGACCGGACAGGTCGTGGCAGAAGGCATGCTCGGCAACCTGTCGTCCTTCCAGGCGCGGTCCAACTCGGTCCGCGCCGCTTCCAGCTATACCAACAACTGGGGCGACGACCTCAAGATCGAGATTCCGGAAACCGGCATATCCGTCGGCGAGTTCGATCGCTTCCTGCACGAATGGCTGGGCCGCCAGACTCACATCGCGGGCGCGGTCTACCGGACGGCGGACGGCATCGTGATCACCGCCCGCGTCGGCGCCGACACCATCCCGGCGGTGACCGGCAGCGAAGCCGATTTCGACAAGCTCCTGCAAGAAATGTCGGAGGCGATCTACCGCGCCACCCAGCCCTATCGCTTCGCGCAATACACCTTCAGCGCCAAGGGCTTCAGCGAGGGCGAAGCGGCGCAGAAAGCCATCATCGCCGACGGCACGCCGCAAGACCGCTTCTGGGCCTATAACGGCCTCATCACCATGTATGGCCTGCAGCTGGACTTCGCCCGCTCCGAAAAGGCGGCGCGCAGCGCCATGGCGATGCGGCCCAATTCCGCACTGCCCTATTTCAACCTGGGCAGAAGCGCGCTGATCGTCCAGCATGACGAGGCGGCCCTGACGGACGGCGAGGCGGTCGCCACACATGAACGCGATCCCGACATCGGCGAAGAGGCCTGGGGCTTCGTGCAGCCGTTGAATGGATGCATGATCGCGCGCCTGCGGGGCGATTTCGGGCGCGCGATCGCGCTTTGCCGCCAGGCGGCGCTGCAGACCGATATTTCCAACACCCGCACGCAGGCGCGGCTGTTGCAGATGCCGGCCATTGCGGGCCTGCATGACGGGGCGGCCCTGGCCGACGCCTTTGCCGAACTGCCGCCAACCGACGATCCGCAAAGCCTTGTCGCAAGCGCGGGATACCAGGCCCTGAACGAAGCCGCCCTGGGGCACTGGCAGGCGCTCCTGGAAAAGCGGGCACTTTTCGAGACCGAGCTCAACAGGCTGCCCTACAGCTTCTATTTCAATGCGCGCAGCTTTCAGCCGGTTGTCGCCTACGCGCTGGCGCTGTCGGGCGATCTTGCCGGGGCCCATGCCGCGATCGACCGGACGCCGGCCGATTGCGGCCTCTGCCTGCGGATGCGCGGCCGCATCGATGCGGTGGAGAAGAACTGGAACGGGGCCGGCTACTGGTTTGCCCGTGCCGCGCAGGATGCTCCCTCCACCCCATTCCCGTTCACCGACTGGGGCCAGATGCTGCTGGACAGGGGCGATCCCGACGCGGCCATCGCCAAGTTCGCCATTGCCAGCCAGAAGGGCCCGCATTTCGCCGATCCCCTGGAAATGTGGGGCGAGGCGCTGCTGGCGAAGAAGCGGCCCGGCGAGGCGCTGGCCAGGTTCGAGGAGGCCGGAAAATACGCGCCCAACTGGGGCCGGCTGCATTTGAAATGGGGCGAGGCGCTTTATGACGTGGGCCGGAAGGCTGATGCGGCGAAGCATTTCGCCCGTGCCGCCGCGCTCGACCTTGCGCCGTCCGAAAAGTCCGAACTGGCCCGCCACCCGTGAGTGAGGCTGCCGAACGGAACGAATGCCGGGTCCGGCCCACAGCGCCAGGTCAGGCTGGCAGCGCCTAGAACGGGCTCTTGTGCGTCTTCTGGTCGGCGGCGATTTCGTCCCTGACGTCGTTCAGGGTGCGGCCTTCCTTCGGCGTCAGGCCGAATACGGAAGCGAGGGCAAGGGCGCCGGCGCATGCGGGGATTCCACATCCATCCTTCGTCCGCGAGAGACCGCTAGCGGATTGGGATGGTGCGGGGGAAGGGAGCAATGCGCCGGCGCCCGGCCGGCCCAGGCCCAGATCGGGTTCGTGCGGCGTCAACATCGACACGACACCGATCGCGAGTAAGGCCCGGAAGATCATCGAAGGGTTTCCGTTGTGACGCGAGGAGCATTGCGCGCTCCGCTTTGCCGCGGACTGAAACAGATCGCTAAAATTGCAAGCAGTCGTGGTTTCGCCGCGCCTTCTGCGCTTCATTGCAAACGCGGTGTCGCCGCTTTGGTTCTGCTTCGAGTCAAAATCGAGTCTCGCTTGAATCGTTTTTGAATCGAACTTCATGCGCATTTGAGGCGTGCTTGAATCGCATTTGAACCGGGTTTGAATCGCATCCGGCGAAAACTTGATTCAATTTTTAGCCAGTGGCGGCCCCGGCCCGTTCCGGCTGGCGGCAAAAGCGGCGATGGCGGCGCAAAGCGGCGGTTAACCGGCCTTCACCAATCGCCCCCGATGGCGGGTCCGGCGGCGGCCTTCGCCCGGCCCCGGCAGGCACAAAGGCCCGGAATTGCTGCCAAGTTGCCAGCGCCCGCACCTTCTGCCTCTATGGAACTTCGGGAACTTGCCGGGGGCGGGGGTGTCTGAGCAAACCGAAAGCGCCCAAAGCGGCGGTGCGCCAAATCGCTCCGGGGAAACCAGGATGGACATCCACAAGCCCAAGCCCATCCATGGCTGGCGCGACTTTTTGAAGGAGTTCGGCACCATCGTGCTGGGCGTTTCCGTCGCCCTGGCCGCCGAGCAGGGGGTGGAGTGGCTGCACTGGCGCGCCCAGGTGGCGCAGGCCAGGGACGTCATCGCCAGCGAGATCGAGAACAGCGTGACCGGCGCCATCGCGCGCGTCAAAGTCGCGCCCTGTGTCGAACGCCGGCTCGATGAGGTGACCGACATCCTGGATGAAGCCGCCAGGACCGGCCGCCTGCCGCCGCTGGGCCTTATCGGCCAGGCGCCCGTCCTGCTTTGGCCGACCGGCGCCTGGGAAAGTGTCGTCGCCTCGCAGACCGCCACCCATTTCCCGCGCGAAGAGCTTGCGCAACTGGCGCGCCTCTACAAGCTGGTGGAGCGGGCCGAAGGCTTCAATGTCTTGGAAAGAGAGGCCTGGAGCAGCCTTTACACCATGGTGGGGCCCGGCCGCCGCCTCGATCCCGCCTCGGAAGCGAAGTTGCGCGAGGCCTTGAGCATGGCCCGTTTCAGCAATCGCATGTTGCTGACCAGTGTTGCCAGTCTGATGGATGCGGCCGGGAGGGAAAATCTTCCCTTCAGCAAGACCGACCTGGAAAACATCGGGCGCGTCAAGCGTGCCCCGACGACCAGCAGCAAAACGTCGTCAACCTATAGTATCGGCATGGCGCTGATCTGCGACCCGATCGGGCCGGTGCCGCCCCGCTACGGGCAATCGCAGAACACATATTACAGCGTGGACCAATATGGGGAGATCCTCCGCAGCGTCCCCGATTTCGGCGACGGCGCGAAAATCCCGTCCGGGCGCTGAGCGTTACGGCGCCGCCGGAAAATTCACCCGGGCGGTGAAGCCCTGGCCCGGCGCGCTCTGGATCGTCAGGCCGCCGCCATGCAGTTCGGCAAAGGCCTTCACCAGGGTCAGGCCCAGGCCAGACCCCTGGGCATGGTCGCCGCCGGCCTGCTCGAAGGGGCGCAGGATGCGTTCCAGGTCGGCCGGCAGCACGCCCGGTCCGTTGTCGCACACCGCCAGCCAGACCTGGTCGCCGTCGCGGCCGGCCGCGGTCGTCACCATGCCGCCCGGCTGGGTGAAGCTGACGGCATTGTCGAGCAGGTGGTTCATCATGCTCTCGAACACGCCTTCGTCGGCCTCGATCATCAGGCCGTCCAGGCAGGCGGCGCTGTCGATGCCGACCTGGCGGGCGCTCGCGCGGGCGCTGTGGCTTTCGGCGGCGCGGCGCAGGCCCGCGCCCGCATCCAGGGGGGCGCGGCGCAGGTCATAGCGTCCCGCCGCCAGCTTGGTCAGGTCCATGATCTGGTTGACCAGGCGCAGCAGATTGCTGCCGCCCTGGTGGATCAGGCCGGCATATTCCCGCACCTGGCTGGCGCTGAGATTGTCGGCCAGCGAGGCCATCAGGTCGGAAAAGCCGAGAATGGCGTTGAGAGGCGTCTTCAGCTCATGGCTCATCGCCCTGAGCAGCGTGGTCTTGGCGCCTTCGGCCTCGGCGCTGGCGCGGTCGAGCTTCTGGGAGAGGTCGGCGAGATAGGTGTTCTGCAATTCGGCCGCGTTGCGCTGGTCGGCAAGGGCCTTTTCGGTGCGGGCCAGCGCGCTTTCGGCGCGGGTCTTCTCGGTGATGTCGGTGAAGACCAGGACGCGGCCGCCGTCCGGGGTGGCGCGGGTGCGCACCAGATAGACCGCGCCGTCGGTGGCCCTGAGGGTATGGGCGGATGCCTGGGCGCGATGCTGCGCCAGCCGCCGCGCCAGCCAGTTGGCCTGGGTCATGTCGTGCACGACGCGGCCGGAACCGGCGGCGCGCCTCACAACTTCGGTGATGGTCTTGCCGCGCAATTCATGGAGTTCGGCGCCCGCCAGATGGGCATAGCGGTCATTGCCCATCAGGAAATATTCGTTCTTGTCGTAGAAGGCGACGGCGTCGGCGGAAAGGCCGATGGCTTCCTCCAGCCGGCCCAGATGATGGCGGCTCTGGGTGACGTCGCTCCACAGAATCACCGTGCGCCCGTTTTCGTCGCGGCGGGCCTTGAGCTCCAGGATGCGGCCGTCGGACAGCAGCAGGTCGCGCGGCGCGAAGACATTGGCGTTGAGCTGTTCCAGCCGGGCGGCGATGAAGGCCTCGTCACCCTGGGGGCGGGCGGCCTTGGCGATGGCGCCGCCGGCCAGTTCGCGCCGCACCAGCTCCTCATAGTTTTCGCCCAGCAGCCGCTCGACCGGCGGCAGGGTGGGGAAGATGTAGTTGAGGTGGCGGTTGGCATGCAGCAGGCGGCCATCGGCATCGAAGATGGTGATGCCGATGCGCAAGGCATCGAGCGCCGCCGGCAGATCGTCCGGCCGCGTTTTGTCCTGCCAGTGCTGTGATGTTGCCAGCGGCACGGCATCCCCGAAAACAGGGGCGCATCCTGCGCCGGGCGGCATTGCCGAAAGGTTAGGCAAGTTTTCGAAGGATACGGGAAATTTGCATAAAATTGCCCTGATCGGGCAAGGTCCTGCCCGATCCTTAACGGCGCGGCGGATTTTCAGGATTCGTTAACGCTGCCGGCCGCACTTTCCCGCCATGGAACGCACGCCTCACCGAAGCCTGGGGATGCGGCTGCGCGCCGCCTGGCGCGGCTGGGCGGCGGCGCCGGTTCCCGGGGCGCGGCTGCTGGCCGAAGAGGCCCCCGACCTTATAACCCGCCATGCGCCGGACGGGCGGATCCGCCTGGCCGGCGGCGCCGCCGCGCTGCTGGGACGCGCGGCTTCGGAACTGGAAGGGCTGACCCCGCGCGAGCTGGTTCATCCCGACGACCTGGCCGGCGTGCAGGCGGCCTTTCGCGACGCCAGCTATTTCGGCCGCGACGGCGCGGTGACGGCGCGCTTTATCCATGCCGATGGGCGCGCCGTCTGGATGGAATTGCGCTGCCGCCGCACCGCGCTGGAAGGGCCCGACGGCGGCGACATCCTGGCGGTGACGCGCGAGATCGCCGCTTTCCGCGCCCAGAGCGCGGCGCTGGTGGAGGCGCGCGACGAAGCGCTGGCGGCGACAAAGGAGAAGTCGCGCTTTCTTGCCGCCATGAGCCATGAACTGCGCACGCCGCTCAACGCCATCATCGGCTTTTCGGAAGTGATGGCGCGCGAAATGTTCGGCGCGCTGGCGCCGCGCTACCGCGAATATGCCGGCCTGATCCAGGGCAGCGGCCAGCATCTGCTCGATCTCATCAACGATCTGCTCGACATGGCCAAGATCGAGGCCGGCAAGATGGACATCCATGAGGAGCTGTTCGACCTGGGCGAGACGGCGGAAAGCGCGGCGCGCTTCCTCGGCCATGCGGCGGAGCAGGCCGGCGTGCAGCTCGATCTCGATGTGCCGGTGCGGCAGGCTTTCGCCGACCGGCGCGCGGTCAAGCAGATGCTGGTCAACCTGCTCTCCAATGCCGTCAAGTTCACCATGCCCGGTGGTCGTGTAACCATGAGTGCGCGGGCGGACGGGGCGGCGGTGATCCTGACCGTTGCCGACACCGGCGCCGGCATCGCCCCCGGCGACCTGGCGCGGCTGGGCCGGCCCTTCGAGCAGAGCGGCAATGCCCGTGGCAAGGAAGGCACCGGCCTGGGCCTGGCGCTGGTCAAATCGCTGGCGGCGCTGCATGGCGGCGAGGCCACAATTGCCTCGGTGCTGGGCGAGGGCACCACCGTGACGGT
This sequence comes from uncultured Rhizobium sp., assembly GCA_964572805.1. GTDB lineage: Bacteria > Pseudomonadota > Alphaproteobacteria > Micropepsales > Micropepsaceae > Rhizomicrobium. The sequence continues at coordinate 1,776 of CAZNGO010000010.1, read as the reverse complement.
GCGCCTGCCCCATGCGGCGGTGGCGGCGGCGCAAAACAATGTGGTGCGCCTGCGCGGGGCGGCCTAGAACGTCACCATGGACTCCTATCCCCGCCTCAAGGCCGGAATCTTCGTGCGTGCGCTTCTCCGCAGGGTGGAAGTGGCGGGCGCCGCGGCCTTCATCGTCCGCAGGGGCAATGAGGAGGCGGGCGCCATCATCCTGCGCGTCGCGCGGCTGGACGGCACGGCGCTGGTGCTGAACCAGGCGCGGATGGGCGACGGCGCCCTGGTCTGGAGCCGGCCGCTGGGCGAGGCGGTGCCCGACGCCAAGGCCGCCGAATGGTGTGACAGGCAGGTGAAGTTCGATCCCGATCTCTGGATCGTCGAGATCGAGGACCGCGAGGGCCGTGCTTTCGTGGACGAGCCGATCGTGTAAAGTCGCGCCGCCAAAAGGGGCCATCTCCATGTCGCCACAGACGCTTCAGCTTGTTCTTCCGATGGCGGTCATCGCCGTGGTTATCCTGCTGCGCGCCCGGCGGGTGGGCAGGCCGCAGCCGCTGAAGCTGGGCCTGCTGTGGATCCGGCCCGCCCTGCTGCTGCTGGCCTGTGGCGTGATCCTGTTCCTGCCGGCGCGGCCGGGCGCGGCGCCGATCCATCTGATGCCGCTGGACTGGGCGATCCTGGCAGTCGGCGCAGGCCTGGGCGCCATCGGCGGCTGGCACCTGGGCAAGACCATGGCGATCGAGGTCCATCCCGAGAACGGCACCTTGATGGTGACGACCAGCCCCATCGGCTTGCTGGTGCTGGTGGCGCTGCTGGCGCTGCGCACGCTGGTGCGCACGGAAGCCGGAAGCTTTGCCGCCGGCTGGCCGGTGAACCCGGCGGTGATCGTCGATGCCCTGATCGTCTTTTCCGCCGCGCTGTTCACCGTGCGCGCCCTGGAAATGTATCTGCGGGCGAAGAAGGTGATGGGTGAGCGCGGATAAGCAAAAGGTCCAGTGGACCTTTTGCCCGTGCGAACGCCGCAATGCCGCGCGTCCAAGCGCGGCATGAGGCCGGGACAGTGCGGGCAATGACCGGTTTCCCTCCCCTGCGTAGCGGGGGAGGAGCCAACTTGCTCCGGCGGACGCGGCCTGCTAACCCCCGGCCATGAGCCGTACCCCCGCCAGCGAAGCCGCCAGAAGACGCACCTTCGCCATCATCTCCCATCCCGACGCCGGCAAGACCACCCTGACCGAGCACCTCTTGCTGCTGGGCGGGGCGATCCATGCCGCCGGCCGGGTCAAGGCGCGCGGCGAGGCGCGCCGGGCCAAGTCCGACTGGATGAAGATCGAGCAGGAGCGCGGCATCTCGGTCACGTCGGCGGTGATGACCTTCGAATACCAGGACGCGGTGTTCAACCTGCTCGACACCCCGGGCCATGAGGATTTTTCCGAAGACACCTACAGAACGCTGACCGCCGCCGACAGCGCGGTGATGGTGATCGACGCCGCCAAGGGCATCGAGGCCCAGACCCGCAAGCTGTTCGAGGTCTGCCGGTTGCGCGACATCCCGATCATGACCTTCGTCAACAAGATGGACCGCGAGGCCCGCGATCCTTTCGCGCTTCTGGATGAATTGTCGGACCAGCTGCAGATCGAAACCGCGCCCATGGTCTGGCCCTGCGGCATGGGGCTGAATTTCCGTGGGCTTCAGGAATTCGAAAGCGGCAGCTTCATCGCCTATAACGATTCCGTCCCGCGCGAGGAAGAAGCGGCCAAGCTGGAAGAGGATGTGGCGCTGGCGCGCGAGGGCCTG
>CAZNGO010000009.1:0-54386 GCA_964572805.1 uncultured Rhizobium sp. | reverse complement strand
GAAGATGATCGAGGTAGGAATTGCTCAGGCAATGGCGGCTGGCTGGGACCCCGCATCTAGGGGAAAATCCTTTGCCTTTCAGACATCCGAAAGCCCAGCATAGCCGTCCTGAATGACCGCTTTTGGCGCAAAGCGGACGTTGCGCACACTTGGTGACGAGAACGCCCTTTTCAGCTAGATAGTGCGAAATGTCCCACGGACGCGACAAGGAACGATCTCGTGAGAACCGCGCCAAGGTGCGCGAAATACTAATGCGCGAGTGGGACCCCATTGGAATTTCGGACATTCCGGAGGCATCACACCAATACGACCGTTATGCAGGACGAGTTTACGTCATGCTCATGGATGAAGGGGCTGCGAGCGAAGCCATAACCGAGGCCATTCCAGTCCTTGAAGGTCTTACAAAAACCGGGTCCAGGGAAGATCGCACTTGGGCTTACATTGCTTGGGGCCTGATCTCCGAGGATCAACAGGGATTTGCCGTTGAACGACGCCTGTTGAACGAAGCGTTGGCATTGGATTCTGACAATATCTTGGCTTTGAGTACCCGGGCTCGGGGGGAAGAACTTCTTAGGCAGCTGGAACCAGCACTTGCCGATAATGACAGGCAGAATGCACTTCTTTCAAGTCACCGCCAGACAATGGTTCGCCAAGAATATGTCCCTACGCTTTTGGCGTACGGCTCGGCACGCAGCGCTGCGTTGAAAGGAGACTTCCAGGAAGCAGTCCGACAATTTTTGTCATTCGTTGACTTTGATACGCCGGGGCGCCTTACGACGACCGGCTATTTGGTGACCTTCCATCTCGGCCTGCATGATCCAACAGCAGCGCGGGCCGCGTTAGCCAATCCATTATCTGACACGCCCTTGTTGCCTGGAGGCCATGCCATTTCGTTGGTTTTGGCGAGAATTCAGGTAGCAAGCGCCCTGGCGGATTGGACTGGCGTCCTTAATATCGCGAAAGAACTGGCGCCCGTGATACAGAAATATCCAGGCCAAGCATTCTCCTGGTCCACAACCGTCACGCCGCTGTTAGCCCAGGCCGAGGCCCAGTTAGGCAACATCGCACATGCTCAAGCATTGATCGATTCCACACCAGGGGAATGCTACGATTGTCTCCTGTCACGCGCACGGCTTGCGCTCCAAATGAACAAAACCGAACAAGCGGACTACTGGTTCGCCAAAGCTGTGACCGACGCGCCCTCCATTCCCTTCGCCAATGAAGCATGGGGACGCGCCCTGCTGGTGCGGGGTAAGCCGGACGACGCCATCGCGCAATTCACGGCCTCCAACAAGAAAGGCCCCCATTTCGCCGATGCTATGGAAGGCTGGGGCGAGGCGCTAATGGCGAAAAACCAGTCGCACCTGGCGCTGGCGAAATTCGCAGAAGCCGAGAAGTACGCGCCCAACTGGGGCCGTCTGCACCTGAAATGGGGGGAGGCGCTGGTATGGGCCGGGGAGACTGATGACGCTAAGGCACAATTCGCTCGTGCTGCTCAGCTCGATCTCACGCCGTCTGAAAAAGCCGAACTTGGGCAACATTCATGACCCTTACAGATCTTGCCTCCATCGGCTCGTTCGCTTCCGGCGTCGCGGTGCTGCTTTCGTTGATATATGTCAGCGTCCAGATACGGCAGGCCCGTCGCCACCAACAAGCCGCAATCCGTTTGGGCCGCGCCGACCGCATCGTAGAGATGTGCTTTGCGGCTGGAGAAACTTCAGCCGCCGAGGCGGTCGAAAAGGGCCATGCGGGTGTGGCAGACATTACCGAAACCCAACTTGCGCAATATCACTGGATATGCCGCGGCTTCTTCTATCACTGCGAGGAAGAGTTTTTTCAGCACAAGGAGGGCCTGGCCAACGAGGCTTATTTTGCCAGCTTCCTAGCAGGCACGAGGAAGATGTTCTGTCTGCCCGGGCTGCGGGTGCAATGGCGGCAGCAGCGGGAAAGCTTTGTGCCGGAGTTTGTCGTTTTCATGGACAATCTGATGGCTCAGGCAAATCCGGTCTGGACGTACGACGCCTTGGGGGCGTGGAAATCTGCCATCGTCGCCGAGAAAACGCACACTGGCGAATGACCGCTTTTGGCGCAAAGCGGACATTGCCGAGTGCAGTTGACACTGTTACTCTACATAGGTAGAGTAATGGCATGGCACCCCGAAAAAACCAATCCCCACAGACTCGCCTGCTCTTGATGGCGCTGCTGGAAGAGCCCGGCGCCTGGCAACACGGGTATGAGTTATCAAAAGCGACCGGTCTTCTCTCGGGTACGCTGTACCCGCTTCTTATCCGCCTCCACGAGCAGGGCTTTCTTGAAGCCAGGTGGCAGGAAGTGGAACGTCCCGGGAAGCCGCCGCGCCACGCCTATAGAATCACGGCCAGCGGCAGGCAACTTGCGCATTCCTTCGACAAATCCAAACAGAAGAATGCGATCCATGCGGGTCTGCGTGGAAAGCCGGCATGAGCCAAGCACATGCATTTCGGCATTGGCTAACGCTTCGATTGATGGATCACGCCATTCGGATAATGCCCCCTGAGCGAAAGTCCTGGGCTTTGGCGATGCAAGGCGAGATGTCTTTCACGCAAAGCGATGCAGACGCGTTCATCTGGGCTTGCGGATGCGTGATGGCCTGCTACCAGCAAAGGATCATTCCAATGAGGAATCTGTCTTTAAGCTCTTTCGCGCGTGCCACCTTCACTGCGTCCGCTTTATGTATTTGTTTTGCCATCACCTTCTTCGTTGTATTGGTAGCGTGGAACGCTGCCCACAGCGACGGCCTGATCGTCGACAGCTTCAGCGTGCCGCGCGTGCTTGCGGAGAAGGGCGACACCGGCGAGGTCGTGGCGGGTCGGCTGCTGGACAAGATCAACCTAGCGCAGACTCTAAGCCAGCCTCAGACCCGGCCAGGGCGATCCTTCGTACTCGGCGGCGACGACACGGGCTTCTTCCGCTTCATGCATGCCTGGTTAGGCCACGAAACCCATATTGGCGGCGCGGTGATCCAGGAAGGCGCCGGGCTTGTCGTCATCCTGCGCATGGCTGGCAGCAGCAGCGCCTCTTATGCCGGGCCCGAAGGCGAACTGGACGCGCTATTGCAGAAAGCGGCCGAGCATGTGGTGGATGTTACCCAAACTGCCAAACGCGCCGCGCGCTGAAGCTTTGAAGGCACTCGCTGCAGGGCTAGGTTAACTGCGCTGAAAATCACGCTTTCATCCATTTGCCACTATTGATATCGAACCGCACCTTTCCATCCGCTCTCATTCGGATCAGCAAGTCCTGCAGAGCATCGGCACTTTTGCTGCTCGGATCGACCAACTGCTTCAGCGAGTATATCGCGCGCGGTTTATCCAGTGCGGCCAGCACATCTTCTTCTTTGGTCATGCTATATCTTTCAATGATCGTAAAGACAGTTGCATAGATCGCCGATACACACGATCGATCGCAATTTGTTTGAGTCGAACCGGTCTCTGATAAGACTATAACCGGTCTCTGTTTTGCGCTCACTTGTTTGCGGAAATCACGCCACTTCAGTCAGAGACTGCGCCGAAAATTTGCGCGAATTTGCGCAGAACGACGCGAGCAAAAATGCTCTGCGCAGATTCGCGCGCACTAAGTCGCGGAAAGTTCGATTCCTAATTGGGGTGTCTGGAAATCCCTGCTATAACAAGGACTTGGTGGCTGGGGGACTAGGATTCGAACCTAGACAGGCAGAGTCAGAGTCTGCAGTCCTACCGTTAGACGATCCCCCAACGGAAGCGCCCCTTTAGACCAGCGGCAGGGGGCTTTCAACCCTTCCTTTCGCCCGGGCCGAACCGTGCTAGTTTCGGCGCCGGGCGAGGTCACGTGGAAGCGGTCATCCGGCAGAAAAAAGCGCAGGCGGGCACCGCACCCATGGCGGTGCTCGATCTCGGCACCAACAATTGCCGCCTCTTGATCGCCAGTCTCGGCGCCGACGGCAATCTCAAGGTCGCCGGCTCCTTTTCCCGCATCGTGCGGCTGGGCGAGGGGGTGGAGGCCACCGGCCTGCTGTCCGAGGCGGCGATGGAGCGCACCATCGCGGCCCTGAAGATCTGCGCCGAGCGCATCCGCCGCGCCCAGGCCGCCCGGGTCCGCTGCATCGCCACCCAGGCGGCGCGGCTGGCCGGCAATGCCGATGTCCTGGTGGCGCGGGTGCGGGCAGAGACCGGCCTCGAACTGGAAGTGATTTCGCCCGAGCAGGAAGCCGACCTGGTGGCGCTGGGCTGCGCCCCCCTGCTGGGCGACGGCTTTAGGGGCGCGCTGGTGTTCGATATCGGCGGCGGCTCGACCGAGATCATCCGCCTGGCCCGGACAGCGGGCGGAATCGAAAAACGCTTCGCCGCTTCCCTGCCGCTGGGGGTGGTGACGCTGGCCGAGCGGGCGCCGCTGCAGAGCCGCGCCGATTACGACCGGCTCAGCGCCGATCTGGCGCAGCGTTTCGCCGTCCTCGGCATGCCCGACTTCGATCCCGCCGCCGAGCATCTGCTGGGCACCTCCGGCACCGTCACCACCCTGGCGGCGATCGCGCTGGACCTGCCGCGCTATATCCGCGCCCGCGTCGATGCCAGCTGGCATGAGACGGCGGAGCTGGTCGCGGTTTCCGAGCGGCTGGCCGGGCTGGATGTGGCGGCGCTGGCCGCCATCGGCAGCATCGGGGCCGACCGCGCCGACCTGATGCTGCCGGGCTGCGCCCTGTTCACCGCGATCTGCCGGGTCTGGCCCAGCGCCATGCTGCGCGTCGCCGACCGCGGCCTGCGCGAAGGCATGCTGCGCCAGATGTGGCAGGAGCAGGCATGAGTTCCAGCAGCGGCGACGCTTCGGGGCGCGGGCGCGTGCCGGTGAAGGTGAAAAAGGCGCGCGGCCGCAAGCAGTCCTCGCGGACCTGGCTGCAGCGCCAGCTCAACGATCCCTATGTCGCCCAGGCGCGCGCCAGGGGTTTTCGCAGCCGCGCCGCCTTCAAGCTGCAGGAACTGGATGCGCGCTTTCGCCTGCTGAAGAAGGGCGCCAGGGTTCTGGATCTCGGCGCCGCCCCCGGCGGCTGGAGTCAGGTGGCGGCGGCAAAGGGCGCCAGCGTGGTCGCCGCAGACGTGCTGGCGATGGATCCCATTCCCGGCGCCCTCATCTTCCAGGCCGATCTCACCGATCCGAAAGTCCCGGCGATGCTGCAGGAGGCGCTGGGGGGCCCCGCCGACCTGGTGCTCAGCGACATGGCCGCGCCCACCACCGGCCACCGCGCCACCGACCATATCCGCACCATCGCCCTGGTCGAGATCGCGCTGGATGTCGCCATCGACACGCTGGCGCCGGGCGGCGCCTTTGTCGGCAAGGTCTTCCAGGGCGGCGCCACCGGCGATCTGCTGGCGCGGCTGAAACGGCATTTCCGCGAGGTCAAACACGTCAAGCCGCCCGCCAGCCGCGCCGAGTCGGTCGAGCTGTATGTGGTGGCTCTAGGATTTAAAGGCTGAGGCCGATATAGAGGCCAAATGCAGACGCCACAGTCCATCGGCATCATCGGCCATGGCGATTTCGGCCGCTTCCTGGAAACGCTGACCAAGCGCTTCCTGCCGGGCGCGGCCGTGCGCATCCATGCCCGCAGGATGCCGCCGGATGGCGCGCGCTTCTTCAGCCTGGAAGAAACCTGCCAGAGCGATGTCCTCATCCTGGCCGTCTCCATCCGCGCCTTCGAGGAGATGCTGCTCAAGGTCCTGCCGCTGCTGGCGCCGCAAAGTGTGCTGGTGGACGTGGCCACGGTGAAGATGCATCCGGCGGAGCTGCTGCGCCGCCATGCCGGCAATCGCCCCTGGGCCGCCACCCATCCCATGTTCGGGCCCTATTCCTTCGAGAAGCAGGGCGGCAACCTCAAGGGCCTCAGGCTGGTGATCGCCGACCACACGCTGCCGGACGCGGACATGGCGGGCGCCATGCAATGGCTGAAGGGCCTGGGCCTCAACGTCCTCGCCATGCCGCCGCAGGAGCATGACCGGATGCTGGCGGAGACGCTGTTCCTCACCCATTACGTCGCGCAGACCGTGGCCAAGGGCGGCTTTGTCCGCACCGACATCGACACCCTGTCCTTCGGCTATCTGATGGACGCGGTGGAGAGCGTGCGCGGCGACACCGAGCTGTTCCGAGACGTCTTCGCCTTCAATCCCTGGTGCGAAAAGATCATCCGCCGCTTCGAGGCGGCGGAAGCCGAAGTGCACGCCTTGCTGGAAAAGCCGCGCGCCTGACGCAGAAAGCCCCGCTCCTGCGAGCGGGGCCTTCCACAATCATCCGAAAATCACGAGGCTTCGTGCAGGCTGATCGAGCCGATGCCGGCCGCCACGTTCAGGCCCTTGCTGCCTTCCACCGAAAGCGGCTGCAGGGCGATGGACTTGTCGAAGCCGCCGACCAGGGCGTTGGCGCCGGCGCCGACGCCGACCGTCGCCTGGGCCGAAGCGCCGACATAGTCACCCGACAGGGCGCCCTTGCGCATGTCGGAGGTGGGGGCGAAGACGCCCCAGACCAGGACGCCGCCTTCGGTATAGCCGACATCGACGCCGAACTTGGAGATCGAGCCGGTGTAATGCTCGAAACGGCCGTTGCCGCGATAGGTGCAATGCAGGTCCTTGGACGAGCCAAAGACGAAGCCCCAGCCGCTGGCGACATTGCAGGTCAGTTCGCCCACGCGCACGCCATGCGGCGCGGCGTTGGCGGACGAGGCGAGCACCGCCATCGCGGCGGCGGCGCCAAGCATGAGGAAACGGTTTTTCATTTCAAAGCTCCTTGGGACGCCCTTGGGGGAGGGCGAAAATCCGGGCCCGGCGGACTGCCGGACCTTGCGCCCCAACAACGCGGGCCATGGAACACTGGTTCCCGGAACTTGCGCCGCGCCGGTTCCGCGAATCGCCGCTTCGGCCATAAACCGCTGGGAGGGCAAGGTTTTCAGGCCCGATTGCGCCGCCCTTGCACAATCGGAACCCGGCTGGTACAGGCTCGGCGCTCCACCGGCGCACCGTGAAGGGAGCAATGCCATGACGACCAGCACCATCCGCGAGGCCCTGACCTTCGACGATGTCCTGCTGGTGCCCGGCGCCTCCGAAGTCCTTCCCGCCCAGGTCGATACCCGCTCGCGCCTCACCCGTTCGGTGGAACTCGGCATTCCGCTGGTTTCGGCGGCGATGGACACCGTCACCGAGGCGCCGCTGGCCATCGCCATGGCCCAGGCCGGCGGCATGGGCGTGATTCACAAGAATCTCGGCATCGCCGAACAGGCCGAGCAGGTGCGCCGGGTCAAGCGCTTCGAAAGCGGCATGGTGGTCAATCCCGTCACCATCGGCCCCGGCGCCACCCTGGCCGACGCGCTGACGCTGATGGAGCGGCACCGCATCTCGGGCGTGCCGGTGGTGGAAAGCCCGGACGCGAAAGGCGCCGGCAAGCTGGTCGGCATCCTCACCAACCGCGATGTCCGCTTCGCCGCCGATCCGCGGCAGAAGATTTCCGAGCTGATGACGAGGGAAAAACTCGTCACCGTGCGCGAAGGGGTGAAATCCGACGAGGCCAAGCGCCTGCTGCACCAGCACCGCATCGAGAAGATCATCGTGGTGGACGACGCCTATCGCTGCGTCGGGCTGATCACCGTCAAGGACATCGAGAAGGCGCAGAAATATCCCAACGCCTGCAAGGACGGCATGGGGCGCCTGCGCGTCGCCGCCGCCACCGGCGTCGGCGAGGACGGCTATGCCCGCGCCATGGCGCTGATCGAGGCCGAATGCGACGTCATCGTGGTGGACACCGCCCATGGCCACAGCAAGGGCGTGCTGGACGCGATCCGCCGCATCAAGAAGGCCTCCAACCAGGTGCAGCTGGCCGGCGGCAACATCGCCACCGCCGACGCGGCCAGGGCGCTGATCGACGCCGGCGCCGACGCGGTCAAGGTCGGCATCGGGCCGGGCTCGATCTGCACCACCCGCATCGTCGCAGGCGTCGGCGTGCCGCAGCTGACCGCGATCATGGATGCGGTGAGCGTGGCGCGCGACGCCGACGTGCCGGTGATCGGCGATGGCGGCATCAAATATTCCGGCGACCTGGCCAAGGCCCTGGCGGCCGGCGCCAGCGTGGCCATGGTGGGCTCGCTGCTGGCGGGCACCGAAGAATCGCCCGGCGACGTGTTCCTCTATCAGGGCCGTTCCTACAAGGGCTATCGCGGCATGGGCAGCGTCGGCGCCATGGCGCGCGGCAGCGCCGACCGCAAATTCCAGGCCGAAGTCAGCGACGCGCTCAAGCTGGTGCCCGAAGGCGTCGAGGGCCAGGTCGCCTACAAGGGGCCGGTGGGCGGGGTGGTGCACCAGATCATCGGCGGCCTGCGCGCCGCCATGGGCTATACCGGCTGCGCCACGATTGCCGACTTCCACGCCAGGGCGCAGTTCGTGCGCATCACCGGCGCCGGCCTGCGCGAAAGCCATGTGCACGACGTGATCGTCACGCGCGAGGCACCGAACTACCAGGGGTGAGACGCGGTCAGCCGCGCCTCAGCGCGGCTGACGAAACGGTCCAGTGGACCGTTTCGAGCGGCGAACGCCGCGAGCTTGGGCGAGCGGCCGGGCGCGGTCAGCCGCGCCTCGGCGCGGCTGACGCAACGGTCCGTCGCTAGCGACATCAATTAAGTATAGTGCCCCCAGAATTAAACCACCTAATCGTCGTCTTCGTCGCCGTTTTCTTCTTTGTACACTTTTGAAAAGAGAGCCATCCCCTTCATTAGTGCGACAAAGGAACTAACAAGCAAAACAGCATAGGCAAACCAGACGCGCGGCGTCACATAAAATATCTCGACGGTGCGAACGAGATTATGTCTCGCTAAGAGAACGGTCGGCCAAGTTTGTCCGGTGCTCTTATCGGCTGCAATGACACCATCTGCACCATAGCCCACGGCAAACCAAAGCAGGACCGCGCCAACGGCCATCAGAAGATATGAATATCTCAAGGGCGTCATGTTTCGCGCTTCCTAAGCGGTCTTTATATGCCGCTGCCGGTAGCCGGAAAAGTCCACTGAGGGCTTGGCCTTCATGGCACGACCTGAGAATTCCGGGGATCCGAATTCCGGCGCCATTATACGCAATCGCCAGAAGCAGTCGCGCCTGCGAATTCGCATCATTCCTAAATCGTTCGCAACTTCGCCGCCAGCGGCAGCAGGGGCAGCGTAGCCGCGCTAATGCCGTGCCAGTTGCAGCAGGTCTATGTTGGTGTCGTTCTGCACCGACGCCACATAGATGATCTCGCCCGTCCTCGGGTTCACCACCATCTTGCTGACATAGCGGACGGCCTCGGCGCCCGGCGCATAGGCGATGACCCGGTCCGGGCCGCCCGCCAGCGGTTGCGCCAGGATGCGCGGCCCGTCCGCCGCGGTGAAGTCCGGTATCAGCACATCCTCGCCCAGGAATGCGATCTGGGGCGCCCAGATGATGGGATATTTGGCGCTGAGCAGTTTTATCCCGTCGTCAATCCGCCAGATGCCGGGCTTGTCCACCCGGATGGCGACGGTGGCGTTGCCGTGCATCGTGACGCCTTGCCAGTCCGGCGGGGCGGCCGGCGTGCGGCGCGACGGATCGGCGATATCAACGCGCACGGCGCGGTGGAGGCGGCTGTCCCACACGATGAGCGCCATGCCATCGGGAGTCCATGTCGGCAGGCCATAGCCCAGGTTTGGCATGTCGAAGGACGCCACATTGGCGCCTGCCGCCGTCAGCACTTTTATGGTCACGCCATGGGGCTGGGTGATCGTCACCGCAAGCCTGGTTCCGTCAGGCGAGAAAACCTGCCGTCCCAGGGGCATGAAGCCGGCATCGAAAAGCGGCGCCGGGGCGGCGCCCGGTTTCATGATCCAGATGGCGTTGGAGCCGGAACGGTCTGAGACAAAGGCCAGGGTGCCGTCCGGCGCGAAGGTGGGCGAGGCGGTGACCCCGGCGGCCGGGTCGATGACATCGGGCTGGGTGATCGGCTTCGGGCTGGCGCGTGCCAGATTCCGGCGGATGATGTGCGACTGGATCGCCAGTTGCCCGCCGGCGCCGGCCGACAATTTGCTGATGCCCATTGCGGAAGCGTAAATGCTGTAGGCCGGGCTTCCATCGGCCGGGCAGGCAATGATTTCACTGCCGATGCCCTTGGCTGATGACGCCAGGACGGATCTGGAGTCGGCGGACCAGGTGAAGGAGCCCTGCAGGCCGAAAGAAGCGCTCGCACGTACTTCACACACGCTTTTGTCCTTCCCGTCGGCCAGATCGCGTATCCTGATCTGATAGGTCGATTGCGCTTCAAGGATGGAATAGGCCAGGCGCTTGCCGTCAGGCGAAATGCTCACGGAACCCAATGCGGCCTCGACGACATCCTGCCGCGCCCCGGTATCGGCATCGAGGCGGACGACACCATAGGCGCCGCTATCCTTCTGGTCGATGAAATACAGGAAGGAGGAGCCGGGCCGCCAGGCGACAAAGCTGAATTGCGCCTTTCGACACCGCGCAACCTCCCGCGCCACGCCGGCGGGAACGGTCGTGATCATGACATGGCAGGCTTCGCCCTCCGTCAGGCCGATATAGGCGATGCGGGCGCCGTCGGACGACCAGCTTGGCGAGCTGTCATTATAGGCGTCATTGGTGATCCTAATCGCATCGCCGCCGGCCATGTTTCGCACATATATCTTGCCCGACACCGTGCGCGGGCCGGAAACGAACGCCAGCATCCTGCCGTCGGGCGAAAAGGCCGGTTCGCTCTCCAGCGCCAGGGTCGAGAGAAAAGGCCTGCTGCTTTCCACGCTCCAATGTTTCGCCGGCCACAGCAGCCAGGCGGCCAGGACGGAAGCGGCGGCAACGGCGATCGCCAGGGAAGCGGCAAGGATGGCCTTGCGCAGCCTTTTTCGCGGCGCCGCGGCAATGGAAGCGGACACGCCATCGGCGTGATCGAATGGCAGCCCGCTTTCATCCTGTCCGCCCGAGCGCACCATCGCGGACAGGCCCCTGGCCAGGGCTTCGAGCTTGGCTTCGGTATCGTCATAGGCATTGATCCAGTTGCGGGAAGCGAGCTCGTAGAGGAAGGCGCCGTCGGGGGCGATCTCTTCCAGCCGGACCGGCACGATCAGCTTCTTCTCATGGACGGCGGCGGCCAGTTCCTTGGCAATGTCGGTGGATTTGGCGGCATGGGCGGAAAACAGAAGCACGAATATCCGGCTGGCCTGCAGCGCCCTTGCGGTCGCGATACGCCAATCTTCGCCTGGCCCGACCAGTGCGTCATACCAGGCTTCGACGCCTTCAGCCTTGAGCCTGGCATGCAGAAATTCGGCCCAGGCGCGATCCGCCCGCCGGTAGCTGATGAAGACTTCGCCCGCCATAAGCCCCCAGATGCCCGCATGAGGGGCCATTGAGCCAGACGCAAATCCCGGTTGCAACCGGCCGCCTCTTTCAAGCGATTGTCAGGTGATTTCAGTCCTCTAGGGACTTCGCAACTTCGCCGCCTGCAGCAGCAATATCGTCTTGGCGTCGATGATTTCGCCCGCGGCGATCATCGCCAGCCCTTCGTCCAGCGTCACCTCGAAGACTTCGATATCCTCGCCTTCATGTTCATGCCCGCCGCCTTTTGCGCGCGGCGCGGTGGAATCGTACTCGGCCAGGAACACGCTCATCCGTTCCTTCACCGCGCCGGGGCTGGTGAAGCAATGGCTGACCAGTTCCAGCGCGCCCAGCGTGACGCCGGCTTCCTCCATCGCCTCGCGGCGGGTGCAGACGTCCGGCGCATCGCCGTCCAGCTTGCCGGCGATGGCTTCCACCAGAAGCCGCCGATGCCCCCATTCATAGACCGGCCAGCGGAACTGGCGGATCAGCAGCACGCGGCCGCGCGCCCGGTCCCAGGGCAGCACCGCGATGGCGTCGCCCAGGTCATAGGATTCCCGGTTCTGGCCCTGCCAGGCGCCGTCGCCGCGGCGGAAATCGAAATCGGCCCGGCGCAGGACATAGTGATTGTCCGACAGCGTCTTCAGTTCGCGCAGCCTGACGCGATCGCTGATGTCTTTATCGCTCATTGGAATTCCGCCATTGTGAAAACATGACACCCGCCGCCCGCCTCCAGGCCGCCATCGACATACTCGCCGGTCTGGAGCAGACGCAACAGCCGGTGGACCGCTATCTCAGGGATTTCTTCCGGGCGCGGCGCTATGCCGGGTCGAAGGACCGCCGCGCCATTTCGGAACGGGTCTTCGACATTTTGCGCCATCGCGCCCGCCTTGCCCATCGCATGGCCGATGCGTCGGCGCGCGCCCTGGTGATCGCCGCCCTGCTGGCGGAGGGCGAAGACCCCGCCGCCCTGTTCAGCGGCGGCTATGGTCCGGAGCCGCTGGACGATGCCGAGCGCGCCGCCATCGCCGCCAAGCCGCACCCTGAGCCGCCGCATGTGACGGGCGAGTATCCGCAATGGCTGGAGCCCAGCCTGGCGCGCGCTTTCGGGCCGCGCCTGGCCGAAGAGATGGGCGCCCTGCAGGCGCGCGCCCCGGTCGATCTGCGCGTCAACACGCTGAAAGCCGCGCGCCCCGATGTGCTGGCGGCGCTGAAAGAGGAAGGCTTCGCGGCGGCGCCGACGCCGCATTCTCCCATCGGCATCCGCATCCCGCCGGGCGAGGGCAGCGCGGCGCTGTCGGCCTCGCCGCTGTTTCTGTCCGGCGCCTTCGAGTTCCAGGACGAGGCGGCGCAGCTCGCCGCCCTGCTGGCGGATGCGCGCCCCGGCATGAAGGTGCTCGACCTGGCAGCGGGCGCCGGCGGCAAGGCGCTGGCCATGGCGGCGGCAATGAACAACCAGGGCGCCATCCTGGCCTTTGACGATGTTCCGGCGCGCCTGAAGCCGCTGGCCGAGCGGGCGGCGCGGGCGGGCGCGGCCTGCATCACCCTGGCGGAAAAGCGCGGCGGCCCGCTCTGGGGCGACTGCAAGTTCGACCTGGTGTTCCTCGATGCCCCCTGCAGCGGCAGCGGCACCTGGCGGCGCCAGCCAGAGCTGCGCTGGCGCCTGACCCCGGCGCGGCTGGCCGAGCTGATCCGGCTGCAGGACCGGCTGCTGGACGATGCCGCCCGTCATGTTGGGGAAACGGGGGCCGGCCCCGGCGGGCGGCTGCTCTATGCCACCTGTTCGCTGCTGCCGGAGGAGAATGAAGACCGCGTCGCCGCCTTCCTGGCGCGCAATTCCGCCTTCCGCCAGATCGCGCCCGCCTGGGAGGGCCATATCCCCGGCCTGGCCATGGATTTGCGCGCCAGCCCGGCCCTGACCGGCACCGACGGCTTTTATTGTGCATTGCTGGCACACGATTGACGGCCCTGCCGATGACGCATAGCCGGGGCGGACGGAACTGGCTAAGGTTGGCCGCATGAGGCTGGTTCCCATCGCTTTGCTGCTGCTTCTGGCCGTGCCGGCCCATGCCGCCACGCCGGCGGCCAAACCCGCACCCAGGCCCGCTGCGCCCAGGCCCGCCGCCGCAGCGCCGGCGCCTGAGCCCGACGCCACGCCGCAAACGCTGCTGGAACAGTCGCGCGACGCCCAGAGCCGGGGCGAGACGGAACTGGCTCTGCGCCTGGCCCAGGCCGCCATCGTCGCCGATCCGGCGCGGCCGGCCTCCTATGTCGCGCTGGGCGATCTGTATGCCGCGGCGGGGCAGGGCGAATTCGCCCGCACCTTCTACCAGGCGGCGCTGGAGATCGATCCGGTTGATGCCGGCGCCAGGCGCGCCGTCGCCGCGCTGGACAGCGCCAGGGCCACCGCCGCGAAATGAGCCTGCGCATCTCATGAGTGTTCTGGTCATTGATTTCGGCAGCCAGGTGACCCAGCTGATCGCGCGGCGCGTGCGCGAAGCGGGCGTCTATTGCGAAATCGTCCCCTTCCAGAAAGCCGAGGCCGCGCTCGCCAAGAAACCGCGCGCCGTCATTCTCTCGGGCGGGCCCGCTTCGGTCTATGAGAAGGATTCGCCGCGCGCGCCGCAGGCCGTGTTCGCGCTGGGCGTGCCGGTGCTGGGCATCTGCTATGGCCAGCAGACCATGGTCGCCCAGCTCGGCGGATTGGTGGAAGGCTCGCACAGCCAGCGCGAATTCGGCCGCGCCGACATTCATGTCCAGCGCGCCTCGCCGCTGCTGGAAGGCCTGGCGGAAAGCGGCAGCGAGCCGGTGTGGATGAGCCATGGCGACAAGATCACCGCCATTCCGCAGGGCTTCAGCGTCGTGGCGACCAGTGAATCCTCGCCCAACGCGGTGATCGCCGACGAGACGCGGCGTTTCT
This sequence comes from uncultured Rhizobium sp., assembly GCA_964572805.1. Lineage (GTDB taxonomy): Bacteria > Pseudomonadota > Alphaproteobacteria > Micropepsales > Micropepsaceae > Rhizomicrobium. The sequence goes on along the minus strand of CAZNGO010000009.1, from coordinate 40,091 downwards.
ATGGCATCCAGTTCCACCCCGAAGTGGTGCATACCCCGCGCGGCGCCACCATCCTGGCCAATTTCGTGCGTCACATCGCCGGCATCCAGCCGGAATGGAACATGCATGCCTTCCGCGCCGCCATGGTCGCGAAGATCAGGGCCCAGGTCGGCAAGGGCAAGGTGATCTGCGGCCTGTCGGGCGGCGTCGATTCTTCGGTGGCGGCGGTGCTGATCCATGAAGCGGTGGGCGACCAGCTGACCTGCATCTTCGTCGACACCGGCATGATGCGGGCGGGCGAAGCCGAGGAAGTGGTTTCGCTGTTCCGCGGCCATTACAACATTCCGCTGATCCATGCCGATGCGCGCGAGCTGTTCCTCGGGCGGCTGGCCGGCGTCAGCGATCCGGAACAGAAGCGCAAGATCATCGGCGCCGCCTTCATTGATGTGTTTGACAAGGAGAGCGCGCAGGTCGGCGGCGCCGAGTTCCTTGCCCAGGGCACGCTCTATCCTGACGTGATCGAAAGCGTCAGCGCCACCGGCGGGCCGAGCGTGACGATCAAGAGCCATCACAATGTCGGCGGCCTGCCGGCCTACATGAAGCTCAAGCTGGTCGAACCCCTGCGCGAACTGTTCAAGGACGAGGTGCGGGCGCTGGGCCGCGAAATGGGGATGCCGCCCGCCTTTGTGGCGCGCCATCCCTTTCCGGGCCCGGGCCTGGCGATCCGCCTGCCGGGCGAAATCACGGAAGAGAAGCTGGAAATCCTGCGCAAGGCCGACACCATCTATCTCGACGAGATCCGCAAGGCCGGGCTTTACGACAAGATCTGGCAGGCCTTTGCCGTGCTGCTTCCCGTCAAGACCGTGGGCGTGATGGGCGATGGGCGGACCTATGACCATGTCTGCGCCCTGCGCGCCGTCACCAGTACCGACGGCATGACGGCGGACTATTATCCCTTCGAGCATTCCTTCCTGGCCCGCACCGCCACCCGCATCGTCAACGAGGTCCGCGGCATCAACCGGGTGGTGTATGACATCACGAGCAAGCCGCCGGGGACTATAGAATGGGAGTGAGGGGCGCGGTCGACGCGTAAGTGCCGTCATTCGCTAAGGAGTTTCTATTCTTTTCCAAGGGTGGCTGCTGACCTATTCTACTAATCAGCTAGAAGGGGGTAGGGATGGAGGGCGTTCCGTTTCGGCTGGTGCTGGCGGGAGATTCGGCGGATCAGCATCAGTTTCAAGGTTATGATGGCTATATGGCGTTGGCGGGTTTCGCTTGGACGCTTTCCCTAGTCAGTAATTTCGTCGAAACCGGAAAGGTCCGGCATAGAGGCGACTTTCCAGGTCGTCATTCTGTCAGGGCATCTGCGCTAGCTGCAGGAAGTATTGTCGCCGACTTCACTATTTGGATGCAGCAAAATCCCGCACTCGCGATGGCGTTGGGGGCGGCGGGCAGCGTCGCCATTAATATGGCGAGCAATCTTGTTTATGACGTTGCTAAACGAGTTATTGGCCGAAATGTCGGCCAAGATGAGGAACCTACTTCTGAGACGATGAGGCAAGTACTCGATAGTCGGGGCGGTGATATTGAGGCGTTAGTTGCTGCAACTGAGGCGTCGATTCGTCAATCCCATAGCGTCATCGGAAATGGCGCTCAGGTAATCAATATTTATGGCGGTAGACACGTTATCAATCGCTATGACCACGATACCAAGGCTTACGTTAGCCAGAACGTCGAAGATCGCGAGGTTCGGGTAAAGGATTTTAGCGTGGCGGCCTTCAACGCAAATTCAGGGCATGGAAGTGTATTTGACTTTGACCTGGGAAGAACTGTGCCGATAAGCATGACGCGCGATGTTGTGCGTACAACGGGCAGCGTTTTTACCTGGGGCATCGATCAATATGCCAATCGAACGGGGAAACGAGTCTCGGTAAGATATTGGCGGATACTTGCAATGGACGGGACGCCGAAGCGTTATGTCGTGCTCGACGCTGCCCGCTCAGAATAGTGATCCGCACTGATATCTAGGCGTTACCATGGAAAAATAGGCCAATTAAAGAACGGCGCCCGGCGGTGGTGTGATGTTAGGCCACCATTCCTTGATAGTCTCGCAGGCGGCCTTCATGTTCTGAAATCGGCTGGTGGAGTCCGTGGGAGCAGCAAAGGCGATCCCGGAATAGGCGTCCACAGTTAAGCACAGTTTCTGTTCTGACTCTGCGCCGTCCTCTGGCGGTACAGTACTGAGATAGCCGAAAAGGAAAGCGGACTGCCATCCAGCGATGTCTGCAGATAGGGCTTTCCCTTTGGCGTAGCGGAGCATTCCTCCACCCACGCGTACTTTGTTAGTCTTAGTCAGGCGGCGCAGGCGGAATTGAATATCTGCCGTGACCTTCACGCCCTTCATGTCAATAGGCGCGATTTTCCCTGGCGACAGCATTTCCGCATCCGGCAAGATCAATTGATCGCTCATCGACTCGAAGCGCTCAATGTAATCAGCGTTATGGTCGAACAAGTCGCGATCAAAGTCGTTGTCAGCGAGGCGCTGCCGGAGAGCTTGCGCTTTCTCTAACAGGTGAGCCTTGTTGCCACCTTCCCCGTCGCGAATGAACTTCGCAACTGTGGATTTCGCTTCGTCGTGCTGGACGACGCGGGCGATGGGTTGATACTTGCAATTACGAATAATGGTGCGGGCAGCACGGTCAGAAGCGGCCATATAGTCGGCTAGGTGCCTAGCCGACATTTGGGGATTCTTAACCTCTCGGTGCGTCTTCTGTTCCGGCATGATTCGCGCCCCAGGATGGGAACTATGGCAGATTTCTACTTCAGCGTGAACCTTGAGCCGGACCGGACCCTTTGCCTTGCGCCTCTGACGGATAGGCGCATTAGCCTCTCAGGACAGCAAGTAGAAGACACTAGCGGGTACTTTTTGTTTGAGCAGCGGGGCACTGGCGAAACAGCGGGTATTGAAATTATCGCGAAGGTTATGGACGACGAAGCGGCTCTGAGACTTCGCGATATGTTCCAGATGACCTAGCGGCACCGGAATCCGCTTTTTCCAAGCACGTGGACAACCAGGGGATTTCCAACCAGATTTCCCAATCCCTTCAACCCCCGCCGCATGGATAGCGCGGGGAAATCTTTTCCGCCTCTTTCGCCGCGCAAATCGCTGCGTATCTTTGCCCGCCCGGTTCGGGCAGGCAGCCGCCTTGTCCCAACGGGACAAAGGAGCAGGCATGGCGCAATCCGCAAACCGCACCCCAAACCACAGCGAAGACACCGAAACCCTGCTGCGCGGCCTGATCGCCGAATGCGGCGCCATGATCCGCGAGCAGCTTCGCCCCGCCATGGACGGCCAGGCCGATCCGCGTGCCAAGGGCCATCTGGTCCAGGATGTCGTCCTGCTGATGACAACCAGCGGCAGCCTGGCCGAGGCCATCGCCCGCCTGCACGGCCAGCCCGCGCCGGAGCTTCGTCAGCGCATCACGGTCGAACGGGTGGTCTCGGGCGCGCCTGTCAGACAGTTGTCCACCCGGCAGGGGGAGGGGGGATGAGCGATTCCGGAAAAACGAAGAAACGCCATCCCACGGGCATTCCTCCCAGAAAGAAGCATGGGGGTCAGCCCGGCAACCGCAACGCGGCCAAAGCTGTCCTCGCGCTATCCACGCTGCGGCGGCGCGTGCGCGCCCTCAGGCGCCGGGCGAAGGCGGCGATGAAGAGGTCATGAATGCGTCAGGCCAGCGTCTTCGCCACATCCGCCAGCAGCTCATACGAACGCAGCCGCGCCGCATGGTCGGTGAGGTTGGTGTTGACGATCAGTTCGTCGGCCGCCGTGCCTTCGATGAAGCGGCGCAGCGCCGGCGCGATGGTGGCGGGCGTGCCGACGAACGAGCAGGCGAGGGTGGCGGCGACATCGGCCTTTTCGGCCTCGTTCCATAGCCCGTCCATGCTGTCCACCGGCAGCGGCAGCCTGCCCGGCGCGCCCCGCTTCATGTTCAGGAAAGCCTGCTGCACCGAAGTGAAAAGCCGCCGCGCCTGCGCCTCGCTGTCGGCGGCCACGACATTGATCCCGACCATGGCATGGGGTTTGGCCAATTGCTTCGAAGGCTGGAACTTCTCGCGGTAAAGCTGCAGCGCCGGCAGCATCGCGGCGGGGGCGAACTGCGCCGCGAAGGCGTAAGGCAGGCCCAGCGCGGCGGCGACCTCGGCGCCATAAAGGCTGGAGCCCAGCATCCACAGCGGCACTTCGCTGCCCGCCCCCGGCACCGCCTGCACCAGCTGGCCGTCCTGCAGCGGCGCCAGCAGCGCCTGCAGTTCCAGCACGTCCTGCGGGAAGGTGTCGATCGCGTCCGGCCGGCGGCGCAGCGCCGCCGCGGTGCGGTCGGTGGCGCCCGGCGCGCGCCCCAGGCCGAGATCGATGCGGCCGGGATAAAGCGCCTCCAGGGTGCCGAACTGCTCGGCCACCACCAGCGGGGCATGATTGGTCAGCATGATGCCGCCGGCGCCGACGCGGATTGTGCTGGTGGCGCCCGCGACCAGCCCGATCACCAGCGCCGTGGCGGCGGAGGCGATGCCGGCCATGTTGTGATGCTCGGCCAGCCAGAAGCGGCGATAACCCCATTTTTCCACATGCCGCGCCAGGTCCACCGTGCGGCGCAGCGCCTCGGCGGGCGTTTGGCCTTCCGGCACCGGGCAGAGATCGAGGATGGAAAAATCCGTCACCGCCGGACCTTAGCTTCATATGTCCTGGGGTCAAAACCCACCACGATCCCGCCCTTCTGTTCCAGCACCGGCCGCTTGATCATCGCAGGCTGCGCCAGCATCAGGGCGATGGCCTTGTTCTGGGTCAAATTGGCCTTGTCGGCCTCGGGCAGCTTCCTGAAGGTCGTGCCGGCGCGGTTGAGCAGAGTCTCCCAGCCCGCCTGCCTGACCCAGCCTTCCAGCTTGGCCTTTTCGAGGCCGGCCTTCTTGAAGTCATGGAAGGCGTATTCGTGCCGGTGCCTGTCCAGCCAGGCGCGGGCGCGCTTGATCGTATCGCAGTTCGGGATGCCGTACATCGTCAGCATCAGTACACCACCACCGAACGGATGCTTTCGCCCGCATGCATCAGCTCGAAGCCCTTGTTGATCTCCTCCAGGCTCAGCACATGGGTGATCATCGGGTCGATGGCGATCTTGCCCTCCATGTACCAGTCCACGATCCGGGGCACGTCGGTGCGGCCCTTGGCGCCGCCAAAGGCCGAGCCTTTCCAGACCCGGCCGGTGACAAGCTGGAACGGCCTTGTGCTGATTTCCTTGCCCGCCTCGGCGACGCCGATGATGATGCTGGTGCCCCAGCCGCGATGACAGGCTTCCAGCGCCGTGCGCATCACCTGGGTATTGCCGGTGCAGTCGAAAGTGTAATCGGCGCCGCCGCCGGTCAGCGCCACCAGATGGGCCACCAGCTCGCCCGTAACCTTGGAGGGATTCACAAAATGGGTCATGCCGAATCTGCGGCCCCATTCCTCCTTGGCGTCGTTGAGGTCGACGCCGACGATCCTGTCCGCGCCCACCAGCTTCAGCCCCTGGATGACGTTGAGGCCGATGCCGCCCAGCCCGAAGACGATGCAGTTGCTGCCCGGCTCGACCCTGGCGGTCTTGGTGACGGCGCCGACGCCGGTGGTGACGCCGCAGCCGATATAGCAGCTGGTCCGGAACGGCGCGTCCTGGCGGATCTTCGCCACCGCGATCTCCGGCAGCACGGTGAAGTTGGCGAAGGTCGAGCAGCCCATGTAGTGGAAGATCGGCTTGCCCTTGTGGGAAAAGCGGCTGGTGCCGTCCGGCATCACGCCCTTGCCCTGGGTGGCGCGGATGGCGGTGCAGAGGTTGGTCTTGCCCGACAGGCAGCTTTTGCACTGGCGGCATTCGGGCGTGTAGAGCGGAATGACATGGTCGCCGGGCCTGACCGAGGTGACGCCGGCCCCGACCTCGCGCACGATGCCGGCGCCTTCATGGCCGAGGATCGAGGGAAACAGGCCTTCGCTGTCCAGCCCGTCCAGGGTGTAGGCGTCGGTGTGGCAGATGCCGGTGGCCTTGATTTCCACCAGCACTTCGCCGGCTTTCGGGCCTTCGAGATCGACTTCGACGATTTCCAGCGGCCTGTTGGCTTCGAAGGCGACAGCGGCGCGGGTCTTCATGGCGGTCCTGTTCAGAGCTGCTTGCGGAGTTCGGCCTGCATTTCCACGAAGACATTCGACCAGTCGCCCGGCGCCTGCTGGCGGAAAAGACGGGCGGTGGGATACCAGACGCTGTCGCCGCGGTCGAGCAGCCAGCGCCATTCCGGCACCTTCTTGGTCGCCAGCCAGAGCGGCCGGCCCAGCGCGCCCGCCAGATGGGCGATGGACGTGTCGCAGGAGATCACCAGCTCCAGGCCTTCCATCACCGCGATGGTGTCGAGGAAGGCGTCGGGCCCGGCGTCGAAATCATCGCCCAGCGTCTCCACCGCCATGCCGGCGGGCAGCGCCGCCAGTTGCGCCACGCCTTCGCCCTTCTGCAGCGAGATCAGCCGCACGCCGGGCAGGCGCGCGATGGGGGCCAGCAGCGCCAGCGGAAAGCCGCGGCCCATGTCGTTGCCGGGGCGGCCGCCGCGCCAGCAGATGCCGATCCTGAAGCCGCTTTCGCCAATCTGCGCCTTCCAGCGCGCCGTGCGCTCGGGATCGGCCTTCAGGTATGGCACGCGATGGGGCGCATCGCCGGGCGTGGCCCCGAACGCCAGCGGCAGGCTCATGGTGGAGATGTGAAAGTCGAAGGCGGGCAGGGGCGCGTCCGCCGCCACCACCTCGTCGGCCGCCGGCACCAGGTTTTCGCGCAGCAGCCGCACCAGCGGCGGCTGCACCGCCAGCACCACCCGGGCGCTGCGCGCCTGCGCCAGCGCGCCATAGCGCACGAACTGGATGGTGTCGCCCAGCGCCATCTCGGCGCGGATCAGCAGCGTCCTGCCGCCCAGGTCTTCGGTGCCGGACCATTCCGGCCCGGGCAGGTACTCGTCCTTCGCTTCGGCGCGGCGCTTGCGCCATTCGAATTCCTTCAGGCCTTCCGTCCAGTCGCCCATCAGCAGGCGGCACTGGGAGCGGTTCCAGTGGCCGGACGGGAAATCGGGCCAGCGCGTCACCACCTGGTCATGTCCCGCCATCGCGTCTTCCAGGCGCAGCAGCTCCTGCAGCGTGTTGGCGCGGTTGCTCATGGTGACGAACAGGCCGGGATTGAGCGCCAGCGCCCTGTCATAGCTTTCCACCGCCGCTTCGAAACGCTCCAGGCTCCACAGCGCCACGCCGCGATTGTGCCAGATGTTCGCATCGCGCGGCGCTAGTGCGGCGGCGCGGTCAAAGGCGGCCAGCGCCTCCTCGAAGCGCAGCAGTTCGGCCAGCGCCAGGCCATGGCGGTTGTGCAGTCCGGCATCGGCGGGAAACTGCGTCACCAGGCGCTGCAGTTCGGCCAGGGCTTCTTGCGGCCGCGCCAGCGCCAGCAGCAGCGCGGCGCGGCCCTTGCGGGCATGGGCGAAATCCGGTGCTGCCGCCAGCGCCGCGTCATAGTCCGCCAGCGCGGCCTCGCTCTTTCCCAGCAGCCACAGGCTTTCGGCCCGGATCAGATGGGCGGGCGCGAAACCCGGCGCCAGCGCCAGGGCGTCGCCGCAGCTGGCCAGCGCCTCCTCGCCGCGGCCCAGCTGCTTCAGCGCCACCGCCCGGTCCACCAGCAGTTCGGGCGGCACCGGTCCGCGTGCCCGCGCTTCGTCGAAGCGGCGCAGCGCATCGGCGGGCCGCTGCCATTCCAGCAGCAGGCTGGCCTGGCAGTAAAGATCGTCGACGCTGGCGGGAATGGCCGCCACGATCTGGCGGGCCAGCATCTCGGCCACCGCCGCCTGGCCCTGGCGGCGCAGCATCTGCATCTGCTCGAACTGCGGCCGCAGGCCGGTTGTGGTAAAGGACATCGCAGGCCCCGGATGAAACGGCAATCTAGCAGCGCAGGAGACCACTTCCAGTGAGTATTTACGTGGGCGTTGGCGGCTGGGTCTTCGAGGAATGGCGGGACAATTTCTACCCGAAAGGCCTCTCCCGGAAGAAGGAGCTGGAATATGCCAGCCGCCGCCTCACCGCCATCGAGATCAACGGCACCTATTACGGTTCGCAGAAGCCGGAAAGCTTCGCCAGATGGCATGACGAGACGACGGAGGATTTCGTCTTCACGCTCAAGGGGCCGCGCTTCGCCACCAACCGGCGGGTGCTGGCCGAGGCCGGGGATTCCATCACCCGCTTTGTCGGAAGCGGCATCACCCGGCTGAAGGCCAAGCTGGGGCCGATCAACTGGCAGTTCATGGCGACCAAGAAGTTCGATGCCGCCGACTTCCGGGCCTTCCTGGCGCTGCTGCCGAAAAGCGCCGATGGACTGACGCTGCGCCATGCGGTGGAAGTGCGGCATGAAAGCTTTGCCTGCGCCGAGTTCGTGGCGCTCTGCCGCGAATTCGGCGTCGCCATTGTCGCGGGCTGCGACAGCGAATATCCGTGCATTGCCGATGTCAGCGCCGGTTTCGTCTATGTCCGCGCCATGGGCACGGTTGAGAAGCAGAAGACCGGCTACTCCGCCGCCGCCATCGCCCGCTGGGCGTCGCGGGCGCGTGCCTGGGAAGCGGGTGGCGCGCCGGACGACCTGCCGCTGCTGGCAAAGCCGGCGGCGAAGAAAAAGCGCGATGTCTTCCTGTTCATGATTTCCGGCGCCAAGGCACGCAACCCGGCCGCGGCCGAGGCGCTGATCGCCACGCTGAAGCAATAGCCGCTGATCCACAGGAAAGAAGGTTGAATTGATGCCCGGCTGTTTGACACCACTAAGGCTAGATCTCCCGCGGCGAGACGGATCGTGAAACTGTTGATGGTCTCACAAGGGGGTTGTTGCCGCCCGCATGGGTAGGTTCATTGCTGACCCCGCGATAGTGCGGGCTTCGAAAAGCGCCATGGAACAGGAAGCCTATCGCCACGTCCCCTATGACATCGAAGTCGAGCAGGCGCTGCTCGGCGCGGTGCTGCAGGACAACCGCGCCCTGGAACGGGTCTCGGGCAATCTCAAGTCCGAGCATTTCTACGACCCCCTGCATGGCCGCATCTATGAAGCGCTGATCGGGATGGTCGAGCGCGGCGGGGTGGTGGCGACGCCGCTGACCCTTCATGCGGTGATGAAGGCCGATCCCGGCGTCATCGAGGTCGGCGGCCAGGCCTATTTCGAGGCGCTGGCCAAGGCCGCCCCGGCCCTGCCCAATGTTCGCGACTATGCCGCCATCCTGCGCGACCTGGCAGTGCGGCGCAGCCTGGTTCGCATCGGCGAGGATATCGTCAATGCCGCCTATGAGGCCCCCGGCGAAGGCGGCGCCAGGGCGCAGATCGAGCAGGCGGAAAAGGCGCTCTATGCCGCTTCCGAAAGCAACAAATATGGCGACGGCGCGCTCGACTTCCACCAGGCGATGCAGAAGACGGTGGAACTGGCGACCAAGGCGCAGGCGCGCGGCGGCCAGATTTCCGGCGTCACCAGCGGCTTCATCGAGATTGACCGCCTGCTGGGCGGCCTGCAGCCTTCCGACCTGCTGATCCTGGGCGGACGGCCGGGCAGCGGCAAGACCTCGCTCAGCACCAACATGGCCTTCCACGCCGCAAGGCAGTATGTCCGCGACACCGAGGCGGGGGCCGAATTTCCCAGCGGCGCGCCGGTCCTGTTCTTCTCTCTCGAAATGGCGGCGCAGCAGCTTTCGGCCCGCATCCTTTCGGAGCAGACCGAGATCGAGATGTGGAAGATCAGGAACGGCCGGCTCTCCGACGGAGAATGGGAGAAGTTCGTCCTCACCATGCAGGAACTTGCCACCCTGCCGCTCTATATCGACGATACCGGCGGCATCTCCATCGCCCAGATCGCCGCCCGCGCCCGGCGCATGAAGCGGGAGAAGAATATCGGCCTGATCGTCATCGACTATATCCAGCTGGTGGCGTCATCGCGGAACTACGAGAACCGGGTGCAGGAAATCACCGAGGTGACCAAGGGCCTCAAGACCCTGGCCAAGGAGCTGGACATTCCGATCCTGGCGCTGTCGCAGCTCTCTCGCGGCGTCGATGCTCGCGACGACAAGCGGCCGGTGCTGTCGGATCTGCGCGAGTCCGGCTCCATCGAGCAGGACGCCGACGTGGTGATGTTCGTCTATCGCGAGGAATATTATCTCGCCACCCGCGAGCCGGAGGCGGGCACGCCGGAACACGCCAAATGGGTGGAGAAGATGGAGCGGGTCACCAACCGCGCGGAAGTGCTGGTGGAAAAGCACCGCCATGGCGCCACCCGCAGCATCGACCTGATGTTCGAGGGCCAGTACACCCGGTTCAGCAATCTTGCCGAGGAGTGAGGCGCGACCGGCAAAGCCGGGCAAATCGGTTCAGTGAGCCGATTTGAGGACCGAACGCCGCGAGCTTGAGCGAGCGGCAGGCGCGCTGATCACTCCGCCGGCATCGGCGATGGCTTCGCCGCCCTGCGCTTGCGTCCGCCATGCCCCACTTCCACGATCCAGCCCCGGCCGCTGAACAAGAGCCAGAGCTGCAGCGGCAGCAGCCGCAATTCATAGGCGCCCCGCACAATCTCGCGCTTCCAGTAGGCCGGCGAGAAATAGCGCTTGGGCAGGCGCATTTTCTGCAGGTCGGAATGCTGGCCGACGAAATCGTGCTGGCGCGCCACCGCCGGCAGCAGTTGCCAGGGCTTGAGGGCCGCGAAAACCGGCGAATTGTTGGGGTTGAACAGCAGGTGATCGATCGGCAGGGTGAAGCGCTCGACGCTGAGCAGAATCTGCGCGGCGCGCCGCGAGATCAGATAGGCGCCGGAGCCGGTGTGGCGCGAGGCCATGCGGCCCAGTGTCAGGCCGCGGCCGACCGGCAGCGCGATCTCATCCGTCACCAGCAGCCGCTGTTGCGGCGGACCATAATGTTCCAGCTTGATCAGGCTGACGTCATCCGGCACCCAGGAATCGTCCGCCAGCAGGGCGGCGGCGGCAGGAGAGAGGCGGACATCGTCCTCCAGGATCACGGCATGGCTGTCACCGCTTTGCACCAGCGCTTCCCAGGCGGCGCGGTGGGAGAGGGTGCAGCATTTCTCGCCCCGGGACAGGGCTCCGACCGGACCGGACGGCGTGAACCAGGCCGTTGCCGCTGCTTCGCCGGTCTGTGTTTCCCCGTCCACGGCGGCAAGGCGAATGAAGGAAACCCGGGCTTTCCGGGCTTCCCCTTCCATGGCGGCCAGGCGGTCAGGGCGCCGGTCCAGATTGATGAGATATAATTTCATGCCCAAGTGTTAGCTGTCGCGGGATTTTGTGGCAAAAGTGGGCCGGGCTACAATAGCGAATTGACTGGAGCAGGCTGGCGGCGCCGAGGGGGCGCGGCCGGCCATATGGCCGAGAATTCATGAGCATCGAGACACTGTCAGACGTCCCCCTCTTTGCCGCGCGGCCGTTGCGGCAGGACCCGCCCCAGCGCAGGGCGGCAAGCTGGACGGTTGCCGCCATCGTCCATGTCTTCATCATCGCCCTGTTCCTGACCTCCGCGCGCTTCATCGATCTGGCGCAGCACGGCGCCGAGCACGAGACCGTCCTCAACCTTTCCGGTTCGCAGAACAGCACCAAGCCGGAAGTGAAACCGGTGACGCCGCCGGCGCCGGCCGGGGTGCCGCCGGAAGTGCGCACCCTGCCGATCATTCCGCCGCCATTGATCGAGGTGGCGCCGCCGATCCAGCAGGAAGGGGGCGCGGACAAAGGCGATGTGCTGGGGGCGCTGGGCCGCGAGATCGCCTGCAGTCCCGGGCATTACGAAAATCTCACCGAGGTGCAGCGCACGCGCTGCGGCCGCATTCCCTGGCAGGGCGCGATCGCGCCCAATGGCGTCATCGTGCTGAACCACCCGCCGGAGCTGAACCGCTTTGCGCCGCCGCCGCGGGAATACCAGGTCACCGGCCAGGATGCGCAGCGGCTGTCGGTCGAGCGCGCGCAGACCGATTGTTCGTTCAATCTCAACATGCCCTGCGTCAACAAGATACCAGGACGCTGATGACGGAAGTGGCGCGCATCCGCATCTGGCCAAAAGCCGTCGCCGCCAATTTCGCGGCGATGCGCGCGCATGGCGGCGCCCGGAAAACAGTTGAGACAGCCGCGGTGGTCAAGGCCGATGCCTATGGCCTGGGACTGGCCGGTGTGGTGCCGGCGCTGCTGGAGGCGGGCTGCAGCAGTTTCTTCGTAGCGCGGCTGGAGGAAGGTGTCAGCCTGCGCGAACTTGCGCCGCGGGCACGCATCTTCGTGCTGGACGGTGCGCCGGAAGGGACGGCGGCCGCTCTCGCCACCTTTTCCCTGATCCCGGTGCTGGGCAGCCTGGCCGAAATCGCCGCCTGGCGCGGCGGCGAGATGGCGCTGCATGTCGATACCGGCATGAACCGGCTGGGCCTGGCCCTGGACGAGGTCGGCGCCGCGGCGCGGCAGCTGAACGGCGCCGTGCCCGTTCTGGTGATGAGCCATCTTGCCTGCGGCGATGATCCGAATTCGCCGATGAATGCGCGGCAGCTGGCGCGCTTCAGGGAGGCGCTGGCCGGGCTCCCTTCGGCGCCGGCGAGTCTGGCGGCATCGGGCGGCGTCTTTCTCGGGAGGGATTATCACTTCGACCTGGTGCGGCCGGGCATCGGGCTATATGGCGGCCATCCCCAATGCGGCCATGGCGCCAACCCGATGCAGTGCGCCGTGCAGCTGACGGCGAAGGTGCTGCAGCTGCGCCAGGTCGCGGCGGGCGACAGCGTCGGCTATGGCGCGACCTGGATTGCGGCGCGGCCCAGCACCCTCGCCACCATCGCGCTGGGCTATGCCGATGGCGTGCTGCGCAGCGCCGGCGCCCACGCCGCTGCGGTCATTCGCGGACGGCGCGCGCCGTTCGTGGGCCGGGTCTCGATGGACCTGATCGGCCTGGACGTCACCGGCATTGACGGCGTGGCGGCGGGCGAGGAGGCCGAACTGTTCGGCCCCTCCCTGGCCGTGGACGAGGCCGCTTCGTCCTGGGGGACGATTTCCTACGAATTGCTGACGGGCTTGAGCCGCCGGGCGCCCCGTATATACATGCCGGCATGAACCCCTTTGCTCCCATTGGCCGCGCCGTGCTGGGCCTGCTGGCGGAAATCGGCCGCCTGGCGCTGTTTGCCGGCCGCAGCCTGGCCGCCCTGGTCAGTGCACCTTTCTATCTGCGGCTGACGCTGCAGCAGCTTGTCCGCATCGGCTATCTCTCCATGCCGGTGGTGGGGCTGACGGCGCTTTCGACCGGCGCGGTGCTGGCGTTGCAGATCTATCTGGGCGGCAACCGCTATGGCGCCGAGGCGATCGTGCCGCAGATCGTGGTGCTGGGCATCACCCGCGAGCTGGGGCCGGTGATCGCCGGCCTGATGGTGGCGGGCCGGGTGGCCGCCGCCATCGCCGCCGAGATCGGCACCATGAAGGTGACCGAGCAGATCGACGCCCTGACCACGCTTTCGACCAATCCGGTGCGCTATCTGGTGGTGCCGCGGCTGGTGGCGGCGGTGATCTCGATGCCGATCCTGACCGCGGCGGGCGATTCCATCGGCGTCTTTGGCGGCTATCTGGTGGCGACGCAGAATCTGGGCTTCACCGGCTCGGTCTATCTCAAGAACACGGTGGATTTTGCCACCGGTTCGGACATCAATTCCGGCCTGATCAAGGCGGCGGTGTTCGGCTTCATTGTCGCGCTGATGGGCTGCTATAACGGCTTCAACAGCAAGGGCGGGGCGCAGGGCGTCGGCGCCGCCACCACCAATGCGGTGGTTTCGTCCTGCATCCTCATTCTCGCCACCGACTTCGTCCTCACCGCCCTTCTGTTCCACACCGCATGACCGCAAAGATTCAGCTCATCGGCGTCAAGAAACGCTTCGGCCCCAAGGTGGTGCTGGATGGCGTCGATCTTTCCATCGCGCCGCGCACCTCGCTGGTGATCATCGGCGGCTCGGGCACCGGCAAGTCGGTCTGCATCAAGTCCATCCTCGGCATCCTGGAGCCGGACGAGGGCCAGGTGCTGATTGACGGCGTGGACGTGACGCGGCTGCGCGGGGCCGCCCGCGACCCGCTGATGAAGAAGTTCGGCATGCTGTTCCAGGGCGGCGCCCTGTTCGACTCCCTTCCGGTCTGGGAAAACGTCGCCTTCGGGCTGATCCAGGGCCGCGGCATGGACCGCGCCCGGGCGCGCGACATCGCCATCGCCAAGCTGGCCAAGGTCGGGCTTGGCGAGGACGTGGCGTTCCTCAGCCCTTCCGAACTGTCGGGCGGCATGCAGAAGCGGGTGGGTCTCGCCCGCGCCATCGCCGCCGATCCGGAGATCATCTTCTTCGACGAGCCGACCACCGGGCTGGACCCGATCATGGCCGATGTGATCAACAACCTGATCGCCTCGACCGTGAAGGATGTCGGCGCCACCGCGCTCTCCATCACCCATGACATGGCCAGCGCGCGCAAGATTTCCGACCACATCGCCATGCTCTATGGCGGCAGGATCATCTGGACCGGCCCGACCGATCAGATCGATCATTCGGGCAATGAATATGTTGACCAGTTCATTCATGGCCGCGCAGAAGGCCCGATCAAAATGGCGGTGAAAGCCTAAGCAACGATTTTTTCCAAGGAGTGATGATGAAGTTCGATCATTCCCGTTGGTTGTTGTGGCTGCTGCGATGGCCTCGCTTGTTTGGCTTATGTATTGCCGTCGTAATCGCCTTGATTGTGTCCTGGCTGTTCCATTTCTCGTTTTGGCTAGCTCTGCCTTTGGCGGTCGTTGCCATGATCGCAAACGGCATTTTTGCTGAATGGGAGGACAACCAGCCCGGCGGCTTTAACAACCCTGATGGGAAGGGATAAAGCAGCCAATCGCCTTGACTTTTCGTTCTCTTTTTGTACTCATAGGGCATGGCCCGCTTCGACCACTCTTATTTTCCTCCCCCGTTTACGGGGTCGGTAGCCACAGCGTGCCGACGGGACCGCGTAGCGGTGGAGGGGGGATTTTCGGAGCACGCTGCTCCCCCCTCCGTCGTCGCTGCGCGCCGACACCTCCCCCGTAAACGGGGGAGGAAAGGAGCCGGCGCAATGGCCACTCCTGCGCAGATCGCCCAAATCCGCCTATCCACGCTTTATCCATCTCCCAGGGGGAGGGGGGTAGGCGCCATTCGGACAAACGAAGAATCGACAACCCGCTGGAACGGCTGGGATACGTTCGGTTGCAGGGTGCCCGGTGGCGACCTTTTCGGGAGTGCCTTCTCCACGCCTTGTCCTCACCTCTCCGCCCTCGCTGCGCTCAGGCATCACTGATGGCCAAATCAGCCGCCTCCTTTGCCTGCCAGTCCTGCGGCGCTTCCGCGGCCAAATGGGCCGGCAAATGCGAGGCCTGCGGCGGCTGGAACACCCTGGTGGAGGAGGGAGCGGCCCCGCCCATCGGGGCCGGCAGCCGGCGGATCAAGGGCCGGCGCTTCCCCCTGGAAGACCTCAAAAGCGATGAGCCGGCGCCCGTCCGCCGCCCCACCGGCATCGCCGAGTTTGACCGCGTCACCGGCGGCGGGCTGGTGCCCGGCTCGGCCCTGCTGGTCGGCGGCGATCCGGGCATCGGCAAGTCCACCCTGATCCTGCAGGCCCTGGGGCGCTACGCCCAATCCGGCCAGCGCGCCGTCTATATCTCCGGCGAGGAGGCGCTGGCCCAGGTGCGCATGCGCGGCAGCCGCCTCGGCCTTTCGGATTCGCCGCTGCATCTGGGCGCCGCCACCAATGTCGAAGACATTCTCGCCACGCTGGAAGCCGGCCCGCCCCCCGGCATCGTCGCCATCGATTCCATCCAGACGCTGTGGACCGGGGCGCTGGACGCCGCCCCCGGCACGGTGGCGCAGCTGCGCACCGCCAGCTTCGATCTGGTGCGCTGGGCCAAGGCATCGGGCGCGGCGCTGCTGCTGG
Organism: uncultured Rhizobium sp.; assembly: GCA_964572805.1. GTDB lineage: Bacteria > Pseudomonadota > Alphaproteobacteria > Micropepsales > Micropepsaceae > Rhizomicrobium. The sequence continues at coordinate 24,092 of CAZNGO010000009.1, read as the reverse complement.
TCGGCCATGTGACGAAAGACGGCCAGATCGCCGGGCCCAAGGCGATCGAGCATCTGGTCGATGCCGTGCTCTATTTCGAAGGCGAGCGCGGCCATCATTTCCGCGTCCTGCGGGCGGTGAAGAACCGCTTCGGCGCCACCGACGAGATCGGCGTCTTCGAGATGACCGGCACGGGCCTGGCCGAAGTCGCCAATCCCTCGGCGCTTTTTCTGGGCGACCGCAGCAGCGCCGCGCCCGGCACGGCGGTGTTCGCCGGTCTGGAAGGCACCCGTCCGCTGCTCTGCGAAATCCAGGCGCTGGTGTCGCCCACCGCCTATGGCACGCCGCGCCGCGCCGTGGTGGGCTGGGACACCGGGCGGCTGGCGATGATTCTGGCGGTGCTGGATGCCCGCGCCGGCATCGGCATCGGCGCCGCCGATGTCTATCTCAACATCGCCGGCGGCCTGAAGATCGGCGAGCCTGCCGCCGACCTTGCCGCCGCCGCCGCCCTGATCTCGTCCCTGGCGGGCGAGCCGCTCCCCCGCGACACCGTCTTCTTCGGGGAAATCTCGCTCTCCGGCGACATCCGCCCGGTGCCGCAGGCCGAGGCGCGACTCAAGGAAGCGGCCAAGCTGGGCTTTTCCCGCGCCTTCGTTCCGGCAGGGACGCGTGCCACAAATCTTAACGTCACCGAGATTTCCAACGTTGCCGAGCTGGCGGCGCTGGTGCCGGTGCGCCGGAAACTCCAGGCCGCAGAGTAACTGCGCTTGCCAATCGGCAAGCCATGCTAGACTCGAATCATGAATCTGCCCGTCACCGCCCTCGACATACTGGTGATCCTCACGGTCCTGGTCTCGGCCGGCTATGCCGCCTGGAAAGGCTTTCTCTGGGAAACCCTGACCATCTTCGACTGGCTGGCCGCCGCCTTCGGCTGCCTCTATTTCGGTCCCTATCTGGTGCCGATGATGCGCGGCGTGGTGTCCACCGCCTGGCTGGCCGGGCTGATCGCCTATGCCGTGGTCTTCCTGATCGTCTTCATCCCGCTGTCCTTCATGAGCCACCGGTTCTCGGAAAGCGTGAAGAACTCGCCGATCGGGCCGCTTGACCGGGCACTGGGCATCGCCTTTGGCGTGGTCCGCGGGCTGGCGGTGGTGGCGCTGATCTACCTTGCCTACACCTATTTCGTGCCGGTGCCGGAGCAGGCCCGCTTTGTCCGGGACGCCCGCAGCCTGCCCATTATCCAGTCCACCGGACAGGTGATCCTGTCGCTGGTTCCGGCCCATGCCCGCAGCGATTTTGCCCTGGGAAAGGCGGAAAACAGCCGCTCCCGCGACGCCATCGGCGACATCATCCAGGGCAATGAGGACGCCAACCGTGTGCCATCCGGGCAACGGGAACCCGACCGCGAGGAACCGCAGGCCAGCCCCGCCAAAAAAGCCGAAAAGGGCTATGGCGCCAGTGACCGCCGGGCGCTAGACACCCTCCTGAAAAATGGTGGCGGAACCAGCAGATGACGGGTTTTGACGCTTCTGGCCTGAACGGGGACACGCTGCATGAGGAGTGCGGCGTGTTCGGCATTTATGGCCATGCCGATGCCGGGGCGCTGGCGGTGCTCGGCCTGCACGCGCTGCAGCATCGCGGCCAGGAAGCGGCCGGCGTCGTCACCTGGGACAAGGGCCAGTTCATCGCCGAGCGTCATCCCGGCCTGGTCGGCGATGTCTTCGGCCGCGATAGCGCCGCCGCCGCCAATCTGCGCGGCCGCGTCGCGGTCGGCCATGTCCGCTATTCCACCGCCGGCGGCTCCAACGCCCGCAACATCCAGCCGCTTTACGCCGACCTGGCCGGCGGCGGCCTGGCCATCGCCCATAACGGCAATCTCACCAACGCCGAGACGCTGCGCACTGACCTGGTGGAGCAGGGCTCGATCTTCCAGTCCACCTCCGACACCGAAACCATCGTGCATCTGGCGGCGCGCTCGGCCAAGACGCGCATCGTCGACAAGCTGGTGGATGCGCTGGCCCAGGTCGAAGGCGCCTATTCCCTGGTGGCGCTGACCTCCGAGAAGCTGATCGGCGCGCGCGATCCCTTCGGCGTGCGTCCGCTGGTGCTGGGCGAACTGGATGGTGCGCCCATTCTCACCTCCGAGACCTGCGCCCTGGACATTATCGGCGCCACCTATGTGCGCGACGTCAAGCCGGGCGAGCTTGTGGTGATCAGCGAAGCGGGAATCGAGAGCCATTTCCCCTTCAAGGCGCAGCAGCACCGCTTCTGCGTCTTCGAATACATCTATTTCGCCCGTCCCGACTCCGTCGTGGAGGGCCGCAGCGTCTATGAGGCGCGCAAGGCGATCGGCCAGGTGCTGGCGGCGGAGGCCCCGGTGGCGGCCGACATGGTGATCCCGGTTCCGGATTCCGGCGTTCCCGCCGCGCTGGGTTTCGCCAACGCCGCCGGCATTCCCTTCGAGCTCGGCATCATCCGCAATCACTATGTCGGGCGCACCTTCATCGAGCCGTCGGACCATATCCGCCACCTCGGCGTGCGGCTGAAGCACAGTCCCAACCGCGCCAAGATCAAGGGCAGGCGGGTGGTGCTGGTGGACGATTCCATCGTGCGCGGCACCACCTCCAAGAAGATCGTCGAGATGATGCGCGAAGCCGGCGCGACGGAAGTGCATTTCCGCATCACCTCGCCGCCTTACGCCCATTCCTGCTTCTATGGCGTCGACACGCCCGACACCAACGACCTCTTGGCGCACAGGATGGATGTCGAGGAAATGCGCAAATTCGTCGGCGCCGACAGCCTGTCCTTCATCTCGATTGACGGCCTCTACCGCGCCATGGGCGAAGGCCGGCGCAACGCGGAAAAGCCGCAATTCTGCGATGCCTGCTTCTCCGGCGCCTATCCCATCGCCCTCACCGATGTCAGCGGCGGGCCGAAGACGCGGCAGCTTTCGCTGCTGTCGAACGTGGCATAACAACTTGTCATGGCCCGCCAGCCCAAAGGGCGCGAGCGCGCCATCCAGATCGTGAAACCATGACCAGGCCATTGGAAAGCAAAATCGCGCTGGTCACGGGCGCCTCGAAAGGCATCGGCCGCGCCGCCGCCATCGCGCTGGGCGCGGCCGGGGCGCATGTCATCTGCGTTGCCCGCACCGTGGGCGGACTGGAAGAGGTGGATGACGAAATCCGCAAGGCCGGCGGCAGCGCCACCCTGGTGCCGCTCAGCCTCAAGGATGTCGGCGGCATTGACCGGCTGGGCGCCTCGATCTTCGAGCGCTGGGGGCGGCTGGATGCGCTGCTGGCCAATGCCGGGGTGCTTGGGGTGCTGACGCCGCTGACGCATCTGGAGCCCAAGATGTTCGACCAGCTGGTCGAGATCAACGTCACCGCCAACTGGCGGCTGATCCGCGCCATGGACCCGCTGCTGCGCCAGTCCGAGGCGGGGCGGGCGCTGTTCGTCACCTCCGGCGCGGCGCGCAAGGCGACGCCCTTCTGGGGCGGCTATGCCATGAGCAAGGCGGCGCTGGAATCGCTGGCGCTGACCTATGCCGCGGAATGCGAGGGCACCAAAGTGCGGGTCAATCTCTTCAATCCCGGTCCCACCCGCACCGCCATGCGCCGCAAGGCGATGCCGGGCGAGGACCCCGCCACAGTGAAAGCGCCGGAAGAGGTGACACCGCGCATCGTCGCGTTGCTGTCGCCGTCCAACACCGCCAACGGCGAACTGTTCGGCCCCTAGGCTTCGATCGCCGGAACGGTGAAGGGCCGCGGCGCTTCGCCCGCCCGGGCGATGGTCATCATCGTCTCATACGCGCGCTCGATATGGCGGCAGAAGCGTTCGGCGTCGAACAGCGGCGCGGTGGTGCGGTTCGCCGCCAGCTTCGCCTTCAGCGCCGCCAGCCGCGCCGGATCGCGCGCCAGGGCGAGGGCCAGCGCTTCGTATTCGTCCAGCGAAGGCGCGATCAGTTCCGGCATGCCGATGGCGGTCAGCAGGCTGGCGGCGACCCGGTTGGCGAAAGAAGGCCCCAGCACGGTGACGATGGGCACGCCCGCCCACAATGCGTCGCTGGCGGTGGTGTGCGCGCCATAAGGCATGGTGTCGAGCACCAGGTCGGCGCAGCCGGAGCGGGCCAGATGGGTGTCGGTGTCCACCTTGGGCGAAAAGACCAGCCGGGCGGGATCGATGCCCCGCGCCGCCGCCGCCCGCCGCAGCGTTTCGCTGGCGCTGTCGTCCAGCAGCCAGAGCAGGCTGCCCGGCACTGCGGCCAGCAGGCGCATCCAGCATTCGAACACGGCTCGCGTGATCTTGCGGTGGATGTTGAAGCAGCAGAACAGGAAGCCGGTTTGCGGCAGCCCGGCCGCGATCCGCGTCATGGCGGCCAGGGGCCGCGCCGGATCATTGCTCTGGTAGCAGTCGGGCAGCTGCACGATCTTCTCGCCGTAGAAGCGCTGCTGGTCATGCGGCAGCACCACCGGATCGGCCAGAACATAGTCGTACCAGTCCACTGCCATGGTGCCGGGATAGCCCAGCCAGCTCGCCGTGACCGGGGCGGGACCATGCGCGAAGATGCCGGGGCGGGCCCACATGGTGTAACCCTTGAGGTCGATGGCGATGTCGGCCTCGATCTGCCGCAGCTGCGCCGCGATGTCGCCATCGCCAGCGCCATGCATGTCGATGAAGCGGTCGAAGCCGCGCCGCATCCGCCCTCGCATGGCACCCCTGTCGTCGGCGCCGTAGGAAAGACCCATGACTTCGAAACGGCTGCGGTCATGGCGCTCGATCAGGTCGGCGATGAGATAGGCCGTGGCGTGATCCTGAAGGTCCGACGAGACATAGGCGAGGCGGATGCGGCCGTCCGCGGCGCGCAGGGGCGGCCGGGGCTGTGCCGGCAATGGCACCAGCTTGCGGACGAAGGGCAGGGCGGTGGCCCGCAGCAGGGCGGGATCGTCGAAGATCTGCGTCATCAGGAAGGGTGATATGTCGCCGCGGCCGCTCATCGCCTCCGCCGCCAGGCGGGGCTTCAATTCCTCGATCATTGTCCAGTCGCATAATGCCAGCGCCGCTGTGGCAAGGCCGCCCAGGGCGCCGCCATGGGCGGGATCAATCTCCAGCGCGCGGCGAAAATCCGCCGCCGCCGCCGCCGCGTCGCGGTTCAGCATGGTGAGCGCGATGCCGCGGTTTATCAAAGGCGCGCTGGCGCCGGGCGCCAGCCGGATCGCCTCGCCCAGATTGTCCACCGCTTCCTCAAGCTGGCCGCGATGGCGCAACAGATTGCCCCGATTGTTCCAGGCGCCGGCATGGCCGCGATCGAGCTGGAGGGCGCGGTCATAGGCGGCCATCGCTTCATCGGCGCGGCCAAGGGACTCCAGCGTTACGCCCCGGTTGAAATGCATCTCGGTGCGCTCTGGCGCCAGGGCGGCGGCGCGGTCCAGCAGTTCCAGCGCTTCGGCGAAGCGCTCCTGCTGGGAATGGATCACGCCGGCATAGATCAGCGCCTGGACGGCGGCGGGACGCAGCGCCAGCAGAGCTCTGAAATCGGCCAGGGCGCCGTGCGGGTCGGCCATTTCGTATTTCAGCTCGCCCCGCGCCTGCAGGACCGCTTCCTCATGCGGCGCCAGCGCGACGCTGCGATCGAATGCCGCCAGCGCTTCCTGCGGCCGGCGCAGATGGCGCAGCAGCACGCCCAGGCGAAATGGCGCCGCCGCGTCATTCCGGTTGAGAGCAGCGGCCTGACGGTAATGGGCGGCGGCTTCCTCCAGTCGTCCCAGATTCTGCGCCGCCATGCCCAGATGCAGCCAGGTTTCCGCATTTGCGGGATTGAGGCGGCTGGCGGCCGTCAGCAGCGCAAAGCCTTCGGCGCTGTCGCCCAGCTGGATCTTGAGAGTTCCGAGAAAATGGTGGGCCTCGAAATCCCGCGGCGCCAGCGCCAGCAATCCGGCATAGGCCGCCGCGGCTTCGTGCAGCCGGCCGGCGGCGAGATGGGCGGTGGCGTCGGCGCGCAACTGGGCGGTTGAAGCCATGTTGTTCTATTTTCGGTCGTAGGGATTTTTGGAATTGCGCACCGCAAAGCGCAGCGGCGTGCCCTTGAGGTTGAAATTTTCGCGCAGGCCGTTCTGCAGATAGCGCAGATAGGCTTCCGGCAGGGCGTCGAGCTGGTTGCCAAACAGGGTGAAGCTGGGCGGCCGCGCCTTGACCTGGGTCATGTAGCGGATTCGCACGCGGCGGCCCGAGACGGCGGGCGTGGCATGGCGCTGCAGCGCCTCTTCCAGGAAACGGTTGAGCGCGGCAGTGGCAATGCGGCGGTTCCAGGCGGCGTCGGCCTCGGTGACGGCTGCCAGCAGCCGTTCCAGCCCGTCGCCGGTTTTCGCCGACACCGCCACAAGCGGTGCCCCCGCCACCTGCGGCAGAAGGCGGTCGCGCATCTCGGCGAAGCGCGATATCGCCCCCGCCTTGTCAGGCACCAGGTCCCATTTGTTGAGAGCAAAGACAATAGCGCGGCCTTCCCGCGCCACCAGGTCGGCGATGGCGAGGTCCTGCTTCTCGAACGGCGCGGTGGCGTCGAGCAAAAGGATGACGCAATCGGCGAAGCGGATGGCAGACAGCGTCGAGGCGACGCTCATTTCCTCCAGCGCCTCGCCCGCCACCCGGGCCTTCTTGCGCATGCCGGCGGTATCATGCAGCAGCACCTGGCGGCTGCTTTTTTCACTGTCGGTCGGGATTTTCCAGGGCGCGGTGATGGCGTCGCGGGTCAGGCCAGCCTCCGGCCCGGTGAGGGAGCGTTCCTCGCCCAGAAGCTGGTTGAACAGGCTGGATTTGCCGACATTGGGACGCCCGGCCAGCGCCAGCCGCAGCGGCCGGTCGCGACAGTCGTAATCCTCCGCTTCGGCTTCCTGTTCCTGCTCCGATTCCGTCGTGTCGGGGCGGGGAATGAATTCTTCCAGCGCTTCGGCCAGTTCGCCCATGCCGATGCCGTGCTCGGCGGAAAGCCGGATCGGCTCACCCAGTCCCAGCCCATGCACATCCTCCAGGGCGGTGCGGCCTTCGCATTTGTTGGCGGCGAAGATCACTCTCTTGCCGGAGCGGCGCAGGGTCTGGGCGATGATCTCGTCGCCGGCGGTGACGCCGTCGCGGGCGTCGATCAGGAAGAGCAGGGCGTCGGCCTCTTCGATGGCGGCCAGGGTCTGGCCGGTCATGCGGGCGGCGAGCGAACCGGACTTCGCTTCCTCGAAGCCGGCGGTATCGATCAGCCGGAATGCCATGCCGTCGAACTCCACCTCGACCGCCTGGCGGTCGCGGGTGACGCCCGGCGTGTCATGGACGATGGCGGCGTGGCGGCCGGCCAGCCGGTTGACGAGGCGGGATTTGCCCACATTGGGCCGCCCGACAATGGCTAGGGTGAACATCGCGAACCGCCCCGGAGCGCAATCCGAAAAACGCAAGGCGCTTTTCAGAAAATTGCGCGACAATCAAAAAACGGGACGTGATCGCATTGGCGATCACGTCCTACCGCAGCGCGACCAGTTCCGCGCTGTTGGTGTAGATATACAGCGTGCCGTTGGCGACGATGGGGGCAATATAGGCGCCATCGGGAATATCCATCCGCCCCAGCAGCCGCCCGTCATAGGGCGAGAGAGTCTCGGCATAGCCGTCGGAGGACAGCAGCACCAGCCGGTTGGAAACCAGCACCGGTCCGGCCCAGAGGATGGGATAGCGCTTCTTCTCCGGGTTGCCATAGGCCGGCAGCTGGTGCACCCAGCGGACCTTGCCTTCCTTGCGGGTCAGGCAGAGCACCCGGCCTTCATTGTCGACCAGATAGACATAGTCGCCGGCCACCCACGGGGTCTGGATGCCGCCGGTATTCTTGACCCAGGCGCGGTCGCCGGTGGCCAGGTTGATGCCGACGGTGACGCCGGACTGGCTGGTGGCGAAGGCCATGTCGCGGTCGATCACCGGCCGCCCGGCGATGGAGTCGATTTCGGAAAGTTGGGTGACGTTGCCGGAACGGGAGAGAATGTCGGTCCAGGCCGACTGGCCGTTCTGGACGCGGAAGGCGGTCAGTTCGCCCGAGGTGAAAGGCGCCAGCACGAATTCACCGGCCACCGCCGCGCTGGTGCTGGAAAGCAGCCCCGCCGGCTCGACGATGGCGGCATAGTCCCACAGCACCCGCCCGTCGCTTTCGGCCAGGGCATAGAAATGATTGTCGTGCGTGGAGATGAAGATGCGCCCATCCTTTACGGTGGGGGCGTTGAGGATGGGCAGTCCGAAATCGCGGTGCCAGGCTTCCTTGCCGGTGGCCGCGTCCATGGCATGGAGCACGCCGAAGCCCGAAGTGACGTAGATCTTGCCTGCATTGAATGCGACGCCGCCGCCCATGCCGGTGGGCGGCGTGATGGTGTTGGGCTTGCCCAGCAGGCCCCACAGGGTGGGCATGTCGGTGCCGTTCTTGGGGGCGAGGCGCTTGTCCCAGACCGGATGGCCGTCGCTGATGCGGAAGACCCGGACATGGGCCTCGGCGTCCAGCACATAGATGCGGCCATCGGCCACCACCGGCGCCGCGGTCAGCATGCTGTCATCGTCGGTGCCCTTGCCCGCATCGACCGACCAGATTTCGCGCAGCGGCCCCGGCGCCTCCAGGTGATAGAGCGCATTGGAGGGATAGCCTCCCGGCTGCTGCCAGTCGGGATTGCGGAACGGCGCCGGCAGCAGCACCCGCGTGCCGGCGATGGAGGAATCGACCTGCACCGTTTCTTCGCTGTTCAGCAGCGAGACGCGCACCCCGCGCAGCTTGGAACTGTGGTCGCTGGCAAAGGTGTCGCCAAGCCAGTCGGTGAAATGCTGGCAGCCGGACAGCAGGAGCGCGGCCGTGCAGGCGGCCAGAAGAAGCGGAACGCGGCCGCTCATTGCGCGGGCGCCGGCGCGGAAGGTAGCGGCGGCGGCACGACGCCGCTGTCGCTGCCGGCGCCCTTGTCGAGGAAATCCGCCATCGCGCGGGCGCGCGTGCGCAGGGAATCCGGCGCCTGGGCGTCATCGGCCAGGGCATGATAGGCGGCTGCCGCCTGCTTCGCCCTGGCGGCGCGGTAGTCGGAGAAGGCGAGGATCTCGCGGGCCAGCGGCCGCCAGGCGCAGGTGGGGGTATCCAGCGGCGCCAGCAGCTTTTCCAGGTCGCCGCGCGGCGCGCTGGCCGACAGCGCCCAGGCGCCGCGCAGCCGCGCCACCGCGCCGATCTCGCCGGAATCGGCGGCGGCGATTTCGCGGTAGAGGTTGATGGCGTCCAGCGGGTGGCCGCTGGCATAGAGCGCATTGGCTTGCGACAGCTTGGCGATCAGGCCATAGCCGCCCTTGGTGCTTTCGGCGAGCTTGGCGAAGGCGGGCGCGGCCTGCGCCGGCTCGGAAATGCGCTGGGCGGCGGTGAAGGCATCGCTGGCCTTCATGCGTTGCGCGGTTTCACGGCGTTCCCAGACCTCGTAGCCGCCGACCCCGGCCAGCACCAGCACCGCCAGGGCGATGATCCAGGCGCCATAGGCCTTCCAGAATTTCTCGAGGCGTTCGCGCCGAACGTCCTCTTCAACCTCGCGGAAGATGTCACTCACAGCCAATTCCTTTTGACGCCCGGGACTTCAAGCCCGGCGGGCAAGTTTCCTTAGCCCGCGCAGGCGTTCCACGCAATGCGCTTGGCTGTCAGGTTTGGCCTTACCATGCGGCTTTTATTGGGCTTTTTTCATCGGATAGACGTTTTCCGTCCCCGGAAAGCTGCGGGAGCGGACGTCGGCGGCATAGGCCTTCACCGCCGCCTCGATGGCGCCGCCCAGGCTGGCATATTCGCGCACAAAGCGGGGCGGATCGGGGTTGAGGCCCAGCATGTCCTCCATCACCAGCACCTGGCCGTCGCAGGCGGCGGAAGCGCCGATGCCGATGGTGGGGACGGCGATTTCGGCGGTGATCCTGGCGGCCAGCGGTTCGGCCATGCCTTCCAGCACGATGGCGAAGGCGCCTGCCTCGGCCAGCGCCCTGGCGTCGGCCTCGATGGCCGGCCACTCCTCCGGACTGCGCCCGACGGTACGAAAACCACCGGCGACATTGATGCCCTGCGGCGTCAGGCCGACATGGCCCATCACCGGAATGCCGCGCTGGCTGAGGTATTTCACGGTCTCGGCCATGCGCACGCCGCCTTCCAGCTTGACGGCGGTGGCGCCGGTCTCCTGGATGATGCGGGCGGCGTTGCGGAAGGCGATGGCGGGGCTTTCCTCATAGCTGCCGAAGGGCATGTCCACCACCACCAGGGCGCGCTTGGAACCGCGCATCACCGCCTTGCCATGGGTGATCATCATTTCCAGCGTCACGCCCAGCGTGTTCTCCAGGCCATGCATCACCATGCCCAGGCTGTCGCCGACCAGCATGATGTCGACATGGGCGTCGAGCAGGCGGGCGGTGTGGGCGTGGTAGCAGGTCAGGACGACCACCGGTGTGCCGCCCTTGTGAGCCCTGATCTCGGGCACGGTAACGCGGCGGCTCTGGCTTTGAACGGACATGGGAAGGCTCCCGGGTCTGGCGGGCGGGTTATACCGCACCGCACCTTGGAAATAATGGTCGAGGCCCTGCATTTTGAGTGGGGCAGGAAATACTTAAGTGATCGCTTGACAATTGCCCGGGCCTGAGAATACTTAAGTATATGCTGAACCAATTGGACCGCGCTTTCCAAGCCCTGGGCGATCCCACCCGCCGCGCCATGATCGAGCGGCTGGCGCTGGGCCCCGCGACCGTCAGTGAACTGGCCGTGCCGCTGCCCATGTCGCTGCCGGCCGTGATGCTGCACCTGAAGGTGCTGGAAGAAAGCGGGCTGGTGGTCAGCGAGAAAAAGGGGCGGGTGCGCACCTGCCGCGTCGATCCGAAAATGCTGTCGGAGGCGGAGCGCTGGGTGAGCGCGCGCCGCCTGACCTGGGAAGCCGGCCTCGACCGGCTTGGCGCATTCCTGGACCAGACCGCCAAGGAGGAAAAATGAGAAAGCTGATCGCGCTGATGCATGTCTCGCTGGACGGTTTCTGTGCCGGGCCAAAGGGCGAAATGAACTGGATCGCGCTGAGCGAAGAGATCTTCGCCGATGTCGAGACCCTGGTGGAGCGCAGCGGCGCCGCCGTCTATGGCCGCACCACCTATGGCATGATGCGCGGCTACTGGCCCACCGTGGCGACGCGGCCCGGTTCCAGCCCGCGCGAACTGCGCCATGCCCAGTGGGTGGAGAAGAGCCCGAAACACACTTTCAGCCGCACCCTGGAAAGCAGCGACTGGAACAATGTCCATCTGCACAAGGATGCCGAGGCCATTCGCGGCTTGAAGCAGCAGCCCGGCGGCGACCTGCTGATCTTCGGCAGCCCCGGCCTGACGCACACCTTCCTGGCCATGGATGCGATCGACGAATTCTGGCTCAACCTCAATCCCGTGCTGCTGGGCGAGGGCATCCGCTATTGGGACAAGGCCGTGAAGACCAGGCTGACGCTGACGCTGACGGCGCAGCGGGTCTTCGACAATGGCGTCGTCCGCCTCAACTATGCGAAGGAAGCCTGAGATGGCCCGTTCTGTCGTCCATGCCGGTTTCACCGTCACCCGCACCTGGCCGCACAGCCCCGAACGCGTCTTTCATGCCTTCGCCAATCCGCAAGCCAAGGCGAAATGGTTCGGCAGCGGGCCCGGCATGGAGATTCTGGAAAAGAAATGGGACTTCCGGGAAGGCGGCAACGAGATCACCGCGGGTCGCCACGCCAGCGGCATGGTGAGCCGCTTCGACTGTCTTTATCGCGATATCGTCGCGCCGGAAGGCGGCGAGGCGGGTCGTCTCGTCTATTCCTATGTCATGCATCTGGACGGCAGGAAAATCTCCGTCAGCCAGGCCTGCGTTGAAATCCGGCCGGAAGGCACGGGGACCAAACTGATCATCACCGAGTATGGCGATTACCTGGACGGTTATGACGATGCCGGCTCCCGCGAGCATGGCACCAACTGGCTGATGGACATGCTGGGCAAAAGTCTCGAAACCTGACGGCAATCGCTTTCATCGCCGGCCGGTTGCCGTCGCTGCCGATTTCCCCCATGCTCGCGCAAAACAATGGGGGGAACGTCATGAGAAAATGGATCATCGCGGGCGCGGCGCTGCTTGTCGCGCTGGGGCCGGGCTTCGCTGCCGAGCCGCGCAAGACCGGCGAATATCCGCTGACCCAGGACTCTTTCCCGCAACCCGGCGTTCCCAAGGGCCGGATCATCGGGCCACTGGAGTTCCACAGCAGGATCATTCCCGGCAACACGGTGCGGCAATACTGGGTCTATGTGCCCGTGGGCTATGACGCCGCCAACCCGCCCAATCTTCTGGTCTGGCAGGACGGCATGCGCGCCGTTCCCGAATCGACGCCGCTGCGCATTCCCATCGTGCTGGACAATCTGATCGCCAAGAAGGAGATACCGCCGACGCTGGGCATCTTCATCACCCCGGGCAACACCGGCACCGAGCATTATCCCCCCAACCTGGGCACCGGCAATCCCAACCACCGCGCCCAGGAATATGATGAGATGAGCGACGACTATTCGCAGTTCCTGATCCAGGAAATGCTGCCGGAGGTCGCCAAGACCTACAAGTTCACCGCCGATCCGGCGCGGCGCGCCATCGGCGGCACCTCGTCGGGCGCGATCTGCTCCTTCACCGTCGCCTGGCACCATCCCGACCAGTTCGGCAACATCATCAGCATGATCGGCAGCTACACCTCGATCGGCTACCATCCCGCCACGGCGACGACGCCCGAGAAGTTCGGCGGCGACACCTATCCCGGCCTGATCCGCCGCGCCCCGCCCAAGAAGATGAAAATCTACTTGGAGGATGGCACCAACGATCTCGACAACCAGTTCGGCAACTGGCACCTGGCCAACATGCAGATGCTGGCCTCGCTGCAATATGCCAACACCACTGCCGACGCCAGCCGCAACGAGGCGGTGAAAAACGGGCCGCGCTACGACATCCGCTTTGAATGGGGCGACGGTCCGCACTCGGACGTCCATGGCGGCTGGCTGCTGCCCGGGATCCTGCGGTGGGTGTTTGGGTGAGGCGCGACCCGGCGAAGCCGGGGCAAATCAGTCCGTCGCTAGCGACAGCGTAGTGCGACGACCGATTTGAGCGCCGAACGCCGCAAGCTTGGGCGAGCGGCGGGACCGGCGGCGCAACCGCGCGGGTCAAAACGAAAAAGGCCGGTCTTGCGACCGGCCTTTTCATTTGCGAGTGCGCGAAGCTCAGGCTTCCGCCGGCTCTTCCTCGGTCGGCTCGGCCGCGGGGCCGGCGCCTTCCTCGAACACCGCATTGGCGGCGTCCAGCACCTCTTCGGCCTCGGTCTTGCCGGCCAGCACGTCCTCGCCGCGGGCCTGGCGCTCGGCCTCGTCCTCGCTGCGGGCGACGTTGATGGTGATGTTCACCTTCACTTCCGGATGCAGCACCACGGGAATGGTGAACAGGCCGATATGCTTGATGGCGACGCTGATCTGGACCTGGTGGCGGTCGACCTTGAAGCCGGCCTTCTCCATCACGTCCGCGACATCGCGCGGGGAGACGGAACCGTAAAGCTGGCCGCGGTCGCCGGCCTGGCGGATCAGGACGAACTTCTGGCCGTCCAGCTTCTTGGCCGCCTTCTCGGCTTCGCCGCGGGCCGCCAGGTTGCGCGCTTCCAGATCGGACTTGCGGGCCTGGAAATATTCGCGGTTGGCCTTGGTGGCGCGCAGCGCCTTCTTCTTGGGCAGCAGGAAGTTGCGGGCGAAGCCGTCCTTGACGCGGACTTCGTCACCCATCTGGCCGAGCTTCTCGACCCGTTCGAGCAGGATCACTTGCATGGCTCAGCTCCTCACTTCACGACGTAAGGCAGCAGCGCCATGAAGCGGGCGCGCTTGATCGCGTTCGCCAGGATGCGCTGCTTCTTGTTGCTGACCGCGGTGATGCGGGCCGGCACGATCTTGCCGCGTTCGGAAATGAAGCGCTGCAGCAGCTTCACGTCCTTGTAGTCGATCTTGGGCGCGTTGGCGCCGGAGAAGGGGCAGGTCTTCTTGCGCCGGAAGAAGGGACGGCGCGCGCCGTCACCGCCACCGTCGCGGCCGCCACGGCCGCCGCCTTCACGATCACCGCCGCGTCCGCCTTCGCGGCCGCCGCCATAACCACCTTCACGATTGCCACCATAGCTCATCAGGCGTTCTCCTCGGTGGCGGCTTCGCCTTCCGGCTTGTCGTCGCGGGTGCGCTTGCTGGGCGAAGTGTCGAAGGCATCGACCTTCACCGTCAGGTAGCGCAGCACGTCCTCGTTGATCTTGAGCTGGCGTTCCAGCTCGGTCACCGCGCCGCCGGGCGCGTTGATGTTGAGGAGCACATAATGCCCCTTGCGGTTCTTCTTGATGCGGTAGGCCAGGCCCCGCAGGCCCCAATATTCCTGCTTCTCGACCTTGCCGCCTTCGCCTTCGACGATGGTCTTGAGGTGGGTCGCCAGTGCGTCGACCTGTTGCGCGCTGATGTCCTGGCGCGCGATCAGGAGATGCTCGTAAAGAGCCATGTCCGTCCCTTTGTCTGGCTGCGGAGCGGCGCGGGCGAGGGGGCCCGTCACCGTTTTGGCTCGGCCGGAAAGCGCACCATGCGCAGCGAGAGAACTCGTCCGGACGACCGCAGCCGTGAAGGCGGGCGATATAGGCAAAAGCCTCTGGAATGGCAAGGAAAAGTCCGGGAAAAGGCGGTTCGGCGCGAAAAATCGAGGCAAAACAAGGGGGGAACCTTCCACCCCGGACTTTTTCGTCTAGGGTCCGCTCCGGTGGGGGATTTTCCGGTGCAGGACAGCGACGCGATTTTTCACAAGGCGGCCGTCCGGCTGATCCCGGTGATGGCGCTGATGTATGTGGTCTCCTATCTCGACCGCACCAACATCTCCTTCGCCGCCCTGACCATGAACCGCGAGCTGGGTTTTTCCGACCGCGACTATGGCTTCGGCGCCGGCATCTTCTTCTGGGGCTATTTCCTGTTCGAGGTGCCGTCCAACCTGATGCTGGAGCGCGTCGGCGCCCGCGCCTGGATGTGCCGCATCATGGTGACATGGGGGGCGCTGGCCATGGCCTGCGCCTTCATCACCGGGCCGGTCTCCTTCGCCGTGCTGCGCTTCCTGCTGGGCGCGGCCGAGGCCGGGCTTTATCCCGGCATGATCCTCTACATGACCTACTGGTTTCCACAGGCGACGCGCGGCCGCTTCATCGCGATCTTCCTGGCGGCGGTGCCGATGGCCT
Source organism: uncultured Rhizobium sp. (assembly GCA_964572805.1). Taxonomy (GTDB): domain Bacteria; phylum Pseudomonadota; class Alphaproteobacteria; order Micropepsales; family Micropepsaceae; genus Rhizomicrobium. The sequence continues at coordinate 8,829 of CAZNGO010000009.1, read as the reverse complement.
CGATCGTCGGCGGGCCGCTGTCGGGCTGGCTGCTGGATGTCACCGGCCTGGGCCTTTCCGGCTGGCAATGGCTGCTGCTGCTGGAAGGCGCGCCCTCGCTGCTGCTGGGCGTGGCGCTGCTGTGGCTGCTGCCCGACCGGCCGGCATCGGCAAAATGGCTGACGGCGGAGGAGAAGAGCGTCGTGCTGGCGCGCCTGGCGCAGGAACCGCGCGGCGAATTGCACGGCTTCTGGGAAATGCTGAAGGACCGGCGCATCTGGATTTTCATGATCCCCGACTTCTCCATCGTCATCGGGCTGTATGGCCTGGGCCTGTGGATGCCGCAGATCATCAACCGGCTGGGCTTCTCGCATCTTCAGACCGGCTTCCTGGTGATGGTGCCTTACCTGGTCGCCGTGGCGGCGATGATCCTGGTCGGTCTGTCCAGCGACCGCAGCGGCGAGCGCATCTGGCACACCGCCCTCTCGGCGCTGGTGGCGGCCATCGGCCTGGCCGGCACCGCCCTTGCGCACGGGCCGCTGGCGGTGATGGCCTGCCTCACCATCGCCTCGGCCGGCATCTACAGCGCCCTGGCGGTGTTCTGGACCCTGCCGACCGCCATCCTGCGGGGCGCGGCGGCGGCGGGCGGACTGGCGCTGCTCAATTCCTTCGCCAATCTGGGCGGCTATTTCGGGCCCGACCTGATGGGCTGGGCCAAGGCGGAAACCGGCGATTTCACCCTGGGGCTGGTAATCCTCGCGGGAATGGAGACGCTGGCCTGCATCGCGGTGATTATTATCGGCAGGACCGTGTTTGGCCGGTCCCGGGCCGCTTGAGCCGGGGGCGGAAACCGGGAATCATCAGACAAATAACCTTTGGGAGAAAACCATGCGCCTTGTCCTTGCCGCCGCCATCCTTTCGCTGTCCGCCGCTTCGGCGTTCGCCGCCGACTCGTCGCAGGCCGTGCTTGACCGCCATGTCGCGGCGATGAAGGCCGGCAATCTCGACGCCGTGATGGCCGATTATGCCGACGATGCCCTGGTGATCGCGCCGCACGGCATCGCGCCCGGCCAGGTCAGCGTCGCCGGCAACGACGTCTTCGCCGGCAAGGCCAATGCCCGCAAGCTCTTCGCCGTGCTGACCGACAAGGGTCACCATGCCGCGATGGAGAGCATGACTTCGACCTATGAGCAGCGCGGCAACGACGTCGTGCTGATGAAGTGGGTGCAGTTCAAGGGCGCGCCCAACCAGGTCTCCGGCACCGATACCTGGGTGATCCGCGGCGGCAAGGTCATCACCCAGGTGGTGGCGGTCGATCCGGCGCCCCCCGCCATGGCGATGAAGAAGCAGTGAGGCGCGCCTGAAGCTCGGCGACATCGAGGAGGACGTGCGCGCGGCGAAGCTGGGCTCGCGCTGGCGCAAGCTTGATCTTCTTCTTTCCGCCATTGGCGATGAAATCGGCAATCTCTTCGTCATCGCCCTGGCGCTGGCGATCCTCTGCGCGCCCTGGGCCTTCGGATTGGGCGTCAGTTGGGCGGTGATGGAATGGGCCTATGCCCTGAGCGGCAGCCCGGTGCCGGGCTGGATCCTGGGCGTCACCGTCTTCGCCTTTTTTTGCCGCTATGTCTGGGGCTCGCGGCTGCAGCGCGCCAGCCGCCGCGCGGCGGAAGCGTTGATTGCCGGTAAGCCTATTAACGGATGACCAATCCTATGCCGTCTGCAATTCTTGCACGCTATTCGATTTGGAAAGCGGCAAGTGTGGTAGCAGGTGTTTTTGTTATGATTGGTTATGTGTGGATCTTGCCTTTCTCCGTTTCCGGCGGGCCGACATCATATTTCAGCGGCGATAACTTAGCGAATTTCGTTTATGTGGGCATTGCGATGCTTAGCATTGTTTTTTTCGGCCTGAACGTGGCGTTTGTATGCAATTTGATAATGCACAGAAAAGTGGCCGTTAAAACTGATGGTGAGACGGTGACATTTATTTCGGGCAGGAAATTTCGCGTCTCGAGGAGGGATGTTTTGAGCGTGAAGCTAGACAAGAATGGACTGCCACCTTTCAAATTTTGGGTTGTCGCCATCACTTTCAAGGATGGTGCTGTTAGGAAGTTTCCGACATTCCTTTTTGCTGAATTAAAGGATGACGTTTTTGACGGTGTTCATAAAGCTTTGGTTTAAACGCCTCCGTCCCTTTACTTGACTTCGTGAACCCCACTTGATTTGTCTCCGCCCATGACTCGCGCTTTTCTTTTTCCCGGACAGGGTTCCCAGGCCGTCGGCATGGGAAAGGTTTTGGCCGATGCATTCGCCCCTGCGCGCGAGGTCTTCGCCGAAGTGGACGACGCGTTGTCGCAGAAGCTGTCGAAGCTGATGTGGGAAGGACCGGAAGCCGACCTGACCCTGACCGAGAATGCCCAGCCCGCCATCATGGCCGCCTCCATCGCTATGCTCAGGGTGATGGAAAAGGAATTCGGCCTCGATGTCGCAACACACGCCGCGCTGGTGGCCGGTCATTCGCTTGGCGAATATTCCGCCCTGTGCGCCGCCGGCGCCTTCTCGCTGTCCGACACCGCGCGCCTGCTGAAAATTCGCGGCCAGGCGATGCAGTCCGCCGTGCCGGTGGGCGAGGGCGGAATGATCGCCCTGATCGGCGCCGAGATCGAACAGGCCGAGGAAGTCGCCGCCGAAGCGTCCGCCCCCTCTGGTGAATATAAAGGCGGCACCTGCGTCGTCGCCAATGACAACGCGCCGGGCCAGGTGGTGATTTCCGGCAGCAACGACGCGATGGCGCGCGTTCCCGAAATCGCCAAGGCCAAAGCCATCAAGCGCGCCATCCCGCTGGCGGTTTCCGCGCCGTTCCATTGCCCCCTGATGGCCCCCGCCGCCGCGAAGATGGCCGAGGCCCTGGCCGGTATCGCCATCCGCCCGCTGATCGTGCCGGTGATTGCCAACGTCCTGGCCGAGCCGGTCACCGAGCCCGACTATGTCCGCCAGCTGCTGGTGACCCAGATCACCAACCGGGTGCGCTGGCGCGAATCCATCCTTTCCCTGCGCGATCACGGCGTGGACACGACGGTGGAGTTCGGCGGCAACAAGGTGCTGACCGGCATGGTCAGGCGCATTGACAAGGAATTGCAGACTGTCACGCTGGACGCGCCTGCCGATCTCGAGGCGTTTGCAAAGACGTTATAGAATCGCTCCCTCATGCTTCGACAGGCTCAGCATGAGGGCTTATAAATATCCTCACCCTGAGCCTGTCGAAGGGTGAGGATGGAAGGACGAGGAATGTTTGATCTCACCGGCAAAGTCGCCCTGATAACAGGCGCCTCCGGCGGCATCGGCGGCGCCATCGCCAAGGCGCTGCACGGCCAGGGCGCTACCGTTGTGCTTTCCGGTACCCGCCAGGAAGCCCTCGACGCCGTAAAGACCGAGCTTGGTTCGCGCGCCTTCACGGTCATCGCCAATCTGTCCGACACCGCCAGCGTCGAGGCGCTGCCCAAGGCGGCGGAAGAAGCGGCCGGCGGGCCGATCGACATCCTGGTCAACAATGCCGGCATTACCAAAGACAATCTCTTCATGCGGATGAAGGACGAGGAATGGGATGCGGTGATCGCCGTCAATCTCACCGCTGCCTTTCGCCTCTCCCGCGCCGTCCTGCGCGCCATGATGAAGAAGCGTTGGGGCCGCATCATCCAGATTACGTCCGTCGTGGGCGAGACCGGCAATCCGGGCCAGGGCAATTACGCCGCCGCCAAGGCGGGGCTGGTGGGGATGAGCAAATCCCTCGCCGCCGAGGTCGCCAGCCGCAACATTACCGTCAACTGCATCGCCCCCGGCTTCATCCAGACCGCCATGACCGAGGTGCTGACCGACCAGCAGAAGGAGATGATCGCCGCCCGAATCCCGGCCGGCCGAATGGGCTCGGCAGCCGAAATTGCCGCCGCGGCAGCCTTCCTGGCTTCGAACGAAGCAGCCTATATCACCGGCGAAACATTGCAGATCAATGGTGGAATGGCCATGATTTAGCAATCCGGTCAATGGGTTAGACCGGAATTGGCGTCGGCGCAGCGATGTGTTACCAAGCGCGCCTCGCAAAGACCAAATCCCCCAAAAGCACGTTATTGTGAGGCGCCCGGAACCGGCGCGAAACCTAGAGAGGCCTTAGAACTCCATGAGCGATACCGCTGAGCGCGTGAAGAAGATCGTTGTCGAGCATCTCAACGTCGATGCCGAGAAGGTCACCGAGAGCGCCTCCTTCATCGAAGACCTGGGCGCAGACAGCCTCGACACCGTCGAGCTGGTCATGGCGTTCGAAGAGGAATTCGGCATCGAAATCCCCGATGACGCGGCGGAGTCCATCGTGACCGTCGGCGACGCCGTCAAATACATCGACAAAGCCAACGCCTCGTAATCCGAAGCGTTGATGCGCAGGGTCGTTGTCACCGGGCTTGGGCTGGTCACGCCGCTCGCCTGTGGCGTGGAGGAAAGCTGGTCGGCGCTGCTGGCCGGCAAGTCCGGCGCCAGCGCCATCACCCGTTTCCGCACCGACGACCTGGCGACCAGGATCGCCTGCCAGGTGCCGCGTGGCGATGGTTCCAATGGCAGCTTCAACCCCGACCAGTGGGTTGATCCCAAGGAACAGCGGCGCATGGATGATTTCATCATCTATGGCCTGGCCGCCGCCAAGCAGGCGGTGCGCGATTCCGGCTGGGTGCCGCAGTCCGAGGAAGACCGCTACCGTTCCGGCGTGCTGATCGGCTCGGGCATCGGCGGGCTGCCCGGCATCGAGGAAGGCGCCCTGCTGATCGTGCAGATGGGCGCGCGCCGGCTGTCGCCCTTCTTCATTCCCGGCCGCCTGATCAACCTGATTTCCGGCTATGCCTCGATCGAGCATGGCTACAAGGGCCCCAACTCCGCCGTGGTGACGGCCTGCGCCACCGGCGCCCATGCCATTGGCGACGCCGCCCGCATGATCGCGCTGGACGATGCCGATGTGATGCTGGCGGGCGGCGCCGAAGCGGCGATCTCGCGGCTCGGCATTGCCGGCTTCAACGCCTGCCGCGCCCTTTCCACCGGCTTCAACGAAACTCCGGAACGCGCCTCGCGCCCCTATGACAAGGACCGCGACGGTTTCGTCATGGGCGAGGGCGCCGGCATCGTCGTGCTGGAGGAATATGAGCACGCCAGGGCGCGCGGCGCGAAGATCTATGGCGAAGTGAAGGGGTATGGCCTGTCGGGCGACGCCTATCACATCACCGCGCCTTCCGAGACCGGCGAAGGCGGCTATCGCGCCATGACCATGGCGCTGAAGCGGGCCGGGATCAGCCCCGGCGACATTGACTATGTCAACGCGCACGGCACCTCGACCATGGCCGACGGCATCGAGCTGGGCGCGGTCGAGCGGTTTCTGGGCAATGCCGCGGCGAAGACGGCGATGTCCTCGACCAAATCCTCCATCGGGCACCTGCTGGGCGCCGCCGGCTCGGTCGAGGCGATCTTCTGCCTGCTGGCCATGCGCGACGGCGTCGTGCCGCCCACCATCAACCTGGACAATCCCGACGTCACCACCGCCATCGACCTGGTGCCGCACAAGGCGCAGAAGCGCCAGGTCAATGTCGCCATGTCGAACAGCTTCGGCTTTGGCGGCACCAACGCCTGCCTGATCATGGCGCGGGCGTGAAGTCCCGGCGATGAAGCGGTTCCTTCTGGTTATTCTCGCCCTGGCGCTGATCGGCGCCGGCGCGGTGGAATGGTTCCTCGCCGTATGGGATTCGCCCGGCCCGTCGCCGGCGGAGAAGGTGGTGCTGATCGCGCCCCGCACGCCGCTGCACCAGACGGTGCGGCAGATGACGCAAGCCGGCGCGGTCAATTTCACCCTGGCGTTCGAGCTGGAACTGCGGGCGCGGGGCCTGGCCTCGCAGGTCAAGGCGGGCGAATACGCATTGCCCGCCCATGCCAGCATGGCCGCCATCGCCGCCATCCTGGTGGCGGGCAAATCCATCCAGCACAAGTTCACCGCCGCCGAGGGCCTGACTTCCGCGATGATCTGGAAGCTGGTGCAGGCCGATCCGGTGCTGGTCGGCGACGCCGGCCCGGCGCCGGAGGAAGGCACGCTGCTGCCGGAAACCTATCTCTTTACGCGGGGCATGACGCGCGCCCGGCTGCTGGACCAGATGGCCGAAGCACAGCGCAGGTTCCTGGATGCGCACTGGCCGGGACGCGATGCCAACCTGCCGTTCCAGACCATGCGCCAGGCCGTGACCCTGGCTTCGATCGTGGAACGGGAAGTGGCGCTGGCCGATGAGCGCCGCCATGTCGCCCAGGTCTTCGTCAACCGGCTGAAGAAGGGCATGCCGCTTCAGTCCGATCCCACCATCATCTATGGCCTGACGCGCGGCACTCCCCTGGGTCACGGCATCCGCCAGAGCGAACTGCAGAGCGATACGCCCTACAACACCTATCGCATTCCGGCGCTGCCGCCGGGGCCGATCGCCAATCCCGGCAAGGATTCGATTTTGGCCGTGCTCAATCCGATGCCGGGCGACGATCTCTATTTCGTCGCCGACGGCAAGGGCAAAAGCCTGTTCGCCGCCACCATGGCCGATCACGCCAGGAACGTGATCCTGTTCCGTGCCGCCGAACGGCTCAACCAGCCTGTTCCGCTGGACACCGTGCGCGATGCCGTGCCGCAGCTGCCGCGCCCGGCGAAGCGCTAGCCTAGCGCGTGATGGGCGCGCGGGCTAAGTTCCGCTTCCTCACGGAGTCGCCATGGCCCTTTCCAGCATGACCGGTTTTGCCGAAAACAGCGGCGGCCATGGCGACACGGCCTGGCGCTGGGAGGCCAAGAGCGTCAATGGCCGCGGTCTTGATCTGCGCCTGCGCACGCCGCCCGGTCTGGACGGGCTGGAGGGGCCGGCGCGCAAGCTGGCTGCCGCGCGCTTCAGCCGCGGCTCGCTGCAGCTTTTTCTCGTCCTGGCGCCGCAGGAAGAGGGCCGCGGGCTGAAGGTCGATGCCGCCGCGCTGGCCTCCGCCGTCCGGCTGGCGAAGGAGATTGCCGCCGAGACCGGCCTGGCGCCGGCGCGGGTGGACGGAATTCTGGCCCTGAAAGGCGTGATCGTTTCCGACGACGCCGCCCCGGCCGATGAAACGGCGCGGGCCCATCGCGATGCCGCCATCCTGGAAAGCCTGGCGGCGGCGCTGGACGGCCTGGCGAAGGCGCGCCTGAACGAAGGCGCCAAGCTGCAGGCGGTGCTGGCGGCGCAGCTGGACGAGATCGCGGCGCTGGTGGACGAGGCCGGAAAGCTGGCCGCTTCCCAGCCGGCCGCCCTGAAGCAGAAGCTGGCGGCCCAGATGCAGGAGCTGCTGACCGGCGGCCTCACCGAGGAACGCCTGGCCCAGGAAGCGGCGCTGCTGGCGGCGCGGGCCGATGTGCGCGAGGAACTCGACCGCCTCACCGCCCATGTCGCCGATGCCCGCGCCATGCTGAAGTCCGGGCAGGGGGTGGGGCGCAAGCTGGATTTCCTGGCCCAGGAGTTCAACCGCGAGGCCAACACGCTGTGTTCCAAGTCCTCCGACATCGCGCTGACGCGCGTCGGCCTGGCGCTGAAGGCGGTGATCGACCAGTTTCGCGAGCAGAGCCAAAATGTCGAATGAAAATATCCTGCGGCGCGGATTGATGCTGGTGCTGTCCTCGCCCTCCGGCGCGGGCAAGACCACCCTGTCGAAGAAACTGCTGGAGGTGGACCGGAAGATCACGCTGTCGGTTTCCGCCACGACGCGGCCGATGCGCCCGGGCGAGGCGCATGGCAAGGATTACCACTTCATCACTCATGACGAATTCGCCGCCTGGGTGGCGGGCGGAAAATTCCTGGAACATGCCACGGTCTTCGGCCAGCGCTATGGCACCCCCGCGCACCTGGTCACCGATGCGCTGGCGGCGGGCCGTGACGTGCTGTTCGACATTGACTGGCAGGGCACCCAGCAGCTCAAGGAAAAGATGCGCGACGATCTGGTCAGCATCTTCATCCTGCCGCCGTCCCATGCCGAGCTGGAGCGGCGGCTGAAGGCCCGCGCCTCCGACAGCGACGAGGTGGTGGCCGCCCGCATGGCCAAGGCGGCGGACGAGATCAGCCACTGGCCGGAATATGACTACATCATCGTCAATACCGATATCGAGAAGGCGCTGTTCGACATCCAGGCCATTCTCAACGCGGAACGCCTGAAACGGGCGCGGCAGCTCGGGATATCGGATTTCGCGGCACGGCTGGTCTAGGCGAACGCCCGCGCCAGGGCCGCGAACTGCTCCACCGTCAATTCCTCGGGCCGCTCGGTCGGCGCGATGCCGGCGGCGGCGATGCGGGCCTCGGCGTCGGGCGCCAGACCCTTCAGGCTCTGCCGCAGCATCTTCCTGCGCTGGCCAAAGGCGGCGGCGGTGACGCGCTCCAGGTCAGCCAGCGCGCAGGGCGCCAGCGGCGTTGGCCGCGGCTCCAGCCGCACCACCGACGAGGTGATCTTGGGCGGCGGCACGAAGGCCTGGCGCGGGACGTCGAACAGTATCTTTGCCGTGGCGCGCCAGCCCGCCAGCACCGCCAGCCGGCCAAAATGTTCCGTGCCCGGCCTGGCGACGATGCGCTGCGCCACTTCCTTCTGGAACATCAGGGTGCAGCTTCGCCAGAAGGGCGGCCATTGCGGCTTTTCCTTGGGTCGCGCGCGCTGACCCGAACCGGTTCCCACTTCGGGGGCGCGCGCTTCTTGATTGGGTCGCGCGCGCTGGCCCGAACCGGTTCCCACTTCGGGGGCGCGCGCTTCTTGATTGGGTCGCGCGCGCTGACCCGAACCGGTTCCCACTTC
>CAZNGO010000008.1:0-56925 GCA_964572805.1 uncultured Rhizobium sp. | reverse complement strand
GCCGATATTGACCTTGGCGTCGCGATTGATCTGGTCGAGGCCGATCACCGTCACCGGCGTCGGCTGGGTGAAGCCCTGAAGGTCAAGGCGGCCTGCGGACGAATTGACCGTCTCGATGTCATCGGCCGGAGCGCCCGGAGCGGTGACGTTCTGGGCATGTGCGACCAGCGACGTTCCCGCAGCGAGAGCTGTTACAGAGCTGCAAAGCGAAAGTTTACGCAAAAGAGAATTCATTTTTTCCCCCGAGATTTATAAATCGTCCGGCGGTTGTGCCGCCGTTCACTTTTGAAAATACTCTCGTTGCCCGCGTGGCTCACGCCGCCGGATGCGCGGGTCTGAACTTCCTAGACCCTGCCTTTGTTGCAAACCCTGACTGGCGTCAGGAATCCGAAACTTTATTTCTACTGTGGCGGCGTTATCATCCCATCTTCCGCGCAGTTTGGCGGGACGCCTTCCATCAGCCTTATCAGGGCATAACCACGTCCCCGCATCGGCTCATTCGAACGGAAACCGGAGCCGGACATTGACTGATGTCAAATATCAATCGCCGGCGAACCGAACATGACTCGCGCGATCCGTTGACCCGCAGGGAGCAAGTGACGCGCAGGGAGCAAGCGCGAACCAACAGGCGCATCGCGTTGCGGGACGCCTTGGGCAAATGACCGATATCAATATGAATCGCGCAAAACTTTTCCTCATTCTGACAACAATCAGATTGAGATTCTGGAATCTCTGCCACGTTGCGTCGAGCGGAATGGACGACAACGATGACAAAACGGATGCGAACCGGGCTTTTCGGAAAGTTGCGTACAAGAAACAAGCTGGAGACGATAAAGCAGAACTGGAGAGACCAGGTTATTTTCGACCGCGCCCTTTCGGGACTGACCAAAGCTGTTGCCTATGCCATGGCGAACTGGATCACAGCTCCCGAAACATTCGCGCTTTTCGAGCTTGATGGAATCGTCGTTGTGCAGGGGACGCAGCGAACCTTGGCGCAGGTGCTCGGCTGCAGCCCCAAAACGGTCCATCTGGCGATGGTCAGCCTCATGGAGCATGGTCATCTTGTTCTCGTGTGTCGGCCTCAGAGCAGGGATGACACCAACCACTATCGCATAGTTCCCAAAACGGGTTTTGCCGAAAATCCCGGGCAGCTGCCGGCAGCGGTCTTCAAGGGTACCCGCCACGCGCACCCCTTGCCTGCCCATTAGGGCGACGTAACTTATTGAGGTCATGGCAGCGCTGAAAAGCGACAATGGTCGCCGGCTTCACGGGCCTCATGCGCGCGCCAATGACGGGATTTGTCGGCGTCTCGGAAATTCGTGGCGGCCAAGACATGTCGTTGGCGCCGATGCCGCTGCCCTGATCGCCGATTTCCGGCCAGGCCTGTTTCCATGCGGCGTCAGGTTATGCGAAGCCGACGCATAAGCATGGGCATGGTCAGGCCCTGGCAAATCACGGAAAAAGCGACGACACCAAAGGTGACAACAAGTATGGCTTGCCGCTCAAATATGGAGTCGGGCAAGGACAAGGCCAGGGCGAGGGCCAGCGCACCTCGCAGTCCTCCCCACCACAAGACATGCTGCTGGGCCAATGGAATCCTCCACCGCGTGGTGCTGAACAGCAATCCCAGCGGATAAACCGTGGCGGCGCGGCCAATCAGGACGATCAACACCGCAAGAGCCAAGGTAGCATAGCCGACTGAGGCAAACGGCACGCGTGCCACCGTCAGTCCAATGAGAATGAATATGCAGGAGTTTGCCAGGAACGCCAGAAAGTCCCACACCTCCAGCACAAAAGCCCGGCCGCCTTCTGACAGACCCAAACTCAACTGATTCGAATGAAGCCCCACAGTGCCTATCAGCAGGCCAGCACTCACGGTGGCCAGAACTCCCGACAAGCCCAAATGGTCTGCTGCTAGGAATGACGCATAGGCCGCGGCCGTCGTGACTGTCATTTCGACAAGATGATCACTCGTGCGTCCCGCGAGCAGCAACGCAATGCCTCCGCAAGCCAGTCCCATCGCGATGCCGCCGCCCGACATCAGAACAAGAGTTAAGGCGCCGTCCGCGATCCGCATGGTGTGCGCGGTAACCCAAATGAGCGCGAGCGCGAAAAATACCGCCGTTACGCCGTCGTTGAAAAGGCTTTCGCTCTCCACCAGCAGGCGCAACCGTCCGCGGATGCCGTTGTCCTTGAACATCGCGATAACTGCCACCGGGTCGGTGGCGGCGATTAACACGCCAAAGATCAAGGCCGCATCCAGGCTCCAGCCCCCGGCCCAGGTCATGCCCACCATGGCGACAGCGGCCGACACGATGACGCCCAGGGTGCTGAGCAACAGGATTGGCGCTGCGTCCTTGCGCAACTCGTCCCAGTGCAGGTTCAAGGCCGCCTCGAAAAGCAGCGGCGGCAGGATCACGTCCAGGACGACATCATGTGTAAGCGCCAGGTCAATCGGCAATCCCAGCAGGGCGATGCCGACTCCCGCCAATACCAGGCCCACGGTGTAGGGCAGCCGCAATCGCCTGGCCGCGACCGCCACGACAGCTGCGATGACGAGCAACCCGGCCAGCTGGCCGAACAATATTCCCATACCGCTTTGTAGGGGTATCGGAACCTTACATCAATTGTTCCCGGTCGGCCTCGCGCCCCGGCCGCTAGCGGCATTGCCAGCGATAATCGCGCAGGCGCAGCTTGTCGGTGATCTCGCTTCCGATGACCAGACTTGCCAGCCCCGGAATCCTGAACGCGTTTATCACCTGATTGCGAAACCAGAGTCCGAACCGGCTTTTCGGCGCCAATGCCCCGCCGAAGCGCTCCGCGCCCTGCTGCTTGGCCTCTATATAGGACCGCAGGAAAGCCTCGTATTCCAGAAACGCCTGTTCATGCCGTCCCGCTGCCCTGGCGAGTTCTCCTGCGAGCACGTAGGCAGCAGTCATGGCCAGGGCAGAACCCTGTCCCGCCAGCAGGGAAACACAGAAGGCGGCGTCGCCCACAAGGGCGACCCGGCCTCGCGACCAGCAAGGCATGCTGATCTGGCTGACCCGATCAAAGTAGAGCTCCCGCGTGCTTTCCAGTTCATCCAGAATGCGGCCGCATTCCCATTCGTCGTGGGCATACAGCGTCGAAAGCATTTTCTTCTGACCGTCCAGCGTATCCGGCAGGCTGTCATTACCGGTCGCGAAAACGAACAGGAACATTGTCCGGTCATCACGCATGGTGAATCGCCCGAGCGACCGCCCCGGGCACCCATGCATGACGTAGGCATTTTCGTCGCGTGGCCGGTAGCCCGCCGCCTCGAAAGCCGCGACCGCGTAGCCCAGCCTTTTTTCGAACCGGGGCTGGGGCCCGAAAGCGAGCCGGCGCACGGGTGAATGCAGCCCATCGGCGCCGACCACAAGATCAAATTGGCGCGCCCGCCCATGCCTGAATTGAACATGCACGCCATTTTCTTCGTCATCCAGACCGACGATCTCATCGCCGAACATCACTTCCGAAAAGTCGGCGACCTTTTCAAAAAGCAGGCGCGAGAGTTCGCTCCGGCCCAGCGTCACATAACGCTCATTTGTCACTTGCCGGAATACATCGACATCAAAGCCGGCCACCCGCCTGCCATCATCACCCACGATGCGCATTTCCCGGACGTGATAACCCGTGCGCTCGATATCTTCCCTCAGCCCCATGCGCTCTGCGATATCGTAGCCAAGGCCCCAGAAGTCGATAACGTATCCGCCGCTTCGCAATCCCGGCGAACGCTCGACCAATGCCGGTTCGAACCCGCCAGCCTTCAGCCAGAATGCCAGCGCGGGACCGGCAATGCCCAAACCGGAAATCAGCACGGTGCGATTGCGCATTTCAGCACCTTAAATGCCTCGGTGTGCCAATCAACCCGTTGCCAGGGAACTTCGGTACGCGCGATCCATTCCCATCAGGGGTGCGGCCCGGGCGAAACAGGCCAGAGGTCGCATGGAACGGCCGATTGCGGCACCGCGCAGAAACATCTTGAACGCTTCCGGATCATGATCAACCTGCAGGTCACCGATGCCGGAGAGGAGACCCTGGAATTGCGCGCCCTCGTAAGTGCGCGCGATTCCGGAGCAGTGTTCGATCTGCGCTGCGAGGTGCGGGAAAAACTGATTTCCTGCCTGCGCGATGAATATCCGCGGGCATTGCCGCGGCGGCGTGCCGAAATATCGCTCGAGAGAAAACTGACAAAAGTCAGTCCGGGCGCATGAAACGCGCCATGACCGGTCTGGTTCCCGCGGCGGGCGGCAATTTTGCGGTGCCGCTACCACATTTTACTCACCCCATGCGTTTTTGTCTGTGCTAGGCACAATTGGATTTGACGAATGATATTATTCCATACTTCAAGCGCCTTGCCGCCGCCGCCACTAAGGCTATTGCAGGACGCCAGCCTCTTTCTCGATTTTGACGGCACCCTTGTGTCCATCGCGGCGCGTCCCGACGCCATTGCGGTGGAGGAGCACCTCAAAAACCTTCTGGCGCGCCTTCAAGACCATCTGCACGGCCGGATGGCGATTGTCAGCGGCAGGGCCGCCGCCGATGTCATGGAGCGGCTCGCCGATTCCAGACTCGCGATCGCGGGCAGCCATGGCGCCGAACTCTGCCGGCCGGGCGACAGTCCGGATTTGGGCACGATTTCGCTGGACGCCGCCAGCCAGGCCCTGCTCGAGGAGCTGCTCGCAGCACATCCCGGCGTGCTGAGCGAGCACAAGCCCAAGGGGCTGGCCTTGCACTATCGGCAAGCTCCGGAGGCGGAGCCCGGATGCCGCGACGTGGCCGCCCAGATCGCGCGCCGCACCGGCCTTGCGCTGCTTCCTGGAAAGATGGTCATCGAATTGCGCATGCCCGGCAGCGACAAGGGCACCGCGGTGGCCGCCCTGATGCAGGAGGACCCGATGCGCGGCGGCCGGCCGATATTCATCGGCGACGACGAAACCGATGAAGCCGGCTTCCGGGCCGCCACTGCCCGCAACGGCGCAGGAATTCTGGTGGGCGATTCACGCACGACCCACGCGCAATTCCGCCTGCCCGATGTGGATGCAACATTGGCATGGCTGGAAGCGGCCTTGCAGGCCGGTCCATGAAACGCGACCTGAATCTCTGGCCCATAGGCAATTGCCAGGTAAGTGCGCTGGTGGACCGCAAGGGCACCTTCGTCTGGGGGTGCGTGCCGCGCGTGGATGGCGATCCGGCATTTTCTCTGCTGCTCGACAGCAAATCGACGGATGACGCGGGCGCCAGCGGCTTCTGGTCCATCGAGATCGAGAATTGCGCCAGCGTGAGCCAGGAATATGTGCGCAACACGGCCGTGCTGGTGAGCCGACACGTCGACACGGCCGGCAATGCGGTCGAAGTGGTCGACTTCTGTCCCCGGGTCGCGCGGGTGGATCGCGTTTACCGGCCCGTCGCATTTGCCCGAATTGTGCGGCCGGTCTCGGGCAGCCCGCGCATCCGCGTGCGGCTGCGGCCGGCACTATGGCTCAGCGACCGACGCAGCACTTTCGGATCCAACCATCTCTGCTATCCGCTGCGAACCATGGACATGCGCCTGACCACGGACGCACCACTCAGCTTCATCCAGAATGAAACGATGTTTCGTGTAGAGCAGCCGCTCCATTTCTTTCTCGGGGTGGACGAAAGCTTTACCGGCGATCTGCGCATAACCCTGGACCGCCTCCTCTCGGAGACCATCGCGGAATGGCAGCTATGGGTGCGCGGTCTGGCGACCCCGCTGGACTGGCAGGACGCGGTGATACGCGCCGCCATCGCGCTCAAGCTCTGCCAGCACGAGGAGACCGGCGCCATCGTTGCGGCGCTGACCACCTCCATCCCGGAGCATGACGCTTCCCAGCGCAACTGGGACTATCGCTATTGCTGGATTCGGGACGCGTATTATACGGTGCAGGCCCTTAATCGCCTTGGCGCCCTGGACGTTCTGGAAGCTTATCTCCGCTTTCTGCGCAATATCGTCGATGCGGCGGATGGCGGCGCCATCCAGCCGCTTTACAGCGTGCTGGGGCACAGAAACCTGGACGAGCGCGAGCTTTCCGCTCTGCCCGGATATCGCGGCATCGGCCCGGTTCGCGTCGGCAACCAGGCCTATTCGCAAAGGCAGCACGACGTTTATGGGCAGATCATTCTTTCCAGCGTCCATGCCTTTTTCGACCGCCGGCTGCTGCGCATGTCCGGGCCCGAGGATTTCCGGGCGCTGGAGCAGGTTGGGGACTGTGCCTGGAAGTTCTTCGACAAGCCCGACGCCGGCTTGTGGGAATTGCGCACGCGGCAGAATGTCTTCACCTATTCGGCCGCCATGTGCTGGGCCGGCTGCGACCGCCTCGCCAACGCGGCCCGCGCCCTGGGCCTGGAGGATCGCGCCGCATTGTGGTCCACACGCGCGAGCCAGATCCGGGACCGCATCGAAGCGGCGGCCTGGCACGAGGACAGGCAGAGCATGTCCGCCGCATTCGACGGCATGCAGCTTGACGCCAGCCTGATTCAGCTGCTGGACCTGCACTTCTTCGCTCCCGGCGACAAACGCTTTTTGGGCACGCTGGCAGCGGTGGAAAAGGGCCTGCGGCGGGGAAATTCCATGCTGCGATACGCCACCGAAGACGATTTCGGTCTTCCGGTGACCGCCTTCAATTTCTGCACCTTCTGGCTGATCGAAGCACTGCAGCTGACCGGCAGGAGCGAGGATGCGCGGCGCCTGTTCGAAGACATGCTCGCGCGGCGCACCCAGGCAGGCCTTTTGTCGGAGGACATGGATACGACCTCCGGCGAATTGTGGGGCAACTATCCCCAGACCTACTCGCTGGTCGGGATCATTAACTGCGCCAGCCTGCTCAGCCGGCCGTGGCGGACAATGCGATGAACCGGCGCAGACTGGCCAATATTGTCAGCTATGTGATAGCCGGCGCGGCCCTGCTGGGACTGCTGACCCTTGCGCTGGCGCCGCTGTCCCGTTCACTGGTCGAGCAATGGTCGCGGCGCGACGTGGAGTCGCGAACGCGCCTGGCAGCTCAATCCATCGCCGGACCGGTCGTCAGAGCCCTGAATGATGATGACCGCGCGCGCCTGTCCGCCATCCTGACTGCCGTGACGCAGGATGAACGGGTTCTGGCTGTGGCTTTGTGTACGCCGGCCGGGACGAAATTCGCAGCCACCGCCGATCTTCCGGCTACCTTTGCCTGCAATCGGGTGGCGCGCGCGGAGAAAGAGAGCTTTTCAGATATCGAATATGGCAGCCAACATGTGCTGATTGGGGCTTTCCCCTTCATTGCATCCAGTGGCCGGTTTGATCTCATCATTCTACATGACCTTTCCTTTGTGGATGCAAGATCCGGCCGTATCCAGACCTATGTCATTGCCAGCTTGGTCATTCTGGGCATTGTCATGGCGGCCATTGCCACCGTTTTTGCCGTCTTTCTCATGCGCGGGTGGATGCAGGCGCTGCGGCAGGCGGTGACCGAGCTGCGGATTGGGCGCCGGCCAAGCAGCCTTCGGTCGGAGCCGACGCCTCTGGACCGCGAGATCCAACGTCTGCTGCGAGATCTGGACATTGGCCGCACCCCTACCGAGGCGGCGGAAACCCAATGGACTCCCCAGTCCCTGCAGGACCTTATGCGTGAAGCCTTGCCTGGCGCCGAGGTCATCATTCTTTCCAATCGCGAGCCTTATATCCATAATCACCGGCAAGGCGGTGGCATTGAACTTCAGACGCCCGCCAGCGGTCTGGTATCCGCACTGGAGCCGGTCATGCAGGCGTGCGGCGGTACCTGGATCGCTCACGGAAGCGGTTCCGCTGACCGGGAGACCGTGAACGCCCAGGATTGCATAGCCGTACCTCCGGCACGGCCCTCTTACACGCTCCGCCGTATCTGGCTCAACGAGGAGGAGCAGGATGGCTATTACTACGGGTTGGCCAATGAAGGACTATGGCCTCTCTGTCACATCGCCTTTGTAAGGCCGACTTTCCGCGACAGCGATTGGACGTTCTATGAGAAGGTCAATGCCCGATTTGCCGCAGCGGTCGCCCAGGAGGCGCAGACGCCGGATCCGGTGGTCCTGGTGCAGGATTATCATTTCGCCCTGGCCCCACGCCTGATCTGCAAACTGCTGCCACGGGCCACCATCATCACTTTCTGGCACATCCCGTGGCCGAACGCGGAAACCTTCGGAATCTGCCCCTGGAAGGAGCAAATCATAGAAGGGCTCCTTGGCAGCAGTGTCATCGGCTTCCACACAAGGTTCCATTGCAACAACTTCCTCGAAACCGTGGATCGCTACATTGAAAGCCGAATCGATCGCGAACATGCCACTGTCACTCTGGGAGGTGACGATACGCGCATCCGCCCCTATCCCATCTCCATCGCCTGGCCGCCCAAAGCGGTGGAAGATCAGCCCCCTGTGAAGGCCTGCCGGAAGGAGGTGCGCGAGCGCCTGGGTCTTCCCCAGTACGCCAAGCTGGCAGTCGGGATCGAGCGCTTTGACTACACCAAGGGAATTTTGGATCGGATGCGAGCGATCGATTATCTGCTGGAAAGCAGACCGGAATGGGTCGGACGTCTCGTCTATGTGCAGGTGGCGGCGCCGACCCGCAGCAAGCTGGCCAGCTACAGCAATCTGCAGAAAGAGGCCATCGACCTCGCGGCGCAGATCAACCGGCGCCATGGCAGCGGCAGCTATCGTCCCGTCGAACTTGTCATACGGCACCACGAACCGAAGGAGGTCTTCGAGCTGTTCCGCGCCGCGGACCTTTGTATCGTCTCGAGCCTGCATGACGGCATGAATCTGGTTGCGAAGGAATTCGTTGCTTCCCGTGACGATGAAATGGGCGTTCTGGTGCTTTCCAGTTTTACCGGGGCGTCACGCGAATTGTCGGAGTCCCTTATCGTCAATCCGTTCGACGTGCGCGAAATGGCCGATGCGCTGGACACCGCATTGCGCATGCCGGCCGACGAACAACGCGCCCGCATGCAATTGATGCGCCAGCAGGTGCGAGAGCAGAACGTCTATCGCTGGGCCGCGCGCATGCTGATTGATGCGGCCCGGCTGCGTCAGGGTCAGCGTATCCGCGACATGGCCACCTCTCCGGACGGCTGACGCCCGACGAGATGCATGCCCGGGATCGGATTCGGGGCCGCCCTGAGTGACCGCTTCAGCGGTCCATCCCAGGCGGAGAAAGTCATGACTTCCTGGCGCGCCATGCTTAATTGATTTTCCGCCGCTCCGGCGCGCGGCTTCGGCATGGCGCGCGGAAATTGAAAAGTGCGGTCAGGGTGGAATTGACCTGAGAGCGGAGGTCGTCCTTGACGCGGTGCGAGGCCGCCCCTATATCGGGCGCGGGCCACGCCCCCCCAACGGGGCGCTATCATTCTGGAAGGAATGAACCGCCATGACTGATGCTGTTCCTGCAAAGGAAAGACCGGCTGTGCGTCCCGCACGGCCTTTTTTTTCCTCCGGACCCTGCGCCAAGCGCCCCGGATGGAGTCCTGAAGCGCTGAAGGGCGCGCTGGTGGGGCGCTCCCACCGTTCCAAGCCCGGCAAAGCCAAGCTGAAAGACGCCATCGACCGCACCAGACGGTTGCTCGGCATGCCGGAGAATTACCGCCTCGGCATCGTGCCCGCCTCCGATACCGGCGCGGTGGAGATGGCGCTGTGGTCGCTGCTGGGGGCGCGGCCGGTGGATCTGTTCGCCTGGGAAAGCTTTTCCGAGGACTGGGTGACCGACGCGGTCAAGCAGCTTCGCATTCCCAATACCCGGTTGTTCAAGGCGCCATACGGCGAGCTGCCCGAGCTGAAACAGTATCTGCCCGGCAACGATGCAGTGTTCGTATGGAACGGCACCACCAGCGGCGTGAAAGTGCCGGATGGCGGCTGGATTGCCGCTGACCGCACCGGCCTCACCATCTGCGATGCGACCTCGGCAGCCTTCGCGATGGATCTGCCCTGGGACAAGCTCGATGTCGTGACCTTCTCCTGGCAGAAGGCGCTGGGCGGCGAAGCGGCGCATGGCATGATCGCGCTTTCGCCCCGTGCGGTGACGCGGCTGGAATCCCATGTCCCGCCCTGGCCGCTGCCGAAAATCTTCCGCCTGACGTCAAAGGGCAAGCTTACCGAAGGCATCTTCCAGGGCGAGACCATCAACACGCCCTCGATGCTTGCGGTGGAGGACTGGCTCGATGCCCTTGCCTGGGCGGAAGGCGTTGGCGGCTTGCCGGCGCTGATCGCCCGCTCCAATGCCAATCTGAAAGTGCTGGAGGATTGGGTGGCGCAATCGGATTGGGCGGGATTTCTCGCCGCCGACAAGGCCATCCGCTCCAATACTTCGGTCTGCATCAGCATCACCGATCCCTGGTTCGCGGCGCTGTCCGACGAGGCCAAGGCGGAGGCCGCGAAAAAGCTGGCGTCGCTGCTGGAGAAGGAAGGCGTGGCGCTGGATGCCGGCGGCTACCGCGCCGCGCCGCCAGGCCTGCGCCTCTGGTGCGGCGCCACGGTGGAGACCGCCGACATCGCGGCCCTGACGCCGTGGCTTGACTGGGCCTGGGCGCAGGTCAAGAGCGCCTGATCCAATTTCCTTTTCATTTTCCGCACGGAGTCCATCCATGCCAAAAGTGCTGATCGCCGACAAACTCTCGCCTGCCGCTCTCGCCATCTTCGCCGAGCGCGGCGTCGAGGCCGACAACAAGCCCGGCATGAGCAAGGAGGAACTGCTTGCCTGCATCGGCGAGTATGACGGCCTCGCCATCCGTTCCGCCACCAAGGTGACGAAGGACGTTCTGGCGGCGGCGAAGAACCTCAAGGTAGTCGGCCGCGCCGGCATCGGTGTTGATAATGTCGATATTCCCGCCGCCACCGCCGCCGGCGTCATTGTCATGAACACGCCCTTCGGCAATTCCATCACCACGGCCGAGCACGCCATCGCCCTGATGCTGGCGCTGGCCCGGGAACTGCCCGCCGCCAACGCCTCGACCCAGGCCGGCAAGTGGGAGAAGAACCGTTTCATGGGGGTGGAGATCACCGGCAAGGTGCTGGGGCTGATCGGGGCGGGCAATATCGGCTCCATCGTCGCCGACCGCGCTCGCGGCCTGAAGATGCGGGTCATCGCTTTCGACCCCTATCTCTCGCCGGAACGGGCGGTCGAGCTGGGGGTGGAGAAGGTCGAGCTGAACGAGCTGCTGGCGCGGGCCGATTTCATCACCCTGCATGTGCCGCTGACGGCGGAGACGAAAAACATCCTGTCCGCCGACGCCATCGCCAGGACGAAAAAGGGCGTGCGCA
The DNA here is from genome assembly GCA_964572805.1 of uncultured Rhizobium sp. Lineage (GTDB taxonomy): Bacteria > Pseudomonadota > Alphaproteobacteria > Micropepsales > Micropepsaceae > Rhizomicrobium. Next base: position 45,621 of record CAZNGO010000008.1, on the reverse strand, counting down.
TCATCAACTGCGCCCGCGGCGGGCTGGTGGATGAGCTGGCCCTGAAAGCCGCGATGGACAATGGCCATGTCGCCGGCGCGGCGCTGGACGTGTTCGAGACCGAACCGGCCAAGGAGAATATCCTGTTCGGCAGCGAGAAGCTGGTGGCGACGCCGCATCTGGGCGCCAGCACCAATGAGGCGCAGGAAAATGTGGCGCTGCAGGTGGCGGAGCAGATTTCCGACTACCTGCTGACCGGCGCCGTCACCAACGCCCTCAACATGCCTTCGATTGGCGCCGCCGAGGCGGTGAAGGTGCGGCCCTGGATCGCGCTGGCGGAAAAGCTGGGCTCCTTCGCCGGCCAGCTCACCGGCACTTCGCTGTCGGGAGTGGAGATCATCTATGAGGGCACGCCCGCGTCCCTCAACACCAGGGCGATGACGCAAGGCGCGCTGGCCGGCCTGCTGGCCCCGATGCTGACTGGCGTGAACATGGTCAACGCGCCGGTGGTGGCGAAGGAACGCGGCATCAAGGTGAGTGAAACCCGGCGCGACGCCCGGGGCATCTATGAAGGCTATATCAAGATCGTCGTCACTCTTGTGGGTTCCTTGGGGGACGAAAGCAGCCGCCGCGTTGCCGGCACGGTCTTTTCAGACGGACGGCCGCGGCTGATCCAGATCAAGGACATCGATCTCGACGCCGAATTCGCCGCCCACATGCTCTATGTGGTGAACGAGGACAGGCCGGGCTTCATCGGCCGGCTTGGCACCCTGCTCGGCGACGCTTCGGTCAATATCGCCAATTTCACCCTGGGCCGCAGCGAACGTGGCCAGGATGCGATCTGCCTGGTCGAGCTGGATGGCACCCTTGGCGAAGACCTGGTGTGGAAGATCGGGAAGCTGGCAGGGGTGCGAATGGCGAAAGTTCTGAACTTCTGATCGGCTGTCGTCTGCCTGTCACAGCCTCTTGTGCAGCTTGGCGATGGCCCGCCTCCCCCATTTGCGTGAAGCGCGTCCAAGGGGGAGTGGCCGTAGCACGCCTCGGCGTGCGAAGGCCGGAGGGGGTCATTAAAAGCGTCACGCTCGTCAATCCTTTGACGAGCGTATGGCCTCATGGTGGCGGATCACTTCTGTCACCACGAAGTTGAAGAACTTCTCGGCGAAGTCGGGATCGAGCCGGGCGTCCGCCGCCAGCTGGCGCAGGCGGGCGATCTGGGCGGCCTCCCGCGCCGGATCAGCTGCCGGCAAATTGTGCGCTGCCTTGTAAACGCCCACCGCCTGGGTGCATTTGAAGCGTTCCGCCAGCAAATGGATCAGTGCCGCATCGAGATTGTCGATGCTGTTTCGCAGACGCAAAAGTTCCGGATCGGTCAAGGCTATATCGTCCTGGTCACCATGGAACTCATACGGCAAAGCGGCGGGGGCGCCAAGCGCCCGGGAAAATTGCGCCCTAGCGTAAATATCCGTGCCCGGAACATGGGACTCGGCAAAAAAGCCCCGCTATAGTTCTGCCGGGGTTTGGGGGCTCGCAGACCAATCCGGACATAACCGGAAAAGCGAGTTTGGGGACATGAGGAAATGGCGTCTTAAAGGGATTTTTGCGGCCTTCGTGTGCGCTTCGGCGCTGACAGGCTGCGCCACCCCCGACCAGCCGGACGATCCACTTGAGCCGGTCAACCGCGCCGTCTTCGACTTCAACCAGAAGCTGGACCGCAACGCCGCCCTGCCCGCCGCCAGCTATTACGCCGAGACCGTGCCCAATCCGGTGCGGGTGCACATTCACAATGTGCTGGCCAACCTCTCCGGCCCAGTCACCACCGCCAACTACGCCCTGCAGGGCGAGCTCACCTATGCCGGCGAGGCCTTGGCGCGCTTTGCCGTCAACACCACCGTCGGCGTGGCGGGGGTCTTCGATGTCGCCACCGACTGGGGCCTGCCGGAACGCAGCCGCGATTTCGGCCTCACCCTCGGCACGGTGGGCGTGCCGGCCGGACCCTACCTGGTGATCCCCTTCGGCGGCTCGACCGCGATGCGCGACCTGGCCGGCTCCTATGTTGATGGCTTCTTCTCGCCATTGCGTTATGTCGGCAACTATACCGGCAAGCCCTATGTCGGCCTGGTGCGCAATGTCATCGGCACGATGGACAACCGCTCGCGCAACATCGACGCCTATCGCGACATCGAGCGCAATTCGCTCGATTATTACGCCACCATGCGCAGCGAGTATCTCCAGCGGCGCATGCGCCAGATCGAGCAGAAATCGGTGGTGACGGCGGATTTGCCGGATTTCTGAGGCGTTTCCGGCGGCAAACGGCCGAATTCCGGGTTGAGGCGCGGCCGCGGGCAGCACGGGCGAAATGGTCCAGTGGACCATTTCAAGCGCCGAACGCCGCGAGCCAACGCGAGCGGCCGGCAAGCAAATGCCTGATTTCTGGACAGAAAGCCTTCTTCCCGGCCATAAAGGCGGCGCATTTGCAAATCCGCCGCGTTTCCCTTCCATGACCCTGATCCAGCGCCTTGTCGCCCTGTGCTGCCGCCATGCCCTGCCGGCGGTGGGACTATGTGCGGCCCTGTCCGCCGGGGCGGGCCTGTATGTGGCCGACCATTTCGCCATGAACACCGATTCCTCGCAGCTGATCACCGCCAAGGTGGGCTGGCGGATGCGCCAGGCCCAGTTCGACGCCGCCTTTCCCGGCCAGACCAACATCATCCTGGTGGTGATTGACGGCAGGACGCCGGAGCTGGCGGAAGCCGCCACCGCGAAACTGACGGCGAAGCTGCTGGCCGATACAAGCCGGTTCATCTCGGTGCGCCGGCCGGACGGCGGCGAGTTTTTCAACCGCAACGGGCTGCTGTTCCTTTCCCAAAAGGAAGTGGCGGACACCACCGCGCAGCTGATCAAGGCGCAGCCCTTCCTGGGGCCGCTGGCTTCCGATCCGTCACTGCGCGGTCTGATGCAGGCCCTCGACACCGTGCTGCTGGGCGTTTCCACCCATAATGCCAGCCTGGCCGACATTGACGCGCCGATGAAAAACCTGGCGCCGGTGTTCGAGGATGCCGCGAAGGGCAGGCTCACCTATCTCTCCTGGCGCTCGCTGGTCACTGGCGCGCCTCCCAGGGCGGACGAGCTGCGCCACTTCATCATGGCCAAGCCCGTGCTAGACTTCAAAGCGCTCCAGCCCGGCGCAGCGGCCAGCACGGCCATCCGGGAGACCGCGCGGGGCCTGGGGCTGGACGCCGCGCATGGCGTGCGCGTGCGCCTGACCGGCGACGTGCCGATGGCGGACGAGGAGTTCGGCACCCTGGCCGAAGGCGCCGGCCTGATGGGGGCCGCCATGCTGGCGGGCGTGCTGCTTGTGCTTTGGCTGGCGCTCAAATCCTTCCGCCTGATCGCCGCCATTCTCGCCACCCTTGCCGCCGGCCTGGTCCTGACCATGGCGGCCGGGCTCATGGCGGTGGGCGTCTTCAACATCATCTCCATCGCCTTCATCGCGCTTTTCGTCGGCCTGGGCGTGGATTTCGGCATCCAGTTCGCCGTGCGCTACCGCCATGAGCGCTTCCACACCCGCAATCTCGACCACGCCCTCTCCTGCGCCGGCAAGGCGCTGGGCGCGCCGCTGGCGCTGGCGGCGGCGGCCACCGCCGCCGGCTTCTTCTCCTTCATTCCGACCAGCTATACCGGCGTCGCCGAACTGGGAAAGGTGGCGGGCATCGGCATGATCGTCGCCTTCCTGCTTTCGCTGACGCTGCTGCCGGCGCTGCTGAAACTGCTGAAACCGCGGGCCGAGCATGATGAAGTCGGTTTTGCCTGGATGGCACCGGCCGACCATTTTCTGGTGAAGCACCGCCGCCGCGTCGTGCAGGGCGCCGCCCTGGCGGGCGTGATCTGCATTGGCCTGATGACGCTGGTGCGCTTCGATTCCGATCCGATCAACCTGCGCAGCCCCAAAGTGGAGTCGGTTTCGACCCTGCGTGAGCTGATGGCCAATCCGCTGACTTCGCCCAACAGCATCGACATCGCCCAACCTTCGCTGGCGGCGGCCGATGCGCTGAAGGCCAGGCTGGGCAAGCTGCCGGAAGTGGGCCAGATCATCAGCCTGAGCGATTTCGTGCCCGAGGACCAGGACAGGAAGCTGGCGCTGATCGCCGACGCAGGCAATCTTATTGGCGCCACCATTGCGCCGTTCGAGGTGTCGCCGCCGCCGAATGACGCGGAGGTGAGCGCTGCCCTGTCCGCCACAGCCGGCAAGCTGCGCGCCGCCGCCACCGCCAATGACATGCCGTCGCAGGATGCCCGCCGTCTCGCCGCGGCGCTGGAGGCCGTGGTCAGGGGCGGCGCAGCCGCCCGCGCCCGCGCCAGCGAGGCCCTGGTGCCGGGGCTTCAGACCATGCTGGCGCAGGTGGCGGGGTCGCTGACGGCGCAGAAAGTCAGCGTGGCGAACATGCCAGCCGACATGGTGCGCGACTGGGTCGCCCCCGATGGGACGGCACGCATCCAGGTCTCGCCAAAGGACACGCGCAACGATCCTTCGGTGCTGAAGCATTTCACCGACGCAGTCCGCGCCGTGGCGCCCGAGGCCACCGGCGCGCCGATTTCCATCCGCGAATCCGGCAACACCATCGTCGGCGCCTTCATCGAGGCCGGCGTGCTCAGCTTCATCGCCATCACCCTGCTGCTCTTCGTCACCCTGCGACGGCTTTTCGACGTGCTGATGACCCTGGCGCCGCTGGTGCTGACCGGATTGCTGACGCTGGCGACCTGCGTCTTGATCGGCCAGAAGCTCAACTTCGCCAATGTCATCGCCCTGCCGCTGCTGCTGGGCATCGGGGTGGCCTTCAACATCTATTTCGTCGTCGCCTGGCGGGCGGGCGCGAAAAATCTGCTGCAATCCAGCCTGACGCGGGCGGTGATCTTCTCCGCCGCCACCACCGCCACCGGCTTCGGCGCGCTATGGCTGAGCTCGCACCCCGGCACCGCCAGCATGGGCGAACTCCTGATGATCTCGCTGTTCTGGACCCTGGTGACGACTTTGTTTCTGTCGCCGGCCCTGCTCGGCCCGCCGCCGCCCAAACGCGAACAGCACGACGTGCCGCTGGTGCATTAGGTCAGCTGCTGGTCCGCCAGAGCGTTGATCTTCTTCACCAGCGCCGAAGCGCCGCCAGAGGCAAAGGTGGCGGCAAAGTCGGAACGGCGCTGCGCCATCTGGCTGATATTGCCGTTGAGATAGATGTCCTCGATCTTCCACGCCGCGCCCACCTGGTGCATGCGGTAGCTGAAGGGAATGACATCCTTGCCGGCTTTCAGCGTGCTCTTGACCAGCTTGTCGGTGGACGGCGGCCGGGCGATGGCGGCCGGCTCGACGGTGAAGACCTCGCCGTTGAAGGTGTCGAAATTCTTGACGTAATTGGCGATGGTCATGCGCTCGAAGGCGTCGTCCAGGGCTTTCTTGTCGGCGTCGGACAACGCGGCAAAGCCCGGCCCCACTGCCACCGCCGTCATGCCGGCAATGTCGAAAGCCCGTTCCACCGCAGGCTTCAGCAGTTCGTAGCGGCCCCGCGCCGCACCGCCTTTCTTCATCTGGGCCAGCAGCGCGTCATAGAAGCCCTGCACCGTGCCCACCGCCGGATCGGCCTGGGCAAAGGCCGGAAGGGCGGCCGAAGCAGCCGAGGCGGCCATCAGAAGAGAGAACCCACGCCGGGAGATCACTGGCATCAGAAGACCTTTCGGGAACTTAAGCGGACAACGCATCAGAGACAAAATCGCCGCAAGCGGATCAGGAAAAAGTGACGGTTTTTGGCCTCAGCTATCGCGGGCGAGCAGAAAAAAAGGCAGCGCCGCCAGATGGGGCGCCCGGGCGGCATGGGCCCCAAGGGCGGTCACCGCGGCCGCGGCACGGCGGGCCGCTTCGGCGCGGGCGCCTTCGACGCCCATCAGGGTCACCAGGGTCTGCTTGCCGGCGTCCGCATCCTTGCCCACCGCCTTGCCGGTCTTCTCCGCCGTCGAGGTGACATCGAGCAGGTCGTCGGTGATCTGGAAAACCACGCCCATCTCCTCGGCAAAGGCGCGCAGGCGCTTGCGGTCCTGCGCCGAAGCCTCGCCCAGGATCGGCCCGGCCTCGCAGGAGAACTCAAACAGCTGGCCGGTCTTCTTGCGCTGCAGCTCGATCACGTCCGCGATGCCGAAACTTTCGTCGGCCAGCATGTCGATGATCTGGCCGCCGATCATGCCGACATGGCCGCCCGCCTGCGCCAGCCGCAGCACCAGGGCTGAACGCACCTCGGCGTTCGGGTGGGTTTCGGCGCCGGCCAGGAACTCAAAGGCGATGGTCAGCAGCGCGTCGCCGGCCAGCACCGCCGTCATCTCGTCAAAGGCGATATGGGTGGTGGGGCGGCCACGGCGCAGGTCATCGTCATCCATGCAGGGCAGATCGTCATGCACCAGGCTGTAGGTGTGCAGCGCCTCGATGGCAGCGCCGGCGCGCAGGGCTCTCGCGTCAGGCACACCGAACAGCCGCGCCGACTGCAGCACCAGGAAAGGGCGCAGCCGCTTGCCGCCCGCCTGGATGGCATAGCGCATGGCTTCCTGGACGCGGGCCTGGCGTCCTTCCGGACGGGGCAACATCGCGTCCAGGGCGGCGTCCACCAGTCCCGCCGATTCGGCAATGGCGGCCTTCAGTCCCGCCAGGTCGTAGGAATGCCCTGTCACTATCCGCTCCCTTGAAGAGCCCGATTTGCCCCAAAAGGCCCAAATAGGCCAGTCCCCGGCTAAACCACTGCTGCAACGGTGCTATTCGGTCACAGCCAGGGGGCCGGAAAGGGTTGCGGCGCGCGGCCTGATGCGGGACAATGCTGCATTGCGGTGGCTTCTGGCCGCCATTACCCGATCGGAGCGTCATGCGCGTCATTCTTGCCCAGCCACGCGGCTTCTGCGCCGGGGTCGTCCGCGCCATCGATATCGTCGAGAAGGCGCTCGATAAGTATGGCGAGCCCGTCTATGTCCGCCACGAGATCGTGCACAACAAGCATGTCGTGGACACGCTCAAGAACAAGGGCGCGCGCTTTGTCGAGGAACTGGACGAGGTGCCGGAAGGCGCGGTGACGGTGTTCTCGGCCCATGGCGTGCCGCAATCGGTGGTCAACACCGCCAAGGATCGCGGATTGCCGGTTCTGGACGCCACCTGCCCGCTGGTCTCCAAGGTGCACAACCAGGGCAAGCGCTATGTCGCGCACGGCCGCACCCTGATCCTGATCGGCCATGCCGGCCATCCCGAAGTCGAAGGCACCATGGGCCAGGTCGGCGCCCCGGTGACCCTGGTGCAGGACGAGGACGATGTCGATGCGCTGGAGATTCCGACCGACACCCCGGTCGCCTATATCACCCAGACCACGCTGTCGATCGACGACACCAAGGGCATCATCGCCCGGCTGAAGCAGCGTTTCAGCGATATTGTCGGCCCGGAAACCAGCGACATCTGCTATGCCACCCAGAACCGCCAGACCAGCGTGCGCGAACTGGCCAAGGTGGCGGATGTGATCCTGGTGGTGGGCGCGGCCAATTCCTCCAATTCCAACCGGCTGCGCGAGATCGGCATCGAGGAGGGCATTCCATCCTATCTCATCAATGACGGCAGCGAGCTGAAGCCGGAATGGCTGCGCGGCAAGAAGGTGGTCGGCCTCACCGCCGGCGCCAGCGCCCCGGAAGAGCTGGTCAAGCATGTCATCGAGGCGCTGGAGCGCATCGAACCGGTCAGCGTCGAAACCATGGACGGCAAGAAGGAACATATCGAGTTCCGCCTGCCCGCCGAACTGAGGGCCTAAAGCAGAATGTCGTCCCTTCCTTTCCGCCAGGCCGCCAAGATCGGCGCCTATGTCATGAAGCAGGAGTTCAGCGGGAAAAAGAAATACCCGCTGGTGCTGATGCTGGAGCCGCTGTTCCGCTGCAACCTGGCCTGCGCCGGCTGCGGCAAGATCGACTATCCCGACGACATCCTGAACCAGCGCCTTTCGGTCGAACAATGCATGGCGGCGATCGAGGAATGCGGCGCCCCCGCCGTTTCCATCGCCGGCGGCGAACCCCTGCTCCACCGCGACATGCCCAGGATCGTCGAAGGCTATCTGGCGCGCGACAAGTTCGTCATCCTCTGCACCAACGCCCTGCTGCTGGCCAAGAAAATCGACCAGTATCAGCCGCACCCGAATTTCACCTGGTCCATTCACCTGGACGGCGACAAGGTGATGCACGACAAGTCGGTCTGCCTGGACGGCACCTATGACAAGGCCATCACCGCCATCAAGATGGCCAAGGAGCGCGGTTTCCGCACCCAGATCAACTGCACGCTCTTTGATGGGGCTGACCCGGCGCGCACCGCCGCCTTCTTCGACCTGATGATGGAAATGGGCGTGGACGGCATCACCGTGTCGCCCGGCTATGCCTACGAGCGCGCGCCCGACCAGGAGCATTTCCTCAACCGCGAGCGCACCAAGAAGATGTTCCGCGAGATCCTGTCGCGCGGCCGCGGCGGCAAGGCCTGGGACTTCACCAATTCCAGCCTGTTCATGGATTTCCTGGCAGGCAACCAGTCATACGAGTGCACGCCCTGGTCAATGCCGCTCTACACCGTGTTCGGCTGGCAGAAGCCCTGCTACCTCTTGGGCGAAGGCTATGCCAAGACCTTCAGCGAGCTGATGGAAGGCACGGAGTGGGAGAAGTACGGCGTCGGCAAGTATGAGAAGTGCGCCGACTGCATGGTCCATTGCGGCTTCGAGGGCACCGCCGCCAAGGACATGCTGCGCAACCCGCTCAAGGCCGTGCCGATCATGCTGCGCGGCATCCGGACCGAAGGTCCGATGGCGCCGGATATCGATCTGTCGAAGCAGCGGCCCGCGGAGTACACCTTCTCGCGGCATGTCGAGCAGAAGATGTCAGAGATCCATGCTGCCCGGGATGCCGCCAAGGCCGCGGCCCAGCAGGCCACGGCAGCGGAGTAGCTTTTTAAAAGCTTTGGATGAGTCCCGGCCGGTGCGCAGCAGCGCCCCGAGCTGAAAGGGATTCTTCGCCAGCGACCACAGCACCCTGCCCATGGCGATGCCGCCATCGGGGCGCATCGCCACCAGCGCGGCGGGCGGCAGGGCGTGGGCGGCCTCATCGGAGATCACGCGCAGGGCAGCCAAGGGCAATTGCCGTTCGGCGGCAAAGCGGGCCGCAGCCTGGGATTCCATGTCCACTGCCAAGGCCCCGCCGCTGAACTCGAACAGCGCCGCCTTGGCCGCCGCGCTGTCCAGCACGACTTCGCTGCCATAGAGGGCGCCCTGATGCGCGCCCTTCAGCCGCGCCGCCAGCAGCACCCGCCAGCTGGTGTCGCAATGGTAATTGCCGTCTTCGGCGACGATGCGCTCGCCGATCACCACGTCGCCGATTTTCAGATGCGGTGACAGCGCGCCCGCGACGCCGATGGAGATGACCCCGCTGATGTCGCCATGCAGGGCGTAGAGTTTTTTTCGCAGACCCGCCGCATCGCTGCCGCCCGCCACCGCGATCACACCATCGGTGCCGGCGATTTCCGCTTCCTTGGTCAGGCCGCAGACGGCAAGGATAACCATCAGCCAAATACCCAAAACTTGACGAGCGCACAGAAGGAAAGGAACATCCCCGCGACGCACGCATCAAGCAGAAGAACTAGTTTTGAACTCGGAAACATTCGTTTGAAGCGCGACCGCGAATACCCGCCCCAAGACACATAGGAAATCTTTTCATGCTCCGATACTTGAGCGTTGATTTTGCCAATCATGGCGAGCGCAACGACATTCGCGGATATTGTGGAGATGGTTCCGACTATGCACGCGACGACAGCGGGCCAAGACATTTGGTACAAGATGTGCGCAGCCGTGCCGGTCACAGCCCGTACTCGACCCGCCGAGAGTTGGTGGCCTTGAGGTTGCGGTAGCGCGCCAGGGCCCAGAGCGGGAAGAAGCGCGGATAGCCGTGATAGTTGAGATAGAAGACGCGCGGGAAGCCGCCGCCGGTGTAATGCGGCTGGGTCCAGAGGCCATCCGCTTCCTGCCGCGCCGTCAGCCAGTGGACGCCACGCGCCATGGCGGGATGATCGACCTGACCCGCCGCCATCAGGCCCAGCAGGGCCCAGGCGGTCTGTGAGGCGGTCGAGGGCGCGGGCTCATAGCCCTTGTAATCCAGCTTGTAGCTGTCGCAATCCTCACCCCAGCCGCCGTCCGGATTTTGAATCCGGATCAGCCAGTCGGCGCCCTTCTTGATCGTGGCGTCGTCCGGGCCAAGTCCCGCGCCGGCCAGCCCGGCCAGCGCCGACCAGGTGCCATAGACATAATTGACGCCCCAGCGGCCCCACCAGGAACCGTCCGGGCGCTGGGTGCGGCGCAGATATTCGATGCCTTGGTCCAGCCGATGTCCATCCTGGCCCAGTTGCGCCAACATGCCGACACAGCGGCCCGAGACATCCTCGGTCGGCGGGTCCAGCAGCGCACCATGATCGGCGAAGGGAATGTTGTTGAGATAGTAATAGGCATTGTCGGCATCGAAGGCGCCCCAGCCGCCGCCCCGGCTCTGCATGCCCTCGACCCATTCGCGGCCGCGCGCGATGGCGGCATCATATCCGGTGGCAATCCCAGCCTTCTGCGCCCGGTCCATCGCCATCACCACCACGGCGGTGTCGTCGAGATCAGGATAATGATCGTTGAGATACTGGAAGGCCCAGCCGCCGGGCCGCACATCCGGCCGCTCTTCCGCCCAGTCGCCTTTCAGGTCCAGCACCTGCAGCGGCTTCAGCCATTCCAGCCCGCGCGCCACGGCGGCGTCGGCCTCAGGCGTCCTGGCTTCCATCAGGGCATGGGACGCCAGGGCGGTGTCCCACACCGGCGAGACGCAGGGCTGGCAATAGGCTTCGTCGTCCTTCACCACCAGCAGCTTCTCGACCGACAGCCTGGCGATGGCGCGGTCGGGATGATCGGGCGGATAGCCCAGCACGTCATACATCATCACGCTGTTGGCCATGGCGGGATAGATCGCGCCCAGCCCGTCCTGGCCGTTGAGGCGTTCGGTGGTCCAGGCCCGGCATTTCTCGATCGCGCGCCTGCGCGGACCTTCCGGCCATTGCACCTTCTTCAGGATTTTATCCAGCACGCCGAAGAAGGCCGACCAGCCGGCCTTCTGGTGCGGGGCGCGGGGATTGGCCGCCGGCACGCCCGGCACGAACAATTCGGGCACATGCATCCCGCGCGGATTCCTGGCCACCGGCCTCAGCGCGCACAGCACCAGCAGCGGCACGATCACGGTGCGGGCCCAGTAGCTCATCTTCGACAGATGTACCGGGAACCAGCGCGGCAGGAGAATGAGTTCCGGCGGCACCGTCGGCACGTCGTTCCACGACGCCTGACCATAAAGGCACAGCAGGATGCGGGTGAAGACATTGGCCTTGATGGCGCCGCCGCGCCTCAAGATTTCCTCGCGGGCGCGGACCATGTGCGGCGCCCCGATATCGTCGCCGATCATCTTGAGCGCGAAATAGGCCTTCACCGTCGCCGAGATGTCGAAGGCGCCTTCGTGATAGAGCGGCCAGCCGCCATGCGCGCCCTGGATGCGGCGGAGATAGACGCCGATCTTGCGCTCCAGTTCCAGATTCGCCGTCTCGCCCAGGTAATGCACCAGCAGGACATATTCCGCCGGGATGGTGCAGTCGGCTTCCAGTTCATAGACGAAATGGCCATCGGGCCGCTGCTCGCGCAGCAATCCTTCGGTGGCGGCGCGCACCGCCTGCTCGAGTTCGAGATGTTCGATCCGAACGTTCATGCCGGCATTATAAGTGCAGATGACTTCAAATGCAGGTGTTTGGCCGCCAAAGCGGCGGCGGTGTGACCCGAACGCACCGCCCCTTCCAGGGTGGCGGGCAGGCCGGTCTGGGTCCAGTCGCCGGCCAGGATCAGGTTGCGGGTGGGGGTGCGTGGCCCCGGCCGCAGGGCGTCCTGTTCCGGGGTGGCGGCGAAGGTTGCGCGCTTTTCCTTGACGATCTGCCAGGCCGGCAACGGCGCGTCGAGCCGCAGCGCCCGCGCCACATCCGCCCAGATGCGGGCGGCCAGGCTTTCGCGCTCCTCCTCCACGATGGCGTCTGCCCCGGAGATGGTGACCGAAATGCGGTCATGGAAAGTGAAGATCCATTCCGCCAGCCCGCCGATCACCCCCAGCATCGGCGGCGCGCCGGGCGGCGGGGCAAAGGCGAAATGGGCGTTGACGATGGCGCGGAAATCATTGGGCGCGGACAGGCCGGGCAGCAGGTCCTGCGCAACCGGCGCATTCACCGCCAGCACGATGGCGTCCTTCATGCCGGTCGGGATGGTGGCGTCGGCAAATTCCAGCGCCCGCACACCGGTGCCGGCTATGGTGAAGCGGCGCAGCCGCTGGCCCAGATGCACTTTCGCGCCGGATTTTTCGAGAAAGGCCAGGGCGGGGGCGATAAAAGCCGCCGCCAGCGTGGGATCGGCGATGCGCGGGCGGCAGGCGCGCCCGCCCGCCATCAGGCCTTCGCGCAGCACCGACCCGGCCAGCGCCGCCGAAGCCTCGTCGGGCTGGGTGTTGAGCGCCGCCAGCAGATAGGGCTGCACCAGCCGCCGCCACAGCATGCCGCGGGCAGGAACCACTTCGCCGATGCGGGCGGTCTTCTTCGCCCAGAGCAGCGGCGCATAAGCGGCGTAGTCCTTCACCGCCGTGCCAGGCACGCGGGTGGCGCGGTTCAGCACCCAATAGGGAAGCACGCCGTCATTCAGCGTCACGCGCCAGTGCAGATTCTCGGGCAGATCGACGAAATTCACCGTCGCATGGTCGGGGCCCTTGAGCGCGGCGACCGAACCGATGCGCTGCAGATAATCATAGACGGCGTGGTTGCCCGACAGCACCAGGTGATTGCCATTGTCGATGGTGAGCCCGAGAGCGGGATCGAAATAGGAGCGGCAGCGCCCGCCCGCCTGGGGTCCGGCCTCGATCAATTCGACCTGGGCGCCCTTTTGTGCCAGCGCCGTCGCCGCCGCCAGTCCGGCAATGCCGCCCCCTATGACATAGGCTTTAGCCAAGGCTGACACGCGCCAGGACGGTCAGCAACCGCAAGCGGCTGAGCGAGACGCGCCGGCGCGGCGCCTGAAAGCCCGCCTTTTCGCTTTCCGCCAGAATCTCGGAATAGACCGCGCCCATCAGGCCCGGCGTGGCCAGGCGGCCTTTCGGCTTCTGCACCAGGATTTTCTTGGCCGCGTCGTAATGGACATGCGCCAGCGCCGCCACCTTCCTGCAGACAGCATCGATCTCCGGCCGCGCCACCACCCCCCTTGGATCGAGCGAGGCGCAGCAATGGCCTTCTTCCAGATATTCGCGCGGCAAATAGAGCCGGCCGATATCGGCATCCTCGTCAATGTCGCGCAGGATGTTGGTGAGCTGCAGGGCCCGGCCGAGATGATGCGCCAGCGCGAAGCCCGGCGCCTCATCCATGCCGAAAATCTTGATCGAAAGCCGCCCCACCGCGCTGGCGACGCGATCGCAGTAAAGATCGAGCGTGGCGAGGCTGGGGGCGACAATATCCTCGGCCACATCCATCGCCATGCCGTCCAGGATGGTGTTGAAATCTTCCTGCCTGAGTCCGTAACGCGCCACGCTGGCGGCCAGGAACTGCGCCTGGCCGGCGGCTTCGCCGCGATACAGGCCAGCGATGTCGTCACGCCAGAGATCGAGCTTGCGCCGGCGCTCCTCGCGGGTGCCGACGCCGTCATCGGCGATATCATCCACCTTGCGGCAGAAGGCATAGATGGCGAACATGGCGTCGCGTTCGGCCGGCGGCATCAGCCGCATGGCGAGATAGAAGGAGCTGCCGCTGGCCTTCTTCTTCGCCGCCGCGGCCTGGGGCGCGTCCAGGGCGGCGCTCATGGCCGCCCCGCCAGGCGATGCAGGGCAAAGACCGGCAGCCGCCCCAGGAACAGGCGAGCGACATCGAATTTGGAATGATGCACGATCTGGGAAAGAGGGTCGCGGCGCATCAGCTTGGCATTGAGGTCTTCAGCGAGGGTTTGAATGAGATCGACTTCCAAGGCAAGCCTGGCATCGCCAATATCCCGGGCGAAAGGACGGGACTGTGTCAGCAAAGCCGCGTTTTGCGCCGCCAGGCCGCTGATGACATTTCTGAGCGCCGGCGTTGCGACGGGGGCGGCGAGTGCCGCGACGCCGATGCCGGCCAGCAGCGGTTCGGGGATATAGACGCGATCCAGCTCGCGGTAGTCCTTGCCGCAATCCTGCAGATGGTTGATCACCTGCAGCGCGGCGCAAAGTGCGTCGTTGGCAGGCCACAGCGCCCGGTTTTCGCCATGCACATCCAGCACGAAGCGCCCCACCGGCATGGCGGAATAGCGGCAATAATCGATCAGATCGTCCCAGTCGCGGTAGCGCAGCCTGGTGACGTCGCGGCGAAAGGCTTCCAGAAGATCCAGGGCGTGCTGGATGGTCAGGCCGCGTTCGGCGCAGATGCGCGCCAGCCGCAGCCCTTCCGGCGAAGTCTGGCTTTCGCCGGCCAGCGTCGCCCGCATTTCTTCCAGCAATCGCAACTTCTCCTCCGGCGATGCGGAGGGGTGATCGGCGATGTCGTCGGCAAAGCGGACGAAGTTGTAGAAGGCCATCACCGGGGCGCGATGGCGCGGCGCGATCAGCACCGAGGCGACGGGAAAATTCTCGTCCCTGTGGCCTTTGCCCGATTGCAGCGCCGCCCCGCTCATGCCTCGCTCCGGGCGGCGGCCTGGGCGCGGCCTTTCCACATCCCGCCGCGTCCGCGCCAATATTGCCAGGCCGAATCCAGGGTGAAGAAGGCATAGAAGGCGGCGATGATGGGCAGGGCAAAACCCCAGAGCGGCGAGAGCCGGTAATAGCGCAGGATCGGCTGCAGCGCGATCACCATCAGGAAGCAGGCCGCCCATGCCGCCATCTGCGAGATGCCCCAGGCGAACAGCGCCGTGGCGGGCGGCGCCAGATAGACCAGCACCAGGCCGGCCAGCGTGCCTAGAAGCTTGAGCAGGGAATAATCCAGCTCGGCGAAAGCCGAGCGCGCCACCATGCGGCGGATCTCGGTCAGGTTTTCATAGGGCCGCAGCGAGACGGCACGGCCGGAAAGGCCCAGCCAGATGGGGCCCCGCGTCTTCATCAGCCGCGCCAGCGAGACATCGTCGATGATGTTGCGGCGGATGGCGGCGAGCCCGCCCACTTCTTCCAGTACTTCGCGGCGCACCAGCATGCAGCCGCCGGCCGCCGCCGCGGTCCTGCGTCGGGGATCATTCACCGCGCCGAAGGGATAGAGCATGGCAAAGAAGAAAACGAAGGCCGGAATCAGGAAATGCTCGACGATGGAACGGGCCGACAGCCGCGCCATCTGCGACACCAGCACCAGGCCCCGGTTTTCCGCCCGCGCCGCCAGACGGGCAAGATTGTCCGGCGTGTGGGCGATATCGGCATCGGTGAACCATATGTAATCGGGGGCACGCGCGGCGGCGGCCTGGGCACCCTGGTGCATCGCCCACAATTTTCCAGTCCAGCCTGCCGGACGGGGCAGCCCGTTCAGCACCGTGACGCGTGGCGAGCCCTCCTTTTCAGAATTAAGCGCCCGCGCCGCGATGGCGGTGCCGTCATCGCTCTGGTCGTCCACCAGGATGATATGGAATTCGCCATTGTAGTTCTGCGCGATCAGGCTGCCCAGGGAGCGCGCGATGATGTCGGCCTCGTCACGCGCCGGCACTACCGCTACCACCGAAGGCCAGCGCGCCGCACTGGGCCGCTCCTCGCCGTCGCGCTCGCGCAGCAGCCAGAAGAAATCGCGGCGGAAGACGAGATACAGCCATGCCGCCAGCGGGATGAAGCCGAACAGGATGCCGGCGACATTGTGCAGCGGCCATTCCAGGAGGACGATCATGTGAGGTATCCGTTGGCGCCGAACCAGGCGAGCGCGTCTTCAAGCCCGGCGCGATGCGGGCGGGCGCTGTAGCCCAGCTCGCGTTTGGCTTTTTCGGAGGAGAAATACATGTGATAGCGCGACATGCGCAGCGCGTCGGCGGTGAGGAAAGGTTCCTTGCCGCTGAGGCGGGCGAAAGCCTCGGCGCTCCATGCCAACGGGAACAGGGGGCCACGCGGCAGCTTGACCTTCGGTGCGCGGCGGCCGGACAGCGCGGCAATCTCGCCCAGCATGGCTTCCAGCGTCACATCGGTCCCGCCCAGAATGTAGTTCTCGCCGATCCTGCCCCGCTCCAGGGCGACAAAATGGCCTTCCGCAACATCGTCCACATGCACCAGATTGAGGCCGGTGTCGAGAAAGGCGGGCATCTTGCCGTTGGCCATCTCGACAATGATGCGCCCGGTGGGCGTGGGCTTGATGTCGCGTGGACCTATGGGTGTGGATGGCGCCACGATCACCGCAGGCAGTCCTTCTTCCGCGATCCGGCGCTCGACCTCGCGTTCGGCCAGCAGCTTGGAGCGCTTGTAGGCGCCGATGACGCTTTGCGGCGTGTGGCGCGAAGTCTCGTCAACCGCGCTGCCGTGGCCCGGCTTCAGCGCCGCCACCGACGAAGTATAGACGATGCGCTCGACGCCGGTGGCTTTCGCGGCACCCATCACCGCCCGCGCACCCATCAGGTTGTTGCGGGCGATTTCCTCCGGATCACGCGCCCAGAGGCGGTAATCGGCGGCGACATGGAAAAGAAAACGCACGCCCTCCAGCGCTCGCGTCATCGAGGCTTCGTCACGCATGTCGCCGATGACCGGCTCGACATCCAGGCCTTCAATGTTGCGGCGGTCGGCGCTCGGCCGCATCAGCACCCGTGTGCGATGGCCGCGCGCCACCGCCGCGCGGGCGACGGCGGCGCCGACGAAGCCGGAAGCACCGGTAACCAGGACGGTGTCAGCCATCGGCCAGCGCCCTCCGCCCTTCGATGCTTTGCCAGTAAAGCAGCGCCGGCACCCCCAGCAGGATCTCGCGCGCCCGCTTCAGCAGGGACACCGCCAGCCCCAGCTCGGCCGGCAGGCCGAACAGGGGCGCCAGCACGGCATAGCCCGCTTCCTGAACCCCCACCGCGGCGGGCACGAAGATCGCGACCGAACGCAGCGTGCACAGCAGCGCCTCCATGGCGATGGCACCGCCGATGCCGATATGGCCGCCCATCAGGCGGAAACCGATGAAGTTGATGCCGCCGCTGGCGATCCAGCCCAGCAGATGCAGGGATGCCGACGCCGCCAGCCGCCCCGGCGAGTCATAGAACGCCTCGATCGCGGCGCGGAACGAGCCGCCGGCGCTGGCGGGAAAGAATCGCGCCGCCAGACGCTCCACCAGTCCGGCTCCGCGCCTCTGCAGCACGATGAACAGGGCGATGGCGGGCACCGCCAGCAGCAGGATGATGGCGACCGCCCGCAGCAGCGGATCCCCGCCCGACATATGCCGCAACTGGGCGAAGGCAAGGGCAACGCCGAAGGCCAGGAACGCGGCCTGGGCCATCATCTCGGTAGTGGCATCCGCCGCCACCGAAGCCGAGGCGATGGCGGCGCCCATCCCGCGCACGATCATCACCCGCGCCGCCGCCACCATGCCGCCGACCGACGAAAAGGGCGAAAGATCGGTGACGGAATCGCGCACCAGCCGGGCGAAGAAAAAGTCCGCCAGGCCGCGCCGCTGCGCCGCAGGCAGCAGCACGCTCCAGGCCAGGGCCAGGATGGCGATCACGGCCACGCTGTAGAGACACAGCAGCGCCACCCCGGCCACGCCGGCGCGGGCGATGGCGGCGAAGACTGCGTCGAAGCCGATCGCCCAGACCAGCCATATCGCAGCGGCGAGGCCCGCCAGCAGCGCGAGCGCGAGACTGAAACGCCGCGGCCAACCCATCAGGCGGCCGACTTTTTCTTCTTGCCGACGAACTTCAGCGCCAGCCGCGCCATCGCCGGCACGAAGCGCGGCCGCTTAAGGCGATTGTCGAACGGCGCGAGGCGGCGGTCATTCTCGGAAAGGCAGATGGCGATCAGTTCGCCGACATCGATGTCGGCGCCCAGCTGCTCCGCCCCGCTGACGGTGAAATTGTTGTCCTGCTGGCCGTGACTGACATCGCCGGCAATGCCGATGCGCTCCCACACCAGGAATATCCAGACCGCCAGCACCTTCAGCTCGAACCAGGGCCGGCGCCAGAACGGCATGTTGCGGCGGTGCCAGGCGACCCAGTTGACGAAGAACAGGATGTGGCGGGCTTCCTCATTCACCACCGGATCGAAGGTCTGGATCAGTTCGGGCGGGAAATAACCGGTGTCGGCGGCGGCCTTGAACAGACCAAAAGCGAAGAAAGAATCAATGCATTCCGAATAGCCGGTGACCAGGAAGGCCCATTCCGGATCTTTCGGCACCGGATAGTGCGGCTCGGGCGCCAGCTTGATGCCATAGGCCTCGACCAGGTTGGCCAGGACGTGGCGGTGGCGGCGCTCCTCGAAGCCGTTCAGCTGCACCGCCTTGTTCAGCAGCGGATCGGCAATCTTCTCCGCATAGGTACAGACATTCAGCCCGGCTCGATTCTCGGTCTGCACCGCGATGTCCCAGATCGGCAGGGAAGTAATGCGCTTCTCCGCCTCTTCGCCCAGGCGCGGCCAGTCCAGCACCTTCGGGCGATAGGGATCATGGGTGTCCAGCAGCGTCTTGCAGAACAGGCGCTTGTGTTCGTCGCTGCCCAGGCGGATCGGACCGTCAGCAGGCCAGGCGCCGGTATCCAGCGTCAGCTCGGGCGGAATGACAAAGGCGTGGGAACTCATTTTTCGGGCCTGTTCTCGCTCTCAATGTACCGGAAAGTCACAGAATCCGCCAAGGCGGATGTCCGCGCCTTGCGTTGCCGCAATGACGGCGGGATCCAGCAAAGCCGCGCGTTCCTCGGCATACCGGTAGCCGGGGGCCGAGCCCGGATAAGGCCCGATGGCGGGATGCAGGTAGATTTCCGACAGGCCCCGCGGAAGATTTTCCACGATCCCCTTCAGCCGCCGCGCCGTCATGGCGCCCGACCAGGCCAGGCCGAAAACCGCGTCGGGCGATGCAATGCCGGCGCGGGCGAAGCGGCGGCGCAAGGCCAGCGCGAAAGGCCGGGTGAGCGCGATGACAGCCGAGCTTTTGCGCGGCTCGATGCGCGCCAGCACATCCTGCGGCTCCAGCGGCACGCGCGCGCCTTTCACCCCGTGGAGCGTGGCGCATTTCACCATCAGCGCGGCGATGGTGGGGTGCAGATGAAAATGCCGGTGGGCATTGACATGGTCGAGGGCAAGACCGGTGGCGCGGAAAGCCGCGAACTGGGCGGCGATCTCCGCCTCCAGCTGGCTTGCCACCCTGGCACGGAAGAACATCGCCGCCCCTGCCCGCGCCATGTCGTTGCGGAAATTGCCATCCTCATCGACCAGATCGGGCACCATCTCAGGCGGCAGGACCGGACGGCCATCCACCAGCACCAGGTGCAGGCCGACACGCAGGGAAGGCATCGCCCTGGCTCGCGCCACCGCATCGGCGGCGGCGGGCGCGCCCACCATCAGGCTGGCGGCGGTAAGAATGCCGCCGGCATGGGCCTCGAGCACCGCGTCGTTGACTTCGCGCGCGGCGCCGAAGTCATCGGCGGTGACGACGAGGTTCCTCACGATCTCTTCAAGAGACGATCATGTCTTCGCGCTTGCGCAGAAACTGGAAGAACTCCACACCCTCGCGCAGACGGCGCACCAGCATGTCGCGGCTGGTGAGCATCTCCTTGACGATCTCGGCGATCTTCGACGGACGGAAATAGAACTTCTTGTAGAACTCCTCCACCGATTCGAAGATTTCGGTGTGGCCGAGATGCGGATAGTTGAGCGGCGCGATCTGGGTGCCGTCGTCGGTCAGCAGGTCCACATCGGAGGCGAACCAGCCATTCTCCTTGGCTTGGCTGTAGAGGAAGGTGCCGGGATAGGGCGCCGCCAGCGACACCTGGATGGTGTGCGGATTGACTTCCTTGGCGAAGGCCAGGGTCTCCTGGATGGTTTCGCGGGTCTCGCCCGGCAGGCCGAGGATGAAGGTACCGTGCACGACGATGCCCAGCTCGTGGCAATCCTTGGCGAAGCGCTTGGCGACGTTGACCAGGAGGCCCTTCTTGATGTTGTGCAGGATCTGCTGGTTGCCGGACTCGTAACCGACCAGCAGCAGGCGCAGGCCATTGGCCTTCATAACTTCCAGCGTCTTGCGCGGAACATTGGCCTTGGCGTTGCACGACCAGGTGATGCCCAGCGGACCCAGCGCCTTCGCCAGTTCCTCGACCCGGTCATGATTGTCGGTCAGGGTATCGTCGTCGAAGAAGATCTCTCGCACTTCCGGGAAATTGTCCTTCACATACTGCACATCGCGCACGACGCGCGCCGTGGACATGAAGCGGTATTTGTGGCCGCCGATGGTCTGGGGCCAGAGGCAGAAGGTGCAGCGCGACTTGCAGCCGCGGCCGGTGTACCAGCTCATATAGGGGTGCAGCAGGTAGCCGCCGAAATACTGCTTGACGTCGAGCTGCTTGTAGAGCGGCAGCACGCTGGGCAGCTCGTCCATGTTGACCAGGATCTCGCGCTCCGGGTTGGAGACGATCTGGCCGCTGGCGTCGCGCCAGGTCAGGCCCTTGATGTTCGCCCAGTCGGCGCCGTTGGCCAGCTCCTGGATGGTGAAGTCATATTCATTGCGGGCAACGAAATCGAGCGCCGGGCAGGCTTCCATGCTCTGCACCGGCTCGACCGCCACCTTGGCGCCGATGAAGCCGATCTTGGCGGTGGGATTGATGTCGCGCACCATCTGGGCGGTGCGGATGTCCGATTTGAAGCTGGGCGTCGAGGTGTGGATCACGATCAGTTCATGCGCCTTCACATCGGCTTCGATGTCCTTGAAGGAAAGATTGTGCGGCGGCGCGTCGATCAGGCGCGAGCCCGGCACCATGGCGGCGGCCTGGGCCAGCCAGGTGGGGAACCAGAAGCTCTTGACCTCGCGTTTCATCTGGTAACGCGCGCCAGCACCGCCGTCATAGCCGTCAAACGACGGCGCCTGGAGGAAAAGCGATTTCATCGGCATGGAGATTACTTCCCTGATCAAATCTGCGACATGGCGCCAGTCGGCTCGACGTCGAACCGCGAGCCGCGCCAATGCACCGTCTCGCCGAACAGCGAGTTGACGAAGACGGCAAAAGTGAGGAGATCGCGCAGCGGCATCAGCCAGAGCGGACCGGCCTTGGCGCCGAAGGCGCGGTCGATGCTAAATTTCAGGATCAGGCGCGCCGCCAGCGTCAGCGCCAGCGCCGCCAGCGTCGCGGGCGCGAAATGCAGCAGCAGCGCGCTCATCAGCGCAAAGGCGAAGCCGAAAGTGACGATGCTGCCGGCATTGCCCGCCGGATCGAGGCTATGGATGGTGCGCCGCCAGCGCTGCTCGTGCCGGAACAGCGACCCCAGGCTGGGCTCGGCGGCGGTGTGGACGACGCCCAGCGCCGGCATTGCCAGGGTGTAGCCCGCCTCGCGCACGGCGCGGCCGATGTGATAATCGTCGGCCAGGCAATCGGCGAAGACGGCAAAGCCGCCAATCTCCTCAAGCGTCTGACGGCGGAGGGCGATGGTGGAGCCGAAACAGGGCGCGGCCAGGCCCAGCGAGGTGCCGACCACGACATTGGGCAGGAAATCATAGGAAGTGCCCATCGCCGCCAGCCGGGACCACAGATTCTTTTCACCCGCTGCTCCGGTGTAGAGGCAGGTGACGACGCCGACGCCGGGCCGGGCCAGCGCCGCAGTGACCTGCGCCAGCCAGTGCGGGCTGACCGCGATATCGCTGTCCGCCAGCACCAGCGTGTCATGACGGGCGGCGGCCAGCATGTTGATCAGGTTGGTGACCTTGCCATTGCTGCCGTGAATGGATTCGTCGGCCACCAGCACCGCGTCCAGCGCCGGATATTGCGCCATCAGCGCGCGCACCACATGGGTGGCCGGATCGGCATCGTCATGCACTCCGAAGACGATCTGTAGTGGCGCGGCGTAGTCCTGACGGCAGAAGCTTTCCAGATTCTCGAACAGGCCGGCTTCGGCGCCATGCAGGGGCTTGAGAATGGTGACAGGCGCCGGCGCGGGAAGCGCCGCCTCCTGCCCGCGCATGAAGCGGCGCACGGCCATGGCGGCGAACAGGGCATAGAAGGCGCCCAGCAGCGAAATGCCCGCCAAACCCCAGCCAACAATGATGAAAAGCTGCGCCATGTCCTTCGCCCAGACCGAACCGGCCAGCGACCTTATTAGTAGTTCGCACCCGCAGCGCCAAGGCTCTTGCTGTTACCGAATGCGACAGGGAATTTAACTAACACATTGATTTTATTGTGTTTGAATAGGCGTGGCTGAGGCCCCGCCGCCACAGGAAGCCCGGAACCCGCCGGAAACCACCGCGCCATGCTAAGGACGGGCCCTGCCGCCTCCTCGCCCCGGTTCCGCATGAGTCTGAAGATTGGCGACATCACGATTGCCGGCCGCGTCCTCTGCGCACCCATGACCGGCGTCACCGACCTGCCGGCACGGACCATCGCGGTGGCCGAAGGCTCGCCCTATGTCGCCACCGAGATGGTGGCCTGCGATGCCTTCGCCCGCGGCCGCGCCGATGTCGTGCGCCGCGCCGCCGGCGAAGACCTGCCGCTGAAGGTTATCCAGCTGGTCGGACGCGATCCCAAATGGGTGGCGGCGGGCGCGAAGCTGGCGGAGCAGGCCGGCGCCGACATCATCGATCTCAATTTCGGCTGTCCCGCCAAGGAAGTTACCGGCGCGCTGTCGGGCTCGGCCCTGATGCGCGAGCCGGAGCTGGCGTCGCGCATCATCGCGGCGGCGGTGGACGCCACCGCACGCCCCGTCACGCTGAAGATGCGGCTGGGTTGGGACGATGGTAGCCGCAACGCGCCCGAGCTGGCGGCGATGGCCGAGCGCCTGGGCGTGCGCGCCGTCACCGTCCATGCCCGCACCCGCAACCAGTTCTACAAGGGCGCGGCCGACTGGAACGCGGTGCGGGAGGTGCGCGCCGCCACGTCCGTTCCCCTGATCGTCAATGGCGACATTGTCTGTGCCGACAGCGCCCGCGCCGCGCTCGCCTCGTCCGGCGCCGACGCCGTGATGATCGGGCGCGGCAGTTACGGCCGGCCCTGGGCGGCAGCGGCGATCGACCGTGCACTGAATAACCCTGATGGCGGCGCGGCCATGGAGCCCGTTCCCGGTCACCGTCTTGAAGTGGCGCTGAAACATTTCAGCGCCACATTGCGCTTCTATGGCGATGCGCTGGGTCTGAAAATATTCCGCAAGCACCTGGGATGGTATGTCGAACAGGCTTTTATGCCTGCCGATGCCGCCGTTCGGCGCGCCGCCAAGGCCCGCCTGTGCCAAATAGACGACCCCCGCTCGGTGGAATCGGCGTTGGCCGCACTTTGGTCGGAAACTCCCCTTCCAATTCACGCTGACGGCACTATGTAGATGCCCATGCGGCGGCGCAGCAATGGCGCTCGTCCAGGGGTCTAGCCGGAAAGTCCGGGTTCTGACCGGTGAGGACCGCGAGTGAGGGGATTGCTGATGCGTCGGCTTGTTCTGTTGGGAGCACTGGCGGCGGCCGGCGCGATTGCGCTTTCGGGCTGCGGCAAGGGCGGCGGCAACGCCGCGGCCGGCTTCAAGATGCCGCCGCAGGCGGTGGGCGTGCTCACCATCGCCGAGCAGAGCGTGCCGCTGGTGGCCGAACTGCCGGGCCGCACCAGCCCCTTCGCCGTCTCGGAAGTGCGGCCGCAGGTTTCCGGCATCATCCAGCGGCGCCTGTTCACCGAAGGCGCCAACGTCAAGGCCGGCCAGGTGCTCTACCAGATCGATCCTGCCCCCTATCAGGCGGCCTATGACAGCGCCGCCGCAACAGTGAACAGCACCCGCGCCAAGGCCGAGCGCTATGCCGCGCTGCTGAAGCAGAACGCCATCAGCGCCCAGGACGCCGACGACGCCGAGGCCGCCTTCAAGCTGGCCACGGCCAATGCGCAGTCCGCGCGCATCAACCTGAACTATACCCGCATCACCGCGCCGATCTCCGGCCGCATTGGCGCTTCCAGCGTCACCGAAGGCGCGCTGGTGACGGCGCAGCAGACCAATGCCCTGGCGGTGATCTCCACCCTCAACCCGATCTATGTCGATATCGACCAGTCGAGCAATGAATTGCTGGCGCTGGAGCGGCAGATCCGGACCGGCAACGCCAAGGCCGATGGCGCGCCGGTGACGCTGAAGCTTGACGATGGCAGCACCTATCTCCATCCCGGCAAGCTGCAATTCACCGATGTGACAGTGGATGCCGCCACCGGGGCGGTGAAGCTGCGCGTTCTCTTCCCCAATCCGGAAGGCCTGCTGCTGCCCGGTCTCTATGTCCGCGCCACGGTCACGCAGGGTATCGATGTGCACGGCATCCTGGTGCCGCTGTCCGCGATCGGCCACGACGCCAAGGGCGAACCCTATGTCCTTACTGTGGATGCGCAGAACATCGCCCGCCTCACCCCGGTCAAGACCGGACGCGCCATCGGTGGCGACTGGCAGGTGCTGTCGGGCCTGAAGGCCGGCGACAAGGTGATCATTGATGGCCTGGTCAAGGTGCAGCCCGACATGCCGGTGATGCCGCAGCCCGTGGCGAGGAAGTAGGCGGCAGATGGGCCTTTCCCGCTTCTTCATCGACCGCCCGGTCTTTGCCTGGGTCATCGCCATCGTCATCATGCTGGCGGGCGGCATCGCCGCCTACTCGCTGCCGGTGGAGCAGTATCCCGACATCGCCCCGCCGCAGATCGCCATCAGCGCCTTCTATCCCGGCGCCGATGCCCAATCCTTGCAGAACTCCGTCACCCAGGTGATCGAGCAGCAGCTCAACGGCCTCGATAATCTGCTCTATTTCTCCTCGTCCTCCACCGCCGACGGCGCCGCCGTGATCACCGCCACCTTCGCGGCCGGCACCAATCCCGACATCGCCCAGGTCCAGGTGCAGAACAAGGTGCAGGCGGCGGTGCCGTTGCTCCCCAGCCAGGTGCAGCAGCTGGGCGTCACGGTGCAGAAATTCCAGACCAACTTCCTGATCGTCGTCGCGGCCTATGACGATACCGGTCGCTACAACAATATCGACATTTCCGACTTCATCATCTCGACCATGCGCGATCCGATCAGTCGCGCGCCCGGCGTCGGCCAGACCCAGGTGTTCGGCGCCGAATACGCCATGCGCATCTGGCTCGATCCCTACAAGCTGAAGAATTTCAGCCTGCAGCCCTCGGACGTCACCGCGGCGGTGCAGGCTCAGAACGTCCAGGTCTCGGCCGGCCAGATCGGCGCCCAGCCCGGCACCGGGGGCAACGCCGTCAACGCCACCGTCACTGCCCAGTCGCGGCTGCATTCGGTGCAGCAGTTCCGCGACATCATTCTCAAGACCTCGGCCGGAGGCGCGGTGGTGCATCTGGGCGATGTGGCGCGGATCGAGATCGGCGGCAACACCTACGCCTACAATGTGCTGTTCAACGGCATGCCGGCTTCGGGCATCGCGGTGATGCTGGCGCCGGGCGCCAATGCGCTCAAGACGGTGGAGGCGGTCAAGGCCAAGGTGGATTCGCTGCGATCCTCGCTGCCGCCGGGCATGAAGCTGAACTACCCGATCGACAACACCGAATTCATCCGCCTCTCCATCCATGACGTGGTGGTGACGCTGGTGATCGCCATTCTCCTGGTGGTGCTGGTGATGTTCATCTTCCTGCAGAGCTGGCGCGCCACGCTGATTCCCGCCGTGGCAGTGCCGGTGGTGCTGCTGGGCACTTTCGGCGTGCTGGCGGCTTTCGGCTATTCCATCAACACCCTGACACTGTTTGCCATGGTGCTGGTGATCGGCCTTCTGGTCGATGACGCCATCGTAGTGGTGGAGAATGTCGAGCGCATCATGCATGAGGAACATCTGGACCCGCGCGATGCCACGCTCAAGAGCATGGACGAGATCACCGGCGCCCTGATCGGCATCGGTTTGGTGCTGACTGCGGTGTTCCTGCCGATGGCCTTCTTCGGCGGCTCCACCGGCGTGATCTACCGCCAATTCTCCGTCACCATCGTCTCGGCCATGACGCTGTCGATCCTGGTGGCACTGGTGCTGTCCCCCGCCCTCTGCGCCACCCTGCTGAGGCCGGTGACGCCGGAAAGCGAGGCCGCCGCCCGGCGCTGGTTTGGCTGGTTCAACCGCGGCTTCGATGCGTTGCGCAGCTTCTATCGCGGCCTGCTGACGGTGGTGCTGCGCCACGCCTTCATCACCATGATCGTGTTCCTCGGCATCGTCGGGGGAATGACGCTGCTGTTCCTGCACATGCCCACCGGGTTCCTGCCCGACGAGGACCAGGGCTTCATATACAACCTGATCACCTTGCCGCCCGGCACCACCCAGCCCAGGACCATGGATGTGGCGCAGAATGTGGCGAAATACTATCTCGAGAAAGAGAAGGCGAATGTCGATTTCGTCTTCTCGGTTGCCGGCTATTCCCAGGCCGGCTCGGGCCAGAATACCGGCATGGCCTTCACCCATCTGCGCGACTGGAGCCTGCGCAAGGGCCCGAAGAACCGCGCCGGCGCCATCGCCAATCGCGCCATGGCCACCTTCTTCCCGATGCGCGAAGCCCAGGTCTATGCCGTGGTGCCGCCTTCGGTGCAGGCGCTGGGCAACGCCACCGGCTTCGACATCGAATTGCAGGATCGCGGCACCCTGGGCCATGACGGCCTGATCGGCGCCCGCAACCAGCTTCTCGGCCTGGCAGCGCGCGATCCCATCCTGGCGGGCGTGCGTCCCAACAGCCTGGACGACACGCCGCAGCTGCATGTGGATGTGGACCAGGCCAAGGCCGGCGCACTGGGCGTGCCGTTGTCGGCGATCAACTCCACCCTCAGCGCCGCCTGGGGCTCGGCTTATATCAACGATTTCGTCGACCGCGGCCGCGTCAAGCGCGTCTATATGCAGGGCGACGCGCAATACCGCATGACGCCGGACGACCTGAACCGCTGGTATGTGCGCTCCAATAGCGGCGACATGACGCCCTTCGCGTCCTTCGCCAAGGCGCGCTGGACAGTCGGCCCGGCGGCGCTGACCCGCTACAACGGCCTGCCCTCGATCGAAATCGTCGGCCAGGGCGTGCCCGGCATTTCCTCCGGCACCGCGACCGAGGAAATGGGCAAGCTGATCAAGCAGCTTCCCGCCGGCACCACCTATGAGCTGACCGGACTTTCCTACCAGGAACAGCTTTCCGGCTCGCAGGCCCCCTCGCTCTATGCCCTTTCCATCCTGGTGATCTATCTCTGCCTGGCCGCGCTGTATGAAAGCTGGGCGATCCCGCTGTCAGTGATGCTGGTGATTCCGCTGGGCGTGATCGGCGCGCTTGCCGCCGCTTCGTTGCGCGGCCTGTTCAACGACATCTATTTCCAGGTCGGCCTGCTCACCACCATCGGACTTTCGGCCAAGAACGCCATCCTGATCGTGGAGTTCGCGGTGGACGCCGAGCGGCGCGGCGCTTCGGCCTGGGATGCGGCGATGGAAGCGGCGCGCTTGCGCCTGCGCCCCATCCTGATGACCTCGATCGCCTTCATTGCCGGCGTCACGCCGCTGGCGCTGGCCAGCGGCGCCGGCGCGGGCAGCCAGAACGACATCGGCACCGGCGTGGTCGGCGGCATGATTTCCGCCACCATCCTGGCGATCTTTTTCGTGCCGGTGTTCTTCCGGATCGTGAATACCCGCTTGCAACACCACAGATAGCGGCGTGATACTTTCCCAAAATTAGGGGGGATCATCATGCGGAACTTCGGAAAAATGGCGGCCTGCCTTGGCCTGCTTTCACTGCCGGTGGCAGCGCAGACCAAGGCGCCGATCGAAAGCCACGATCACTACACCAACGTCGTTTCCACCGCGCCATCGCAGGCCGGGCAGATGGTGCGGCTCTATCTGCGCGAGCGGGTGCGGGGCACGCCCGATTCGAACAGGATCGTGCTGTTCGTGCATGGTGCCGGTACGCCGGCCGAAGTCAGCTTCGACGTGCCATATGCCGATTACAGCTGGATGGCCTATCTCGCCGATGCCGGCTATGACGTCTTCGCCGTGGACATGGAAGGCTATGGCCGCTCGGCCAGGCCGGCGGCGATGAGCGAGAAGTGCAACCTCAACGAGGCGCAGCGCACGCTCTACAAGGTCGCCGCCGACTGCAAGCCGACCATGACCAGCGGTGTCACCACCCTGGCGTCGGACTGGAATGATGTCGGCGCGGCGGTGGATTATGTTCTCAATCTCCGCCATGTGCAGAAGCTCAATCTGGTCGGCTGGTCGCAGGGCGGGCCCCGCTCAGCCGGCTGGGCAGCGCAGCATCCCGACAAGGTCAGCAGGCTGGTGCTGCTGGCGCCGGCCTACAACAATGGCACCGGGCGCGGCGCCGGACGCGCTGCGGCGCCTGCCGGCGGCGCACCCGCGACGCCACCGCGCGGCTCGGCCTTCAATGTGCAGACCCATGAGGATCTGGTGGCGCTGTGGAACCGGCAGGCGCCCTGCTCCGGCCAGTATGAGCAGGCTGCTTTCGATTCCGTCTGGCGCGAGATGCTGGCCTCCGACCCCGTCGGCTCGAGCTGGGATCCGCCGGCCCGCCGCGCGCCGGTGACGGCGCCGAGCCCCGGCTCAGGCTGGACGCCGGCCATGGCCAAGGCCACCACCATTCCCACCCTGATGGTCTCGGGCGAGCATGACGGCCAGGTGAATCCGCAGAATGTGCGGAACCTTTATGCCGATATCGGCGGCGACAAGGTGTTTGTCGATCTCGCCTGCTCCTCGCATAACGCCATGTGGGAAAAGAACCATTTGCTGCTTTTCGCCGCTTCGCGCGAATGGCTCGACAAGGGCACGGTGAACGGCCAGAAAAATGTGATGCTGAAGCTGGGCTATTGAACTGGGGCTCATTTTCGCCTGGTTTTCCTGGCAAATGGCCTTCGCCACGCTTTTCCGTTAGAAGGCGGCCATGCGCGCCCTTCCCACTGCCATCCTGCTTTGCCTTCTGCCTTTCATCGCGCGCGCAGCGGATGCGCCCACGCCCGAGGTGGTGCAGGCCTTCCTGCAAAGCCACGCTCATGCCGCCGGGGTGAAGGTGCAGCCCAGCGGCCTGCAGGTGCGGGTGATCAGGAGCGGCATTGGCCGCCATGTCAGCCCGCGTGACACGGTGCAGATCTATTATACTGCCAGGCTGGCGGACGGGCGGGTGGTGGACGGCACTTCGGCCGGCCTGCCGGCGCCAGTTGATCTTGGCGCCACTTTACCCGGCCTGGGTGAAGCCCTGCAGCAGATGCGCGAGGGCGATCACTGGGAACTGGCGCTGCCGCCATCGCTGGCCTTCGGAGGCAAGGCCAGGGGCGACATCCCGGCAGGCCAGGCGCTGGTCTTCGACCTCACCGTGGTGACGACGACTCCCGCCGCCATGGGCGGAGCGGCGCAGGGCAGCAGCCTTTCCTTCTCGTCACAGAATGGCGAGAGCCACGCCTATTTCACCATCCATCCATGAACGCGCACCGCTTCTGCGTCGCCCCGATGATGGACTGGACCGACAGCCCCTGCCGGGTGCTGCACCGGGCGCTGACGCGGCACGCGCTGCTTTATACCGAGATGGTGACGGCCGAAGCAGTGCTGCATGGCGACCGCGCCCGGCTGCTGGGTTTCGACGGTGCCGAGCATCCGCTGGGGCTGCAGCTTGGCGGTAGCGATCCGGCCAGGCTGGCGGAAGCGGCACGCATCGCCGAAGGTTTCGGCTACGATGAGATCAACCTCAACGTCGGCTGTCCGTCGGACCGGGTGCAGTCGGGCCGCTTTGGCGCCTGCCTTATGAGGGAGCCTGCGCTGGTGTCGGCGTGTGTCGCCGCCATGGCGCGGGCAGTGGCGATCCCCGTCACGGTGAAATGCCGCATCGGCGTGGACCAGCAGGAGCCGGAAGTGGCACTGCGTGGGTTGATCGCGTCCTGTGCCGATGTGGGCGTGACGCGATTCATCGTCCACGCCCGCAAGGCATGGCTGGAGGGATTGTCGCCGAAGGAAAACCGCGACGTGCCGCCGCTGGACTATGACCTGGTCTATCGCGTCAGCTCCGAAAATCCTGGCCTCGCCATTATCATCAATGGGGGCATCAACAACCTGGAGGAAGCCGAAGCGCACCTGGCCCATGTCGACGGCGTGATGCTGGGCCGCGCCGCCTATCAGAATCCGGCGATGCTGGCCGAGGTCGATGCCCGTTTCTTCGGCGGCGAGGCGCGCAATCTCGATGCGGCGGTGGCCGAATATGCCGCGCATGTCGAAAAGGCGCTGGCGAATGGCGCGCGGCTGAACGCGCTGGTCAAGCCGATGCTGGGCCTGTTCAACGGCCGGCCGGGGGCGCGCCAGTTCCGCCGCCATCTCAGCGAGAATGCGCCACGCGAAGGCGCCGGCATCGAGGTGCTGCGCGAGGCACTGGCGATGCTCAGGCGCGAGCGCGAAGCGGCCTGATCATTTCAGCGCCGGATTGACATAGCCCGGCTGCAGTACGCGCCTGGGATCGGGCCGCACGCTCAGGTAGGTGACTTCGTCGCCGATGGCGGTCCAGCCATGCGGCACGCCGGCCGGGATCACGGCGATGTCGCCCACTTTCAGCACCCTGCTCTCGGTCGCGCCATAGACCTGACCGCTGCAGGATGGCCCGTTGAGAATGCGCGTCACGTCGCTGTCGGGCGCAGAGGGATTGCCATTGACGATCTGTCCGCCAGTCACCAGCGTCCCGCCACCGGAAATGACGATATAGGTCTCGGCCGTGTCACTGTGGGCGATCATGCCCGCCTGGCCCGCGGCGGCGCCGGCCGGCGGCGCGGTAAGGCCGCAACGCGCGGTCTGGCGCGGCTGGGCGGCGGTGGCGTTGCCGGTCGAGGCGGCGCCGGCGGCAGTCCTGCCGCGATGGACCACGGCGACCGACATCTGATAGCCGCCCATCTCCAGCACCCTGAGCGTCTTGTCGGTGGCGTTGCCCGATTTCAGCACCGCCTGCACCTGTTCACTGGTGAGGATGGTGGCGCGGTCGCTTTGCGCCCATGCCCCGCCCGCAGCCGCGCACAGCATCAGGGAAGCGACGGCGATCTTCTGCATTGCAATTCTCCTATGCGATGATGCCATGCGCCCGGGCGAAGGTCCGGAACAGTTCCGGCCAGGCGGCCGTCGGCTTGCCGACGGTGTTGGCGATGCCGAAGCCGTGCCCGCCGCTCTCGAAGACATGGATTTCCGCCGCGATGCCGGCCCGGCGCAGCGCCGAAAAATAGGCGACGGCGTTGGGCAGCGGCTGCACCACCGTGTCGTCGGCGGCCAGGCACAGCCAGGTCGGCGGCGTGTTGGCGTGAACATGCCGCTCGCAGGAATAGGCGTCGATCTGCTGCGCCGTGGCGCCCTCGCCCAGCAGATGATCGCGCGAGCCGAGATGAGTGCCCTCGCCCATGGTCACCACCGGATACATCGGGGCCGAGAAATCCGGCCGCGCGCTGACGGCATCGGCGGCATCCACGGCGCCATAGACCGGCGCGTCGAAGCGGGTGGCGATGGAGCAGGCCAGATGCCCGCCCGCCGAGAAGCCCATGAAGCCGATGCGCGCCGGATCGACGGCGTATTGCACCGCGTTGGCGCGCACCAGCCGCATGGCGCGCTGGGCATCCTGCAGCGGCACATCGCTGCGCCGCGCCCAGCCTTCGGCCGGCAGGCGATAGCGCAGCATGAAGCAGGTCATGCCCATGGCGTTGCAATGGCGGGCGATGTCCATGCCTTCCAGGTCGAAGACCTCGTTGGTATAGGCGCCGCCCGGCGCGATGATCATCGCCGCTCCGTTTGGCCGGTCGGGACGAAAGACGTCGAGTTGCGGCCGTCCCACCCGGTCAATGGCGCGGTCGGCGAGCGGCAAGGCCGGCGGTGTGCGCACATGGGCGCGCCAGGGCGGCAGGCTGACACCTTCGCCGCCGGGCGGCGTGCCGGGCCACAGCACAATCGTCTCGGCGGGATCGCTGGGCACCCGTCCGTCGCCCTCGATCGGCGTGTCGATGGCGAAGGCGCGCCCCGGCAGGGCGACGGCCAGGGCCGTGGCGATAAATGCGCGGCGATCCATGCCTGCTCTCCTATGCCGTAAAGCCATGCGCTCCGGCGAAGGCCAGGAACAGCTCCGGCCAGGCGCCGCAGGGCTTGCCCTGGCTCCAGTGAATCGAAAAACCATGCCCGCCGGCCTCGAAGACATGCAGGTCGGCGGGAATCCTCATGTCGCGCAGCGTGCCGAACAGGGCGATGCCGTTGGGGAAAGGCGGCACCACGTCATCGTCGGCGGCCAGGCAGATGAAGGACGGTACGGTGCCGGCGGGAACATGGCGCTCCACCGAATAGGCGTCCACTGCCTCGCGGGCAGGCGACGGCCCCAGCATCATGTCGCGCGAACCGGGATGGGCGCCCTCGCCCATGGTCACCACCGGATACATCAGCCCCGCCACCACTGGTTTCGCGCTCTGCGTGTCGGCGGCATCCACCGCGGCATAGACATTCGCCGCATGACGCGTCGCCAGCGACGCCGCCAGATGCCCGCCGGCGGAAAAGCCGATTGTCCCGAGCTTCGCCGCATCGATGCCGTAACGCGCCGCATTGGCGCGGATCAGGCGCATGGCGCGCTGCGCATCCTGCAGCGGCACGTCGGCGCGGTTCTTCCAGCCCTCGCCCGGCAGGCGGTAGCGCAGCACGAAACAGGTGATGCCAGCGGCGGCGAAACGCTCCGCCACTTCGCGGCCGCCCCGGTCCATGCCTTCGCTGGAATAGCCGCCGCCGGGGATCACCAGCAGCGACAGCCCGCTGGGCCGCGCCGGGCGATAGACGAAGAAACCCGGCCGCTGGATCTGGCTGACCGAGCGGACATGGTAGCCGTCGGGCTGCACCGCGTCGGTGAATTTGAGCGTCAGGCTGATGCCTTCGCCGCCCGGGGGCGTGCCCGGCCACAGCGGCACGAACTCGCTGGAATCGCCGGGCAGGACGCCATCGGCGCCCATGCTCTGTGCCTGTGCGCCGGTTGCCAGCGCCGCCGCGCCGAGCAGACCCAGACCTATCGCTTCACGCCGGTCCATCGCCTTCCCCGCTCTTTTGCGGAAGCTTACGCCGCACCCGCGCCAAGACAAGCCATGCTAGACTGAAGCCATGACCGGCAACCGATTGCCCGCCGCCTTCTTCGACGCGCTACCTTCGCTGCTGCCAGGCTGGGTCTGGCTGGTGGGCGGCGGGCCGGGCGATCCCGGACTGATCACGGCGCTGGGGCTGAAGGCGCTCGCCGAGGCCGACGTCATCCTGCACGACGCGCTGATCGACGCGCGGCTGCTGGCGCTGGCGCCGCCCGGGGCGGAGCGCATCTTCGCCGGCAAGCGCGCCGGGGTGAGAAGCTGCAGGCAGGACGAGATCAGCGAGACGCTGGTGACGCTGGCCAAGGCGGGCAAGCGGGTGCTGCGGCTGAAGGGCGGCGATCCCTTCGTCTTCGGCCGCGGCGGCGAGGAGGCCCAGGCGCTGGCGCGGGCGGGCGTGCCCTTCCGCATCGTGCCGGGCATCACCGCAGGGATCGGCGGCGCGGCCTATGCCGGCATTCCGGTCACCCACCGCGACACCAACCATGCCGTCACCTTCATCACCGGCCATGGCAGCGACGGGCAGTTGCCGAAGCTGGACTGGAACGCGATGGCGCATGGCTCGGAAACCCTGGTGTTCTACATGGGGCGCAAATTCGCCGGCGAGATCGCGCGGCTGCTGATGGCGGGCGGACGGCGCGCGGACGAACCCGCCGCCATCATCGCCAATGCCACAAGGCCCGACCAGCAGGTCTTCGTCACCACGCTGGCGGGACTGGTGGAAGCGGCGCAGAAGAGCCCGCCATTGGCGATCATCGTCATCGGCGAGAACGTCAGGCTGGCGCAGGAACTCAGCTGGCTTGCGAAGACTTGAGCCTGGCGGGCAGTTTTTCCATCACCGCCCGCCGCTCGTCCTCGCTCATCTCCAGCCAGTTCTCGATCTCCGCCGGCGTGCGGCCGCAGCCGGCGCAGAGGCCGCGCAAGGAATCGGTAACGCAGATTTTGCGGCAGGGACTGAGCATTCCGGGCGCGACTATGCCGGGTTCCCTCAAACCCGCACAACCACCTTAACCGGGACTTAACAGCGTATCGCCGACAATCCGGCTTCTTTCCAGGGATCGGATCATGGCCAAGGCGCAGTTCCACAAGAACCAGCGGGTTTACGTCAAGCCGGTGGGCACCTGGGCCCTGGTCGAGCATGTCGTGCCGCACTGGGCCAAGGGCCTGGATGAGCCGATCCGCGTGCATTACGACGTCGGGCTGGGCCGCGAATTCACCGCCGAGGAGCTGGTGAGCGAGGAACCGATGAGCGACAAGGCGGCGGCAAGCGGCCAGACCTGGCGCGTCGTCCGCGCCCGCAACAAATGGCAGGCGGCGGAGGATTGTTCCCGCCATCCCATTCCCGGCACCTATCCGGTGATCATCACCGGCAAGGAAGAATGGGGCGGCTGGCGCGTGCCCGGCGCCGAATACGATCTCGACCCCAACAAGGTCGAGGAGCAGGCCCGCCTGATCGCCAATGCGCCGCAACTGGCCGCCTTCGCCGGCGGGCTGGTGGAATGGGTGCGCAAGTCGGGCGAGGAGATGCCCGACGCGCTGGCCAGCCTGGCGCACCAGGCGCAGGACCTTCTGGCGCAGGTCAAGGGGCAATAGCCCGCCTGGCCGACAACCGCGTCGGGCCGCATTCGAACCACGCAATTTGGCCCACCCCCCTCCCCCCCGGGGTCGGCTTCGGTTCGAGATTTCCTTGCCGTTTCAACATCCGCACATGATAGCGCCGCCCAAAACGGGTCTGATTGGCAGCGCCGCCAAATCGCGGTCATCGCGCGGAACCTATTCAGGAAAATAAAATCTGCCGGCGGTGGATAGCGCAACAGCTCCGAACGGCCGGTTCTGACCCAAAGCGGACATTCGGAGCGATTTGACGCCGGTACTATGCAATGTATAGTACCGGCCAGGCTAAGTCGCCAATTCAATGGAGGGCAGCCTTGTTCAGCAACTATCTGACCACGGCGCTGCGCAATCTCGCGCGGCACAAGCTGTATAGCTTCATCAACATCGCCGGTCTGGCCCTGGGACTGACCTGCGCGATTCTGATTGTCCTGTTTGTGCGCGATGAGCTTTCCTACGATAGCTGGCTGCCTGACACGCAAAACCTTTATCGGGTGGAATTGACGACATTGCTGCCTGGGCAGGCCCCCATGCCGTACGCGGTCATTCCCTATCCTTTGCCATCAGCACTGGAGAATGAAATCCCCGATGTCACCGGCATGACCCTTCTCCAGCGGGAAAGCATGACTTTGACAATTGGAGAGCATCAATTCGCCGAGCGGGTGAATGTGGTCGATCCGAATTTTCTCAAGGTCATCAAGCTCAAGCTCCTGTCGGGTAATCCTGAGAATGTATTCCGTCAGCCCGAGTCGGTGGTTGTTTCGCAATCCTATGCCAATAAATATTTCGCCCATTCCAATCCGGTCGGGAAAATTATCACGACCGGCCGGGGCGGTTGCCCAGATGGCGATACCGCCTGCAAGGTGCAGATTGTCAGCCTAAGGGTGACCGGGGTTATCAGCGACATCCCTCATGACTCTCAGCTAGTGGGAGACGTTTTCATACCGTCCACGTCGATCGCAGACCGGTTTTCGCAGGAGAACAAGCAGGATTGGCTCTCCAGCAGTGGGTACGGATATGTAACGCTCGCGCCAGGAGTTGATCCGGCGCGCGTGGTCGCAAAAGCCGGGGTGTTATTCGACAAGGCAGTTACCGGTCGGCTTCATCAGTCCGGCATCTCCGTCACCGGAAGCCAGGCCTATAAACTCAGCCTCACGCCATTCCGGCAGGTCCATCTTAGTTCAAGTCAGTGGTTATATAACCTCACACCGGCGGGAAGCTGGACGACGGTTTACGGCGTTGGCGCTATTGGCCTGCTTATCCTGCTGGTCGCCTGCTTCAACTTCACGAACCTCGCCACCGCCCGCTCAATGCTGCGAGCCCGTGAGATCGCGTTGCGCAAGACACTTGGCGGGCGTCGGAAACAAATCATCCTGCAATTCCTGGGTGAGGCCGTGTTAACGGCCTTGATCGCGCTTCTGCTCGCCCTGGCGCTGACCGAAGTCCTGCTCCCCGCCTTCGGCAACTTCCTGCAACACCCGGTCACCCTCCACTATCTTGCCGATTGGCCGCTGCTGCTGCTCGTTTTGACCATTGCCGTTATTGTGGGCCTTGTAGGCGGCATCTATCCATCGCTCGTGCTCTCAGGCTTTCGGCCTGCCGGTGTGTTTCGCGCCAATAGCAGCGGACAAGCTGGCTCTGGCCGACTGCGCACCCTCCTGGTGGTCGTTCAATTCTCTGTCTCGATAGGCCTGGGAATCGTCGCACTGGTAGTGTTCAGTCAGGTGAATTACGTGCGCAACATGGGGCTCGGATTCAATCGTGATAATATTCTTGTCGTCGGAGGTGGTGGTCACGTCACCGCCGACGGCAAGGGAAGCTTTGTGCAAACGTTACGTGCTTATCCCGGCATCCTTGATATCAGCATGGCCAACTTTATGCCTTTCGATGGTGGCCAGTCATCCGTGCCAGTGAGAGTTCCTGGCAGGTCTGAGAATCTCTCGATTGGCGAGATCAGGATCAACCCCCAATATCCAAAAGTGCTGGGGATGCACCTTGTCGCTGGCCGCCTTCTGTCCGAAGACCGGTCAGATGACCAGTTGGATACTAGAAACGTCTTCTCTGGCGGTCATTTCAATTCAACGCCACAGAATGAGGGCCACAATATCCTCATAAATGTCTCTGCTGCGGCACGCTTTGGTTTCAGACCGCAAGATGCAGTGGGCAAGACCATCATCCTGTTTCAGAACCACGTCCACATCGTGGGTGTTCTCGCCGATGCCAACTATCAGGGCGCACGGGAATTGGTGAGCCCCACGATTTACGACTATCAGCCGACACAGCCCGCCAGCCTCCTGCTACGCCTGCGCCCCGGGACCATTCCCGAGACGCTGGCTTTCATCGACAAGAGTTGGCGCGCCATCTCGCCGATCACCGCTATTCAGCGGCACTTTCTCGACGATAGCTTCGACACGCTCTATCAGGCTGACCAACGGCAGGGGGCAATGTTTGATCTCTTTGTGGCAATCGCAATCTTGATCGCTTGCATGGGGCTGTTCGGACTGGCCGCTTTGATCGTCGGACGGCGGACCAGGGAGATTGGCATCCGGAAGGTCTTCGGGGCCCGCGCCTTTCAGGTTGTCTGGCTACTGCTAACCCAGTTCTCTACGCCGGTTCTGCTGGCC
The DNA here is from genome assembly GCA_964572805.1 of uncultured Rhizobium sp. Classification (GTDB taxonomy): domain Bacteria; phylum Pseudomonadota; class Alphaproteobacteria; order Micropepsales; family Micropepsaceae; genus Rhizomicrobium. The sequence continues at coordinate 8,143 of CAZNGO010000008.1, read as the reverse complement.
AACCTGATCGCCTGGCCTCTGGCCTGGTATTACCTCGATCATTGGCTGCAAGGCTTCGCCTATCGCATTGCGCTGAGTCCGCTATATTTCGCCGCCGTTGGCCTTGCAGCCCTCGCCATTGCCTGGGTCACGGTTCTCAACCACGCGCTGCGTGTCGCCAACGCTAACCCCATTCACGCCCTGCGGTACGAGTAGAACCCCTGGGGCCGAATGACCGCTTCTGGCGCAAAGCGGTCATTCCCCTTTATCGGCACCGGCCGGCCCGGCTAGTCTCGGGCCCGATTTCCACGAAAGGCCGTCATGCGCACCGAAGAACCCCGCGCCATCCGTCTTGCCGATTATCGCGCCCCCGATTTCCGCATCGAGACGGTGCAGCTGGATTTCGCGCTGGAGCCGCAGGCCACGCGCGTCACCTCGAAGCTGGTGATCGTCCGCAAGGGCGACGGGAGCGACGGCCAGGAAAAGTGGAATTCCGGTTTTCCGTCCGGCCGCGCGACCCAGAATAAAGACGCGCCGCTGCGGCTGGATGGCGAGGAGCAGAAACTGCTCTCGGTGACGCTGGACGGGCGCGCGCTCACGCCTTCCGACTACATACTGGACGAGAAGGGCCTGACCATCGCGTCCGTCCCCGACCGCTTCACCCTTCAGATCGCCAGCGAGATCGCCCCCGCCGCCAACACCGCGCTGGAGGGACTCTTTGTCTCCAACGGCATGTTCTGCACCCAGTGCGAGCCGGAGGGCTTTCGCCGCATCACCTATTTCCTCGACCGGCCCGACAATCTTTCCGTCTTCACGGTGCGGATCGAGGCGGACGCAAGCCGCTATCCGATACTGCTTTCCAACGGCAACCGCATCGAAGCCGGCCCGGCCGGCGATGGCCGTCATTTCGCGCTCTGGCACGATCCCGTCCCCAAGCCCTCCTATCTCTTCGCCCTGGTGGCGGGCGATCTGGGGCGCATTGCCGACCGCTTCACCACCATGACCGGGCGCAGCATCGCGCTGGAAATCTTCGTCGAGCATGGCAACGAGACGCGCGCCGAATATGCCATGGGGGCGCTCAAGCGGGCGATGCAATGGGACGAGGAGGCCTATGGCCGCGAATATGACCTCGACATCTTCATGATCGTGGCGGTCAGCGCCTTCAACATGGGGGCGATGGAGAACAAGGGCCTCAACATCTTCAACGACAAGGTGCTGCTGGCCAGCCCGCAGACCGCCACCGACGACGATTACGCCCGCATCGAGAGCGTGGTGGCGCATGAATATTTCCACAACTGGACCGGCGACCGCGTAACCTGCCGCGACTGGTTCCAGCTTTCGCTGAAGGAAGGCCTTACCGTCTTCCGCGACCAGAGTTTCTCCGGCGACATGCGCAGCCATGGCGTGCAGCGCATCCAGGATGTGCGCGCGCTGCGGGCGCGCCAGTTCCCCGAGGATGCCGGGCCGCTGGCGCATCCGGTGCAGCCCGCCAGCTATATCGAGATCAACAATTTCTACACCGCGACGGTCTATGAGAAAGGCTCCGAAGTCATCGGCATGCTGAAAACGCTGCTGGGGCCGGAGAATTACCGCAAGGCCACCGACCTTTACTTCGAACGCCATGACGGCGAAGCCACCACCATCGAGAACTGGGTGCGCTGCTTCGAGGATGCCTGCGGCCGCGACCTTTCCCAGTTCCGCCGCTGGTACACCCAGGCCGGCACGCCGGTGGTGGAGGCGCGCGGCGCGCATGACGCCGCCGCCCGCACCTATACGCTGGAGCTGACCCAGACCCTCGCCGCCACACCGGGCCAGCCGGACAAGCTGCCGCTGCACATTCCCGTGCGCATGGGCCTGGTGGGAGCGTCGGGCGCGGGCCTGACCCTGACGCTGGACGGCGAGAATGCGCCGGGGCCGGAAACCCGCGTGCTGGAACTGACCGAGGCGCAGCAGCGCTTTGTCTTCACCGGCGTGGCGGAGGCGCCGCTGCTGTCGCTGGGGCGCGGCTTCTCCGCCCCCGCGGTCTTCCGCACCCCGCATACGCGGCAGGAGCGCGCCGTGCTGATGGGCCGCGACAGCGATCCGTTCAACCGCTGGGAAGCCGGGCAGATCCTGGCGGCGGAAATCATGCTGGACGTCGCCGTGCCGGGCGCCGCCGGCGACAGCCAGTCCTACATTGCCGCCATCGGCGATGTGCTGGACAAGGCGATGGAAGATCCCGCCTTCGCCGCCCAGATGCTGATGCCGCCGACGGAAAGCGAGCTGGCCGCGCGGCGCGCGCCGGTGGACCCGGAGGCCATCCATGCCGCCCGCATGGCGCTGGTGCGGGCGATCGCCGCCGCCCATGGCCCGCGTTTCGCCGAACTCTACCGCACGACGGCGGACGGCAGCGGTCCCTACAGCCCCGACGCCCGGTCCGCCGGCCGCCGCGCCCTGCGCAACGCCGCGCTGCGCTATCTCACCGCCGCCGATGACGAGGACGCCGCCGCGCTGGCCGACGCCCATTACCGCGCCGCCACCAGCATGACCGACATGATCGTCGGGCTGGCGGCGCTGACCCGGATGGAAAGCCCGCGCCGCGACGCCGCCTTTGCCGATTTCGAGGCTCGCTTCAAGGCCGATCCGCTGGTGATGGACAAATGGCTTGGCCTGCAGGCTGGCTCCCTGCTGCCCGGCGCGGCGCAGAAGGTGCGCGCGCTGATGAACCATCCCGCCTTCGACATCCGCAATCCCAACCGGGTGCGCGCCCTGGTCGGGGCCTTCAGCGTCAATCACCTGCGCTTCCATGCGGCGGACGGCAGCGGCTATGCCCTGGTGGGCGAAGTCACGCGCACCCTGGATCCCATCAATCCCCAGGTGGCGGCGCGGCTGGCAGGCAGCTTTGAAAGCTGGCGGCGCTATGATTCGGCCCGCCAGGGCCTGATGCGGGCCGAGCTGGAAAAGACCAGGGGGCTCGCCGGCATCTCGCCCAACCTGTTCGAGGTGGTCAGCAAGATGTTGACTGCCTGACACGGATTTATGGCGCCGGGGATTCCGCCCGGACCTGCCGCGCCGCATAATCCCCCAAACGAATCAGGGCATTGCCGCCGCTTCCGGCAGGCTTGTCCTGACAAGGTGGGCGTCGCGCATGACGGGTCGGGGGAGTATCGTGGGAGTGGCGCTGGCCGGCGCCATTCTCGCCTTCGCGTCCGCCGCCAGCGGCCAGAATGGTCCCGCCCCCGGAGTCGAAGTCGTCAGCAACGGCCCGGCGCTGGAGTTGCGCTTCCATGGCGTCCCGCTCAAGAGCGTGCGCGCCGACGACAGCCAGAACGCCCTGGCGCTGGATTTCGTCCAGCCGGTGGACCCTGCCGTCTTGGACCGCCTCAATGGCGCGCTGCCCGGCTGGATCGCCATGGCCTATGCCAGCTACGACAATGGCGTCATCCGCGCCGCCCGCCCGGTGACCTTCCTGACCAGGCCGGAGGTCGACGGCTTCTCGCTCAGGCTGGAGCCGCGCGCGGGCGCCGCGCCGCAGCCGCAGCCGTTCCAGGCCGCGCCCGGCGTGGGGGCCGCCGGCGCACCCGCGCCGCCGCCGCAAGCCTATGCGCAACAGCAGCAGGCCGGCCCCTATCCGGCGCAGCCGCAACAGCAGCCCTACGCGCAGCAACAATATCCGCAGCAGGGCGGACCTTATCCGCCGCCGCAGCAGCAACAGCCCTACCCCCCGCTACAGGCCAACGGGCAGCAGCAGCAAATCTATCCGCCGCCCCCGCCGCAAAGCCAGGCGCCCCTGGATGCCTTCGCGGCGGCGCGCAACTATTACAGCCTGGAACAGGCGATCAACCGCGAGGACCTGCTCTGGTCGCTGGCCTATGGCCGCGCCGCCGCGCGCACCGACTCCCGCGCCGGCATCGGCGGCGAATATCACCAGTTCCACAATGGCGACCGCGTCGGCAACAGCTTCGGCTCCCTCCGGCTGGCGCTGGGCGGGGTGGCGCTGCTGGGGAGCGTCTCCGACACCACCGCCAAGGGCAGCAACGTCCGCACGGCCACCGGCACCTTCGCCGCCACCAGCAATATCAGCCGGATCAGCGGTTCGGCCGGGCTGGGCATCGCCATGGGCGGCGACAGCGAAGTCCGGCTGGAAGGTCTGGCGGGCGCCGGCACTGTGGGCGGCAGGTTCACCAGCTGGTCGGGCACGCCCGACGGTTTTGTTTCCGCCAGCCTGGTCTACCACGCCGCCGATCTCGACACGCCGGAAACCCTGCTCGACAAGGCGGTGCGCGACGAGGCTTCGCTCAGCGTCGGGCAACGGCTGGGCTATGGATTGTGGGGCAGCTTCACCGGCCGTCTCGACAATTACAGCCTGCAAGGCCATCACGACATGGTGCAGACCGCCGGCTGGAGCGGCAACCTGCGCTGGGACAATGAATTGCTGCCCGGCTTCTTTGCCGGCCTCGCCTATGACGGACGGGGCGAATACCGCCTGCACTACGACACCCTGACCGGCACCGCGCCCACGCCCTATGTGCCGCTCTCGATCCGCAATCTGGAAACCCACACCGCCAGCGGCTCCTTCTCGGCCATGCTGTGGGACCAGCTCTGGCTCGACGCCTTTGGCGGCTATTCCTATGACCGCTTTGCCAAGAAGGGCGACGCGCTTTACGGCGCCAGCATCCGCGTCACCGCGGCACCGGGCTTCGAGGTCGAAATCGGGGGGCGCCATACCGGCATCTCGCTGCAGCAGGGCGAGCTCGGCAGTGAAACCAGCGCCGGCGTCAGCCTCAATATCGGCTTTGGCGGCCCGCCGCGCACCGGCGCCTTCTCCCTGTGGTGATGTGAACGCTTGCTGGCGGCGCCGGCCAGCCGCTAGCCTTCGCCGGCGGGCTTGGCGGGGACGTTCGATGCGCAAATCCTTTCTGCTGCTGGGAATGCTGGCGCTGGCCGCCTGCGGCCAGGGCAAGAAGGCCCCGACCCTGTTCCAGTGGGAAGACTATAACCAGCCGCCCGTCCTGGCCGACTATGTCAAGGCGTATGGGGAAAAGCCCAACACGGTGAACTTCGCCGACGAGGACGAAGCCTTCGCCAAGATGAAGGGCGGCTTCAGGCCCGATGTGATGGGCGCCTGCTATTACGAGTTTCCGCGCTGGCGCGATGCCGGCCTGCTCCGGCCGATCGATACCTCCAGGCTGAAGAACTGGAACAAGCTGTCGCCGACGCTGCGCCACCTGCCCGGCATCGATGCGGGCGGCGGCAAGGTCTGGTTCGTGCCGCACTACTGGGGCAACACTTCCCTCACCATCCGCACCGACCTGGCGCCGGAATATGCCAGGTCGCAGAGCTGGGACATCCTGTTCGACCCCAGATACAAGGGCCGCGTCGCGGTGCTGGACGGCGTTGACGACACCATCCCCTTCATCGCCCGGATGGCGGGCGTGGACGCCTACACCATGTCCGATGCCGATTGGGCGAAGGTGCAGGCGAAGCTGAAGCAGCTGATGCCGCAACTGCGCTTCGTCTCCTCCGACGACACCGCGCTGGCCCAGGGCCTGGCCTCGGGCGAACTGGTGGCGGCGATGAGCTGGCGCAACACCTTCGCGAGCCTGAACAGGGAAGGCAAACCGGTCGCCTATCTGGAGCCGCCGGGCGGCATCTTCACCTATGTCTGCGGCCTTACCATGCACAAGGACACGCCGGACGAGGCCAGGGCGCTGGCGCTGATCGACTCGTCCATCGGCGATACGGCGTCGCGCTATGCCATCGAGACCAAGGGCGACGAACCGGCCAACATGGAGGCGCTGGCCCAGGTGCCGGACAGGGTGTTCCAGACCCTGCACATATCCCGCGACCTGGAATCATTCCTCAGGAGCGGCATTTTCCAGCAGCGGCTGAAGAACAAGGAAAAGATCGTCGAGGCCTGGACCGAGATGCGCGCCGGGGTGGCGCCGGAAGCGAAGAAATAGAAAATGACATGGCCAAATCTCGTCCTCTCCCCTTGTGGGAGAGGATGGTTTTGGGTGTGACGCCTTATTCCAGCGCCCGGGCGGCGAAATACGCCGCGAATCTTCCGGCGCGGCCGGAAACACAGGGCACCGGCTCCGCCTCCTCGCCGCAGAGATAGAGCCGCTCGACGCCGGTCGCGGCGCGGGCCAGCGCCGGCGCCAGCAGATGCGCCAGGCCGGTGCGGGCATACGCCCTGGGCGGCGTCACCGTCACGCCGGTCAGCGCCGCGCCCAGGCCGGGCAGATGGCGCCGCAGGCTCTTGATTGCGGCGGCGGCAATAGACGCCTGGAACGCCGGCCAGCCGCCTTCCGGCGCCACCGGCGCCAGCGGCAGGCTCAGCACCAGGCGGCGCGGGCCGTCCGCCACCAGCGACAGCGGCAGCAGCGGCGCCAGCCGTCCGGCGCGCGCCGCTTCATGCGCGTCGGCATAATCCTGCGGCGTCATCGCCAGCAGGGCGCGTGCTTCCGGAAGCGCCGGCGGCAGGGCATAGCCTTCGGCCAGGGTGAGAAGAATCCGCGCCTCGCCCACCGCGCGCGCCGCCGCCGGCCGGTTCAGCCCCGCCAGTCTTTCCGTCTTCGCCCGCGGCAGGCTGGACAGCACGGCGCCGGCCTCGATCCGTTCGCCATCCTCCAGCCGCACGCCGGCGCCGCCGCGCGTCACCGCGATCTGCGCTACCTGGGCGCCAAAGCGCCGCTCGGCGCCGCACGCGGATTTCAGCGCGGCGATGAGGCTGCCGCGTTCCGGCAGCGCCAGCGCGGCTTGCACGCCCGCCATCTGCTGTGCCGCGCGCCAGACCAGCGCCAGCGCCCCGCCCGGCTCGGATGGCGCCAGGCCGCCTCCCAGGGCGTCATGCAGCAGCGCCGCCACCAGGCGCGGCGACTCGAAGCTGCGGGCGATGACGGCATCGGCACCCATCAGGCTGTCATGGGCGAAGCGGGCCCTTGCCGCCCGCCCCGCCAGCACGGCTTCGGCGCTGCTGCCGGAATGAGGCTGGAACCACCAGCGCCGCAGCGCCCGCCCTTGCGCCGCCAGGTCGGAATGGAAGACGCTCCAGAGCTCGGCGTCGGCGCCGGAATGGCGCGCCAGCGCCCGCGCAGTGGCGCGCGGCTCGGCAGGCAGCAGCAGGTCTTTCTCTTCGGCGTCCCACAGCAGCAGGCCAAGCGCCCGGCGGCGGAAGGCAAGGCCGTGCTGCGCCAGCCCGAGGCTTTCCACCAGCACCGGATCGAGCGCGAAAAGCGGTCCGGCCGGCTCCGGCGGCGCCAGCCGCTTTTCCAGCAGCAGCACCCGCGCGCCCTGCTGCGCCAGCAGCGCCGCCGCCGCCAGCCCGCCGACGCTCGCACCGATGACGATGGCGTCATAGCGGCTCATGGCAGGCCTCGTGCCGAGCGGTCGGCCATCAGCGCCAGGGCCGCGGTGATGCCGGCGACGCCCAGCCCCAGCGGTCCTGCGGCGCTGGACGGACCGGCGAGATAAAGGCCGGGCACAGGCGTGCGCGCACCGGGCCGGAAGGCCAGCATCTGGTCCGGCGCCAGTTCGCCGCCATCGAGATCGCCGCCGGTCAGGCCCAGCGCCTCTTCCATGTCCGGCGGCAGGATGGTGGCCGCGGCGACCAGGCGCGGCAGACCCAGCGGCTGAAGCCGCGCCAGCGCCCGTTCCAGCAGGGCCTCGCGCTTTTCCTGCGTCCAGTCGCCGTCAAAGGTCTTTGGCGGGATGCAAGAGAGCGTGAGCGTCACCACCGCGCCGCCGCCCGGCGCCAGCGAAGGATCGTGCGCCGAGACCGGATCCACCAGCATGGGTGGCAGAAGGGGCGGCACCTGGTGGCGGAACTGGCTGCGCGCCGCTTCGCCGCCGGGCACGAAAAACGGCCGGGTGAAGGTGGGCGGCGCTTCCAGCGCCAGCAGCAGGCGTGCCCGCCCCGTCGCCATGCGCCAGGCGCCGGCTTCGCGCAGCAGGCCGGGCGGCAGGTCGCTCCAGCGGAACTGGGCCAGGAAAGTGCGCTTGAAATCCAGGGTGGAGATCACCGCGCCGGCTTCCATCCGCGTGCCCTCGCCCAGAGCCACGCCACAGGCGCGGCCGCGCGCCAGCAATATCTCGCCGGCCTCGGCCTCCAGCCGCAATTCGGCGCCGGCGCGCAGCGCCGCGGCCTGCAGCGCGGCGCCCAGCGCGCCCAGCCCGCCGCGCC
>CAZNGO010000007.1:0-35851 GCA_964572805.1 uncultured Rhizobium sp. | reverse complement strand
GATGTTGTTGATCAGTTCCTGCATGGTGACGGTCTTGCCGACGCCGGCGCCGCCGAACAGGCCGATCTTGCCGCCCTTGGTGTAGGGGCAGAGCAGGTCGATGACCTTGATGCCGGTGACCAGCACCTCGGCGGTGCCCGCCTGCTCGGCGAAGGTCGGGGCTTCGCGGTGGATCGAGGCGAGATGGGTCTGATCGATCGGGCCGGCTTCGTCGATCGGCTCGCCGATCACGTTCATGATGCGGCCCAGGCAGGCCGGGCCGACCGGCACGCGGATCGGGCCGCCGGTGTCGCGCACTTCCTGGCCGCGGGTCAGGCCTTCGGTGGAGTCCATGGCGATGGCGCGCACGGCATTCTCGCCCAGATGCTGCGCCACCTCGAACACCAGGCGGATTTCCTTGCCGGTGCGCGGATCGGTGTTCTTGGTCTCCAGCGCGTTCAGGATGGCGGGTAGATCGCCTTCCGGGAACTCCACGTCGACGACGGCGCCGATGATCTGGCTGAGGCGGCCTTTTGCGTTGCTCATGACTTGTTCTCCTAAACTGCGGCGGCGCCGGAGATGATTTCAATCAGCTCCTTGGTGATCTGCGCCTGGCGGGTACGATTCATCTGAATGGTGAGGGCCTTGATCAGGTCGCCCGCGTTGCGGGTGGCGTTGTCCATCGCGGTCATCTGCGAGGCGAAGAAGCCGGCCTGGTTCTCCAGCATCGCGGTGAGGATCTGGACGCGGATATTCTGCGGCAGCAGCGCGGCGAGGATGGTGTCCTCGTCCGGCTCATAGTCGTAGAAGGGTACGGCCGATTGGCCGGACGGCCCGCTGCCGGCTTCGACCTGGGCCGGGATCAGCTGCACCAGACGCGGAACTTGCGTCACCACCGACTTGAAGGCGGAGTGAACCAGCGTCACCACGTCATACTGGCCGGCCATGTAGGCATCCAGCACCTTCTGGGCGATGGGCTTGACCAGCGCCAGGCCTGGCGCCTTCAGACCGACTTCATGGCTTTCGACAATGCGGTTGCCATAGAGGCGGCGCAGGCCGTCGCGGGCCTTGCGGCCGATGGTGATGATGCTGACCTCCTTGCCCTCGGCGATCAGGGAAGCGATCTTCTCGCGCGCGGCACGAATGATCGAGCTGTTGAAGCCGCCGGCAAGGCCGCGGTCGGAGGTCGCCACGATCACCAGCTGGCGCCTGTCCGAGCCGGTGCCGGCCAGCAGCAGTGGTGCCGAGGGGCCGGAAACGCCCGCCGCCAGATTGGCGATGACGCTCTGCATCCCGCGCGCATAGGGGCGGGCGGCCTCCGCCGCCGCCTGGGCCCGGCGCAGCTTCGCCGCCGCCACCATCTGCAGCGCCTTGGTGATCTTCTGCGTGGACTTCACGCTTCCGATCCGGGTTCGCATTTCCTTGACGGACGCCATGGCGTGCCAAACTTTCCTTTAAAGTCTTTCCTGGCGGCTACGAGAACGACTTGGAGACTTCTTCCAGTGCCTTCTTCAGCGTGGCTTCGAGATCGGGCGTCAGCGCCTTTTCCTTGGCGATGCCGGTAAGGAACTGCGGGTACGAAGCCTTCAGCTTGGAAAGCAGGGCTTCCTGGAACGCCTGGACGCGCGCCGTGGGGAAGGGATCGAGATAGCCGCGGGTGCCGGCATAGATCACCGCCACCTGCTCCTCGACCGCGAAGGGCTTGTACTGCGGCTGCTTGAGCAGCTCGGTCAGGCGCTCGCCGCGCGCCAGCATCTTCTGGGTGGCGGCGTCGAGGTCGGAGCCGAACTTGGCGAAGGCCGCCATCTCGCGATACTGGGCCAGTTCGCCCTTGATCGGGCCGGCGACGGTCTTCATCGCCTTGATCTGGGCCGAGGAGCCGACGCGGCTGACCGAGATGCCGACATTCACCGCCGGGCGGATGCCCTGGTAGAACAGGTCGGTCTCCAGGAAGATCTGGCCGTCGGTGATCGAGATCACGTTGGTCGGGATATAGGCCGAAACGTCGTTGGCCTGGGTCTCGATCACCGGCAGGGCGGTGAGCGAACCGGCGCCATTGTCCTCGTTCAGCTTGGCGGCGCGCTCGAGCAGGCGGCTGTGCAGATAGAAGACGTCGCCGGGATAGGCTTCGCGGCCCGGCGGGCGGCGCAGCAGCAGCGACATCTGGCGATAGGCGACGGCCTGCTTGGAAAGATCGTCATAGATGATCAGGGCGTGCATGCCATTGTCGCGGAACCATTCGCCCATGGCGCAGCCGGAGAAGGGCGCCAGGAACTGCAGCGGCGCGGGCTCGGACGCGGTGGCGGCGACGACGATGGTGTATTCCAGCGCCCCGGCATCGGCCAGCGTCTTGACGATCTGCGCCACGGTCGAGCGCTTCTGCCCGATGGCGACATAGATGCAATAGAGCTTGGCCTTTTCATCCGTGCCGGCGTTGACGGCCTTCTGGTTGATGATGGCGTCGATGGCGACGGCGGTCTTGCCGGTCTGGCGGTCGCCGATGATCAGCTCGCGCTGGCCGCGGCCGATCGGGATCAGGGTGTCGATGGCCTTGAGGCCGGTCTGCACCGGCTCGTGCACCGACTTGCGGGGAATGATGCCGGGGGCCTTGACGTCGACGCGGCGGCGCTCGGCGACATTCTTGAGCTCGCCCTTGCCGTCGATGGGATTGCCCAAGGGATCGACGACGCGGCCGAGCAGGCTCTTGCCCACCGGCACTTCGACGATGGCGCCGGTGCGCTTGACGGTGTCGCCTTCCTTGATGGTGGCGTCGGAACCGAAAATCACGCAGCCGACATTGTCGCTTTCCAGGTTCAGCGCCATGCCCTTGATGCCGCCGGGGAACTCGACCATCTCGCCGGCCTGGACATTGTCGAGGCCATAGACGCGGGCGATGCCGTCGCCGACGCTCAGCACCTCGCCGACTTCGGAAACCTGCGCCTCGGCGCCGAAATTGGCGATCTCGCGCTTCAGGATGGCGGAGATTTCGGCGGGTTGGATGTCCATCGTCTAGTTCCCTTTCATGGCTGCGGCCATGCCGTTCAGCTTGGTGCGGAGAGAAGAATCGATCATGCGCGAGCCGACCTTGACCACCAGCCCGCCCAGCAGGGCGGGATCGACCTTGGCGGCCAGGCGCGGTTCGCGCCCCAGCCGCGCCTTGAGCGCGGCCTTCAGTTCGCCGAGTTCGGCGTCCGCCAGCGGACGGGCGGAAGTGACTTCGGCCTCGGTCTCGCCGCGCGCCCTGGCGACCAGGCTTTCATAGGCCCGGATGATGCCGCTGAGGGCGAAGAGGCGTCGCTTGGCCGCCAGCAGCAGCAGGAATTGCACAGTCAGCTTGCCCGCGCCCTGCTTTTCCAGCACCGCCTTCAGCGCCCTGGCCTGGGCATCGCGGGAGAAAACCGGCGATTTCACCAGCCGGGAAAGGTCGGAATTGGCTTCCATGGCCTTGCGGAAAGCGGCGAGATCGGCGCTGACGGCGTCAACGGCCTTCTGTTCGCCGGCCAGATCGAACAGGGCGGCGGCGTAGCGGCCAGCCAGCCCGGTTTCCTGTGCCAATTGCTGTCCCACATTCACCCTTTCGCGGTGCGAAAGAGAGCATCTTCCAGCAGGCCGCCGATTGCATGTTAAGTTGTTGATTTTTCAACAATTTAAAGTCGCCCCGCGAGTCGCCTCGCGGTGGCGCGCGCCCGTTAGCATGGGCGATTACGCCGATGCAATAAGCCGGGAATTGGCTGTTTGTCGCGGGGGATAACGCAAACGATAGCTTGCCAGCGGGAAGCGGGCAGGGCGAAATCGCCCAATAAATAGGCAGGTGCCGACGCTGGCTTTCCGGGCAACCTGCACGCAATGAAAGCAACTGGGGAGACAATCGTGATCGACAGCGGCGATACCGCCTGGACCATCACCGCCACCGCACTCGTCCTGCTGATGACCCTGCCGGCCCTGGCGTTGTTCTATGGCGGGCTGGTCCAGGCCAAGAACATCCTTTCGGTGCTGGCGCATTGCTTCGCGGTCGCCTGTCTTTGCTCGGTGCTGTGGTTTGTCTGCGGCTACAGCCTGGCCTTTTCGGGCGCCGGCGCGTGGGTGGGCGATACCGCCAATCTGCTGCTGGCGAACCTGACGCGCGGCGGGGCGCGGGCGGGAACGAAAATTCCCGAAAGCGTCTATCTGATGTTCCAGATGACCTTTGCCATCATCACGCCCGGACTGATCATCGGCGCCTATGCCGAGCGCATCAAATTCGGCGCCGTGCTGCTGATCTCCGGCCTCTGGCTGCTGCTGGTCTATGTACCCGTGGCGCATTGGGTATGGGGCGGCGGCTGGCTGGCGGCGCGCGGCGTGATGGACTATGCCGGCGGCATTGACGTGCATGTCACCGCCGGCGTCTCGGCGCTGGTGATCGCGGTGATGCTGGGCGGGCGCCAGGAGTTCCCGCACGGCATTCGCCCGCCGCATGCGCCCTGGATGGTGATGGTCGGTGCCTCGCTGCTCTGGGTCGGCTGGTTCGGCTTCAATGCCGGCAGCGCCCTGTCGGCCGGCGGCGATGCGGGCATGGCGCTGCTGGCGACGCACCTGTCCGCCGCGACCGCCACGCTGGTGTGGATGGCGATCGAGTGGGTGAAATTCGGCAAGCCCTCGCTGGTCGGCGCCGTCACCGGCACCATCGCGGGCCTGGCCGCCATCACCCCGGCCTCGGGCTATGTCGGGCCGCAAGCCGCTTTGCTCCTGGGGGCGCTGTCGGGCGTTATCTGTTTCATGGCCGTGCTGCTGGTGAAGAAAGTCATGCAGGTGGACGACGCGCTCGATGTGCTGGGGGTGCATGGCGTCGGCGGGGCGCTGGGCAGCCTGACCTTGCCGTTCCTCACCCTGCTGGGCGGCGGCGTGGCGCTGCCGCATGGCGTTGGCGGCCAGTTCGCCACCCAGGCGATCGCAGTGGGCGTCACGGCCTTGTGGTCGGTCGTTGCGACGGTCATCATCACCAGGATCGCTGCCGTTACCGTCGGATTGCGCGTCAATCGCGAGGACGAAACCATCGGCCTGGATTTCGCCGCCCATGGCGAAAGCGGCTATCATCACACGGCGCGGTAGGGAGCATCGCGCCCGCGAAGTGCGAAGCGGTTCGCGTCAGCGCGTGCGACCATAAAAGGAGTCCTTCATGAAACTCATCGTCGCCATCATCCAGCCACACCGGCTCGACGCCGCCCGCCAGGCCCTGACCGGCATCGGCATCGAGGGCATGACCGACAGCGAAGTGCGCGGCTATGGCCGCCAGAAGGGCCACACCGAGATCTATCGCGGCGCCGAGTACCAGATTTCCTTCATTCCCAAGCTGAAGCTGGAAGTGGCGGTGGCGGATGGGCGTCTCGACGACTGCATCCAGGCGCTGGGCACCGCCTGCCGCACCGGCAAGATCGGCGACGGCAAGATCTTCGTCCGCGACCTGGAGCAGGCTCTGCGCGTGCGCACCGGCGAGACCGGCGACGGCGCGCTTTGATTTTTGAACCCCTCCGCCCTTTGCTGGCTTAACCGCTTCGCTCGCCAGCTACGGGCACCTCCCCTTCAGCGCGCCTCGCGCCAAAGGGGAGGCGGGCCTTTCTCCCGGATGGCTCAGATGCTTTTGAAGAAGCGTTCGAACCGTACCAGGCCAGGCCATGAGGCAGGGCCATGGGCGTTGAGGAAGTCGTAGGAGCCGATGGTGATCTCGGCCTTGGCCATCAGGTTCTCCACCGGCACGAAGCCGACGCCGCCTTCGGATTGCGGCACCCGGCTGTCGCTGGAATTGTCGCGATTGTCGCCCATCATGAAAAGATGCCCCGCCGGGACGTCGAAGACCGGCGTGTCGTCCAGCGCACCATACTCGCGCAGCTTCAGGATGGGATGGCTGACGCCGCCCGGCAGGGTCTCGGTGTAGCGCCGCGCCTGTTCCATGTCGCCGCTTTCGCTTTCGGCGGCGCCGATGCCCGCCGCCTGCAGCTTCACCGGCACCTCGTTGATGTAGAGAACGCCTTCGCGCATCTGGATGCGGTCGCCCGGCAGGCCGATCACCCGCTTGACCAGGGTGGTGCCAAGATCGCCCGGCTTGCGGAAGATCACCACATCGCCGCGCGCCGGCAGGCGGCCCAGCAGGCGCCTGTCGGAGGAGGGGCCCAGCCCGAACGGCACCGACCAGCGGCTCCAGCCATAGGCGAACTTGTTGCCGATCATGGCATCGCCAATCGCGATGGTCGGCTGCATCGAACCGGAAGGCACATAGAAGGGCTGGGCGATGGCGGTGGTGGAGATGAACACCAGCCCCAGGGTCAGGAGCGGTTCGGCGATCTGGCCCCAAAGGGCGCGAAGCGGGCTTTTCATGGCGGAAATGTCGGGTGCTTCGCGGCCCGGTTCAAGCCGAAATCGGTTAAATCCTTGACGGGAACTGGTGAAACTCTCATATCCCGCCGCATGATCGAGATTTCGCAAGAGTTTACCTTCGATGCCGCGCATGTCCTGGAGGGCGCGCCGGAATATCGCCGTATGCACGGCCACTCCTTCTATGCCGAAGTGACCCTGCGCGGCGAGCCCGATCCCGCCACCGGATTCCTGCGTGACCTGGGCGAGGTCAGCGCCGCCCTGGCCGCGATCCGCGAGGCGCTGGATCACCGGCTGCTCAATGAAGTCGAGGGCCTGGGCAAGCCGACCCTGGAAAATCTGGCGAGGTTCATTTTCACGCGCGCGAAAGCGGCGCTGCCGGAAACCGCTCGGGTGAAGCTGCGCCGGCCGTCCTATGGCCAGACCTGCGTGTATGAAGAATAGGATGGCGAAGAAACTCACCCAGCTTGGCCGCGCCGTGAAGCAACCCGCATCGCCGGACAAGGCAGTGCTGGAGACGGTGCCGAACCCGCATCCCGACGCCGATTATGTCGTGCGCTTCACTGCACCGGAATTCACCACCCTGTGTCCCATCACCGGCCAGCCCGACTTCGCCCATCTGGTCATCGACTATGTGCCGGACCGCAAGCTGGTCGAGTCCAAGTCGCTGAAGCTTTATCTCACCAGCTTCCGCAATGTCGGCGGCTTCCATGAAGACACCACCATCGCCATAGCCAAACGCATCGCCGCCGCAATCAAGCCGCGCTGGCTGCGCATCGGCGGCTACTGGTATCCGCGCGGCGGCATGCCGATCGATGTCTTCTGGCAGACCGGCAAGCTGCCCAAGGATGTGTGGCTGCCGGAGCCGGGCGTTTCGCCGTACTGCGGCCGCGGCTAGGGCTTTTTCAGCCTCAGCGACACCAGCACTGCCGCCAGCAGCATGGCGCCGCAGAAGGCCATGACTCCGGGCCAGCCTTCGCTGCTCCAGAACCAGCCGCCCAGCGAGCCGGCGATGCTCGAGCCCAGGTAATAGACCAGCAGGTAGAGCGAAGTGGCGTGGGCCTTGTCGGTCGCCGCCAGCCGTCCGACCCAGCCGCTGGCCACCGCATGGGTGGCGAAAAAGCCACCGGTGGCCAGCGCCAGGCCGCACACCACCAGCCAGAGCGGCGGCGCCAGCGACAGCGCCAGCCCGGCGGCGGTGAGCAGAAGGCTGGCCAGCAGCACATGCCAGCGCCCCATTTTGTCTGACAGGTGTCCCGCGAAGGAAGAGGTGAAAGTGCCGCCTAGATAGACGGTGAAGATCAGGCTGGCCTGCGCCGGGCTGAGGGAAAAGGGCGGTCCCGCCAGCAGGAAGCCGGCATAATTGTAGCTGGTGACAAAGATCGCCATCGCCAGCCCGCCGATCAGGAACAGCGGCGGCAGGCCGGGATGCTTCAGATGCGCGAACCAGGCGGCGAAATGATAGCGCGGACGAAAGCCCGGCTTGGGCGTGAAGTTGCGAGAGGGCGGCAGCAGCAGGATGAATCCCAGCGCCAGCACCAACCCGATCAGGCCGATGCTCATCACCGCCGCGCGCCAGCCGAAATAATCCGCGATGGCGCCGCTGAGGACGCGCCCCGACATGCCGCCCAGCGCCGTGCCGCTGACATACAGCCCCATCGCCAGGCCGAGGCCGCGCGGCTCGATCTCTTCCGCCAGATAGGTCATGGCAGGACCGGGCACGCCGCCCAGGGCATAGCCTTCCATGGCGCGCAGCAGCAGAAGCAGCCGCCAGTCCGGCGCGAAGGAGGCGCCGATATCACACAACGAAGCGGCGGCGATGGACACCGCCATCAGGCCGCGCCGTCCCACCCATTCCGAATAGGGCCCGGCCATGAAGACCGACAGCGCCAACGCCGCGGTGCTGAAGGACAGCGCCAGCGAAGAGACGCCCGGGCTGACATGAAACCCCGCCGCCAGCAGCGGCAGCAGCGGTTGGACGCAATAGAGCAGCGAGAAAGTGGCGAAGCCCGCCAGGAACAGCGCCAGGCTGATGCGGCGATAGGCGGCCGATCCCGGTGTGGCGAAGCAGGTGGCTGTCCGAATCTCGGCCATTAGAGCGGATGACCCAGGAAAAGCCTGCAAACTAAGGCTAGACCTAGGGAGGCCAGAAATGCGGCGCCTGCGGCAACCACCTTCTTTGTAGAGAAAAATGGATTGCGAGGTGCGAGACGGCGCGCTCCCCGCAGCCAATAGAAACCTAAGGCCCAGCTAATCAGGCCGCCTACTATCCCGACGACAATTCCGATTTCAGCCATTTCTACATAAATGGAACACTACTCTCCCCCGGTCGCGCCGGGCTGCATGTAGTGCAGGCTGGGCGGGCGCGGCGTGATCGCCAGGCGCGTGCTCATGGTGCCGATGGGGCCGTTATGGGTGGCGCGGTGCCAGCGTTCTTCCGGCGCGGAAACAATGTCGCCGGGGAAAGCGCGCACCAGCTTCTCGCCCTGGATCAGGAAATCCTCCTCGCCTTCCAGCACGATCCAGAACTCCTCGAAATTCTCGTGGTAGTGGCCCAGGCTGGTGTCGGGGGGCAAGGGCGCCGCGGCGCCGCGAATGACGTTGGCCCAGGTATGGTCGTCCTTGACGAAGCCGCCGCCGCGCCCGCCTTCCTGCACGATGGTCTTCTGGAAATCGAGATAGGGCTTGTTGTCCGCGTCGTACTTGCCTTTGCCGGTATAGGTGGATTGCACGAACTTCCAGCCCTTGATCTTGGGTGGCGTCTCGGTGGTGGGGAAGGACGGGATTTCGTGCGCCGCCCGCACTTCGAAGCGCAGCGAGGGCTCGTCGCCCACCGTCTCCAGGCTGTAGGGAATGCGATACGGCACCTGGACGATGAAGCCCTTGGTGGCGACGAACGGCTCCTGGCCTTCGATGGTGAAACGGATGGATCCGGACTGCACCACCCAGAAGATGCGGTCATCGGCCCAGAACTGGGTCTTGGTCTTCTCGCCCGGCGCCATCTGGATGTATTCGCCGATATAGTCGCGGTCCTGGATCATGGTCTGGCTCCAGCTTTTCTGGCCCTTGTGTTTGGCCAGCACGGCGCTGAGCGGCTGATAGAGCTTGTTGGGGGCCTTGAAGGGCGCCAGCTTTTCCGGCTGCGGCGCCCAGGCCGTCATTGGCGCGGCGCGCTGGGCCCAGGCGGATTGCACGGCAAGAATGGATGCAAAGGCGGTGACCGCCAGAAGGGCGTGCCGGATGCGCATGAGAACCTCCCCGGATTTTTCGCAAGTATCCGCCGGGTTGGCGGCTGCGTCCAGTGGCGCGCCGGCAGGTTGCGGCTAGTCTCAAGCCCATGATTCCGGCGCAGGAACAAAAGACAAGGGCCGCCAGGCGCCTGCCGCTGGAAGCCTGGGGACGGCACTGGCTGGCGCGGCTTGAGGCCCGCGCCGGGCAAAGCGCCGCCGGACGCTTTCTTTTCGAATTCCTGATGTTCGGCATCAAGCAGGCCTGGGCCTGCCTGTTCGGCGGCATCATGGTGGCGCTGCTGTTCGCCAGCCATCTTTTCTATCCGCGCGGCGCGGTTCTGGCGCGCTACGATTTCCTGGTGCTGGCCGCGGTCGCGGTGCAGGCGGCTATGCTGGGCCTGAAGCTGGAAAGCTGGAACGAGGCGAAAGTGATCTTCGCCTTCCATGTCACCGGCACGGTGATGGAACTGTTCAAGACCCAGGCCGGCTCCTGGATCTATCCCGAACCGGGCATCCTTCGCATCGGCATGGTGCCGCTGTTTTCCGGTTTCATGTATGGCGCGGTCGGCTCCTATCTCGCCCGGGTCTGGCGCATCTTCGATTTCCGCTTCAGCCACTATCCGCCGCTCTGGGCGACGGTGCTGCTGGCGCTGGCGATCTATGTGAACTTCTTCGCCCATCACTGGTGGCCGGACATCCGGCTGGGTCTTTTCGCCGCTACGGCGCTGCTTTACCTGCGGTGCTGGGTCCATTACCGCCCCGACCAGGCCGTGCGCCGCATGCCGCTGCTGCTGGGCTTTTTTCTGGTGGCGCTGTTCATCTGGTTCGCCGAGAATCTCGGCACCTTCTCCCAGGCCTGGATCTATCCCAGCCAGCGGGATGGCTGGGAAATGGTGCCGCCGGCCAAGCTGGGCAGCTGGTACCTGCTGATGATCATCAGCTTCGTGATGGTGTCGCTGGTGCGAAGGCCGCGCGCGCCGGACTAGCGTATTTCGTGATCGCTTCTTTGCTTCGGCAGCGTCTCTTCGATGTCCAGCCGCGCCCGTTCCAGCATCTGGGCGGCGTCGTCCAGGCCGAAATCGCGCACCGTCTCGACGATCTGGCGCAGGGCTTCGACGATGTAGCGCAGGGGCCTGGCATCGGCTTCCAGCGGCATCTTCTGGCTAGTCATTGGAGGCCCTGACCGGCGCAAGCTCTGTGGCATGGATCCAGCTCCTGGTATCGAGCACTTCGCCGTAAAGGCGGATGATGTCGGTGACGGCGCGGTGGGCGCTCTCGGCGTCGCTGTTGTCCAGCGGATGGCTGGCCGAGGCGTCGGCGAGGAAGGTGAAGGAATGGCCGCGATGGAAGGCCTCGATCGCGGTGGCAAGGCAGGCGGTTTCGCCCGCGAAGCCGGCAATGACGAAGGGCTGGCCGCTCTTGCCCATGAATTCGGCGAATTCGCGGGCGGCGTAGCAGGAAGGACGGTTGCGCTCGAAGATCATGTCGCAGCCATGGGGCTCGAATCCCTCGATCCAGCGGGTGAAGCGCGAATTGGGATTGAAGAAGGGCGCATTGTCGATCCAGCGCAGGAAGGCAACGGGAAAACCGCAATCGCGGGCATGGTCAAGCGCGGCGCGGCAATGTTCCAGCGCCCCCGGCGCCCCTTCCAGCGCCAGGGCGCGGGGCGGGGAGACATATTCCTGCTGCAGGTCCAGCAGCACCAGGGTCGGCACCGAGCGGGGATTGGCGTAGGAGCGGAAATTGATGACGGACATCAGGCCGGCACCTTCATCTGGCGGCTGGGGCGGGTGAGGGGACGGCTGGCGCTCTTCTCCAGCACGCTGGGCAGGTGCCAGCGGCCTTCGGGGCGGATGATGCGGTAGGGATTGGTGCCCAGGGCGATGGCGTCGGGATGCCGGTCCATTTCCAGCACCATCTCGACATAATCGTGATCGGAGAACACCAGTTCGCTGCCGCCTTCGAAGGTGCGAAAGCCGAAGCGGGTCCAGAAGCCGGTCAGGCGCTTGCGGGCATGGCCGTAAAGGCGGCGATAGCCCTTGACCCGCGACAGTTCGCTCGCCGCCTTGATCAGTTCGAAGCTGACGCGCGTATGGCGGAACTCGTGGCGCACCGCCACCCGCTCCAGCTTGGCGAAATCGGCGAAGAAGCGCAGCCGCAGCGTCGCCGCCGGCTCGTCGCCGACATAGCCGATCAGGTGCGTGGCCGAAAAGTCGTTGCCGTCGAACTCTTCCTCATACGGACATTCCTGCTCGCTGATATAGACGGCGCTGCGCACCGTCATCGCCTTGTTGAAATCCTCCAGGCTGCGGGCGACGCTGACGGCGGTGCGGTTCTCGCCGGGGCGCCAGCCGTCATAGGCCGGGCGGTTGGCGGCCAGGGCCTCGCCGCGGGCGAAGACATGCAGGCGCGGGTTGAAGGCCTCGCCCAGGTGCGCGCCCAGCCGGAAGCCGACCGTTTCGAGGAACTCGTGGCCGGCGTCGGTCACCGCCTTGGCGTAGAGATTGGCCCCGGCATAAAGCGGCGTGGAGACCTTCTCCAGCACCAGCGGCACGCCGGCCGCCAGCACGCCGGGGGCGTAGATCGCCCAGATATAGATCGCGTCCGGCTTTTCGTTCTGGCCGGTCAGCAGGGCCATGTCGGGGTTGAAACAGTCCAGCCGGCCCTCCACCAGGGCCTTGTGGCCTTCGGGGTTCAGCATCAGGAAGGCGATGAAGCCTTCCCCCCTTTGTGTTCGCCAATCGTAACGGCTCTTGCGGGATATCGCCCACAGGCTGTCCGGGTTGAAGGATACAACCTTCTGGACCGTGGCGACATCAGCCAGCTGGCCGATTTTCGCCCCCGCATCGGCCAGCAGGCTTTCGATGCCCTGGCCCGAGGGGGTAAAAACAACGAGTTTTCTCGAGAGATCGCTGATACTTAGCTTGTCCAGGGACCGTTCCTGGGCTGGCGCATAGGCCAGGTCCGGATACGCTTTTTTTCCTATACCCAGGGTTTGGATCGTCATTATCTTGTGCCTTGTTCCCCAGCCGGCCTGAATTCTGGTATAGTTTTATTCAAGATGAGGGCGAGCGTATGCAGCCGTTAGTTGACAGGGGTGTTCCGCAAAACGAACACGGGGGTGAGCCCGGCCCGGTCCCCGCCTTGCGCACCATTCAGGATTGGGACGGGGTACGCCTGTTCCTGCAAGTCGTGCGCCGGGGCAGTTTCCGCGCCGCCGCCGACCATCTCGGCCAATCGGTCAACGCCCTGCGCCGGCATGTGCAGGAACTGGAACACCAGCTCGGCGTCACGCTGCTCACCCGTCATGTCGACGGCATTCGCGTCACCGAGGAGGGCAAGGAAGTCTTCACCGCCGCCCAGCGCATGGAGTCGGCCTCGTTCGGCCTGGTGCGGGCGCGCGACCGCGCCGATCCGGCCATCTCCGGCGAAGTGCGGCTGGCGGTCACCGAGGGACTGGGCACCTTCTGGATCGCGCCCCGCGCGGTGGAGTTCCAGCGCAGCTTTCCCAAATTGCTGATCGACATGAGCTGCGCCATGCATTCGGCCGACGTGCTGCGGCTGGAAGCCGATGTCTCGGTGCAGCTGACGCGCCCGACCTCGCCCGACCTCAAGCTGGTCAAGATCGGGCGGCTGCATTCCATTCCCTATGCCGCCAAGTCGTACATAGAACGCTATGGCGCGCCCAAGACCCTGCCGGAGCTGCTGCGCCACCGCATCTGCATCCAGGTGGCGCAACAGGTGGCGGACACCGTGCCGGGCTATGAGCAGCTTTTTCCCGGCGTGCCGCAGCCCGGCTTCGTCGCCATCCGCAACAACGTCTCCAGCGCCCATTACTGGTCGATCGCCAAGGGCGCGGGCATCGGCCTGCTGCCGACCTATGCCTCCGCCATCGGGGCCGCGGTGCTGCCGGTGGACATCAAGCCCGACATCTATTTCCCCTCCGACATCTGGCTGGCCTACCATCCCGACGCGGCGCGCATCACCCGCGTGCGTCGCGCCATCGACTGGCTGATCGCCAGCTTCGATCCGCAGAAATTCCCCTGGTTCAGGGACGAGTTCATCCACCCCAAGGATCTGCCCGAACAGCTGGAAGGCGAGGCCTTGGTCAATATGTTCGCCGGTTTCGGCGGCCGCGCCGGCGAGGACGAGCCGGATCGCTACTACCGGACGGGCTGAAACAAAAAAGCGCCCCGATTTCCGGGGCGCTTTCTGCTTTCAGATGATCGCTCGGCTCAGGCCGCCTTCACATACTTGTTGAACCAGTCCAGCGTGTGCTGCCAGGCCTCCTTCGCCGCCGCCTCGTCGTAACGCGGCGTGGTGTCGTTGTGGAAGCCGTGATTGGCGTTGGCATAGACATGGCCTTCATGGGGCACGCCCGCCGCGGTCAGGGCCTGGTCGAAGGCCGGCCAGCGGCCGGTGATGCCGGCATCGAGGCCGCCATACTGGGCGTTGATCGGCGCCTTGATCTTGGCGACGTCGGCGGCGGTGGGCTGGGCGCCATAGAAGGGCACGCCCGCCGCCAGGTCGGCGCCCATGCGCACCGCTAGCTGGTTGACGATGCCGCCGCCGAAGCAGAAGCCGACCGCGCCGATCCGGCCGGTGCAGTCGGGCCGGTTCTTCAGCCAGTAGGCCGCGGCGACGAAATCCTCGCGCATCTTGGCCTGGTCCACCTGGCCGAACTGGGCCGCGCCCTTGTCGTCATCGCCGCCATAGCCGCCGACGGCAGTGAGCCCATCGGGCGCCAGCGCCATGTAGCCGGCCATCGCCAGGCGGCGCGCCACGTCCTTTACATAGGGATTGAGGCCGCGATTTTCGTGCACCACCAGGATGGCGGGCAGCCGGCCCGCCGCGCGCGCCGGGCGCACCAGATAGGCGTCGATATGGCCATTGCCCTGCGGGCTGGGCACCGTGACGGTCTCGGCATGGATGCCCGGATCGTTTTCCGGCACCTGGATCGCCCAGGCATAGTTGGGCCGCAGCAGCTCGACCAGCGCCGCGCCGGTGACGCCGGCGACGGTGAATTTCTGCGCGATGTCGGTGAATTCGCGCCGGCTGATGGCGCCATGGACATAGGAGTCCAGCGTGTCGAGCAGTTCCTGCGGGAATTCGGTGGCTTTTCTGCGTTCCATGGCGGCAGCTCCCTGTGGTTTTCAGAAAGCCTATCACGGCCAGCATGTCGGGGAAGGCGGGAGAAGGGGGGCCTCAGGCCCAGGAAGGCATGGCTCCCCGGCAAGGGCCGCGCCCAGCGATTGGCGCGAAGCGACAATTGAATGAGAAGCCGGCGCCGCGGTTTCGCCGGACGAATTGAAATCGATTACGAAAATCCCTGCTCGCGACGCCCCACGGACATGGCGCAGATTGGCGCTGGCAAATTCCCAATTGTCCGACAAAATGGCGCCCGGCAAAGACCGCAGCAACGCCAGAGCGCACCGCGCCGGATATCGAGGAGAGACAAATGCCCCGCCACCACACGGCCCCGCTTCTGGCGCTGTTGCTTTTCGCGCCTGTCCTCGCCTCCGCCCAGCCCGGCACGCTTCCGGCGGTGCCGCTGACGCCGCCGCCGAACGCGGCCTGGTTCAACACCGCCCTGCCGGCCGACCAGCGCGCCGTCGCCCTGGTGTCGCAGATGACGCTGGCGGAAAAGGCCACGCAGTTCGTCAACCGCGCCAACGCCATTCCGCGTCTGGGCGTGCCTGCCTACAACTGGTGGAGCGAGGCGCTGCATGGCGCCGTGATCCGCAGCCGCGCCACGGTCTTCCCGGAGCCGGTGGGCCTGGCCGCCACTTTCGATCCCGCCCTGGTGCATGACATGGGGACGGTGATCTCCACCGAGGCGCGGGTCGAGTACAATATGGAGCTGCGGCAGAACCAGTATGCCGGGCTGGATTTCTGGTCGCCCAACATCAACATCTTTCGCGACCCACGCTGGGGCCGCGGCCAGGAGACCTATGGCGAGGATCCCTTCCTGACGGCGCAGTATGGCGTCGCCTTCGTCACCGGCCTGCAGGGCGACGATCCGCGCTATCTGAAAGTGATCGCCACGCCCAAGCATTACGCGGTGCATTCGGGCCCCGAGCCGACGCGCCACGCCATGGATGTGGTGATCAGCAAGCACGACCAGATCGACACCTATACGCCCGCCTTCCGCGCCGCCATCGTCGATGGCAAGGCGGAATCGGCGATGTGCGCCTACAACCGGGTCAACGGCCAGCCCGCCTGCGCCAGCGATTTCCTGCTGACCGACCTTTTGCGCAACGCCTGGAACTTCAAGGGCTATGTCACGTCCGATTGCGGCGCCATCCGCGACATCTATGAAGGCCATCATTTCACCAGCAGCCTGGCGGCGGCGGCGGCGGTTTCGCTGAAGCATGGCGTCGATACCGACTGCGCCGATTTCGGCGAAGGGCCGGCAGCCGCGACCAAGGCCTATGCCGACGCGGTCTCGCAAGGCCTGGTGTCGCAAGCCGTGATGGATGAATCGCTGAAGCGCCTGTTCAGCGCCCGCATTCGCCTCGGGATGTTCGACCCGCCCGCCGGCCAGCCCTGGGCCAGTCTGCCGGACAGCGAAATGGACTCCGAGGCTCACCGCGCGCTTGCGCTCAGGGCCGCCCGCGAAAGCATGGTGCTGCTGAAGAACAACGGCGTACTGCCGCTGAAGCCTTCGGTGAAGCGCATCCTGGTGGTCGGCCCGCTCGCCGACCAGGTGCCCGTGCTTCTTGGCAACTACAACAACCAGCCCAGCCGCGCCGTGACGGCGCTGGACGGGATCAAGGCCGCTTTTCCGGCCGCCCAGGTCAGCTACGTTCCCGGCACCAATTTCCTGCGCCAGCTGGAAGCAGTGCCGACTTCGGCGCTGAAGACGCCGGACGGCCAGCCGGGCGTGAAGGGAGAATATTTTTCCTCCACCGACCTTTCGGGTGCGCCGCTGGCGAGCAGGACCTATGCCCAGCTGAATTTCGCCTTCCGCGGCCCTGATGCATTGGCGGACACCGCCGAGGCGGCCGGCGCCCGCTCGTCCCGCTTCAGCGGCACGCTGACGCCGGACCAGGGCGGCACCTGGGAGATCGGCCTTGGCACGCCCAACACCAGGCTGTGGCTGGACGGCAGGCTGATCGTCGACAACACCATCAATCAGGACACCCAGCGTGGTCCCAAGACCATCGAGATGGCGCTCGAACGCGGTCATGCCTATGCCTTGCGGATCGAGCAGACGCCCAGCCGCGGCACGCCGGTGCGGCTGGTCTGGCGCAGCGTCTCAGCCGATCCCAGGGCCGACGCGGTTGCGGCCGCCAGGCAGGCCGATGTCGTGATCGCCGTGGTGGGCATCACCTCCCAGCTTGAAGGCGAGGAGATGAACGTCAACCTGCCCGGCTTCAAGGGCGGCGACCGCACCAGCCTGGATCTGCCGAAGGAGGAGGAAGACCTGCTCAAGGCGGTGAAAGCCACCGGAAAAAAGTTGGCGGTGGTGCTGATGAACGGCTCGGCGCTGTCGGTGAACTGGGCGGCGAAGAACGCCGACGCCATTCTCGATGCCTGGTATCCGGGCGAGGAAGGCGGCACCGCCATCGGCCAGACACTGAGCGGCGACAACAATCCCGCCGGACGCCTGGCCGTGACCTTCTACAAGGGCGTGGAGGATCTGCCGCCCTTCGAGGATTACAGCATGGCGAACCGCACCTATCGCTATTTCAAGGGCAAGCCGCTGTATGCCTTTGGCCATGGCCTGTCCTATACCCGCTTCGCCTATGGCGGCCTCAAACCCGCCTCAAGGAGCATCGCGGCGGGCGGCAATTTCAGCCTCGATGTCACCGTGAAGAACACCGGCAAGCGGGCAGGCGACGAGGTGGCGCAGCTTTATCTCAGCTTCCCCAGGGCGCCCGGCATGCCGGTGCGCGCGCTGCGCGGTTTCCAGCGCGTGACGCTGAATGCGGGTGAAAGCCGGGTGCTGCATTTCAACCTGACGCCCCGCGATCTTTCCAGCGTGACGCCGGCGGGCGACCGCGTCGTCGCACCCGGTGCCTATCGTCTCAGCGTGGGCGGCGGTCAGCCGGGGACGGGAGCGCCGCTGGCGAGCGCGGCTTTTGCTGTCTCCGGACAAATCACCCTGCCGCAATAGCTGCGTTGCAGCCATCGGCAGGGTACCGTTCCAGTGGCATGGGGATGTTCCAAGTATTTGAAAAGAATGGCTCCCCGGGCAAGATTCGAACTTGCGGCCAACCGGTTAACAGCCGATTGCTCTACCACTGAGCTACCGAGGAACGCTTCTAGAGGGGCGCTATCTAGCGCCTTGGCTTTACCATGACCATATCAAACTAACGAAAGCTGAAGATTTTCGGGGCGGCATGGCGGGCAAGCACAGGATTCGACTGGGAAAGCGGGAGATTCCGCTGCCGGCTTCGCCCCTGGCGCGCCTGCTGATCGGCGGCCTGTTCCTGCTGGGGGGCTGTTTCTGGTTCCTCCCGGTCCTCGGGCTGTGGATGATTCCCGTCGGGCTGGTCGTGCTGTCCATCGACTTCGCCTTTGCCCGGCGCATGCGCCGCCGGGGCGAAGTCTGGTGGGGACGCCATAAAGAAAAATGAGGCCGGGTGTTTAGCCCGGCCCCAAGGCGTTGGGTAATGGTGGGGTGTCTTCAAGGAAGACGGGGGGAGGATGCCCCGGCCACGGTTAACAACAGCTTAAGAATAATCGAAAAGTTCCTGGGGGTTGCCCCAACCCTACCGGAATAGGGGAGGCAAGGCGCCGAAAGGGATTGGAGGCCTCGCCCGGAGTGAGACGCGACGGCCTGAGGCCGGCAAATCGGTCCGCCGCCAGCGACAGCGTAGTGCGGCGACCGATTTGAGCGTTGAACGCGCCGAGCGCAGGCGAGGCGCAAGGCGCCGAACAAGGGATTGGAGGCCTCGCCCGGAATCGAACCGGGGTGCACGGATTTGCAATCCGCTGCGTCACCACTCCGCCACGAGGCCCAAGACGAACAAACCGACGCGAATGTCAGGCGGGGCGGGGGCTATAACAAAGCCGCCGGGCACAAGCTAGTGCGCCATGATGAAGGCATTGAGCTTGTTGCCGTCAGGATCGCGGAAATAGGCGGCATAGAAGCCGCCGCCGCGGTCGCCCGGGGGCCCTTCGCAGCGGCCGCCCAGCGACAGGGCGAGGGCATGCAGCCGGTCCACCTGGGCCTTGTCGCTGGCCCTCAGCGCCACCATCACGCCGTTGCCGACCGTGGCCGGTTGGCCATTGTTCGGATAGGTGAGGCCGATACCGGCCCCGCCGCCGGGGGTGCCCCAGGCGATGAACTTTTCATTCTCCATCATCCGGCCGGTCCCCAGCTCCCTGGCGATGGCGTCGTAGAACGCCGCCGCGCGGGCCAGGTCATTTGTCCCCAGCGTGACATATCCGATCATTCAGCCCTCCGGCGCGAAAGCGGCATGGTTTCGCAAGCAGGGCCGGGCGGTCAAGCGGCCGCGTTGCCCGTCCCGGTGGCGGGGCCCTATAAGGCGGGATGTCCGACAGCCATCGCCTCCTGGGGTCCCCCATGCTCGACGCCGCCCGCCTTGCCATGATCGACAGCCAGATCCGGCCCAACGACGTCACCGATCCGCGCATCCTGGCGGCATTCGAAGCGGTGGCGCGGGAAGGTTTCGTCCCTGCCGCCGCGCGCGCCCTGGCCTATGCCGATGTGCCGGTGGAAATAGCGCCGGGCCGCTTCCTGATGGAGCCGCGCTGTTTCGCCAAGCTGCTGCAGCTTGCCGCCATCACGGCGGATGACCGCATTCTCGATGTCGGCTGCGGCACCGGCTATTCCGCCGCCCTGCTGGCGCGGCTGGGCGGCCGGGTGGTGGCGCTGGAACAGGATGCCGAGCTGATGCGCATCGCCAGCCAGGCCCTGGCCACCACCTCGGTGGTGCTGGCGCAGGGTGCGCTGATCGACGGCGTGCGCGCCGAAGCGCCTTTCGACGTCATCGTGGTGGAAGGCGCCATCGAGCAGACGCCCGAAACGCTGCTGTCCCAGCTGGCGGAAGGCGGACGGCTGGTGGCGGTGATGAATGACGGTCCCCAGGGCCGGGGCACGCTGTTCGTGAGGGAGAATGGCGGCATCGGCCGCCGCGGCGTCTTCGACGCCGCCATTCCCGTGCTGGCCGGCTTCAAGAAGATGATGGGCTTTGTTTTTTAGGACGATTCAGGGCACGGCGTTCGGCAAGGGCAGGCCGGGCCGGTAAATCGCCACTTCCACCGAGCGCGTCGAAAACCGCATCACGGCGTTTGAAGCCGGATTGCCGAAGATGCTCGCGTCGCAGGCCCCGCCATCCTGCCCCTCCTGTTTAACCCGCCAGCAAAGGGCGTCGGACATTTCGGGACCGGGCGGGATGTTCTGGTCCAGCGGATCGCCGAACCGCGACGTCAGTTCGGCTCGCATTTGCGCGATACAGGCCGCCGACGCGGTTTCTGCCGTCGTCACAAACACGTTGCCGATGCCGCCGCCGTTCGGCGCGTTGAACCAGAACGCTCCATGCAGGCTGCAATCCTTCCAGCGCCACGAGTCCAGAACAACCGGCCTGCCCCACAGGCCCCCGATCTCCCCCGGCCATCGGCTGGATGACCATTCCCGGCTGCCGGGGATGGCCGTCATGGTCCATTGCACCTCGCCGAGCCCCAAAGGCAGGCCGACTTTCAGCGCGCTTTCGATGTCTGTGGCGGACTGTGCCGACAGACTGAAGGGCAGCATGCAAAGAACAGCGGCGAGAAGGGGCAATCGCATGCGGACAGCCTGCCTTGGACGGTTGCCGGGCAAAATCCTAGCATTGGGGGCGTTTAGCCGCCATTGGCGCGTTAACCATATCTTTGCTTCGGTCGCGCACTGTCCTAGGGTTGTAGGGTAGACCGGGAGCCATCATGTCAGATCCCCAGCACGAACCGACGATGGAGGAAATTCTCGCCTCCATCCGCAAGATCATCTCCGAAGACGGCCCCGAAACCCCGGCGGCCCCCGCGCCTGTTCCCGCCCCGTCCGCTCCCGCGCCGGTGCAGGAGCCCGATGTGCTGGAACTCACCCAGGTGGTGGCGCCCCCGCCCGCGCCGATGCCCGCCCCCGCGCCGATGCCGGAGCCGCAGAACGATATCGTCTTCGAACCGGTGGCCGCCGATGCCGGCGACATTTTCTCCGACCATACCCGCAGGGCGATGGACGACGCCTTCAACAGCATTCCGGATGACGAGCCGGCGCCGGCGCCGCGCGCCGCCGCGGCCCTGGCGCCGGTCGATGGCGCGACGGTGGAAGGGGTTTTCGAGCGCGCCGTGCGCGAGAGCTTCGAGCCGGTGCTGCGCAAATATCTTTCCGACAATTCCGCGGCGGTGATCGACGGCATGAAGCCCTTGATCCGCGAATGGATGGACGAGCATTTCCCGGCGCTGCTGGAAGGCGCCGTCCGCGCCGAGGTCGAGCGGGTCGTGAAGGCGCGCGGCGCCAAGCGCTGAGACGTCTTCGCAAGGGATGAACCGCCCGGGCGGCGGGCCGTTTTCCTTTCAGACCAATCCGTTGCCGTTGATCTTCAGCGCCATGCCGTAATCATGGCTGAGCCCGTCCGGCACGCTGACATGCAGCCCGTCGGCGGCGTGGCGGAAGGTCAGTTGGCCGGAGGATCCCACGGCCTCGACCCGCTGCACCGTTCCGACGCCCGCAAGCGACTTTATCCAGACCTCGCCCCGCGGCTTGCCCATGGTGATGGCGTAAAGCGCGGCGCCCCTGGTGGTGAAGCGGATATCGGCGGCCTCGAACGGTTTCATCCGTGTTTCGCCGAAATTTCCCGCCGCGACCTGTGTCGGGCCTTCGCCCGAAAGGCGCCAGGGCCGGGACGAGAAGATTGCCTCGCCATAGCGCTGCGTCCAGGTGCCGACGCCTTCGACGATCCTGCGTTCTTCCTCGTCGATGGAGCCGTCGCCGCGCACGGGGATCGAGAGCAGCAGACAGCCATTCTTCGCCACCGTATCGCAGAGCCGGTGCACCACCGCATCCGCGGCCATGTAGGACTTGTTCACAAAGCGCGCGCGATTGTAGTGCCAGTCGCCGATGCAGGTGTCGGTCTGCCAGGGATGCGGCAGGATTTCGGTGCGATAGCCGCGCTCCAGGTCCTCGACAATGGCGGAGCGGCGCTCATCGGGCAGGTTCTTGCCGTTGACCACGGCCTGCAGGCTGCCATGCCAGGCAATGGAGCTGTTGTAGAAGTGCGCGGTGATGTCCAGCCCCGCCTGGCCCAGGGGCAATCCGCTATTGTCGAAATAGAGAAGATCGGGCTTGTAGCTGTCCACCAGGTCCCTGGTGCGCAGATACCATTGGCGGGTGAAGGCCGGATTGTTCAACGGCGCTTCCTCGGGCCAGACCTGCGGCAGGTCGTGGGCGCGGTGGAAGGCGTTGGCCTCTTCGATTGTCCTGATGCCGTCGGGCATCGGCATGGAACCGCCGCCATACAATTCCTGCGGATCCAGGCCATCCCACCATTTGCCCTTGCCGTCATATTTGGTCAGCTTCCAGGCGTCATAGCGTTCGCCCGCCCGCGCGCCCTCCGGATCGTAGCCATAGGCCGTCTGGAACCAGTGCCAGGCATGGGCTGAATGGTTGGAGACGCCGAACTTGAGGCCGCGATCGCGCGCCGCCTTCGCCCAGCCCGCGATCAGGTCGCGCTTCGGTCCCACCCGCGTGCTGTTCCAGTCGTGAAAGCGGGAGGCGTAATTGTCGAAATTGTCGTGATGGTTCGCCAGCGCCACGAAATAGCGCGCGCCCGCCTTCCTGTAGAGGTCGAGCAGTTCGTCGGGCCGCCACTTCTCGGCCTTCCAGAGATTGTCGAACTCCATGAAGCCGGTGTCGGCGGGATGGCCGTAGGTCTC
Organism: uncultured Rhizobium sp.; assembly: GCA_964572805.1. Lineage (GTDB taxonomy): Bacteria > Pseudomonadota > Alphaproteobacteria > Micropepsales > Micropepsaceae > Rhizomicrobium. The sequence continues at coordinate 13,412 of CAZNGO010000007.1, read as the reverse complement.
CAGATGATGGCGATGCTGGGGATGGCCCTGGATGTACATGTTGCGCGCATACCAGTCGCCCTGTTCGGGCACGCATTGCGCCGACCAGTGCGCCCAGATGCCGAACTTGGCGTCGCGGAACCAGTCCGGCGCCTGATAGCCGCCCAGGAACGACTCCCAGCTGGGGCGGAACGGCCCCGGTGCGATGGCCTCGGCGCTCCAGCCGGGCCGGGGCAGCGCCGCCCCCGCCGCCAGGCCCGCGCCGCATTTCAGAAGATCGCGCTTGCTCAGCATGTTTCATCCCCATGACTTGCCGTTGCGGTGTTTTCCGGCATTCCTCAGACAATTGCCCAGAGTGTCCGGATTCGCAAGCCGCGCCGGGCAGCGGCGGGGCTTGACCGGGGCGTAAATCTTTCGCATTTGCGCGGGCATGCTCGACAAGACTTTCAATCCCGCCGACGTCGAAGGGCGCATCTACGCCCAGTGGGAGGCCAGCGGCGCCTTCAAGGCCGGCCGCCGCCCCGGGGCCGAGCCCTTTTCCATCGTCATCCCGCCGCCCAATGTCACCGGGCGGCTGCATATCGGCCACGCCCTCAACAACACGCTGCAGGATGTGCTGGCCCGCTTTGAGCGCATGCGGGGGAAAGATGTGCTCTGGCAGCCCGGCACCGACCATGCCGGCATCGCCACCCAGCTGATCGTCGAGCGCCAGCTGGCCGAGCGGCAGATGTCGCGCCTGGGCCTGGGCCGCGAGAAGTTCCTGGAGGAAGTCTGGAAGTGGAAGGCCGAAAGCGGCGGCGCCATCCTGTCGCAGCAGCGCCGCCTGGGCGCCTCCGCCGACTGGAGCCGCGAACGCTTCACCATGGACGAGGGGCTTTCCCGCGCCGTGACGAAGGTGTTCGTCGAGCTTTATCGCCAGGGCCTGATCTACAAGGACAAGCGGCTGGTGAACTGGGACCCGCGCTTGCAGACCGCGGTGTCCGATCTCGAAGTCGAAAGCATCGAGGTCAAGGGCAATCTCTGGCACATCAAATATCCCATCGAGGACAGCGACCGCTTCATCGTGGTGGCGACGACGCGGCCCGAAACCATGCTGGGCGACACCGCCGTGGCGGTGCATCCCGATGATGCGCGCTACAGGGGCCTTGTCGGCAAGATGGCGGTGCTGCCGCTGACCGGGCGGCAGATACCCATCATCGCCGATGAATATTCCGATCCGGAAAAAGGCACCGGCGCGGTCAAGATCACGCCCGGCCATGACTTCAATGACTTCGAGGTCGGCAAGCGCCACGGGCTGGAGTTGATCAATATCCTGAACAGGGACGGCACGCTGAATGACAGCGTGCCCGCGCCCTATCGCGGCCTCACCACCGTCGAAGCCCGCAAGAAGGTGGTCGCCGACCTGGAGGCAATGGAATTGCTCGAGAAGATCGAGCCTATCACCCATGCCGTGCCGCATGACGAAAAGACCAAAACGGTCGTGCTGGAGCCGTTCCTGACGGAACAGTGGTATCTGAACGTCGAACCGCTGGCGGCCAAGGCCATCACGGCGGTGGAGAAAGGCGAAACCCGGTTCTTCCCGGAGAACTGGAGCAACATCTATTTCGGCTGGCTGAGGAACATCCGGCCCTGGTGCATTTCCCGCCAGCTCTGGTGGGGCCACCAGATTCCGGTGTGGTATGGGCCTGACGGCGAAATCTTCTGTGCCGAAACCGAAGCGGAAGCCGCGAAGCTGGGGGGCGGCAAGCCGCTGACCCGCGATCCCGATGTGCTGGACACCTGGTTCTCCTCGGCGCTGTGGCCCTTCTCGACCATGGGCTGGCCGGAGAATACGCCGGAACTGAAGAAGTATTATCCCACCAGCATCCTGGTCACCGGCTTTGACATCATCTTCTTCTGGGTCGCCCGCATGATGATGATGGGCATCCATTTCCTGGGCGAGGTGCCGTTCCGCCATGTCGTGATCCACAACCGGGTGCTGGACGAGCAGGGCGCCAAGATGTCCAAGACCAAGGGCAATGTGGTGGACCCGCTGACGCTCATTGACGAGTTCGGCGCCGACGCCCTGCGCTTCACTTTGGCGATGGCGGCGGGGCAGAGCCGCGACATGCGCATCGGCCCCAGCCGCGTCGAGACCAGCCGCAACTTCGCCACCAAGCTGTGGAACGCCGCCCGCTTCTGCGAGATGAACAATTGCGTCGCCGTGCCCGGCTTCGATCCGGCACAGGTGACGCAGACGGTGAACAGGTGGGTCGTGGCCGAAACCGCGACCGCCGTGGCCGAGGTGAGCAAGGCATTGGAAGCGCCCTATCGTTTCAACGATGCCGCCAGCGCCGCCTATCACTTTGTCTATGACGTCTTCTGCGACTGGTACCTGGAATTCGCCAAGCCGCTGTTCAACGGCACGGACGAGGGCGCCAAAGCCGAGACCCGCGCCACCGCCGCCTGGGTGCGCGACCAGCTCTTGAAGCTGCTGCATCCCTTCATGCCCTTCATCACCGAGGAGCTCTGGGCCCGCACGGCTGCCGCGCCGCGCCAGACATTGCTGATTGAAGCGGCCTGGCCGGATTTCGCCGCGCTGCCCGCCAACACCGAGGCGGCGGCGGAAATGCAGTGGGTGATCGACCTCATCAAGGGCATCCGCTCGGTACGCTCGGAAATGAACGTGCCGGCGGGCGCGAAGATTCCCATGCTGTTGACCGGTGCCGATGCCGCCGCGAAAGAACGCTTGGCCCGCAACAGCGGCGTGATCGAGACCCTGGCGCGCCTGTCCTCGTCCGGCATCGCCAGCGAAATTCCCAAAGGCTCGGCCCAGTTCGTGCTCGGCGAGGCGGTGGTGGCGCTGCCGCTGGGCGATGTCATCGACTTCGCCAGGGAACGGCAGCGTCTGGAGAAAGATCTGAAAAAGGCGCGCGAGGAAATCGCCCGCTTCGACGCCAAGCTCGGCAATGAGCAGTTCGTCGCCAAGGCGCCGGAGGATGTGCTGGAGGAACAGCGCAGCAAGCGCGCCGAAGCCGCAGCCCTGGCGGCGCGGCTGGAAGAGGCGATCGGGCGGCTCAGTGTTTAGCGTTGCACCCCTCACCCTCCGAAAGCCCGCAGGTGCGGGCTTTCTCCACAAGGGAAGAGGGCTGCGGTGAGAAATTTCCCTTCTCCCCTTGTGGGAGAAGGTGGCCGGCCGCGCATCGCGCGGGCGGCCGGATGAGGGGTAATATCAGCCAATAACCCTCACGCCGTCGCGGTTGCGGACGGGCACGGGGCTTCCTAACTCTTGGCGGCAGTCCGAAGGAAACTCCATGCCCACCCTGTTCGATCCGCTCCAGGCGGGGGCGCTCAGCCTGCCCAACCGCATCCTGATGGCGCCGCTCACCCGCAGCCGCGCCACGCCCGACACCCGCATCCCCACCGCCCTGCAGGTGGAATATTACCGCCAGCGCGCCAGCGCCGGGCTGATCTTCACCGAAGCCACCAGCGTGACACCGCGCGGCGTCGGCTACGCCGCCACGCCGGGCATCTGGTCGGACGAACAGGTGGAGGGCTGGAGGGCGGTCACGGCGGCGGTGCATGGCGCGGGCGGACGCATCGCGCTGCAGCTCTGGCATGTCGGGCGCATCTCCCATCCCCTGTTCCTGAACGGCGAATTGCCGGAGTCGGCCAGCGCGGTGAAACCGAAAGGCCATGTCAGCCTGGTGCGGCCCGAGACCGAATTCGTCACCCCGCGCGCGCTGGAGCTTGATGAAATCCCGCGCGTCATCGCCGAATTCAAAAAAGGCGCAGAGAACGCGAAACGGGCGGGCTTCGATGCCGTCCATATTCACGGCGCCAATGGCTATCTGCTCGACCAGTTCCTGCAGGATTCCACCAACCGCCGCGACGACAGATATGGCGGCCCGGTCGAGAACCGCGCCCGCCTGATGCTGGAAGTCACCGATGCGGTCTGCGAGGTCTGGGGCGAGACCCGCGTCGGCATGCATCTGGCGCCGCGCATGGACAGCCACGACATGGGCGACAGCGACCGGCTGGGCACTTTCACTCATGTCGCGCGCGAACTGGGCAGGCGCAAACTCGCCTGGATCGCCGCACGCGAATATATCCACGACCCGAAGGTGCAGCCGGTGGACAGCCAGGGCCGCCCGAAGGAAATCAGGAATCCGGAAAGCATCGGCCCGCGCCTGAAGGAGGCATTCGGCGGCGTCTATATCGCCAATGAAGGCTTCACGCTGGAAACAGCGCAACAGGCGCTTGCGGAAGGCTGGGCCGATGCCGTGGCCTTCGGAAAATTGTTCATCGCCAATCCCGATCTTCCCAGGCGATTCGCCGAAGGCGCGCCGCTCCATGAATGGAACACGGCAACCTTCTATGCCGGCGGCGAGAAGGGCTACACCGACTATCCGGCGCTTTAGCGGCAACGGAATTTCCCGCCGCACGTTTTCCTCGCGAGCGCTTCTCAATGGAGGAACCGATGAAGTCCCTTGGCAGAATTGTGGCGGCGGCCGCGCTGGCGCTGGGCGCCGGCGCCCTGCCGGCCAGCGCCGACAGTTGCAGCGGCCACAGTCACGATACCGGCACGGCGCTGGGCGCGGCGGGCGGCGCCGCCATTGGCGGCCTGGCCTCGCACAGCATCGTCGGCGCGGTGGTCGGCGGCGTGGCGGGCGGCTTTGCCGGCAACGCCATCGCCCGCAGCAGCGACTGCAACCGCCGCACGGCCTATGCCCGCACGCGTCACTACTATGTCGATCGCGACGGCCACCGGCACTACTACTATCGCTGAGCCGTCTGCAGTCCAGGCAGTCATCCCGCCGGTCTTCAGACCGGCGGGATTTTTGCGTTTTGGCCTCTGGACAGAGGCCATGAAAACGTTTCTGCTTCGCGGCAAAATAGGCTCCTTGGAGGGACTTATGCGCCGCATCACTCTTCCGGCTTTCCTTTTGCTCGCCAGCGCGGCCATCGCCCTGGCCCAGACCCCGCCCGCGGGCGCCCCCCCGGGGCCGGGCCGCGGCGGTCCGCGCCCGCCGCCGCTGATGCTGTCCAGCTCCGCCATCCAGGATGGCGGCCTGGTGCCCGACAAATACACCGCCGCCGCCGGCGCCGCCGCGGTGACGCCGCCGCTGTCCTGGACCAACACGCCGCCCGGCACGCAGAGCTTCGTGCTGATCGTGCATGACGTGGACGTGGTGATGGGACGTGGCATGGGCGACAATCCGCACTGGATCGTCTTCAACATTCCGGCCACCACCACCTCGCTGGCGGAAGGGCTGCCCGCGACGCCGACCCTGCCGGACGGCTCGATCCAGATGGGCCGGCCCGGACGCGGCGGCGCCCCGGCGACTGCGGGTTACTTCCCCTTCGCCCCGCCGCCGGGCTTCGTCCATCACTACAATTTCGACCTCTACGCCCTGGACACCAAGCTGCCGCTGGATTCCGGCGCCAGCCGCGCCGACATCGAGAAGGCGCTGGAGGGTCATGTCGTGGGCAAGGCCGTGCTGGAGACCCGGTTCAAGCGCTAGCCGCCGGCCTGGCCTAGAAAATGTCTTTTTGTTAATGTTGGATGCCTGAGAGGGTTATCCGGGGAGATTGCATGCGTCACGCACTGATCGCGCTTGTCCTTTTCGCGTCCACCGCCACCGTCCTGGCCCAGACCCCGCCGCCGGCCGCCCCGGCGAACCGGCCGCCGCCGCTGGTGCTCTCGAGCCCGGCCTATGAGGATGGCGGCATCCTGCCGGACAAATACACCCAGAAGGCGCCGCAGCCTGCGCCCTCCATCCCCTTCAGCTGGACCGGAACGCCGCCCGGCACCCAGAGTTTCGTGCTGATCCTGCATGACCTGGACGTGGTGACGAACAAGACCCAGGCCGACAGCCTGCACTGGCTGGCCTGGAACATTCCCGCCACCGCCACTTCGCTCCCCGAAGGGGTGCCCAATGTCGCGGGCCTGCCCGACGGCACCGTGCAGCTCACCCACCGGAACACGGTCGGCTTTGTCGGTCCGGGCTGGCCCGGTCCCACCAGCTATCACCACTATGTCGCCGAGCTGTTCGCTCTGGACACCAAGCTGACGCTGCCCAGCACCACGACGCGTGACGAGGTCATTGCCGCCACCAACGGCCATATCCTTGGCCGGGCTGCCTATGAAGGCCGCTTCCATCGCTGAAGTGCGAACATAAACAACCCGCTCGGAGGAATAGCTGATGAAACGGATGATGCTGGCGGCAGCGATGTTGACACTTGCCGGCGTGGCCGTGGCCCAGACCCCGCCGCCCGCCGCGATGAAGGCCGTGGGCATGACGCTGTCCAGCCCCGATTTCGCGGATGGCGGCATCATTCCCGACAAGTTCACCAGCAAGGTCTATACCGGCAAACCCATCGCAAACTCGCCCGCTTTGGCCTGGACCGGCACGCCCGCCGGCACCCAGAGCTTCGTGCTGATCGTCCATGACCTCGACGTGCAGATGGGCAAGGGTCTGGGCGACAATCTGCACTGGTTTGCCTGGAACATTCCCGGCACCGCCACTTCGCTGCCGCAAAACATGCCGACCCTCGCCAAGCTGCCGGACGGCACCCAGCAGAACCGCTGGGGCAGTGCGCCCAACTATTACTATGGCTGGGGCGGCCCGGGAGCGCCGGCGCCGATCTATCATCACTATGTCTTCGAGATCTGGGCGCTGGACAGCAAGCTGGACCTGCCCGAAAGCGCCAGCCGCGCCGATCTGCTGAAGGCGATGGACGGTCACGTGCTGGACAAGGGCTTCACGGTCGGCCGTTTCCACCGCTAGGCCGCGATCCTCCGCAAAGCCCGGCAAGGCCCTTCCTGGCGGGGCTTTCCTCCGCCTTGTGCAATGCCGCCATCCGCATATCCGGCTTGAGCCGGACCGCCCGAGCGGCAATAGTCGCGCCGCTTCAACCGTTTCGGGCCGATCATGACCAAATTCGACAAGTCCAAGCTCCCCAGCCGCCATGTGACGGAGGGGCCGGAGCGCGCGCCGCACCGTTCCTATCTCTATGCGATGGGTCTGACGACGGAACAGATTCACCAGCCCCTGGTGGGCGTCGCCACCGCCTGGAACGAGGCCGCGCCCTGCAACATCTCGCTGATGCGCCAGGCGCAGGCGGTGAAGAAGGGCGTCGCCGCCGCCCATGGCACGCCGCGCGAATTCTGCACCATCACCGTCACCGACGGCATCGCCATGGGCCATGCCGGCATGAAGTCGTCGCTGGCCAGCCGCGACGTGATCGCGGACTCGGTCGAACTGACGATGCGCGGCCATTCCTATGACGCGCTGGTGGCGATGGCGGGCTGCGACAAGTCGCTGCCGGGCATGATGATGGCGATGATCCGCCTCAACGTGCCGTCGATCTTCATCTATGGCGGCTCGATCCTGCCGGGCAGGTTCCGCGGGCGTGACGTGGTGGTGCAGGACCTGTTCGAGGCCGTCGGCCTGCATTCGGTCGGCAGGATGGATGACGCCACCCTGGACGAGCTGGAGCGCGTCGCCTGCCCGTCGGCGGGATCGTGCGGCGGCCAGTATACCGCCAACACCATGGCGATGGTGGCCGAGGCCATCGGCCTGGCGCTGCCCTATTCCTGCGGCGCGCCGGCGCCTTATGAAATCCGCGATGCGCTCTGCTCCGCCGCCGGCGAGCAGGTGATGAACCTGCTGGCGGCGAATATCCGCCCGCGCGACATCGTCAGCCGCAAGGCGTTCGAGAATGCCGCCATGTGCGTCGCCGCCACCGGCGGTTCAACCAACGCGGCGCTGCACCTGCCCGCCATGGCGCATGAAGCGGGCATCGACTTCGACCTCTTCGATGTCGGCGAGATTTTCCGCAAGACGCCCTATATCGGCAACCTCAAGCCGGGCGGCCAGTATGTCGCCAAGGACCTGTTCGAGGCCGGCGGCATCCCGCTGGTGATGAAGGCGCTGCTGGATGGCGGCTTCCTGCATGGCGACGTGATGACCGTCACCGGCCGCACGATGGCCGAGAACCTGGCCAAGGTGAAATTCAACCCGAACCAGGATGTCATCCGCCCCACCAGCAATCCCTATTCGTCCACCGGCGGCGTCGTCTCCCTCAAAGGCAACCTGGCCCCCGATGGCGCCATCGTGAAGGTGGCTGGCATGAAGCAGACCCGCTTCAGCGGCCCGGCCCGGGTTTTCGACAGCGAGGAAGCCTGCTTCGACTGTGTCGACAAGCGCCAGTACAAGGAAGGTGAGGTGCTGGTGATCCGCTATGAAGGCCCCAGGGGCGGCCCCGGCATGCGCGAGATGCTGTCCACCACCGCCGCGCTCTATGGCCCGGGCATGGGCGACAAGGTGGCGCTGATCACCGATGGCCGCTTCAGCGGCGCGACGCGCGGCTTCTGCGTCGGCCATGTCGGGCCCGAGGCGGCGGTCGGCGGTCCCATCGCCCATGTCCGGGACGGCGACATCATCACCCTCGACGCCACCACCGGCGAGATTTCGGTGAATGTCGGCGAGGACGAGCTGAAAAAGCGCGCCGCATCCTGGAAGCCGCGCGAAACCGAATATGGTTCGGGCGCGATCTGGAAATATGCCCAGCTGGTCGGGCCGGCCCGTTTCGGCGCCCTGACCACGCCCGGCGCGGACAAGGAAAAGATCTGCTACGCCGACATCTGACGGCGGATTTTCGGCCAGAGCAGGTTGAAGCCCAGGCCCCCCAGCACCAGGGCGAAGGCCGCCAGCTTCCAGAACGGGAAGGCCTCGCCCAGCACCAGGGCCGAAACGGTGAAGCCGAACACCGGCACCAGCAGCGACAGCGGCGCCACCGTGGCGGCGGGGTGGCGCGCCAGGAGCCAGCCCCACACCGCATAGCCGAACATGGAATTGGCCACCGCCTGGTAGGCCAGCGCCGCCCAGGCGACCGCCCCGGCCTGCGCCAGTCCGGCATGAATGGCGGGCCAGCCATCCACCAGCAGCGCCAGCAGCAGCAGCGGGGGCAGGGCGAACAGGCTGGACCACACGACATAGCCCAGCATGTCCACCGGCCCGCTCATGCGCGAAACCTGGTTGCCGCCGGCCCAGCCCAGTGCCGCGACCAGCACCAGGATCACGCCAAGCGGCGTGGCGTCGGCGCCGCCATGGACGATGATGACGCCAAGCCCCGAAGCCGCCAGCGCCAGCGCCAGCCACTGGAAGGGTTTCACCCGCTCGCCGCTGAGGAAGATGGAAAGCCCGATGGTGAAGAAGGCCTGGCTCTGCACCACCAGCGAGGCCAGGCCCGGCGAAATGTCGCCCTTCAGGGCGACGAAGAGAAAGCCGAACTGGACCGCGCCGATGAGAAAGCCGTAAGCCGCCAGCAGCCGCCACGGCACGGCGGGGCGGCGGATGAACAGCGCGGCCGGAAAGAAGACCAGCAGGAAGCGCAGGAAGGCGAAGAACACCGGCGGAAAATCCCGCAGCGCCAGCCGCGCGATAGTGAAGTTGCTGCCCCAGACCGCGACCACGGCCAGCGCGAGCAGGAAATGGCGCAGCGGCAGGGTATGCCTCATGGTGAAAAGGCTAGAGGCGCGCCTTGCAGCCGGCAACCGCGCGAAACGCAGGCCTGTTTCAAGCCTTCCGCGCGGCTTGTGCCGCGCCCATCACGCGCAGCGCGTTGCCGCCCCAGAACTGCGCCAGCTGCGCCTCGGTATAGCCCAGCTTGACCAGCCGTTCGGTCACCTTGGGCAGGGCGGCGACATCCTCCATGCCGGTGACGCCGCCGCCACCATCCCAGTCCGGCCCGATGCCGACATGGTCGGGCCCCACCAGGTCGAGCGCGTGGGTGACGTGGCTCATGAAGTCCTCGAAGCTGGCGCGCGGAATGGGATATTGCCGGTCCAGTTCCTTCATCGCCGCGGTCTGCCTGCGCCCGGCGGCCAGGATCTGCGCCCGGGTCGCGCCGTCGGGCAGCCGCGCAGCGGCGCGGATCGCGGCCTGGGCGCGCTGGCGCTCCGGATTGGCCGGCACCGTCACCAGATATTCATTGTAGCTGTTGATCTGGATGGTGCTGCCCGCCGCCGCCAGCTTCTTGATGCGCGCGTCATCCAGATTGCGCGGATGGTCGTGCACGGCGCGGCAGCCGGAATGCGAGCAGATGATCGGCGCCCGCGACAGCGCCAGCATCTGGTCGAAGACATCGTCGGAGGAATGGCTCTGGTCCACGATGATGCCCAGATCGTTGCACAGCGCCACGAAGTCCCTGCCCATCGGCGAAAGGCCGTTCCAGCGCTTGGCGTCGGTGGCGGAATCGCCAAGCTGGTTGCTGCGGAAATGGATCGGCCCTGCCATGCGCACGCCCAGGCGATGGAACACATGCATCAGCGTCACCTCCTGGCCAAGGATCGAGCTGTTCTCGATGCTCTGATAGACGATGCGCTTGCCGGCAACCGCGATGCGAAGCGCATCCATGGGCGTGAAGGCCAGTTCGAACTGCCGGGGATGCGTCGCCACCATCTCGCGGATTTCGGTGGCGCGCAGGAAGGCGGCGTCGCGCATGGCGAGAAAGCCTTCCGGCGTTTCCGGTCCCTGCGGCGTGTAGATGGCGAAGAAGCCGCCATCCAGGCCGCCCTCCACCATGCGCGGATAGTCGAGCTGGGTGGTGTCGATGTTGCCGCCATGGCGCTGCATGATGTCCCAGCCGGGGCGGGCGAAGTTCATCGGCGCGTCGAGATGGGTGTCCAGGCAGATCAGTTTCTGGTGCAGGGCACGCGGGGAGGGGGCCGCCAGAACCGGTCCCAGGCCCCCAAGCCCGGCCAAGGCTGCGCCGTTTACCAAAACCTGCCGCCTGCCGATCCCAGCCATCGCCGCCAAACCCCGCTTTTCCGCCAAATCCTACGGCAAAGCGGCGCCGCATGTAACTTGCTCCCGCCGCCGCGCAGGGTAGATTGCGCGGGAAGGGGCGGACGATGCGCAAATTCCTGATCGCGATGAGTGCCTTGCTGGGGCTGCTGCTCCCGGCCATGGCCGCGCCGCCGGTCCCCAGAACCCAATTGGCCCTGTTCCAGCCGCGCACCATCTTCAAGTCCGGCCTGCGCCAGGCCCATACCATCGCGCTCACCTTCGACGACGGCCCCAACGCCCATACTGCCGAGGTGCTGGATGCGCTGAAGCAATATGACGTCAAGGCGACCTTCTTCATCGTCGGCAACCAGGCCCACCGCCATCCGCAGATCCTGGCGCGCATCGCCGCCGAGGGGCACCTGCTGGCCAACCACAGCGCCGACCACGAGCTGCTGAGCGCCCGCTACGACGCCGCGCCCGACCGGCTGCTGGAGGAACTGCGCGACGTCGACCGCCAGATCGAGCCGCTGATGCGTCATGGCGACAAGCTCTATTTCCGCGCCCCCTACGGCTCGTGGAAAAGCCAGCATGCCGACATCCTCAACGCCGATCCGCGCCTGCGCAATTATGTCGGCCCGATCTACTGGGACATCGGCGGCTCGATTTCCATGCGCGACGGCTATGTGATGAACGCCGCCGACTGGAATTGCTGGCGCATCGGCTGGAAGGCCCAGACCTGCGCCAAGGGCTATCTGCGCGAAATCCGCCGCCTGGATGGCGGCGTCGTGCTGATGCACTGCATCCATCTCAATTCCGCCGCCCTGGTGCGGGCGGTGGTGCCGGCGCTGATCGAGGAAGGCTATGATTTCGTCCGCCTCGACCAGATGCCGGAATACCGCCAGTACGAGACGCCGGGCGCCGAAGGCGGCATCGCCAGCGCCGCGGGACTCGCCCGGCTGGCGCGCGTGGCGGTGAAGTAGGCCGCTTAAAAAAACGTCACGGAACCTACCGCAATGCAACAAGCGTCGGAACGCCGCCCTTGCGCGCGTTGCGGGGCCCCCGCGAACGGGCTAGCGTCACGCCCGGTAACGCTTGCATTGCCCCGAAAGGATATCCCATGACCCGCCCCGTCTCGCTTGTTGTCGCCGCCGCCCTGTTTGGCGCGGCCGTCCTCACCCCCGCCCTGGCCGCCGGCGGCATGCTGATGGGTGCCGCCAATTCCATGCATGGAAGCATCACCGTCACCGCCGCGCCCAAGGGCGTGATCCTGCGCGTCGAGGCCACCGGCCTGACGCCGGGCTGGCACGGCATGCATTTCCACGAGACGGGCACCTGCACGCCTGACGCCTTCACGAGCGCCGGCGCCCATGTCCACACCATGACCCCGGTGACGCACGGCTTTCTCAACGCCGCCGCCAATGACCAGGGCGACCTGCCCAACATCTTCGCCGCGGCCGATGGCACCGCCCATGCCGAGGTCTATTCCAGCCTGGTGACGTTGCCACAGCTGATGGATGCCGACGGCTCGTCGGTGGTGATCCATGCCAACCCGGACGACTATACCACCCAGCCGATCGGCGGCGCCGGCGCCCGCGTCGCCTGCGCGGTGATCAAGTAGAAGCTTTGAACGAAAACCGGGCGCCGCCCCTGCCGGATTGTCCGGCAGGGCGGCAGCACCGGACAAAAACACAACCACTTCCCAGGGAGTTGCCTAGCATGTCCAACCTGAAAAGCCTGCCGGCGCTGCTGGCAGCCACGGCCATGGCCGCGCTGATCTCGCCTGCGGCCCTTGCCCAGGGCGAGTCGGTCGCCAACACCACCCAGCCCTATAGCGCCACCGCGCCGGCCAATTGCTGCATCTACGCCCCGCCCGGCATTCCCGGACAGAATGTCCGCGGCATGCACATCTATCTGTGGAGCGGCCTGAAGAGCCATGGCGAGGGCCAGCATGACTATCCGCAGCTGCTCGCCGATTTCAGCAAGTTGCTCACCGACAAGGGCGCGGTGGTGGAAGGCGGCTTCCATCCGCCGACCAGGGACGAACTGGCCTGGGCCGAGGTGGTGATCATCTACAAGGGCGATGCCGGCTTCATGTCGCCGGAGGAACACCAGAACCTGATGGATTACGTCAAGCGCGGCGGCGGCTTCGTGAATTTCCACGACACGCTGTGCGGCCCCGATCCGGCCGACATGGCCTATTTCCTGGGCGCCGGCAAGCGCCATGGCGAGACCAACTTCACCCTGGAAACGCCGATGCAGTACACCATCACCGACAGCGCCAATCCGATCGTGGCGGGCACCGGGCTGGGCGACCTGAAGTTCACCGACGAGGAGTTCTACAAGATGACCTTCGCCCCGTCGGGCGTGCATCCGCTGGCCACCGTGGTGATCGCCGCCACGCCCAGCGGCGTCTCGGGCGGCGGCGCCGGCCAGACCGTGCCGCAGCTCTGGACCTATGAGCACACCGCGCCGGGCGGCCAGCCCAGCCGCGCGTTCGTCTGGATGCAGGGCCATGTCTATTCGAACTTCAGCAATCCGGTGATCGAGAAGGTGCTGCTGCGCGGCATCGCCTGGGCCGGCAAGCATCCGGTCGGCGAGCTCGAAAACTATGTCGCGCCGGTGGGGCGCGGCGGCGGCGGCCGCGGCGGCCGTGGCGGC
>CAZNGO010000006.1:0-8996 GCA_964572805.1 uncultured Rhizobium sp. | reverse complement strand
GCACGACATCCTGCGCATCAAGGGCATGGAGGAACTGGCGATCTATCTCGTCAAGGAAATCCAGGACGTCTATCGCCTGCAGGGCGTGAAGATCAACGACAAGCATATCGAGGTGATCTGCCGCCAGATGATGCAGAAGCTGGAGATCCAGGATGGTGGCGAAACCACCCTGATCGCCGGCGAGCATGTCGATGCGGTCGAGCTGGAGGAAGCCAACGAGAAGGCGCAGGTCAACGGCCACAAGCCGGCCGAGGGCCGCGCCATCCTGCTCGGCATCACCAAGGCGTCCTTGCAGACCCGTTCGGTCTTCTCGGCGGCTTCCTTCCAGGAAACCACGCGCGTCCTCACCGACGCCGCGGTCAACGGCAAGGTCGACATGCTGGAAGGCCTGAAGGAGAACGTGATCGTGGGCCGCCTGATTCCGGCCGGCACCGGCGGCGCCATCGCGCGCCTGCGCCAGGTTGCGACGGAGCGCGACAAGGCGATCCAGGCCGAGCAGGACGAGCAGAAGCCGATTGCGGCGCTGGAAGCCCCGGCGGCCGAGTAAGTCCTCGATATCCCTGCGCAAAAGGGCCGGTCCCGCGACCGGCCCTTTTTCTTTTCCTGCGCATCTAGCGAGGCCGGTCCGCACGCCGCAGTTGCGGCGGCACGAATTCCCGCTAAGTTCCCCCAAGGTTCCATCGAGTTCCAGGCGGGGAACAATGAAACGGATTGCGGTCGCTTTCCTCATGACGCTGCTGGGCGCCACATCGCCACAGGCCCAGCCCAACGCGCCGGCCGCGGCCCCTGAATTCAACACCACCATCCGGCCGATCTTCGCCAATCGCTGCACCGGCTGCCACGGCGCCAATGTCCAGCGCGCCGGCCTTCGGCTCGACGACCGTGACGCCGCCATGAAGGGCAGCAGCAATGGTCCGGTGATCGTTCCCGGTCACAGCGAAAGCAGCAAGCTCTATGCCATGGTCGCCTCCAAGCGCATGCCGCTGGATGACGAACTGAGCGTGCTGGAACTGAACAACCTGAAAGCCTGGATCGACAGCGGCGCCGAGTGGCCGGCCAAGCGGGTCATTCCCGGCATGGTCGCGGACACACGCGTCGAGCAGTTCCGCCTGGCGTTGCGCAACCAAAATGCTTCCGCCATCGCCGGGCTGCTGGCCGATCCGGCGCTGCCAAAGGCGCGCGACGCCAATGGCAACACGGCCCTGCATGCCGCAGCGGTCTATGGCGAGCCGGCCCAGGTCCAGGCGCTGCTGGACAGGGGCGCCGACGTCAATGCCGTCAATCTCGACGGCGTCACGCCGCTGATCTGGGGCGTGCGCGACGATGCCGTCGCGGGCCTGCTGATCGACCGCGGGGCAGACGTCAATGCCGTTTCCGATGCCGGCATCTCGCCGCTGGTTTCCGCCGCCGGCCGCGCCGACGCCACCGCGCTGATCCGACGCCTGGTCGAGAAGGGCGCCCCTCCGGCGCTGCCGCAACAGATCGCCATCGGCGCCGCCGCCGGCGACATGGAAAATCTCGAGACCTTGAAGCTGCTGTTTCCCAAAGTGCTGGACGTCAACGGTCCCGCCGGGCGTCCCGCCGTCGCCGGCCTGATCTATGGCGGTTGCGGCCCCTGCCTGGACTACATGCTGGCGCAAGGCGCCAGGGGCGCGACCCTGAATGTCGCGCTGGTGCTGGCGGCCAATTCGGGCGACGCCGCCCAGGTGAAACGGCTGCTCGATCTTGGCGCGACGGTGGATGGCCGCGGGCCGCAGGACGCCACCGCCCTGATCGCCGCCGTCATGTCGGACCGCGACGCGGCCCGGAAAGTCAGCCTGCTGCTGGCGGCCGGCGCCGATCCCAATGTCCCCGATGCCCATGGCCGCACCCCGCTGCTGCTGGCCAATCGTCTGCATCCCGAAGCCGCACCCCTTCTGCTCGCCAAAGGAGCCAAATGATGCGCCCTGTCCTCATCCTT
The DNA here is from genome assembly GCA_964572805.1 of uncultured Rhizobium sp. Taxonomy (GTDB): domain Bacteria; phylum Pseudomonadota; class Alphaproteobacteria; order Micropepsales; family Micropepsaceae; genus Rhizomicrobium. Next base: position 7,036 of record CAZNGO010000006.1, on the reverse strand, counting down.
GTTCTTGCCGCGGCGCTGGCCGCCGCCCAACCCGCCATCGCCGCACCCGGCGCGGAGGCGTTGCGCCAGTCCATCGCCCGCTCGGCAAGCCTGCTGGACAAGGCGCAGGAGAAATTCGAGCGCCAGGCGACCTGCGCCTCCTGCCATACCCAGCTTGCCCCCATCGCCGCCGCCATGGCGATGCGCGCCAAGGGCCTGGCCATCAACGACGCGGTGCTGAAGCGCCAGGTGGCGATGGGCGCCGAAGTGATCCGCGCCCGCCATGACTTCAGCCTCAACCTGGGCGTCGCCGGCGGCGGCCATGCCGTCACCGGCGCGACCATGGTTGCCCTGGCCGAGGCGGGCTATCCCGCCGACGAGAACACCGACGCCGCCATCGTCTATCTGCTGGGCAAGCAGTCGCCGGATGGCAGCTGGCCCAATGTGGCGGTGCGCGCGCCCCATGGCGAAACCGCCTATGAAGCGTCTTCCGCCGCCGTGCGCGCGATTGACGCCTATGCGCCGCCGGCGCTGCGCAAGCAGGCAGACGCCGCCCTGGCCAGGGCGCGTGCCTGGATGATCGCCACGCCTGCCGGCACGAACGGGGACGCGATGAACCAGCGCCTGGAGGGCCTGGTTTCGGTCAAGGCGCCCGCCGCCGAAATCGCCCGGGCGCGCAGCCAGCTTGCCGCCGCGCAGCAGAAGGACGGCGGCTGGGCGCAAAATCCGGGCATGGCCAGCGACGCCTATGCCACCGCCGGCACGCTGATCGCGCTGCATGCGGGCGGGATGAAATCCACCGATCCGGTTTACCAGAAGGGACTCGACTATCTGCTGGCCTCACAGGCCGCCGATGGCTCCTGGTATGTCAAGGCGCACGCCCTGCCGATCCAGCCGCCGATCGACTCGGGCTTTCCCTACGGACCCGATCAGTGGATTTCCACCTGGGCGACCGCCTATGCCGTCGAGGCGATGGCCTACGCGCTGTAGGCGGGCGCGTTGCAGCCATGCAATCGGGCCGCTGGCGACGGCGGCCCATTTTGTGTCTGATGCGCGCTCCGGGGGATTCCATGCGCCGCGCTGTCCTTGCCGTCTTTCTGCTGGCTGTTCCCGCCATCGCCCTGGCGGCCGACGCGCCCGCCTATGCGCCCGACGGCAAGCTGCTTTTCCCGGCCGACTACCGGGAATGGATCTATCTCAGCAGCGACTTCGATCTTTCCTATGCCGACAGCGTGCCGCCCGACACCCATGTCTTCGGCAATGTCTTCGTCAATCGCGCCGCCTATGAGGCGTTCCGCAAGACCAGGGCCTGGCCCGACAAGACGGTGCTGGTGCTGGAATTGCGCCGCGCCGGCAGCGACAATCCGCTCAACAAGCGCGGCCAATACCAGGCAACGCCGGTCGGGCTTGAGCTGCATGTGAAGGACGCGGCGAAGGGCGGCTGGGGCTTTTACCAGTTCAATGCCAGCGGCGCGCCGGCGGCGCCGATGCCCAAAAGCGCCAGCTGCTACGCCTGCCACGAACAGCATGGCGCCAGCGACACCACCTTCACCCAGTTCTATCCGACACTGGCCGAGTGACGGCTGAAACATGCCCATTCCATGAGCAGGCCGCGGCGCCTCAGATTCCGCATTTCCGCCACAGTCTATGCAACTTTCGCCACAGTCCGGGGGCAGACTCCTTCGTCATCGAGGGTAACCAGAGGATATGCAGATGCAGAAGATGAGACCGGCCCTTTTCGCCACCGCGATTGCCGTCAGCGCCATCGCCCTGAGCGGCTGCGCCACCAAGGATTTTGTCCGCGAGCAGGTTGCCGCCGAGGACACCAAGGTCCAGGCCAACCAGAACGACATCAACGGCGTCAGGACCACGGTCGGCCAGCAGCAGGCCAGCCTTGACCAGCACCAGACCCATCTCACCCAGCTCGACCAGGCGACCAAGGATGCGCTGGACCGCGCCACCGCCGCCGGCAAGCTGGCCGAAGGCAAGTTCCTCTATTCCGTGGTCCTGTCGGACGATTCGGTGAAGTTCCCGGCCGACAGTTCCAAGCTTTCGCCTGAAGCGCAGCAGCGCCTGCAGGACTTCGCCGACAAATTGAAGGCCGACAACCGCAACGTCTATCTGGAAATCCAGGGCCATACCGATGCGCGGGGCGCCGACAAGGCGAACCAGCGCCTGGGCGAGCAGCGCGCCGAAGCCGTGCGCCTGTTCATGAACCAGCATGGCGTGCCGCTGAACCGCATGGCGACCATTTCCTATGGCAAGGCCGACCCGGTGGCCGACAACAAGAGCCGCGCCGGCCGGGCGCAGAACCGTCGCGTCGTCCTGATCGTGATGTCCTGATCTGACTTGATGCAGCAAAGGCCGCGTCCGGAAACGGGCGCGGCCTTTTTGTTTTCTTGGCACTCCTCATGCTTCGACAGGCTCAGCATGAGGTTTGTGAAGGAAATCCTCACCCTGAGCTTGTCGAAGGGTGGGGATTGACGCTTACCGCACCGCCGGGCTTTTCACGCCCAGCAGGTCCGACCAGCGCCAGGCGCCGGCACCGATGGCAAAACGGGTGCGCCCGTCGGCCAGCGACAGCACCACCAGGCCATGCATCGGCTGCTCGCGGCAGGCTCTGGGCGCGAAGCCGACTTCCCACATCACCGCTTCGCGCACCGCCGACAGACCCTTGCCGTCCTCGCCGCCCGAGCGCACCCAGTCGCCGTTCCACAGCAGCATCGCCTTGCCCAGGCGCTGGGCGCTTGCCATCGAGTCCGCCACCAGCCGGTCGCGCCGCAACGCCTGCTGCACCGCCTCCGCCATGTCACAGCTCCCGCCGCCGCCATTCGAGCCTTCGCCCGCGCGCATGGCGCCGGCGAGTTGCGAATCGCTCAGCAGGTCGGAGCTGTCCGGGACGGCGGCGATGGTGAAGACCGGCGCGGATATCGCCGGCGGAGGCGGGCGCGCGATCGCGGGCAGGCCATTTTCCTCCCCCTCGGCGGGCGCGGGCGGCCTGGGCGCAGGCAGCAGGCTGACCTGCAGCGGCGGCGTTGGCTCCTTGGGCTGCGGCCGCTGCTGGACCGGCAGGAACAGGACACCGAAAAGGGCCAGTTGCGCCGCGCCGGTCAAGATGATGGCCAGCAGGCGCCGCCCAGGCGCGGCCTCCGGCAAAGGCGCATTTCTGCCTTGTCTGTCCATCACGGCTCCGATGCGGACAGGGGAGCACAATGGCGTGGCAGGAAGGTGGCAAGGCGGCTGCGGGAGCTACGCCAACTTTTCGGCTTCCACAGCCAGGGCATATAAGGCCTGCCGGTTCACCTCGCCTGGCCGGCCACAGCAAGGAAATGCTCGCCTGCGAATTTCTTCAAGCTGTTCAGCTCTCAAGTGCAAACATTCAAATTCGTCCCATTCTCCACGGTCGATGGAATCGTCTCCAATCCGACGCAGGAGCGCGGCAAGTTCTCCCGGCGTTTCCCGTCCCCGATAGGGAAAAAAGACCGACGTCACAAAGGCAACGGGTATAGCCGCCAGAGCAATGGGTACTGCCAACAGCAGGATAACGGGTACCGCTACGAAAAGCGCAATTTTCCGCAAGATCGACATGCCGGAAGACTACCAACATCCAACGGTGAAATCCGGAGGCGCCCTTCCCATATGGATGGCATGGTGCGGCCATGACAGCGGCGAAGACACAGGCGGACAAGGGGGAGGGGGTGGCGATTTTCGTCCCAAATCGCCCGCGCAAATCCTCGATTTCGATTGCGGAATTGGTGGATAGGCCGTGAAGCTGCCCCGGCCCTTTTCCTGGAGCCGCGAAGAAGCCCGCTCCGGCAAGTTCGATGGCCGGTTCCTGATCGGTGTCCGGACCACCGGCATCTATTGCCTGCCGTCCTGCCCAACCCATCCGCCCAAGGCCGAGAACGTCACCCTGGTCCGGAGCGAGGCCGAAGCCCAGGCGTTGGGCCTGCGGGCCTGCAAGCGCTGCCGCCCCGACCTCTATTACCAGGGGCGGGACGAGGGCATCGAATTGTTCGAAGGGCTGGCGGCGCGCGTCGCCGCCGACAGCGCGCAATTCCCCGATGCCGCGGCGCTGGCGAAAGCCGCCGGCGTTTCCGCCACCAGGCTGAACGCGCTTTTACGCGCCCATGCCCATCTCGCCCCGGCCGGCTGGCTGCGGCGGGCGCGGGTGGCGCAGGCGGCGCGCGAACTTCTTTCAGGCAAGGACAAGGTGGCCGAAATCGGCTTCGGCGCCGGCTTTGAATCGGAGTCGGTCTTCCACCACCAGTTCCTCGCCCATACCCGCATGACGCCGGGGGCCTGGCGGGCGCTGGAGGGCGCCACCACCTTCCTGCTGCATTTGCCGGCGGCGTACCGCGCCCAGGAAATCCTCGCCTATCACGCCCGCGATCCCGAAGGGCTGACCGAACGCAGCGACGGCAACCGCATCTGGAAGGCGCTGCATACTGAAGACGGTCCGGCGGTGCTGGAGATCGAAATCGGAAAGGACGGCGCCTGGGTCAAGGTTCATGCGGAGAAGAAGCTGGGCCGCGACACCATGGTCTTTCTCCATGAAGCGGCGCTCAGGATGCTGGGGCTCAACAACGATGTCAGTCAGTTCGAGAGCCGTCACGCCGCTTTCGCCGCGCGGCGGCGCGGCCTGCGCCTGCCGGGTCTGCCGACCGGCTTCGACGCCCTGGCCTGGGGCATCATTAGCCAGCAGATCACCGTGAAGCTGGCCGGCGGGCTGCGCCGCGACCTGATCCTGCTGGCGGGGGAAAAGATCGGCGACATGCGCGCCCATCCGACGCCCGCAGCGGTGGCGGATCTTTCGGTGGCGCAACTGCACAAGCGCCGCTATTCCCGGTCCAAGGCGCAGTATCTGATCGATGCCGCCGGGGCCATCGCCAGGGGCGACCTTGCCATCGAAAGGCTGCATCGCGGCTCGGCCCTCGCGGCCGAGAAGGCATTGCTGGCCCAGCGCGGCATCGGGTTGTGGACAGCGCGCTACATCCTGATGCGGACCGGTTTCGCAGACGCCGCGCCGATCGGCGATGCCGCCCTTGCGGCCGGATTGCAGAAGCTGCACCGGCTTCTGGAACGTCCCGGCCCGGAGGAAACGACGCGGCTGATGCAGGACTTCGCGCCACACCGGAGCATCGCCACCATGCATCTGTGGACCTATCTCAAGGAAGCGGCATGAAACGCTATTGGAGCCTGATCGAGACGCCCTTCCGCACCATGGCGGCCTGGTTGGACGAGGAAGGCCGGCTGGTGCGCTTCAACCTCAGCGCCGCCGGCGCGGCGAAAGTCGATCCCGGGGCCGAGAACAATCCGCGCCGCCTGGCGCAGGTGCAGAAACAGGTGACGGAATACGCCACCGGCAGGCGGCGCGATTTCGACCTGGAGCTTCACGCGCAAGGCGCGGGCTTCGAAAAGAAAGTGTGGAAGGCGCTGTGCGGCATTCCTTTCGGCGCCACCACGTCCTATGGCGCCATCGCGAAAAAACTCGGCAGACCCGGCGCCGCCCGCGCCGTCGGCGCCGCCAACCATGCCAATCCCATCGCACTGATCGTGCCCTGCCACCGCGTCATCGGCGCCGATGGCAGCCTCACCGGCTATGGCGGCGGACTGCCGCTCAAGCGCAGGCTGCTGGAACACGAAGCTCGGGTCTGCGGCACCCGTTTGGACTTGTTTGGGTAGGTCGCGCGGCGGCGCGGCCAGCGGCTTGCCATGCCGAAGCAGGGTTACAGCGTCGCAAGGGCGAACCGGCGCCAATGTTTTCACCATAAACAATAAACAGAATAGCCCTTGAAATATCCTTGCGTCGGACGGCCGGACTCTTCTTGACCCTGGGGGGAGGGGTGGGTATAAGCCGCCACCTTTCAGGGCAGGCCGTTTGCGGAAATTCCGCGAAAACGCTGCTGGAAAGCCAGTTTAAACAGCTTGAACGCGCGACTCGAGGGACCAGTCCTCCAGTCCTCCGCGAGTTCGGACCGGGGAGCCACCCTGCGTCCGGTTTTTGTTTCGCGCATCTGTCCGTGCACGGACCGGATGCAAAAAGGGAAGTGGGAATGCCGACAGTCAACCAGCTCATCCGCAAGCCGCGCGGCTCCAAGCCGAAGCGCAACAAGGTTCCGGCGCTGCAGCAATGCCCGCAGAAGCGCGCCGTCTGCACCCGCGTCTACACCACGACGCCGAAGAAGCCGAACTCCGCGCTGCGCAAGGTCGCCAAGGTGCGCCTGACCAACGGCTTCGAGGCGCTGACCTACATTCCCGGCGAAGGCCATAACCTGCAGGAGCACTCGGTGGTGCTGATCCGCGGCGGCCGCGTCAAGGATCTTCCGGGCGTGCGCTATCACATCATCCGCGGCGTGCTCGACACCCAGGGCGTCAAGGACCGCAGGAAGCGCCGTTCGCTCTACGGCGCCAAGCGTCCGAAGTGACCATCACTTGATGGTCATCCCGGGCGGCGCGAGGCGGCGATCCGGGATCCATCAAAAAGAGAATTGAGACGAAGGAAAGAACCGATGTCCCGCCGCCACCGCGCCGAACGCCGCGAAATCAACCCCGACGCCAAGTTTGGCGACCTGATCATCGCCAAGTTCATGAACGTCCTGATGTATGACGGCAAGAAGAGCGCCGCCGAGAACATCATGTACGGCGCCTTCGACACCATCGCCGCCAAGACCAAGCAGGATCCGCAGGCCGTGTTCCACGAAGCCCTGCGCAACGTCGCCCCCGCCCTGGAAGTCCGCAGCCGCCGCGTCGGCGGCGCCACCTACCAGGTGCCGGTCGAGGTGCGCACCGACCGCAGCCGCGCCCTCGCCATCCGCTGGCTGATCACCGCCGCCCGCGCCCGCAACGAACCGACCATGGAAGGCCGCCTCTCGGGCGAGCTGATGGACGCCGCCAACAACCGCGGCAGCGCCGTCAAGAAGCGCGAAGACACCCACAAGATGGCCGACGCCAACCGCGCCTTCTCGCATTACCGCTGGTAACCGGAACCCCCAATGGCCCGCACCACCCCGCTCGACCGCTATCGCAATATCGGCATCGCCGCGCATATCGACGC
>CAZNGO010000005.1:0-22694 GCA_964572805.1 uncultured Rhizobium sp. | reverse complement strand
GCCCTTGGGCTGGGCGCCCGCATGGCAACCGACGCAGTATTTGTTGAAGACCGGCGCGATCTCGCTGTCGAATTTGGGATGCCCGGCCGGCGCGGTATCAGCCGACGCCGCCAGGGCGCAGAGCACCGCGCCCTGCAACAGAGCGCCACTCAAAGCCAGCATTGCGGCCTTGCGATTCACGGTCGTCGCCTCCCCGGCATTTTGGCTGCCGGCATTTGTCTGAGTTTTCGTATAACGCTCTGGTGGAATTGGCAATCCTTTACAGGATTGCGATCCGACGATGAAGAGGATGTAACCGGCAATTCCGCTTGATCCCCAGCGGCGGCCATGCCGGCCCGGTTGTCACTGACAGCCGGGCCGGATTTCAGGCTTTCCCGCCGCCCGGAACTATTCCGAGGCCACCTTGGCCAGGATGCTCTTCTGGCGTTCCAGGCGCTTGGCCCGGTCGGCGGCGAAGCGCTTGATGCCCTTGAAGATGGATTCAGGGTCCAGATGGGCTTCCTCGATCACTTCCTTCTCCAGGCCGCTGGTCAGCCACTGATTGTCCCAGTCCGAGGTCAGGGAATATTCGTCGGTCAGCGGCCCCAGATCCTTCACCGGCATGACGCGGCGGGTGGCCGAGGAGACACACATGGCGTCCACCAGGGCTTCCGGCGGCAGCACGGCGTTGCGATAGGTATCCGGCTGGCGGTCGAACAGGTCCTCGCTGATCGCCGAGATGATCTTCACATTGATGCCGGCTTCCTCCAGGCGCGGGATGATCTTCACCACATTCACAGTGGAACTGGAGCCCTGGCAGATGACGGTGCCGTGCTTCGGCTTGCCGGGCGCGAAGTCGCGGATGACGTATAGGCCCTTGCGCGCCGCGGTGAGATCCTTGTCGGCGAAAGTACTGCGGTCGGCGACCGGGAAGTCGGGACGCGCCACCTCAATCACAATGATGCCGACCTTGGGATCGCGGGCGGCGATTTCGGCGGCGGCGAAATAACCCGGCGCCACGTCGTTATAGTCCCAGAGATTCAGATGGATGATCTGGCCGCGCGGGAACAGTTTCCACACCTGGGTGGCAAAGATGCCGAAGTGGCTGCGGCCGTCGGCGGCGGTTTCCGGACCGGAATGGCCGACCAGGATGTGCAGCACGCCCATGCGGAACTTGCTGTCCTGGTTCTGCTGGCTCCAGACGCGCGCCGGCGTGTACATCAGCGGCGTGAAGGCGCCATAGGTGCCAGACAGCGCCCAGACGCCCTTGAACTCCTTGGGGTCCACCGAGGCGCTCTGGCTTACCATGCCGATGGCGGAGCAGACATTGCCCGCTTCCTGGATCGCCGCCTTGACGCGGGTGCCGAGCGGATTGCTCACCGGGTCGTAATGGCCCCAGAGCGCACCATGCTCGACATTGATGGATTCCGACAGATCGGCCGCCAGGGTGACGAAGCGGTTGTCGGTGACATAGTTCATCCACTTGATGATTTCCGACACCGCGCGGCGGGCGCCCATGACTTCGCCCGGCTTCTTGTAGAGGCTGATCGAGACCTCTTTCTGCGCACCTGAAAGGCGGTTGGTGATCGCCAGCTTCTGCGGCTCGACCGGCAGGTTGGCAACCCTGAGACGCTCGTCCAGGAAGGGGTTCCTGCCTTCCGCGAACTGCACCTTTTCGTTGTCCTTGACGGAATCGCCCAGCGCCACCAGGCGGTCGGCGACCCAATCGCCCAGTCCGTTCTTCTCGAACACCGACATCACGACATCGATGTTGGTCTTGAACTGGACCAGGCGGTCCTTCTCGCTCTTGGGGGCGCCATCCCGAATGCCGGCGAACTTGACGCCATACTTGTCCTCGAAGGTCGAGCACAGGGCGACGAAGTAATCCGAGTTCATCTTCTGGCTGTAGGGATGGCTCTTATAACTGACGATCTGGTCGACGGTGCTGGTCAGCTTCCCGTTCACGGCGGTAGGCCAATAGCCCTTGGTGGTCTTGGCGATGGCGATGACAGGGCGCTTGTCGGAAGCATCGCTGTTTTCCATCGCCTGCAGCAGTTCGACCACCTTGCCGTAATCGCCGCCATTCTCGGAGGTGAAGACGTTCCAGCCATAGGAGGTCCATTGCCCCACCAAGTCGTACTGGGCGGCATAGGCCTTGGGAATGACGCCGCCATGCAGCACATCGTCAATGCCGGCATTGTTGTCCGACAGGAAGATGCGCATGCGCTTGCCGACCTGCATTGCCAGCGCCTGGGTCTTCAGTTCCTGGGCATGGCCTTCGGTCATGGCGAACTCGCCTTCCAGGGCGATGATCTTGGGCGCGTCGATACCGGCGCCCGCCATGTCCCAGAACGCGGCCTTGCCGGCCGCGGTGGCGACACCGACGCCCGACGGACCACCATTGACATCCTTGGTGACATCGATGCTTTCGGCATGGCCGGACAGGGCCTTGATGCCGCGCAGCTTCGCCTGGGCAAAAAGCGGATCGTCCTGCAAGCCCTGGTCGGACAGCAGGCTGACCAGCGCGCCATGGCCGCGGCGGAAGCCCAGACAGTCGATCGGCAGGATCGCTTCCCTGGGGTCGGCGAAATACTTCTTGTCCTTGGTCGCCTGGAATTTGCGGTCCAGCGCATGGCCCAGGATCATGTAGAGGGCATACATGGTGGGGGCGCAGTGGCCGGCCGCCATCATGAACTTGTCGCTGAAGGGGTGCTTGGGGCGGCGATAATCATAACGCATGCCGCCGCGCTCGGGCCCGACCAGATGAGCAGCGACATTGAAGGGGGTGTAGGCGAGCGGGCCGCCGAAATGGCCGGTCTGGGCGTAATTGCCCAGCAGCACCAGCGTCATGCAGGTCATGAAACCCACATCCTCCAGCCGGGCGCGTTCTTCGCTGCTCAAACCCTTGGACATTCCCGTCTCCACCCTATCTCGTCGTCTTTTTGGTTATCCGGGGCGTGACAAATTGTAGGAATAATATCCTAAAATCGCCCTTCGCAGCCGGCCCCGATGCCGCAGCGGCGTGGGCGGATGGACCTAGCAGAACTCTGTCCCGGCGAAAAGCGAGAACGTTTTCAAGAGCGCGATTTTCGTCCTCTCATTCCGACAAACTTTGCGACCAACTGGAGCCCGGTTTAGGGGGGCAAAGGTTTTGCAAGCCTGCAGTTATGGCGTAGGCTTTTTCGCGTTCTTCCGGTGGATCGTCCATGAAACGCAAGGCCCTCTACAGCCGCGCCAAGCGTGCGCGCGCGACACTGGACCGGGACCCCAGTTCCGGCCAGCGCTACGAGGACTGGTTTGCCGCACCCGAAGGGCCCGGCCTTGCAGCGCGCGGCTGGACCGGATTCCGCAATTTCCTGGAACGGCGCAACCTGACCCGCGCCACCATCGCCGCAGCCCTGGTGCTGCTGGCGGTGGGGATCAGCCTTTCCAGCCTGCTTGTCTGGCACCTCACCCATCCCGGTCCGCCGGTCTACACCCAGTGGGACATCGACAACGCCGTCAAGAACACGCTCGACAACACCCCGCCCGGCCCCGACCAAACCACCATCGCCGCTGCGGTGATTGCGCCTTCGCTGGTGCGGGTGGACGGCTATCTCTCGCCGGAACACAAGGCGGAGATCGAAAAACAGGAAGCGCTGGAAGCAAAGAAGGCAGGCAAGAAGCCCGACAAGGTTACGCCGCCCAAGCCGCAAGCCAAAAACGCGCCGCCCGCCACGCCTGCGCCCGGCATCCGGCCGCCTGCCATACCCGGCGCGCCCGCGCCCCCCGGCGCACCGGGAACGGCCCCCGATACCCAGACCGCCGACGCCACGCCGCATCCGGACTCCACCGGCTCGGGCGTGGTGATCGACGAAAAGGGCGACATCCTCACCAACCTGCACGTGATCCGCTCCACCGACCGCTGGGAGATCACCTTCTTCGACGGCAGCAAGTCGGACGCCATCCTGGTTTCGATGCAGCCGGAAAACGACCTGGCGGTGATCCGGGCCAAGCGCCAGCCCGACGATCTCAAGCCGGCCACCATGGCCTCGACCCGCGGCCTCAATCCCGGCGACATGGTGGTGGCGGAAGGCTTTCCCTTCGGCATCGGACCCTCGATTTCCTCCGGCGTGGTCGCCGGCCTGAAGCGGGAGTTCGACGATCCCGACGACAAGGAAAAGCCGAAAATGACCAACCTGATCCAGTTCGACGCGGCAGTGAATCCGGGCAATTCCGGCGGACCGCTGGTCAACCGCGACGGCGAAGTGGTCGGCATAGTCACCGCCATCTACAATCCGACCGGCCAGCGTGTCTTTGCCGGCATGGCCTTTGCGGTGCCGATCGAGAACGCGGCCCGCGCCGTGGGGGAAAACCCGCTTTAGCAAGCCTTTCCAGAAATAATCGACAACAAGACAAACCAGGGTGATGGCATGACGGATGGCGCAAATACGGGGTTGGAACATCTTCTCTACGAAGTGAAGAAGATCGTGGTGGGTCAGGATTATTTCCTGGAGCGGGTGCTGATCGCGCTGCTGGCCGGCGGCCACCTGCTGGTTGAAGGCGTGCCGGGCCTGGCCAAGACACTGACGGTCGCCACCCTGGCCAAGGCGATGTCCGGCAGTTTCAAGCGCATCCAGTTCACGCCCGACCTGGTGCCATCCGACCTCACCGGCACGCGGGTCTACAACCAGAAGACCAGCGAATTTTCCACGATGCTGGGGCCGGTCTTCGCCAATCTGGTGCTGGCCGACGAAATCAACCGCGCGCCCGCCAAGGTGCAGAGCGCCCTGCTGGAAGTGATGCAGGAGCGCCAGGTTACCATCGCCGGCGAGAGCTATCCGGTGCCCAAGCCCTTCGTGGTGATGGCGACCCAGAATCCGATCGAGACCGAAGGCACCTATGCCCTGCCGGAAGCCCAGGTCGACCGCTTCATGATGAAGGTGCTGGTTTCCTATCCAACCGAGGATGAGGAGTTCGTCATCGTCCAGCGCGTTACCGGCGCGGCCGCCTTCATCGGGGCGGTGACTTCGACCGATGCGCTGCTGCAGATGCAGGCCCAGGCCCGCAAGGTCTATGTCGATCCCGCGCTGATCACCTATGCGGTGCGACTGGTGGCGGCGACGCGCGAACCGGGCAAGGCCGGCCTTGCCGACCATGGCCGCTTCATCCTCTACGGCGCTTCCCCGCGCGCCAGCATCGGCATGATCGAGGCGGGAAGGGCGCTGGCCTACCTGCGCGGGCGCGATTACGTGCTGCCCGAGGATGTGGTGGATATCGCGCCCGACGTGCTGCGCCATCGCGTCATTCCTTCCTATGAGGCGCTGGCCGAAGGCGTAACCGCCGACAGCCTGGTGCGCGACCTGATGAAAGTGGTGACGCCGCCCGAACGCGTGTTGGAGAGCCATGTCCGCGCCGCGAGCGTCTGAAGCGCTTCTCGCCCGGCTCGACCTGCGCATCGCGCGGCGGCTGGAAGGACTGCTCCAGGGCGACCACAAGTCGCCCTTCCGCGGGGCCGGCCTCGACCTGGCCGACCTGCGCGAATACCAGTTCCATGACGATGTCCGCCGCATCGACTGGAACGTGACGGCGCGCACGCAGGTGCCGCATGTGCGCGAATATATCGAGGACCGCGAAGTCACCGCCTGGTTCCTGCTCGACATGAGCCCGTCGGTGGATTTCGAATCCGTCAGCGTCTCCAAGCGCGCCGTGCTGACCGAGTTCACCGCCATGATGTGCCGGTTCCTCTCGCGGCGCGGCAACCGGGCGGGCGCGCTGCTCTTTTCCGGCGGCGTGGACCGGCAGATTCCCGCCCGCGGCGGCCGGCGCCAGACCCATGTCATCCTGGACGCCATGAACCGCTATCGCGCCACAAGGCCGCAGCCGACCGACCTGGCGCGCGTCCTTTCCGAGACGGCGAAGATGCTGGGCCGCCGCGCCCTGGTCTTCGTGGTTTCCGACTTCATCAGCCCGGAAGGCTGGGAAAAGCCGCTGGGCCAGCTCGCCCTGCGCCATGACGTGGTGGCGGTACGCCTGACCGATCCCTTCGAGATCCGACTGCCCAATCTGGGACTGATCACCTTCCAGGATTCGGAAACCGGCGAGCAATTGTTCGTCGATACCCACGATCCGGGTTTCCGCCGCCGCTTCGCCGCCGCCGCCGAGGCCCGCGAGGAGCAGTTGCGCGCCATTTTCGACCATACCGGCGTCGATGCGCTGGAACTTTCAACCGAGGACGATGTCGCCGACGCCGTGCTGCGCTTCGCCGACATGCGCAAGCATCGCGCCAAACTGAATGCAGGGGCCGCGCCATGAACAATCTGTGGACTCACTTCAAGCAGATCCCCTGGAGCCATGCGGCCGACTTCATTCCCGGCATCAGCTTCCTCTGGCCCAGCTTCCTCTGGCTGCTGCTGCTGGTGCCGATGATGGTCGGCGCCTATCTCTGGCTGCTGAAGCGGCGCAAGAAAGGCGTCATCCGTTACGGCAACATGGGCCTGCTCAAGCAGGCGATGGGCCCGTCGGGCTGGCGCCGCCATCTGCCGCCTGCCCTGCTGCTGGGGGCGCTGGCGCTGCTTCTGCTGGCGGTGGCGCGGCCCACCGCCATGGTCAGCCTGCCCTCGCACCGCGCCACGGTGATGATGGCGATGGACGTTTCCGGCTCCATGCGCGCCGCCGACATCAAGCCCAGCCGCATCGAGGCGTCGCAGAAGGCGGCCAAGGAATACATCAAGGGACAGCCCAAGGATGTGGTGATCGGCATGGTTGCCTTTGCCGGGGCCGCCTTCCTGGTGCAGAACCCTACCACCGACCGCCAGGCGCTGGATGCCGCCATCGACCATTTCGAGCTGCAGCGCGGCACTGCCGTGGGCAACGGCATCCTGGTGTCGCTGCAGAGCCTGTTCCCGCAGGAAAATTTCCCCATCAGCAACTTCAACAATGGCGGCTATGGCGGTGGCGGCGGCATGGGCGGCTATGGCGGCGGCCAGGGCGGCTATGGCAGCGTCAGCCGTTTCGGCCGCACCATGGGCGGCAATTGCGGCCGGGTGGACGACAATGCCGGCGGCAATCTCGGCCGCGCCCTCGGCCAGGCCGGCGGCGCCCCGCCGAAAAAGCATGTCCCGGTCGAGCCCGGCACCTACAAGAACGGCGTCATCATCCTGATGACCGACGGCCAGACCACCACCGGCTGCGATCCGATCGAGGCGGCGCGGCTGGCTTCCGAATATGGCGTGCGGGTCTACACCATCGGTTTCGGCACCACCCGCGGCAACGACGTCAATTTCGGCGGCTTCGCGATGCGCGCGCAGCTGGACGAGGAATCGCTGAAGAAGATCGCCGACCTGACCAAGGGCAAGTATTTCAAGGCTTCCAGTTCCGAGGACCTCAAGGCGGTCTATGACCTTCTGACCAAGCAGCTGGTGCTGGAGGTCAAGGAGATGGAAATTTCCAGCTTCTTCGCCGCCGCCGCCGCCCTGGTGATGATGGCCGCCGCCGGCCTGTCGGTGGCCTGGTTCGGCCGGATTTTTTAGCGAACCCCTCCGCACGCTGGTGCGTATCACGGGCACCTCTCCTTCCCGGCGCTTCGCGCGGAAGGGGGTGGGCAAGGCGCCCGAGCCGTGCCAACGGCCTTTGGCTTGCAATCCTCGCTGTCGCAGCTTGTAGGTCATCGTCCTACAGCAGAATTAGGCCGGGAAGGCTCTTCCTCGTCCCGCCAACTGCATAGTCTTTGCCGGGGAGCGCGACGGGGGTAGTCAATGAGGTGGATGCAGCACGGTCTGGCCACGGGCTTTTCCAGGGCTTTGGGGCTGGTTCTGTCGGCAATCGTCTTTCTGGCGATCTGTTCCGCCGCCAATGACGTGCTGGCGCTGTAACCAAGCCCCGCCAGGTCTTGCGAGGGGCCTTCAGCCCGCGGCCCCGCCGGCCGTCACCGCGCGAAGCCGGCGGCCCAGCTTGCGTATTCGCGCACGGATGGCGGAGAGGGGCGTGAGCGGCTTGGCGGCATTGCGGTTGCCGGGCTGGCCGCCGCGCCGGCGCGGCGGGCCTGGCCGTTCGGGCTGCATTCGTTTTGCATTTTTCACCGCCCCCCTCCCCCCTTGCCCTTTTTCGCTTTTTCCGGAGCAAGGCGCTCGACAATGATGCGGTGCTGGCTCTGGGCGCCGCTGCCGCCGCGCAGGCGCGCCACCGCTTCGCCCGCCCGGGCGGCGATCTTCACCAGGCCCACCGCGGCCTCGGCATAGTTCCATTTGTGGTGGGGCTCGCTGGCGGCATCGATGGCGGGACGCAACTGGGTGCGGATGATCGCGCCGCATTCGGCGATCAGTTCCTGCAACAGGGCTTCGGTGCGGTCGGCGGCTTCCTGGCTCATGGTCTGGCGCTCTTTCTCATCCAAGTCCGCATCGCCCTTGCAGCGAGGCGGGGGGCGAAGGTTAGGCGGATTTCCGCGCGGCAAAAGAGGGCGAAAAGATTTCCCTCGCCTGTCCACACCCCGAGCCTTGAAAGGACACGCGATTCGGACGGCAAATCCCCGTCCTGTCCCCGCGCCGCAAGGCCCCGCGAGACGGGGCGGGGCACCGCGAAATGACAGAGCGGCCCGCCTGCCGGAGGGCGCAGCCGGCGCGTGACAATGCCAGCCGCTTGTTTTGCCGCTGTCCAGCCGCTCTCGCGGCACAATGTCTGCTCCTGACCCAAAGCGGACATTCGCCACCTAAGGTGACTTCGTGTACTTTGCGCGTTGAATAGCTGCGTCGGTCTCTGGCCTGAGCAATGCATTTGGGACAATGACTATATCGTGAAGCTGGTCGAGGAATGGGAAGCGAAACCGTAGCGATTGGGCACGCCGTTCTGCGATGGACGATCCCAGCTTTTTTCCTAATTTTCTTGATTGCCCTGCTCGTCACCGGAGAATTTCGGTGGCGCGGCTCTCCCAACGTCTATCGCAGGTCAGAAAAGCCGAAACAGTATTGGGCGGGCGTGGCATTCTTTACCGGGGCGACCTGCCTGATGATCTGGCTCGTCGCCTCGCAACCCTAGGCCAAACTGTACCAATGCCGAATGACCACTATTGGCGCAAAGCGGACATTCCCTCGCAAACCAAGGCCCAATCGCAAACTAAAGGCCCGCCTCCCGCTTATGCGCGCAGCGCATACAAGAGGGAGGCGGGCCGTAGCTGGCAAGCGAAGCGGTTAAGCCAGCGAAGACCGGAGGGGTTCAAAAATCAACGCGCCGTCCAGCCGCCGTCGATCAGGTAATCCGTTCCGGTGATGAAACCGGCCTGCTCCGAACAGAGGAAGCAGGTGATGGCGCCCACTTCCTCGACCTTGCCCCAGCGCCCGACCGGGATGGCGGCGATGAATTCGGCATTCTTGACCGGATCGTTCATCAGCACCGTGTTCATCGGCGTCCCGAAGGGCCCCGGCGACAGGCCGTTGACGGTGATGCCCTCCGGCGCCAGCTCCAGCGCCAGGGCGCGGGTGAAGCCCAAGAGCGCCGTCTTGGCCGAGGAATAGGCGGTGCGTCCCGGCAGGGAGATATGCGCCATGATCGAGGTCAGGTTGATGATGCGGCCATAGCCGGTGCCCTTCATCCCCGGCACGAAGGCGCGGCAGCCCAGGAAGGTGCTGATGATGCTGGAATCCAGCACACTGCGGAACTCGGCCAGGGTGAAGTCCACCAGGTCCTTGCGGATGTTGGTGCCGGCGCTGTTGATCAGGATCTGCGGCCGCGGGCGCCAGGCGTTCACATCCTTCTGCAGGCGCGCCACCTGGTCCTCGTCGGTCATCTCGGCGGTGAAGGTGGCGACCTTGCCCCCTTTCAGGGTGGCGGCCACCTCGTCCAGCCTGGCCTTGTTGCGGCCCACCAGGGCGATGTCGGCGCCGGCCCCCGCCAGGGTGGCGGCCATGGCCTCGCCCAGCCCGCCGCTGCCGCCGACGATCACCGCCGTCTTGCCGCCGAGATCGATTTTCATGGCCCTGGCTCCGCGAATTGCGGGCGGACCATAAAGCCGCAAAGGCCAAAAGCAAAAGGGCCGGCGTTGCCGCCGGCCCTTTTTTGAGAATGTTACCGTCTTGCCCGCCGCTCGCCCAGGCTCGCGGCGTTCGTCACGCTCGGAGGTCCACCGGACCTCCTCGTGCGCCGCGCGGACCGCTCCTTGCCCTCAGCCGCCGCCGGTCGAGGCAACGAGGCTGAAGTTGCCGGGGTTGACCAACGGCGAGGACAGGCCGAAGGCCGGAGCCAGCACCGTGGTGCTGTTGGCGGTTGCCGGGCCGCCCAGCAGCGTCGCTTCGACGGTGTTGGGGGTGGCATCGTTCCAGATGATGTCGCTATAGCCGTTGCCGTCCACATCCTCGGCGCCGGAGAGCGTGTAGGTGCCGCCCGGGTTGGAGATGGTCTGGGTGCCGTTCACGGTGTTGCCGTTCATGAACCAGATCACCGCGTTGCCGAGGCCGTCCTTGAACAGGATGTCGCTCTTGCCGTCATTGTTGAAGTCGCCGGTGGCCACAGCGGTCAGGCCGGTGCCGGTCATGGCGGCGGAGCTGCTGGAGATGGCAGTACCGTTCATCAGGTAGGTTTCGACCTGCTGGGTGCTGCTGTTCTGCCAGACGATGTCGCTCTTGCCGTCGCCGTTGAAGTCGCCGACAGCGATCGCCTTCCAGTTGGCGCCCGGCGTCGTCAGCGTGGTGGTGCTGGCGACGGTGCCGACAGGATCGGTCGAGTTCACGTTCAGGGTGATGATTTCGGCCGTACCGTTCGACTGGTTCTGCAGCAGGATGTCGGAAGCCGCGTCACCGTTGAAGTCGCCGGTGCTGATGGCCTTCCAGTTGACGCTGCCGACCACAATGGGGCTCGGCGCCAGGGTCGGCACTCCGGTGAGGTTGGTGATGATCGACAGGTCGCCGTTGGTGGTGTTCTGGATCAGCAGGTCCGCGGTGCGGTCCACATCCGGGTCGAACTGGCCGGTGCCGACGACACGGGTGTTCGTGCCCAGACCAGGGACGAGGACGGTGGTGGTGCCGGTGGGATCGCCCAGGCTGAGCAGGTGCAGTTCCATGTCGCCCGGGACCGTGACGTTGTCCCGGAAGATCAGATCGCCATAGCCGTTATTGTCCACGTCCATGACATGGCTGGGCGAGAGGAACTTCAGGCGCTCGACGCCGGTCAGGCCGTCGTCGCCGTCGGTGCCGCCGGTGACCGAAGTCAAAGAGACCGAGGTGTAGTCTGTTTCCAGCCCGGTGAAATAGGCCACATCGGTGCCCAGGCCGCCGTCCAGCGTGTCGTTGCCGAGGCCGCCGAACAGGATGTCGTTGCCGCCAAAGCCGTTGAGCGTGTCGTCGCCGGCCAGGCCGCTGAGATAGTCATTGCCGGCGCCGCCATTCAGCGTGTTGCTGCCGCTGGAGCCGGTGATGCTGCCCGAGAAGCCGTTGCCCAGGGTGACGCCGCTGAACTTGTTGATGATGTTGCTCTGGCCGTTGATCAGCAGGGTGCCGGCGCCGAGATCGACGACGGCGGTGTTGCCGAGAACCGGGGCCGGGGCGCCAGTGAAAGTGGCGGCCAGCACCAGGTTGTTGGTAGCCGCATTGGTGCCGTTGAAGATGTTGCCGGCAACCACGGGGGCGGTGAAGGTCGTGCCCGTCGTCGCAAGCTCAGTCAGGGTGAGGTCCAGTTCCTGCTGGCCCAGATTGAGGATGTTGCCGGTGATGTTGATCTTCTGGCCTTCCGCCTCCAGCAGAACGGTGCCGGTGCCGCCGGGCTTGGAGTTCAGGATGTTGCCCGTGATGTTGGCCGTGGCGTTGGAGAGATAGGCGTCCGCCTTGATGGTCGCGTTATTGATATAGCCGTTGAGGATGTTGCCGCTGACCGTGGCGGTCTTGGTGCCGTAGCTGCTAGTGCCGTTGAAATTCGTGCCGTCGATCGCGTTGTTGAGGAAATTGGTGGTTCCCCGAATCGCGGCGGTGGCGTTCAGGGAAACATCGGAGCCGCCATTGTTGTTGGCGTTGACGATGTTGCCGCTCAGCGAAGCGGTAGCGCTGCCGTTCTTGCCGGTACCTGACTTCTGGCCCGCCAGGGCGGTCGCGTTGAAGGTGATGGGCATCGCCAGGGAGGCATTCACGATATTGCCGCTGGCGGTCGAGGTCGCGTTGCCGCCATTGCCGCTGGCACCGGCGCCGTTGCCGCCAGTGGAGGCGGCGTTGACCGTCAGGAAGCCGCCCAGCGGCTTGAAGATGTTGCCCGCGACATTCATCGAGGCCGTGCCGCCATTGCCCGAGGTCACGGCGTCGCCGCCGAGGGCGGGACCGCCGATGCTGGCATTGTCGGCATTCAGCAAGCCGGCATAATTCAGACTGACATTTGTACCATTGGCCATGAGTCCGCTCCCTTCGAAGACAATGCGGCCCAAGGCAGGTTCGCCGGGGCACGCGATCCGGGGAGCAGTCTCAAAATGAAACAGTCGCCATGTCCAGTGGATTCTACGTGACGCGGCGTGATGTTTCGGCCGCATGCGCATAAAAGCCGCGAAAATAGCGGCTTTTACCGATTAACCACAATTCAAGGAACTTGTTCCGCGGCGAAACTCAGGGCTCGCGCAGGCTCTCGTCGGCGATCTTGAGCACCGGATTGAGAATATAGGAGGCGATGGAGCGGCGGCCGGTCTTGATCTCGGCGCTGGCGACCAGGCCGGGCTTCAAGTGAATGCCGCGCGCTGTCAATTGCCCCGATGCGTCGGTGATCCGCACCTGGACGCGATAGGCCAGGTGCGAATGCTCGCCATCGCCGTCCTTCTGGCTGATGGAATCGGGGCTGATCTCGGTCAGCACGCCGGTGGCGGTGCCGAAGCGCTGGAAGGGAAAGCTCTCCAGCTTGATTCGCACCGTGTCGCCCAGGCTGAGATAGGAGACGTCCCGGGTCGGCACCATGCCCTCGACATAGAGCACGGCATTGTCCGGCACGAGCGTCATCAACGTCTCGGCTTCCTTCAGCACCGAACCGATCGAGCGGTCGGCGACTTCCTGGATGGTGCCGTCCACCGGCGCGGTGATTTCGGTGAATTCGCGCATGCGATGCGCCTTGTTCAGCGTTTCGGTCGCCTCGGCCAGTTTCTGATGGGCATCCACAAGCTGCTGGTTGTGATCGGCGCGCCATTTCTCGATGAAGGCCGACCGCTCATGCTCGACCTGGCTGTGCTGGTTGGAGAGGCGCTGGATATCGCCCTGGGTGTTGCGCAGCTTGTTGCTGGAATCGATCACGCCGTTCTGGGCACGCAGCACGTCCAGCGTCGCGGCGGCCTTTTGCTGGCGCAGGCGGTCCTGCATCGACATCACCTGGTTGGCGAGGCCGACCTGCGCGCTGAGGCCGGGCAGCACGTCCTGGTTGGCGCGAATCTGCGCGCTGATCTGGCCGAGCTGGCTTTGCCGCTGGCTGGTCTCGGACTGGTAGTTGCTCATCTCCTGGGCGTAGATCTGGGCCTGGGTGGCGCGCTCCGGGCTGTCCCCCTGATGCAGGGTGAAGACCTTGCCGGCGAGCTGGGCCTCGATGCGTTCGCTTTCGGCGGTGAGCGAGGCCACCTTCTGTTCCAGCGAAGCGACATCGGCCTGGGCGAAGACCGGGTCGAAGCGGGCCAGCACCTGGCCCTTGACGACATGATCGCCGGCCTTGACGTCGATCGAGACGATCCGCGAGGTGGTGAAAGGCTGCATCACCATCATGGGGTCGCGGGTGGCGACCTTGCCTTGGGCGACGACGATGCGGTCCACCTGTCCGATCACCGACCACAGCACGGCCACGATCAGCAGCGCCAGGAAGGTGTACAGCGCGGCATGGGCCGAAACCGGTACCGGCGCCTCCTCGATGGCGGCGGCATCGGGCTTGAAACTGTTGGAGAGCTTGTCGAAGGAAGCGCTCATGCGGTCCTCGCCTGCTGCGACCAGAGCTGGTGATAGACGAAGTTGCGGGCCAGCAGTTCGTCATGGCGGCCGACATCGTTGATGCTGCCATTGTCGAAGACGATGATGGCGTCGGAATCGCGGATGGTGGTCAGCCGGTGGCTGATGACGATGGCGGTGCGGCCCTTGGCGATTTCCTTGAGGTTCTTCACCACCACGGCCTCGCTTTCCGGATCCAGCGCGCTGGTGGCCTCGTCGAAGATGATGATGCGCGGCTGGCGCATCAGGGCGCGGGCGATGGAAAGACGCTGCTTCTGGCCGCCGGAGAGATTGACCGCGCCTTCCTCCAGCTGGGTGTCGTAGCGCTGCGGCAAGAGCTGGATGAACTCGTCTGCTCCCGCCATGCGGGCGGCCTGCACCACGTCCTCGAAGGAGGCGGTGGGATTGCCCATGCGGATATTGTCCTTGACGCTGCCGCGGAAGAGGAAAGGCTCCTGCGGCACCACGCCGTTCTGGGCGCGCAGATGGGTGAGATCGATGTCCTTGATGTTGTGGCCATCGATGCGGATGGCGCCTTCGGACGCCTGATGCAGGCCCTGCAGCAGGGCGGAGAAGGTTGTCTTGCCGGAGCCACTGCGGCCGACAATGCCAACCATGGCGCCGGCGGGAATGCGCAGGGAAATGTCGCGCAGCGCCGGCCGCTCGGTGCCGGGATAACGGAAAGTGACCTTCTCGAACTCGATGGCGCCGGTCACGGTCGGGGTGAGGCCGCGCTGGCCGCTATCCTCGGTGGCCCGGTTCATCACTTCGCCGAGCATCTCCACGCTCATCAGGACTTCCTGATAGTTGTTGAGCAGGCCGATCATCTGCAGCACCGGGCTGATGACGCGGCCGGACAGCATGTTGAAGGCGACCAGGCCGCCGACCGTCAGGGAGCCGTCAAACACCAGGAAAGTGCCGGTGACGACGATGGCGACGGTGAGCGCCTTTTCGATGAAGGCGGAGAAAGTGTTGGCGACAAGAGTGATCTTGCCGACCTGAACATAGGTATTGATCGCGTCGGCGGCGGCATTGTCCCACTCCAGCTCGCGACGCGGCTCCAGATTCAGCGACTTGATGGTGCGCATGCCGTGCACGCTTTCCACCAGCAGCGACTGGCGCTGGGCTTCCGCCGCATAGAGATGGCGCAGGCGCCGGCGATAGGGGCCCAGCATGAGGGCGATGCTCAGCCCGAGCAGTGCGGTGACTCCCAGCACCACCAGGGTGAGCTTGGCGCTGTACCAGAGCAGCAACGGCAGGAAGACCAGCAACGCCGGCAGATCGAGCAGTGTTCCGAGCAGGCGGCCGGTGAGGAATTCGCGGATCTGCGTGCCCTGCTGCATGTGCTTGGTGACGACGCCGGCGCGGGCCTGGTCGAAGAAGCTGATCGGCAGCCGCATCAGGTGGCGGAAGGTGGTCTGGGACAGGCGGATGTCGATGCGGCTGGCGACGCGCAGGATAAAATAGCCGCGCAGCCAGTTGAAGACGCCGTCGAACAGGATGGCGGCGGCGACGCCGCCCGCAATCACCACCAGGGTGGAGAGGGAGAGATAGACCAGCACGCGGTCGATCACGATCTGGAAGAAAATCGGCACCGCCAGCGCCAGCAGATGCATGGCGATGGCCGCGCCGACGATATTGGCGAGCAGGGTGCGCTGGCGCCAGAATTCGGGCCCGAACCAGGACAGGCCAAAGCGGCTGGATTTCTCGCCTGCCTTGTAGATGCGCTTGAGCAGGATGACTTCGCCGCTCCAGAAGGAGAGGAACTTGTCCTTGGTCACGGCAAAGAGATTGGCTTCCGGCACCAGGGGATTGAACAGGATCACCTGTTCCGGTTCATCCTTCTTGCGCGCATCCGCGCCCACCTTCACCGCCACGAACCAGGCGCCGGTGTTGAGGCGCACCAGGAACGGCGTCAGCTTCTGCGAGGCGGACAATTCCTTCCAGCTGGCCTTGTGCAGCGCCGCCTGCATGCCTTCGGCGCGGGCGATGCGCACCAGCTCCTTGCCGTCCGGCTCGCGGTCCCTGGCATGGAGATGCATCAACCGCGTCAGGCTCCAGTCCAGCCCCATGTGGCGCGCCACCGAGGCGAGGGCGCGCAGGCCGCTCTGCGGCGACGCGCTGGCGGGCGCCGCGTCCGGCGACGCCGGCGCGGGGTCCTCTTTCAGTTTGGGTTCCTGCTTGGCGAATGACATGGTTGGGACCTACGGAAAAGGCGGCCGCACGGGCGGCGGCGGCTCGGCGTTCCTGGTTGCCGGCTGGGGGGCCGGTTGCGGCGGCGGCGCTGGCGGTTGCGGCTGTGGCGCGGGCTGGGCCGCCTGCGGCGGCCATTGCGGACCTTGCGGCCCTTGCGCAGAACGGGCGGGTTGCGGCGCCTGCTGCTGGCGGGCCCGGGTGATCGCCTGGACAGCCTCCACCACTTTCTCGGACGAGCGCAGGAATCCTTCCGTGCCCATTACGATACGGTGGCTCAAAACGGGACGGGGATTGCCGTTGGCGTCGGTCTCGGTCGGCGAATAGGTGAAGAGGTCAAGCCGCACCACACCGCCGATAATGGCGATTCTGCCGATGCCGTCGCAGAAAATCTGTTCTTCCATGGCGCCCTACGCCCCAGAACGGGACAATGTCGGAATGAACGGTTCAAAAGCCGGGCCATCGAGCGGCCCCGGCATACGGCGCGCTCGTCAGTAAGCAGAGCCGCGCGGCTGGGCCAGCCTAGGACCGATGGGGGCGGGCGGAAAGGTCTGCGCCAGAAAGGCGCTAATTTTGTCCTGCACAGCCTTGAGGCTGGCAGCATCGGGAGCCCCCGCCTTGGCAAACCCCTGGCCCAGGTCCGGATAGACCTGCAGTTCCACGGACACCCCTTCCTTGCGCAGGGCATCATACAATTTCTGCGATTGCGCCGGGGGAACCTTGCTGTCCGCCGCGCCATGCTGGATCAGGAAGGCTGGACTGGTGGCGGAAATATAAGCCAGCGGACTGGCCATCCGCGCCAGCATGGGCGCGCAATGGGCGGGCTCGCAGCCCAGGAAATCGCCGACATCGGAAGTGGGCGGCGGCGCAAATCCGCTCTCAGCCTTGGCGGCCTTGCCGTCAGGCTTGTCACCCAGGCTCTCAAGGTCCGTCGCGCCGCCCCAATCGATGACCGCCTGGACGCAGTCGGACGGCCGCTCGGCACTGTCGCCCTTGTCGGGCTCGAAGGGCGAGACACCACAGGTGACACCGACCAGCGCCGCCAGCTGGCCGCCCGCGCCATCGCCCCAGACCGCGGCGCGGGTGGTGTCGATCTTGAGCGTACGAGCCTGGCCACGGAGCCAGCGGATCGCCGCCTTGATGTCCTGCACCGCGCCGGGAAAACGCGACTCGCCCGAGAGGCGATAGGAAACGCTGGCCACGACATAGCCCTCGGCCGCCAGCGCCGCCAAAACGCGGGGAAAATCCGGGAAGCTGGCGGCGTGGCGGGTGTCACCGCCATTCCAGCCGCCGCCATGGACGAACACCACCAAGGGCAGAGCCCCGTCGCGGCCCTGGGGCTGGTAAAGGTCCAAAGTCAGGGGACGGAAGCCCTTGAGGTTGCCAAAGACGACGTCGAAGGTGGCCTCGACATTGCCCGGATACGAAATCCGCTGCAGCCCGAAGGACAATGGCTGCGGCGGTTGCGGCTGTTGTGGAGGCTGTACCGGCTGAGGCGCCCCCTGCGGCAGGCGGATCGGCGCCGTGACGTCTTCGCCGCGCGGCGTCAGCCTCAATGCAACATCGGGCGCGGCGTCGGGGGCGTCGGCAGGCGCTGCCGCCAGCAGCAGCGGCAGGCTCAGGCCCAGCAATCCGGCAGCTCCAATCCGCATCCATACCCTCGCGAATCGGTAAATTACTATGTTTCGCAAGCACATCCTAACCAGTGCTTGCAGGCTGAGGTCCGCCCGGCGCATAAGAGGCCCGCTCAATCAAGGACCACGGCGCCTCACGCCGGACAGCGCCGCCAGAGTCACGCCAAGCCATGCCCCCCTCCCCCATTCACCAGGACAAGCTGCGCCAGGGCCATGCCTTGCAGATGCAGGGACGGATGGGCGAAGCCGCCGACATCTATCGCGCCGTGCTGGCGGAGGACCCGAGGAACGCCCCCGCCCTGCATCTGCTGGGGGTACTGGTGATGCAGGCGGGCCAGATCGAGCCGGGGCTGGAGCTGGTGCGCCAGTCGCTGGCGATCCTGCCCAACTTTGCCCCGGCGCAGGAAAATCTGGGCAAGGGGCTGGAGCAGCTGGGCCGCAAGGAAGAGGCGCTGGCCGCCTATGACCGGCTGATCCAGCTGGCGCCGGGCCATGCCGAACCCTATATCCACCGCGGCCGCGTGCAGGAAAGCCTGGTACGCCACGCCGAGGCCCTGAAGGACTTCGACAAGGCGCTGTCGCTGAAAAGCGATCCCGGGACGATGCTGAATCGCGGCGCGATCCTGCTGCAGCTGCAAAGGCCCAGGGACGCGCTGGTCTCCTTCGACAAGGCAATCGCCGCGGGGCTGCAGCATCCGGCGGCGTATTTCAACCGCGGCGTGGCGCTGACCGCGCTGGCCCGGCCCCAGGAGGCGCTGGCCAGCTATGACGATGCGATCCTGCGCCAGCCCGACTATATCGACGCGCTGGTCAATCGCGGCCTGGTGCTGGAAAGCCTGGGACGGCTGGACGAGGCGCTGGCCAGTGTTGATCGCGCCCTGGACCTTGATCCCGACTCGCCGGACGCCAATGGCAATCGCACCGCCCTGCTGGCGCGCATGGGCCGGCGCGAGGAAGCCCTGGCGGCCATCAACCGGGCCATCGCGCAGGAACCGGACCGTGCAATGGCCTACAACAACCGCGGCTCCATCCTCAAGCACATGGGCGAACTGGAAGGGGCGCTGGCCGATTTCGACAAGGCGATCGCCCTGATGCCCGGCATGGCGCCGCTGCATTCCAATCGCGGCATCGCGCTGCAGGCGCTGGGCCGTTTCGACGAGGCGATGGCGAGTTTTGGCGAGGCGCTGGCGATCGATCCCGCCGCGCGCGCCAGCGCAGTCAACCAGGGCCTGCTGCTTCTGCTGATGGGCCGCCTGAAGGAAGGCCTGCCGCTCTATGAAGAGCGGACACGGCTGGCGGAACGCTCCATGACCTGGGCTGCCATGGCCGATTTCGAGCCCAACAAGGCCTGGACCGAGCCGTCGCAGAACCTCGCAGGCAAGACCGTGCTGCTCTATGCCGAACAGGGCCTGGGCGACATCATCCAGTTCAGCCGCTATCTGGTCATGCTGGCGGAGCGCCGCGCCAATGTCGTGCTGGCGGTGCGCGACCGCATGGTGCGGCTGCTGCGCGGCCTGCCGGCGCCGGTCACATTGATCGCGGAGGACGCCAAGCCCAAGAAGCTGGACCTGCACGCGCCGCTGCTCAGCCTGCCCTATCTGCTCGGCACCACGCTGGAAACCATTCCGGCGCCGGTACCGTACCTGAAAGCCGAGCCGGAAAAGGCGGCGGAATGGCGCGAGCGGCTGGGCGACAAGGGCTTTCGCATCGCCATCGCCTGGCAGGGCAAGACGCAGGGCGTCAATGACCCCAACCGTTCCTTTCCGCTCGCCGCGCTGGCGCCGCTGGCCGCACTGCCCGGCGTGCGCCTGATCTCGCTGCAGAAGGGCGAGGGCAGCGAGCAGATCGACAGCTTGCCTGCGGGCATGACGGTGGAGCGGCTGGGCGAGGATTTCGATTCCGGTTTCGACGCCTTCATCGACAGCGCCGCGGTGATGCAGGCCTGTGACATGGTGATCACGCTCGACACGTCCATCGCCCATCTGGCCGGCGCGCTGGGACGGCCCACCTGGACGGCGTTGCAGAAAGTGCCCGACTGGCGCTGGTTCCTGGAGCGGACGGACAGCCCCTGGTATCCGACCATGACGCTGTACCGGCAGTCGCGCTTCGGCGACTGGGACGGCGTTTTCGCCGCCATGGCGCGCGACCTGAAAGCGAAACTGGCTGCGCGCTAGCCCCCGGCCGCCGCCGGCACCAGCCGCGCAGGATTGGGCTGCCCCTGCGTCCCCGCCGCCAGCACAACCAGCGCTGCGGCAAGAGATGTGATCCGGATGCGATTGCGCATGGCAATCCCCGCCGGTTTGAGTCAGCCTAGCAACGGGCTGTGACGCTGGGTAGGACGCGGGGGCGATGTTGCACTGCAGCGGCAAACGGGATGCGAAGCGATGAGCGAAGCCCTGAAGCTTTGCCGCCGCCGTTTCCTGGCATCGGTGGCGGCGCTGCCGGTGGCGGGCTCGGCCCTGGCACGAACCTATTCCGGCACCAAGCCGCCCTTCTCGCCCTTCGCCGGCGATCCGCCCAGGCCGGTCAATCCGCTAGGCTGGTATTTCCTTGAGCCCCGCGAAGTCTCGATGGTCGAGGCCATCGTGGATCGCTTCATTCCCGGCGATCATCTCTCGCCCGGCGGCAAGGAGGCCGGCTGCGCCGTCTTCATTGACCGCCAGCTGGCCGGTTCCTATGGCAGCTCCAGCCGACTCTATACCGCGGGGCCCTTCATGCCGGGCCTGCCGACGCAAGGCTATCAGGGCGAACTGACGCCATCGGGGCGCTATCGCCTGGGTCTTTCGCGATTGGCGGAATATGTCCGCGCCCATTATGCCGGCAAGGAATTCGCCCAGCTGGCGGGCGAGCAGCAGGACGAAGTGCTGGCGGGGCTGGAAAGCGGCAGGATCACCCTCACCCTGGCGCCCGGCTTTTCGTCGCGCGCCTTCTTCGAGTTGATGCTGCAGAACACGATGGAAGGCTTCTTCGCCGATCCGGTCTATGGCGGCAATCGCGGCATGGTGTCGTGGAAGATGATCGGCTTTCCCGGCGCGCGCTACGACTATCGCGATTACGTGGACAAGCACAACCAGCCCTATCCGCATGGGCCGGTCTCGATCTATGGGACACGGGGCTGAGATGGCCAAGCTGCTGCCCCGCAAGGATGTCGTCATCATGGGGCTGGGCTGGGCCGGCGCGATCCTGGCGCAGGAACTCACCTCGGCCGGACTTGAAGTGCTGGCGCTGGAGCGCGGTCCCTGGCGCGACACCGCGGGCGATTTCAACATCGGCTACATGCCGGACGAACTGCGCTACGCCATCCGCAAGGAACTCTTCCTGCAGCCGGCGCAGGAAGCCATGACCATGCGCAACAACGTCACCCAGACGGCGCTGCCGATGCGCGACTATGGCTCCTTCCTGCCGGGCGCGGGCGTGGGCGGGGCCGGCGTGCATTGGAACGGGCAATGCTGGCGCTATGACCCCAGCGATTTCGTTGCCAAAAGCCACCTGACGCAGCGCTATGGCGCCAGGAAAATCGCCGAGCTGCAGATGCAGGACTGGGGCGTCACCTTCGAGGAGATCGAGCATTGCTATGACCGCTATGAATATCTCTGCGGCACCTCCGGCAAGGCCGGAATCATCAAGGGCCAGGTCCAGGCCGGCGGCAATCCCTTTGAAGGTTCGCGCAGCAGGGAATATCCCAACCCGCCGCTGAAGCGGCCCTATTGCGCCGCCCTGTTCGAGCAGGCGGCGCACAATATGGGCCTGCATCCCTTCCCGACGCCCGCCGCCAACCTGTCGCGGCCCTATGTCAACCCGCTGGGCGTGGCGATGGGTGAATGCACCTATTGCGGCTATTGCGAGCGTTTCGGCTGCGGCAACTATGCCAAGGCCAGCCCCCAGACCACCATCCTGCCGGTGCTCATCAAGAAGCCGAATTTCGAGGTGCGCACCGAATGCGAGGTGCTGAAGGTCAACCTGCATCCCGATGGCAAGATGGCCAGGAGCATCACCTATATCGACGCGAAGGGCGCCGAATACGAACAGCCGGGCGATCTTGTGCTGATCTGCGCCTATGGCCTGATGAATGTGCGCATGATGCTGCTCTCCGGCATCGGCAAACCCTACGACCCCAAGACCGGCCAGGGCACGGTGGGGCGCAACTATTGCTACCAGACCGGCGGCGCGGGCGGGCGGGTGTTCTTCGACGACAAGAATTTCAATCCCTTCATCGGCGCCGGCACGATGGGCATGGCGATGGATGATTTCAACGGCGACGCCTTCGATCATTCCCATGTGGATTTCGTGGGCGGCGCCGGAATCAGCAGCGCCAATACCGGTGGCCGGCCGATCTCCAACCGCCCCACCCCCGCCGGCACCCCGCGCTGGGGCGCGGCCTGGAAGAAGGCGACGGCGGAGAACTACAAGAATTCGATTTCGGTGGGCGCGCAGGGTTCCAGCTATCCGGTCCGCGAGAATTACCTCGATCTCGATCCCACCTATACCGACAATCATGGCCGCCCCCTGCTGCGCATCACGTTCGATTTCCCCGACAACGACATCCGCATGTCGAACTTCATGTCGGATAAGATCGAAGGCATCCTCAAGGCGCTGGGCGGAAGGCGCGGCGAGGTGGGGCGGCTCAAGAAGGGCTGGAACAGCGTGCCCTACCAGAGCACCCACAACACCGGCGGCGCCACCATGGGCAACAACCCGAAGACCAGCGCCGTCAACAAATATCTCCAAAGCTGGGATGTGCCCAATGTGTTCGTGATCGGCGCTTCCGCCTTCCAGCACAATGCTGGCTACAATCCGACCGGCACGGTGGGCATGCTGGCCTTCTGGGCGGCGGAGGCGATCAGGGACCGCTATCTGCGCAGTCCCGGCCCGCTGGTGCACGCGTGAGGATATTCGTTGCCGTCGCACTGGCCGCGTTGTTCGCGGCACCGGCCGTCGCTGCCGACAATTCCGCTGCCGCAGGCCGCTATCAGGCGATCTTGGGTGATTG
>CAZNGO010000004.1:0-54966 GCA_964572805.1 uncultured Rhizobium sp. | reverse complement strand
AATCTATGTCTATTACCACTTTTTATCCTTTGTCTTTGGGCGGGGTGCCGCACCCGGCAGGTGGCGGCACCTTTGCCCTTACCGCCCGGCCCTCACCTGCTATAAAGCGCCACGCCCGCGACCCGCGGGCGTTTTTGCGTCCGGAACAGCATGGCAAACGTCACCGTGATCGGCGCCCAGTGGGGCGATGAAGGCAAGGGCAAGATCATCGACTGGCTCGCCAACCGGGCCGAGATGGTGGTGCGTTTCCAGGGCGGCAACAATGCCGGCCACACCATCGTGGTCGGCGACAAGACTTACAAGCTGTCGCTGCTGCCTTCGGGCGTGGTGCAGGGCAAGCGCTCCATCATCGGCAATGGCGTTGTGGTCAATCCCTGGGCGCTGCTGGAGGAGATCGAAAAGGCCGCTATCGCCGGGCTGACGGTGACGCCCGACATCCTGGTGCTGGCGGAGAACGCCGTGCTGATACTGCCGCTGCACCGCGAACTGGATGTGGCGCGCGAGACCAGCAACGCCGTCCAGGCGCTGGGCACCACCAAGCGCGGCATCGGCCCGGCCTATGAGGACAAGGTCGGGCGCCGCGCCATCCGCGCCATTGACCTGAAGGACCCCGCCGGATTGCCCGGCAAGATCGCGCGGCTGCTGGCCCATCATGATGCGCTGCGCCGGGGCATGGGCCTTCCCGGGATAGACGCGGACGCATTGCTCGCCTCGCTGACCGAAATCGCGCCGAAGATCACGCCGTTCATCGGCTCCTCCTGGCGCGAACTGCATGCCGCCAAGCTGGCCGGCAAGCGCGTGCTGTTCGAGGGCGCCCAGGCGGTGCTGCTGGACATCGACCATGGCACCTATCCCTTCGTCACCTCTTCCAACACCGTGGCGGGCCAGGCGGCGGCGGGCGCCGGCGTCTCGCCCCGCGACATCGGCATGGTGCTGGGAATCGTCAAAAGCTACACCACCCGCGTCGGCGAAGGGCCCTTCCCCACCGAACTGAAGGATGCCACCGGCGAAAAACTGGGCGAGCGCGGCCATGAATTCGGCACCGTGACGGGGCGCAAGCGCCGCTGCGGCTGGTTCGACGCCGTGCTGGTGCGCCAGACCTGCATCACCGGCGGCGTCGACGGCATCTGCCTGACCAAGCTGGACGTGCTGGACGGCTTTGAGAAGATCAACATCTGCACCGGCTATCAGGCCGATGGCGTGACCTATGACCACCTGCCCGCCGATGCGCTGGTGCAGGCCAGGCTGAAACCCGTCTATGAGACGCTGGACGGCTGGAGCGAAACCACGGCCGGCGCCCGCAGCTGGGCGCAGCTTCCGGCCAACGCGATCAAGTATGTGCGCCGGGTCGAGGAACTGATCGGCGCGCCGGTGGCGCTGCTCTCCACCTCGCCCGACCGCGACGACACGATCATGGTCAGGGATCCGTTTGTTTGATGAACCCCCTCCGGCCTTCGCTGGCTTAATCGCCTTCGGCTGGCCAGCTACGGCCACCTCCCCCTTGGATGCGCTTCGCGCACAAGGGGAAGGCGGGCCTTTGCCCTAGCGGGTGGTCGCCCGGCGGCTATGCTGCCGGGCTCGAGTGTGACGACGCGGAGGCTTAGGTGATGTTTTTGAGATTTTCTTCGCTCTGCCTGGCATTGACGGTCATTCTGGCAAGCGCCGCAGCTGCCGCGCCCAGCGACCGCGCCGCCATCGAAAAGGCCTATGCGGCGAAACTGGATGCCGATGCGGCGGCGGATGTTTCCCAGCGCATCGCCGCCCGCTGGCAGGCGCTGGCCGGCGATCCCGCCGCGCCCACGATTGGCGGCGCCAATGCCGATGTCACCATTGTGGAGTTCTTCGATTACACCTGCCCCTATTGCAAGGCGGCGGAGCCGCGGCTGGAAGCGCTGCTGAAATCAGACCCGAAGGTGAAACTGGTGCTGAAGGAGTTTCCCATCCTGACGCCGCAGTCGCTGGTCGCCGCCAAAGCCGCGCTCGCGTCCATGAAACAGGGCAAATATGCCGCCTATCACCAGGCGATGATGCGCTTTGAAGGCAAGCTGACCGAGGCCGACATTTTCGACATGGCCAGGGCCGCCGGGCTGGATGTGGCGCGGCTGAAGCGCGACATGCAGGCATCGTCCGTTTCCGACCAGATCATCACGGTGTTCAACCTGGCGCGCGGCATCCGAGCCTTCCAGACCCCGGCCTACATCGTCAACGGCAAGCTGCTGAGCAGCGACTCCGCCTCGATAGACTTCCGCCGCGAAGTCGCAGCGGCAAGGCGCAAATAAATGGCGGCTCGTTTTACAATCGCTGCGCGGTTGAAAAGCTTTCGCTACGCCTTCGCCGGCCTGTGGCTGATGCTGCGCACCCAGCACAATGCTTGGCTGCATCTGGCCTCGACCGTCATCGCGGTTGCGGCGGGATTCTATTTTCAGGTGAGCGCCGCAGACTGGCGCTGGCTGGCGGTTTCCATCCTGCTGGTCTGGGTCGCCGAAACACTCAACACGGCCTTTGAACATCTCTGCGACGTGGTCTCGCCGGACTTCCACCTTGCGGTGCAGAAATCCAAGGACATCGCCGCCGGCGCGGTCCTGCTTTGCTCCATCGGCGCGCTGGTGATCGGCGTCGTGACCTTGTGGCCCTATCTGCGGTGAACTTCAGGACTGGCTGGCGGCGAGCCGCTTTTTCATCTCCGCCACCATGACGTCGAGATCGGCCTTGATCTTCGCCGCCACCCATTCCAGTTCCGCCACCGTCCGGCATTCCGGACCCAGTATGATCTGGTTGATGTGCCAGGTGCTGGTGGACATCGGCTCCGCCCCCACCGCATAGGTGTTGTGCTGGCCCGACCAGCGCTCCAGCAGCTTGACGATCGGGACTTTCTCGTCCGGTGCGAACAGATGCGACATGCCATTCCCCCTTTTGCCGCGAGGCTGGCGCCGCCGCCCGGTCCGCGCAAGCGCGATTTCGTGAAAATGCGGTCAGGGGGATTTGGGCGCATGATTCAGCGGGCCGTGACCACCGCCGAGACCGGGCGCGCCGCGGATCGCCGCCTGGACATAGGCATGCGCCTCGCCCACCGCGTCGGCCAGAGACTTGCCACGCGCCAGGCCGCAGGCAATGGCGGTGGCCAGGGTGCAGCCGGTGCCATGCAGGTGCGGCGTGTCCTGGCGGGGCGATTCAAAAACCGTCAGCCGGCCATCGGCGGCCAGCGTGTCGCGCACGGTTTCGCCCGAGGCGCCGTGGCCGCCCTTGAACAGGATCGGCGCCCCCGTCAGCGCCGTGAATGCCTGGGCCGCGTTGCGGATGGAATGGTCGCTGCGCGGCCGGATGCCCACCAGGGCCTCGGTTTCGTCGGCATTGGGCGTCACCAGCGCGGCCAGCGGCAGAAGCCGGTATTTCAGGATGCGCAGGCCGTCGGCATCGAGCAGCTGCGCGCCGCTGCTGGCGGCCAGCACCGTATCCAGCACCAGGGGAATGGCTTGCGCTTCCAGCGCTTCGGCCACGGCGGCGGCGATCTCGCCATTGCCCAGCATGCCGATCTTGATGGCGTCGGCGCCGATGTCGGAAAGCGCCGCCCTGATCTGGGCCGCGACGATCTTCGCCGGCACGGCATGCACGCCGGCGACGCCCATCGTGTTCTGCACCGTCACCGCCGTCACCGCGGTCTGGGCATAGACCCCGAAATGCTGCGCGGTCTTGAGGTCGGCCTGCAGCCCCGCCCCGGCGGAAGAATCCGAACCGGCGATGACCAGGAGACGGGGAACCACTTAAGCCGCCGCTTCCTCGATCGCCTGAGCGATGTCGCGCACCACGGCGCGGACCAGCGTCTCGTCCTCGCCTTCGGCCATGACGCGGATCAGCGGCTCGGTGCCGGATTTGCGGACAAGGATGCGGCCATGCGCGCCCAGCTTCTGGTTGGCGGCGGCGATGCTGGATTTCACCCGGGCATCCTCCAGCGGCATGCCTTTCTTGAAGCGGACATTCTCCAGCACCTGCGGCAACGGGTTGAAGAGATGCGCCGCCTCCGAGGCGGGCTTGCCGTCCTGGGCCAGCACCGCCAGCACCTGCAGCGCCGCCACCAGGCCGTCGCCGGTGGTGGAGACGTCGGAGAGGATGATGTGGCCGGACTGCTCGCCGCCGACATTGAAGCCGCCCTTCAGCATCTCTTCCAGCACATAGCGGTCCCCGACCGCCGAGCGCGCCAGCCTGAGGTTCAGGCTCTGCAGATAATGCTCGAGGCCGGCGTTCGACATCACCGTGCCGACCACGCCGCCGCCCTTGAGCTTGCCGAGCTTCGACCATTTGCCGGCGATCAGCGCCAGAATCTGGTCGCCATCGAGGATGCTGCCCTTCTCGTCGGCCATCACCACGCGGTCGGCGTCGCCGTCCAGCGCGATGCCGAAATCGGCCCGCACCTCGCGCACCTTGGCGCACATCGCCTGGGGCGCGGTCGAGCCGCAATCGAGATTGACGTTGAGGCCGTCGGGCGTGGTGCCGAGGGTGACGATATCGGCACCCAGCTCCCACAGCACTTCGGGGGCGACCTTGTAGGCAGCGCCGTTGGCGCAGTCGATGACGATGCGCAGGCCGTCCAGCCGGACATCGCGCGGAATGGTCCGCTTGGCGAATTCGATGTAGCGGGCCTGGGCATCGTCGATGCGCTTGGCGCGGCCGATGCCGGCGCCCTGCGCCAGGCCATCGCCAAGGCCGCCATCCATCAGCCGTTCGATCTCCAGCTCGACGTCGTCCGAGAGCTTCTGGCCGTCGGGACCGAAGAACTTGATGCCGTTGTCGGCGAAGGGATTGTGCGAGGCGGTGATCATCACGCCAAGATCGGCGCGCAGCGAGCGCGTCAGCATGGCGACGGCGGGGGTGGGCAGCGGCCCGAACTGGAAGACGTCCATGCCGACGGCGGTGAAGCCCGACACCAGGGCGCTTTCGATCATGTAGCCCGAGAGCCTGGTATCCTTGCCGATCACCACCCGGTGACGATGCTCGCCGCGGGTGAAGATGCGGCCTGCCGCCATGCCGGCCTTCAGCGCCACTTCCGGCGTGAGCGCGGAGGAGTTGGTGCGGCCGCGGATGCCGTCGGTGCCGAAATATTTGCGGGTCATGGAAAGTCCTGGATCAGATGGTGATTTTACCACAATCGGGTTGCCGTTGGTTAACGCGGCTTTTTCAAGTTTTCCAACAGTTTAAGACCGTCCCGGAGGGGCGCGGGTTCGTGGGTGCGCAGGATGTCCGCCCCCTGGGCGGCGGCGAAAAGCTCGGCCGCCAGGCTGGCGGGCCCGATCTTTTCGATGGGCTGCCCGGTGAGCTTGCGCAGGAAACCCTTGCGCGAAACCGAGACCAGGACGGGAAGACCGTAGCGCGCCTTCAGCTCCGGCAGGCGGCGCAAAAGGATCAGGGAATTCTCCGGATCGCTGCCGACGAACTGGCCCATGCCGGGATCGAGGACCAGGCGTTCGCGGGCGATGCCGGCCTCGCTGAGCGTCCTGAGGCGGGCGTCGAAGAAGCTGGTGACGCGGGTGAAGATTTCGGAGGACGGCACATCGGTGCGGGTGGCGACGCCGCGCTCCTGCACCATGTGCATGACGATCAGCCGGCAATCGGCCTTCGCCAGATCGGGATAAAGCGCGCTGTCGGGAAAGCCGTGAATATCGTTCAGGTATGCGATGCCCTGCGCCAGCGCCCAGCGCTGCACCTCGGGCGCGAAGCTGTCCACCGAAACCGGGATGCCCTTCGCCTTCAGCGCCGGCAGCACGGCGGCCAGCCGCGCAATCTCGATTTCCGGCGGCACCGCTTTCGCATCAGGATTGGATGACGCCGCCCCGGCATCAATCGCATCGGCGCCGTCGGCCATCAGCCTTTCCGCCTGCGTGATGGCGGCGGCGGGATCGAGAAACTTCCCGCCGTCGGAAAAACTGTCTTCGGTGATGTTGAGGATGCCGAGGATTTTCATGCACTAGTGGATTCTGACCGCGTCACCAGCCAATACATCGTACTCCCAAATTTCCACTAAATGTGGAATGAGGTGTCCATAATTCCTTATGTAATAAGCCGCGAGGCTTTCTCCATTGCGAGCGCGAGCGTCTTTGAGAACAAACAGGATTTTCCGATATGAACCGGGGGCGAGGTGGAAGTAGTACATTGACTCGTTCCACACGGTGATTTTGGCGCTGGGAATATTATTTCCAGCGGTCCATTTGTGCGATTTGCACTCGATCAGTGTAGGATTTTCTCCGTCACATCCAAGATCAAACCTACGGTGCTTTTTGTGATTGTGGGCCCCAATCAAGACATCAAAATTTGAAGTGAGCGTGAGGCTTTCTTTCGTTAGGAAAAAGTCTCGCGCGACAGACTCAAAGTCTGCACCCGCGTGTGCGTTGCTTATCGCACCGACGCGTTGGAAAGGCTTGTCCACCTTCGTTCCCCATGAGAGACGCTATACCAAGCGGCTCTGGATGGGCGGGTCAAGTCCGCCCATGGTGAGCGGGAGTTGGTCCAGATTTCCCCCTCCCCTTGCGGGAGGGGGCAGGCATTTTGAGCCTGGCGAAAAATGCCTGGGGGAGGGATAGAGCGCGGTTGAACGGGGTCGGGATTCCCCCTCCCCCAAACGCTTTCGCGTCGCTCAAGCGTTTGCCCCCTCCCGCAAGGGGAGGGGGAATTTTGTGCGTCGCTATTTTGAGATCGCGCCCTTATCTGGGCTGCGGCTCCGGCGCGATGATCGGGCCAGGACCGGCAGACGGCCGCGGCTTGCCGACGGCAGGCACCGACGGGCCTTCCGGCTTGGGCGTGCTGCCCGGCTCGTCATAGGGCGTGCGGATCGGGGCAATGCCCTTGAGCAGGTTGGCCACTTCCTCGCCCGACAGGGTCTCGTATTCCAGAAGGCCGCGCGCCACCAGGTCGAGCTGGTCGCGATGCTCGGTCAGGATGGTGCGGGCGGTCTGCTCGCCATTCTCGATCAGGGTGCGGACCTCGTCGTCGATCAGCTTGGCGGTTTCTTCCGACATGTTGTTCGACTGGGCCACCGAATGGCCGAGAAAGACTTCCTGCTCATTGGCGCGATAGCGGACGCGGCCCAGCTTCTCGCTCATGCCCCATTCCATGATCATGGCGCGGGCCATGCGGGTGGCCTGCTGGATGTCGCTGGTGGCGCCGTTGGTGACATTCTCCGGCCCGAACACCAGCACCTCGGCTTCGCGGCCGCCGAACATGGAGGCGATCTTGGAGACGCAATACTGGCGCGTATAGGAGAGCTTGTCCTGCTCCGGCAGGTTCATGGTCAGGCCCAGGGCGCGGCCGCGGGGGATGATCGTCACCTTGTGCAGCGGATCGTGCTGCGGGACATACATGCCCACCAAAGCATGGCCGGCCTCGTGATAGGCGGTCAGCTTCTTCTCGTCGTCGGTCATGGCCATGGAGCGGCGCTCGGCGCCCATCATCACCTTGTCCTTGGCGTCTTCCAGCTCGGCCATGCCGACGACGCGCTTGCCGCGGCGGGCGGCCAGCAGCGCGCCTTCATTGACCAGGTTGGCGAGATCGGCGCCGCTGAAGCCCGGCGTGCCGCGGGCGATGGTGCGCGGATCCACGTCCGGCGCCAGCGGGACTTTCCGCAGATGCACGCGCAGAATCTTCTCGCGCCCGGCCAGGTCGGGATTGGGCACCACGATCTGGCGGTCGAAGCGGCCGGGCCGCAGCAAGGCGGGGTCCAGCACGTCGGGCCGGTTGGTGGCGGCGATCAGGATGACGGACTCGTTGGCCTCGAAGCCGTCCATCTCGACCAGAAGCTGGTTCAGGGTCTGCTCGCGTTCGTCATTGCCGCCCCCTAAGCCCGCGCCGCGATGGCGGCCGACCGCGTCGATCTCGTCAATGAAGACGATGCAGGGGCTGTTCTTCTTGGCCTGTTCGAACATGTCGCGCACGCGCGATGCGCCGACGCCGACGAACATCTCGACGAAATCCGAACCGGAAATGGTGAAGAAGGGCACATTGGCCTCGCCGGCGATGGCGCGGGCCAGCAGCGTCTTGCCGGTGCCGGGCGGGCCGACCAGCAGTACGCCCTTGGGAATGCGTCCGCCCAGGCGCTGGAATTTCTGCGGGTCGCGCAGGAACTCGACAATTTCCTTGAGGTCGTCCTTGGCCTCATCGACGCCGGCGACGTCTTCGAACGTGACACGGCCCTGGCGCTCGGTCAGAAGCTTGGCGCGGCTTTTGCCGAAGCCCATGGCCTTGCCGCCGCCCGACTGCATCTGGCGCATGATGAAGATCCAGAAGCCGACCATCAGCAGGATGGGAATGGCATTGATGGCGATGGTGGCGAAGGCGGACATGCCTTCGTCCGGCGGCAGCACGCGGGAATCGACATGATGCGCCGTCAGGGTCGGCCACAGGCCGGGATCGTTGGCCGGCACCATGGTGGTGAATTGGGTGCCGTTGGTGAGTTCGCCCTTGGCGGTGTCGCCCTGGAAGGTGACGTTCTTGACCTGCCCGGCAACCACCTGCTCGGTGAAGCGGGTATAGGAAATCGGCGCATTCTGGGGGTGGGTGCCGGTGTTGGAGAACACGTTGAACAGCACCACCAGCAGGACCGCGATCATGATCCAGAGGGCGAGATTTTTGAGATTGTTCAAGGTCGTACCTTTCAGGGGCGCGCACCAAGCGCCATAAGCCGGGACCATACGCCCTTCAGATAGATAGGGCGAATTTAGCCTGTTGCCAGCCAGAAAAACGTTAAGCCCTTTGCGCCCCCCTATCAACCTTTGGGGGAAGGGTTAAGCGGAACCTTCCAGCCGCAATTTTCCGCCATCCGGCCGCTCGCTTCGGCTCGCGGCGTTCGGCGCTCAAAACGGTCCCCCGGACCGTTTTGCCCGGCCTAAAGGCCGGTCGCGCCTCACCCTTTCCGGGGTCTTTCCGCGGCAATTTTGAGGGTATGGGGGCCGAAAAGCTGCTCTTTCGCCGGGGCGGGCCTGAGGGCGCAGCCCGCCAGGGTGGCCCCCCGGAAGCGCCCGGCCGTGATCTGGCCGTAGAGCCGCTCCAGCGCCTCGAAGCGGGGGCGATAGGGGGCGCCCGATACCAGCTGCAGCAGCGCCGCCAGGGCGCGCAGCCCCAGTTCACGCGGCGCTGCGGCCAGCGCGGCGGGGTCGAGCAGCAGGCCGGAGGGCGCGGGCCTGACCGCCCGTTCCAGCACCGCCGCCGTCACCAGTTCCAGCGCCTCGCGGGCGGCGGCCATGTGGCGGGCGGCAAGGGCGATGCGCCCCGAACCGAGGCCCGCCTCGGCCAAAGCGGGGGCCAGGCGGCGAATCTTCACCCGGTCGAAGCGCGGGTCCTGGTTCATCGGGTCTTCCAGCCAGGCCAGCTTGCGCGCCTTCAGCCAGGCCCGCAATTCGTCGCGGCCAAAGCCCAGCAGCGGCCGCGCCAGCGACAGATGCGGAAAATCCGGCAGCGGCCACGGCGCCAGGGGGCGCATGGCGGAAAGACCGTCCAGCCCGCTGCCGCGCGCCAGCCGCAGCAGGAAGGTCTCGGCCTGGTCGTCCTCGGTATGGCCGAGAAAGAGGGTGGAAAGCTTTTTGCGGCGCAGCGCCGCGCCCATCAGCCGGTAACGCGCCTGGCGCGCCGCCGCCTCGATCCCGCTTCTGGGCCCGCCGTCCCAGCGCAAAAGTTGCGTCGCAAGTCCCAGCGCCCTGGCTTGCCGCGCCACGCCGCGCGCCTCTTTCGCCGATTCCGGGCGCAGGCCGTGATCCACCACCAGCACCAGCGGCGGCGTCTTGCGTGTTTTCTTCGTCCAGAGTGCGGTCAGGTGCAGCAGCGCCATGGAATCGCCGCCGCCCGACAGCGCCACGGCGCCGGGCCAGGCGCCGCCGGCGGCGAATTCCTCCATCACCGCGGCGAAGCGCTGCTCGATATCGGCGCCGCCTGCCTCGCGGCCAGCGCGCTTGCCATTTGCGCGGCCCGCCTCGCGGCTGGCGCGCTGCTCAGCGGCAGTTGCCCGCTTTGCGCGCGCCGGCGACGGCGTCGAGGGTCGATTGCGAGACATCGGGATACTGCTTCCTGGTGATGGCGCGGAAGGCGGTGCAGCCGTCCGAGCCCTTGCCCTGCGCCACCAGCGACTGGCCCATCTGCAGCATGGACTCCGCCGCGCGCGGCGCCTTGGGATATTTCTTGATCGCCTCGGCGAAGGTGCGGGAGGCGCTGGCATAGTCCTGCTGCATGAAGGCGATATGCCCCACCCAGTAGAGCGCCTGGGAGGATAGCAGGGCATCCTCGGGATGGTTGTCGGCATAGGCGCGGAAGGCGGCGGCCGCTTCGGGATATTGTGCGCGGCCCAGCAGGTTCATGGCGCTGTCATACTGGCGGGAATCGTTGCTCCCGCCCGCGGCCAGGCGGGTTTCCGGCGCCGCCGGCAGCGTACCCAGCACGCCGGGGGCGCGGCCGCGCGGAATATCATCGCCCAGCGGCGCCAGCGCGGCGCCGGGCGCGATCTGGGCCTGCGGTCCCGGGCGCACCGGCGCGGCATTGCCGGCGGCGGCGCAGTTCAGCGTGCCGGCATCGGCCCCCAGCTGCTGCGCCGACAGGGTGCAAAGCCGGATGTTGAAATCCCTTTGCTGCTGCTCGAGGCGCCCGTTGAGCAGGGTGACCTGGTGCTGCAGCTCCTCGTTGGCGCCGGTGGCGCGGGCCAGGCTGTCGATCAGGCTGCGAACACGCTCGCCAAGGTCGCGGATCTGCGCCTGGCTCTGCTCCTGCTCCTGCTGCAGCTGCCGCAACTGGGAATTGGCCTGGCCCAGACCGTCGGCATTCTGCCGGATGCCGGCATCCTGGCCATTCTCATGCGCCTGGGCGGCCGCCTTCTCCTCGTCGCTGGGACCGAACAGCTGGGCCTGGGCGGGCAGCGCCAGCAGCGCAAACAGGGCGGCGGTAACGAGCAGGCGGCGCTTCATGGGCCGGTACCTTACATTGTTTGGTCGCGCCCCGGAAAAAAAGGGCGCGGGGAACAAGACCCCACGCCCTCTTTATGCCGATTTAAAGGCGCACCTGCGCCTTCTACGAATTGACGCCGTTCATCACCACGGTGACGCCGCGGCGATTCTGGGACCAGCAGGATTCGTCGGACTGGGTGCAGAGCGGCCGTTCCTTGCCATAGGAGATCGTGTCCACCCGCGCGCTCGAAACGCCCAGGCTGGTCAGATACTCCTTCACGGAATTGGCCCGGCGGGCGCCCAGAGCGAGATTGTATTCGCGGGTGCCGCGCTCGTCGGCATGGCCTTCAACCGTGACGCGCACCTGCGGATAGCGGCCCAGCCAGGTCGCCTGCTTCTGCAGGGTGGCCTTGTCGCTGTCTTGCACGCCATACTGGTCATAGGCGAAATGCACCGTATCGCCGACATTGACGCGGAAATCCTCGGCGCTGCCGGGAATCGGGCCGCGCGCCACCGGCGGGGGCGGCACGACCGGCAGGGGCCGGGGCGGCGCCGGCTGCTGGACAGGCGGCGCCATCGGCGGCGGGGCGGTGGCGACCGCTTCGGGCTTGGACGTGCAGGCGCCAAGCAGCAGCAGGGCCGAAAGGCAGGCAAGCGGGGCGAGACGGGGGAGTTTTGTCATTTTGCTATCTCTCCTGAAGCAAGAAATCCGGATGCAAAAAAATCCTGGGCCGCTGCAGCCCGTGAGCGTCCTAACAGCGGAACGCGCGAGGGCGGAAATTGAGCCCGGGAAAGTTCCATAATCGGGCGCTACGGCCCGCTGTCAACCCGATCATCGTCTGTCGCCCAAACCTGACGGGCAATTTAAGTCACTGAATTAACGGTGACCATGCCGGATCGGAGGCGCTGCCGGGGGTGGCGACCCGTCTTTCATTGTGCCCGAAGACATCAACTTCCCAGATCTGGCCCGGCGCGCCGCCCCGGGGCTGGCGCGTGGACATTAAAACCCGGCCATTGGGCGCCCAGGTCGGGCCTTCGTCGCGCCCGCCGGACGAGATCAGCCTTTCGCCGCTGCCGTCGGGACGCATGACGCCGATATTGAAGGTGTTGCCGGTCCGCTTGGTGAAGGCGAGCAGGTCGCCGCGCGGCGACCACACCGGCGTGCCGTTGGCGCCGGGGCTGAAGCTGACCCGGTGCTGGTTGGAGCCGTCAACATTCATCACATAGATCTGCTGGCTGCCGCCGCGGTCGCTTTCGAAGGCGATCTGCTTGCCGTCGGGCGAGAAGCAGGGCGCGGTGTCGATCGCCGGATCGCTGGTCAGCCGCCTGGTCTGGCGGCTGCGCAGGTCCATCAGCCAGATGTCGGAATTGCCGCCATTCTCCAGCGTCAGCACCACGCTGTTGCCGTCCGGCGAGAAACGCGGGCTGAAGGTCATGTTGGGAAAATCGCCCAGCCGCTCCTGCTTGCCGGTCTCCAGGTCAAACAGGTACACGCGCGGCTTGCCGCCGATATAGGACAGATAGGCGATCATCTGCGCCGTCGGATTGAAGCGCGGCGTCAGCACCATGTAGCTGCCATTGGTGAGGAAGATCGGGTTGGCGCCGTCCTCGTCCATCACCGCCAGCCGCTTGACCCGGTTCTGCGCGGTGCCGGTTTCGGAAATGAAGACGATGCGGGTGTCGAAATAACCCTTCTCGCCGGTGAGCTTCTCATAGATCGCGTCCGAAACCATATGCGCGACGCGCCGCCAGTTCTGCGGCTGGGTGAAGAATTGCTGCCCGTCATACTGGACCTGGCCATAGACGTCCCACAGCCGGAAGGCGACGCGCAGCCGCCCGTCGGGCATCTGCGCCACCTCGCCGGTCACCAGCCCCTGGGCGCTGATCACCCGCCAGTTGGCGAAATTGGGCGCCAGGTTGATGTCGGTGATGCGGTCGACAAAGGATTTGGGATCGAGCGGACGGAAAATGCCGGAGCGGCCAAGGTCCTGGCGCACCACCTCGGCGATGCGGGCGGCGTTGCCGCCGTCATTGCCGGCGGGAAGGAAATCGGGAATGGCGATGGGAAAGGGCTGCATGTTGCCCTGGGTGACGTCCACGGCGATGGCGGCGGCGGCAGGCGCCGCGGCGGCAAGGCAGAACCCTGCCAGTAACGTCAGGGCCAGGAGCAGCTTCTTCATACTCGTCTCCAAAGGCGGTTCCCACTCAACGTGCTTTGCCGCCCTATTGTTGCACCATCTGGCGCGGGTCGAAACGCAGGGGATTGATTTCCTGCCACTGGCCATAGCTCTCGGCCGGCAAATGATAGGGCTGGCATTGATAGATCGCCCGCTGGGCCGCCGAAATCGCGGCCGCGGTATAGGGATTGGACGACACGGTCAGCGGCAACAGGCTGGCGACATTGCCGTCGGGCTGGAGCCGCAGATCGAAGCGCACGATCTGCTGGGAAGGATCGGGCGCCCCGGCGATGGGATGCCAGCAGGTCCGGATCTGGCTGAGGAACAGGTCGATCAGGCTGCTGTTCATGCGGTTGGCGAGCCCGACGCTCTGCGTCGCCACCTGCGCGGCCTTTTTCGCCGGCTTCTCGGGTTTGGTGAGCTGGTCGAGCAGGCTGGAAATATCCTGCCGCCTGTCCGCCGGCTTCTCCTTCTGGATTTCGATCCTGGGCGGCTTGATGTCGGGGGCGGGCTCGGCCCGGATCTCCGGCATCGGCGGCGGCGTCATGGGCTCCAGGTCGCGCCTGACCGGCTGCTCCTCGGGCGGCGGCGCGGCGGCGGCGACATTGGTCTCCTTCGCCAGCGTCACCAGCTCGACCGGCACGGCATGGCTTTCCTGCGGCGGGGCGAAACTGCTGTTGAAGACAAAGAGGATCGAGGCGATCGCCAGTCCATGCAGCACCAGCGACGCCGGCAGCCCGATGACGGGCTGGCGCGCGGTGGTCGGGCGGCGCGGGCCCGCGCCATTTCTGGCGCTAGCGATCGTCTGGCTTGGGGCGTGGGGCATCGGTGACAAGTCCGATACGGGTGAAACCGGCGGCGGAAAGCATTCCCATCACTTCCATCACCTTGCCGTAATCCACCGCCTGGTCGCCGCGCACGAAGAT
The DNA here is from genome assembly GCA_964572805.1 of uncultured Rhizobium sp. Classification (GTDB taxonomy): domain Bacteria; phylum Pseudomonadota; class Alphaproteobacteria; order Micropepsales; family Micropepsaceae; genus Rhizomicrobium. The sequence goes on along the minus strand of CAZNGO010000004.1, from coordinate 40,953 downwards.
GCGCTGGTCATAGCCGTTGTTGGAAATGGCGGTGAGCTTGGGCACGAGTTCGTCCGGCGGCACCTTCAGCTTCTGCAGGAAGACGCTGCCGTCCCTGGCGATGGTGATGGAAAGCGGCTCCTTGTCCTGGCCCAGCGCCGGGGCGCGGGTCTTGGGCAGGTCCACCGGCACGCCGACGGTGAGCAGCGGCGCCGTCACCATGAAGACCACCAGCAGCACCAGCATGACGTCGACGAAAGGGGTGACGTTGATCTCGGCCATCGCCCGGCGGCGCATCCGGCCGCGCCCGCGCCTGCCGATGGACTGGACGCCGCCGGCCATCAGCGAATCTTCTCGTCGAGCTGGCGGGAAAGGATGGCGGAGAACTCGTCGGCGAAGGCGTCGAGCGAATTGACGTAGCGGCCGATCTCGTTGACGAAGCGGTTGTAGAAGATGACGGCGGGAATGGCGGCGAACAGGCCGGCGGCGGTGGCGAACAGCGCCTCGGCGATGCCCGGCGCCACTACCGCGAGCGTGGTGTCATGGCGCGCCGCGATGGCGGAGAAGCTGTTCATGATGCCCCAGACCGTGCCGAACAGGCCGATGAAGGTGGCGACGGCGCCGATGGTCGCCAGCCAGCCCAGGCCTTTTTCCAGCGCGTCGGTCTCGCGCAGGATGCTGACGTTCATCGACTTCTCGATGCGGTCGCGCACGCCCGCCAGCTGCGCCTCGCGCGGGATGCCGCCCTCGAAGGCGCGGCGCCATTCGCGCAGGGCGGCGATGAACATGGCGGTGAAGGGATGGTCGTTGGCGCCGCCGAACTGCTGGTAGAGCTCGTCCAGCGACTGGCCGGACCAGAACACCTTCTCGAACTTCCTGGCCTTGCGCTTGAGGCTGGAGAGGGCGGCCCACTTGTTGAAGATGATGGTCCAGCTCCACAGCGAGGCCAGCAGCAGAACCAGCAGCACGCCCTGCACCACGATATCGGCGCGCTCGAACATGGAGATGATGGGGATGGAGCCGATCATGGCGCCGCCGCTGTTGCCGGTGGCGTCGATCACGCCGGGCGGCGGGGCCAGGCCTTGCGTCTGCGCCGGCGCGCCGGTGGGGGCGGCGCTGGGCGGCTGGGCCCAGGCCGGTATCGAGGCCGGCGCCGCCAGGGCGAGGCAGAATGCCAGGAGAACGGCAGCGAGGCGGGACATCATGGGGCGGACCTTCGCGCGTGAATGTGCCGCTTGTGCGGCAGGAGGCCGGGGAAAATCGGCGAATCTTTGACCATTAGCCTCAGGACTTATCCATTTGAAGGGGGCCCTCGTAAAGCAAGGGGGTTAACGCCTGGCGCACCGATTCGGGGATGCGCCGCGGCTTGCCCGTCAGCGTGATGATGCAGGCCTCGACCAGCCCCTCCACCAGCACCGCGCCATCCAGCAGGATTTGTTGCCGAACCGTCATGCGGGCGCCGGAAATCGCCTTGAGGCTGGTATGGACCTCGACCACATCGTCCAGCCGGGCGGGGCGGTGGAATTTCACCTCCACCTGGCGGATCGCCCAGGCGCTGGGTTCGGGATCGTCGAGCGCTGCCAGCTGTGCCCCGGCCAAACGCAGGCATTCGGTGCGGCCGCGTTCCATGAAGCGCAGGTAATTGGCGTGATAGACGAAGCCCGACAGGTCGGTGTCCTCGTAATAGACGCTGAGCGGCAGGACATGGGTCTTGCCCGCGAAGCGGCCCAATGCGCGGCTCATGCGGTGGCGCCCTCATGCTTCGACGGGCTCAGCATGAGGAATTCCTCACCCTGAGCCCGTCGAAGGGTGAGGGCTGCGCGGACATCACGCCTCGTCCTCACCCGAAAACAGGCCCGCCTGCAGCGGCGACTGCGGCGGCGTCTTCAACCCGAGATGACCATAGGCCGCCGACGCCAGCACCCGGCCGCGCGGCGTGCGCTGCACGAAGCCCTGCTGCATCAGGTAGGGCTCGACAATGTCCTCGATGGCGTCGCGCGCCTCGCCCAGCGCCGCGGCGATGGTTTCGATCCCGACCGGGCCGCCGGAAAACTGCTCGGCGATCAGCGTCAGGTAGCGGCGGTCGAAACCGTCAAGGCCGCGATGGTCCACTTCCAGCCGGGTCAGCGCCGCGTCGGCGGTGGCGGCATCCACCGTCTGCCTTTTGCCATGGGCCGCGAAATCACGCACCCGCTTGAGCAGGCGCCCGGCGATGCGCGGCGTGCCGCGGGCCCGGCCGGCGATCTCGCGGGCGCCCTCGGCCGTCAGGTCGAAACCCAGCACGCGGGCGCCGCGCGCCACGATCGAAACCAGTTCCTCCGGCTTGTAGAAATCCAGCCGCACCGGAATGCCGAAGCGATCACGCAGCGGCTGGGTGACAAGGCCAGAGCGCGTGGTGGCGCCAACCAGGGTGAAAGGCGCCAGCTGGATTTTCACCGAACGGGCGCTCGGCCCCTCGCCGATCACCAGGTCGAGCTCGAAATCCTCCATCGCCGGATAGAGGATTTCCTCCACCGCCGGGTTGAGGCGGTGAATCTCGTCAATGAAAAGAACGTCGCGCGGTTCCAGATTGGTGAGGATGGCGGCAAGGTCGCCGGCCTTGGCCAGCACCGGGCCGCTGGTCGAGCGGAAATTGACGCCCAGTTCGCGCGCCACGATCTGGGCCAGGGTGGTCTTGCCCAGGCCCGGCGGGCCGGAGAACAGCACATGGTCCAGCGCCTCGCCGCGCGTCTTGGCCGCCTCGATGAAGATGGAGAGGTTTTCGCAGGCCTGGCGCTGGCCGACGAAATCCTTCAGCGTCTTGGGGCGCAGGCTGGCTTCCAGCGCATCGTCTTCGGTGCGCTGCGGCGTCACGATGGGATTGGCTTTGGCCATCTATTTCCCCATCCCCCGCAGCGCCTCGCGGATCAGCATGCCCGCTTCGGCATCGCCCCCACTTCCAGCATTCAAGTCATTCGCGGCCTTTGCCACCGCCGTCGCCGCGATGCTCTCGGAATAGCCCAGCTTGAGCAGCGCCGCCACCGCGTCGGCCTCTGGCCCGCGCGGCGCCGCAGCCGCAGTCGGAAAAGGATGTTCTCCCTGCGCCAACATCGCCGGCGCCTTGTCTTTCAGTTCGGTGGTGAGGCGCAGCGCCAGTTTCGGCCCCACCCCGGGACTGCGCCCGATCATCGCCTTGTCGCCCAGCGCCAGGGCGCGCTGCAGGTCGCGTGGGCTGAGCGTGGAGAGCACCGACAGCGCCACCCGCGCGCCAACGCTCTGTACCGTCTGCAGCAGGCGGAACCATTCGCGTTCTTCCGCCGAGGCGAAGCCGTAAAGCCGGATGGCGTCCTCGCTCACCTTCATCTCGATCATCAGCGAGACATGCGCGCCGGCACTCAAACGCGAAAGCGTGGAAGAAGGGCACTGCACCAGATAGCCGACGCCCGCCACATCCAGGATCACGGCATCCTCGGCGATGCTGTCCACCGTTCCGCTCAGCTTGCCGATCATAAGGCCGCCAGCACGCGCGCCCGCGTGGTCGAAAGATGCGCATGGGCTATTGCCGCGGCCAGCGCATCGGCGGCGTCGGCCTGTTTCACGCCACAGGCGGGCAGCAGGCGCTTCACCATGAACTGCACCTGCTCCTTGCCGGCATGGCCGGCCCCGACCACGCATTTCTTGATCTGGTTGGGGGCGTATTCCGCGATTTCCAGTCCGGCCTGGGCGGCGGCCAGCAGCGCCACGGCGCGGGCATGGCCCAACTTGAGCGCGGCGGAGGGATCCTTGGCGACAAAGGCCTGCTCCACCGCGATGGCGGCGGGAGCATGTTCGGCGATCACCGCGGTCAGCGCCCGGTGCAATTCCAGCAGCCGCAGCCCCAGCCCGGCGGCGGGCCTGGTGGCGATGACGCCATGGGCGATGTGGCCGAGACGGCTGCCTTCCACCATGATCACCCCCCAGCCCATGGCCGAAAGGCCGGGGTCCAGGCCCAGGATCCGTAAGGGCATGCGAATCGTCCCGCTCATGCGGCTTTTGTACCCTTTCTGTTCGGCCCATTGCCAGCTAGCTTCGCCGCCATGAAAGGCATCGGCACCTTCGAGACCCTGCTCAGCGCCGGCGTGATCCTCCTGGCGCTGGGCTTCTTCGGCTTCCTGGCCTGGCAGACCGGCAGCGGCGCCCTGGGCAGCTATGAGCTGGCGACCCGGCTGGCCTCGGCGGAAGGGGTCAAGCCCGGCGCCGATGTCCGCATCGCCGGGGTCAAGGTCGGCTCGGTCGAAAGCCTGACCCTGGTCAAGGAGCGGAAGCGCTATGCCGTCGATGTGAAACTGTCGATCCGCAGCGACATCCGCGTGCCGCAGGATTCCCGTCTGGCGATCGGCGGCGGCGGCCTGCTGTCCACCGGCGCCAGCCTTGCCATCGCGCCCGGCCGCAGCAAGGTGATGGCGCCGGAGGGCGGCACGCTGAAGGGGAGCTAGCTCTTTGGAACCGCGCCCGCGCCGAGTGTTGCCGTGCCGAAGGCCGCGATCAGTATTGCGCGCCGCAAGACATGGCGGCGGGCATGAGCGTGAAGTGTCCCTGCTCGAGCTTGTCGGCGAGATTGGGATAATGGGTCCGCAGATAGGCGCGGGCCGCATCGATATCGCCGTCGAAGCTCGGCTTCAGACTTGTCTCGCCGACATCGAAATGCACGTTGCCAAGATAAACGACCTTGCCGCCCTCCGCCGTGAACACCACTGAAGGCGCACCGCTGCACGGCACGAACCCCTTTGCGAAGATGGCGTTGGGGCTGCCAACGACCTGCACCTGGGTGATGGCCAGCGTGTTGCCGCTATGGGTCGCGCCGACCACGTAGCCGTCGGTGGCCGTTCCGACGAACGAAGCCGGCGGTAGCGGGTCTTGCCGGAATTTGCCGTCCCTGACGTCGACTTTGAACAGCATGATGCGCACATTGGCGGGTGCCAGCCCCATCACATAGTAGGTGTGGTCGTTGGCCGGCGGCGCAGCATCGGCATCCACTGTTCCAGTCGAGGTGCAGCCCGACAACGCAAGCGCCAGCAAGGTTCCGCCAGAAAACGTCCGCAGCATGGTCATTATATCGCTTTCGGTTTTTCTTCTGTGATCACAAGCTTGAGTGCGCCGAGCCCCTCAGCCGCCCAGCTTCGCCACCAGCGCATCCGACAATTCGTAATTGCCATAGACATTCTGGACATCGTCATGGTCGTCCAGCACCTCGATCAGCTTGATCAGGCTTTCGCCCGCATCGTCCGCCACCGCGACGCTGTCCTTGGCCCGCCAGACAATCCCCGCCGAGGCCGGCGCCCCCAGCCTGGCCTCCAGCGCATCGCGCACGGCGGCGAAATCGCCGATCGAGGCAATGAACTCATGGCCTTCCGCGCTGGTGATGCATTCCTCGGCGCCGGCGTCCAGCGCCACTTCCAGCATGGCGTCCTCGCCGCCCTTCTGCGGCGGATAGGCGATGACGCCAACATGGTCGAACATGAAGCTGACCGAACCGTTCTCGGCCATCGCCCCGCCATACTTGCTGAAGGCGGCGCGGACATCGGCGCTGGTGCGGTTGCGGTTGTCGGTGAGGGCCTGGACGATCAGGAGGGCGCCGCCGGGGCCGCGGCCCTCATAGCGGACCTCGTCGTAATTCTCGCCGCTGCCGCCCACCGCCTTGCTGATGGCGCGCTCGATATTGTCCTTGGGCATGGACTCCGCCTTGGCCGCGATGATGGCGGAGCGCAGGCGCGGATTGTGCGCCGGATCGGGCAGGCCCGATTTGGCCGCCACCGTCAGTTCGCGCGACAGCTTGGCAAAGAGCTTGGAGCGCTCCTTATCCTGGCGCCCCTTGCGGTGCATGATGTTCTTGAACTGGCTATGGCCGGCCATTGCCGCTTTCCCTGCAAGAAAATTGCGTGATTGGCCGCTCCAATAGCCGCCTCCCCCACAGGCTTTCAAGCCCCGCCGCCTTGCCGGGGGACGAGGCCGGAGTCAGGCTTCGCCCGGCTGCGGAGGAACCGTCATGACGGAATTGAGCCACGACCCCATTGTGCTGGGGCATGTCGCCATCACCCTGATCGCCATTCTCAGCGGGCTTTATGTGCTGGGGTCGCTGCTGATGGGCCGGCTGCCCGGCCGCGCCAACCTGGTCTTCCTGGCTTTCACTTTCCTGACCAGCGCCACCGGCTTTCTCATCGCCCCGGCCGTGCCGCCGCCCAGCCCGGCCCAGCTCACCGGCGCGGTGGCGCTGCTCGCACTGGCCGTGGCGCTCTATGCCTATTACGGCCGCCGCATGGCCGGGGGCTGGCGGGGGACCTATGTCGCCACCGCCGTCCTCGGCCTCTACCTCAATGTCTTCGTGCTGGTGATCCAGACCTTCACCAAGGTCGGGGTGCTGTGCGCCCTGATGCCCGCCTGCCCGGCGCCGGGCGGACCGGTGTTCGGCGCGGCGCAGGGGGCGGTGCTGCTGGTCTTCCTGGCGGCCGGCTGGCTGGCGGTGAAGCGCTATCACCCCGCCACGGCCTGAGCCGCTTTACATACCTCGTAAAGAAAGGTATCAATACATTGTTATACGAGGTATGATTCTAAATGGCTGGAAGAAGTAGCAATTTCATGGACGGGGTGCCTGAGCTGATGATCCTGCGGCTGCTGCAGGACCGGGAAATGTATGGCTATGAGCTGGTCCAGGCGATCAGGGCCCAGACCCGCGACATCGTCAGCCTGAGCGAGGGCGTGGTCTATCCGGTGCTCCATCACCTGGAGAAGGACGGCGCCCTCAAGTCCCAGCGGCGTGAGGTGCAGGGCCGCAGCCGCGTCTATTACAGCTTGACCGCCCGGGGGGTGCGGCGGCTGTTCGATCTTACCGACAGCTGGACCGCGCTGACCGGCGCCATCCAGACCGTGCTGAAAGGCCCCGCCCATGCCCGCGCCATTTGAGAACCTCGAAGACCGGCTGCTGCGGGGCGGCATCGCCCCCCGCCATGTGAAGCGCTATCTGCGGGAGCTGTCCGAACACCTGGCCGACCTGACGGCAGCCCAGCGCGAAGCCGGCTTCGATGCCGGAGACGCCGCTGCCAGAGCCCGCGCCGCCCTGGGGCCGGACACCGAACTGGCCGACGCCATGCTGAAGCAGCGCGACTTCCGCTCCATCAGCGCCCGCTTTCCCTGGGCGGTCTTCAGCCTGGCGCCGATACTGGTCATGATCGTCGGCACGGCCTTTCCCGTCCTGCTGGTCGGCGCCTTCGCCAAGCTGGCGCTGATCCTGTCCCTGGTTGAAAAGGGCGCCGTCGAGCCGGCCTGGCTCCAGTCCGGCATCCGCCTGCTGCTGGAGACGGATAATCTGCTGTCCCTGCCGCTGGCGGTGCTGCTGATGAGCGTGATCGTCTGGCGCCAGCGGCTTTCCCCGGCTTGGCTGCTGCTGTCGCTGGCGGTGTTGTGGCCGCTGCTGCTGTGCGCGAGCATTAATTTTCCGGCCACCGCCGAGATGGCGCGCAAGAGCGGCGCATCCCTGTCGCTGGGCGCCGGCTTCAGCACCAGCGGCGGCTTTACCGACAACCCAAACAGCGCGCTGTGGGGCGGCGCGCGCTGCCTGGCGCTGCTGCCGGTCGCCTGGCTGCTGATCCGGCGGCGCTTGGCAAAGGTTCCGCTTCCGTCGTAGAAAGTTCCCAAGCGGGAGCAAGACCTAAGTCTGCCGGAGATTTGCGGATGCGCAAATGGCTCGCCGCCTTCTGCTTTTTTGCCGCCTGTACCCCCGCCCTGGGCCAGGACGCGCCGGTCGAGACGGTGGAGGTCACGGCCGCCAGCCTGGCGGGCCTGTGGAAGATCACCTGGCCCCTCACATCGCCGCAGCCCTCCGGAATGGGCCCGGAAGCAACAATCTATTGCCGCATAGAGCAAGCGCAGGATGTACCGTCGGCGAATTGCTTTGATCGCCGCAATGGCGCGCTGACAGTTGCAGACGGAAAGATTCGCATCGTCTGGAGCCCGCCTCTGACGCCGCAAAGCAACGTCATTGACGCGGAAATGACCTCAGCTGACCGTTTTGTGGGAAGCGAACGGGTGCGCATGGCCGGCATCACGGTCTTGCGGTCCGGCGGACTGGTCGGAGCGCGCCAGCAGATCAACCCGCAAGCGACCGATGCAGGGGGCAAGGCGCCGCAACTGCGCCTTGCCTTGGACGAAATATCGCGCGGCAGGCTGAGCAGGCCCTATGAGAAAACGCCGTTCGTCGAGTTGCCTGACGCGGAAATGCTGCACCACCTGGGGCCGGTGCAATCGACGATCTATCAGGGGACAACGCCTGCATGGCGCGACGGCGCGTGGGTCGCCAATTTTTTCAGCCTTTACATGGTGGAATTCCAGAACGGCAACCGCCTCTGCGGCCTGCACCAGCGGGATGACGGCGTGCTCGACGCCTTCCGATGCGTCTGATGTCCGGGAGATTTTTCATGCGCAAGCTGCTTGCCTGCCTCTGCATCATCGCCGCTACCGGCGCAGCCGCGCAATCTCCGCCCGATCCCGCCGCCAGGCCGCAATGGACCGAGGCCGAGATCGAGACCGTGCAGGCCTCGACCAAACCCGGCCCCGCGGTCTGGCGGATCGCCAAAGGCGATTCCGAAGTCTGGATCCTGCCCACGGTCGGGTCGCTGCCCAGGAACTTCACCTGGAACAAGGACTATGTCGCCGAGCTGTTCGACGGCGCGAGCGCGATCATCACCCCGCCGGGCATCGGCGTCGGTATCGGCGACGCCGCCTGGCTGCTGATCAATTACGGCAATCGTCTCAGCCTGCCGCGCGGCCAGGCGCTGGAAGCGACGCTGGAGCCGTCCTTGCGGGCGCGCTTCATCGCCCTGCGCACCCAGCTGGGCCAGAACGAGGATCGCTATCGCACCGATTCGCCGTTCCGCGCCGCCCTGCGGCTGTCGCAGGATTTCCGCAACAAGACGCAGCTGAGCGGCGACAGCGGCATCAATCGCCTGGCGCGGGACAAGAAAGTGAAGTTCAAGCCGGCGGCGGAAGGCGGCAGCGCCTATGACGCCATCCGCGACGTCCTCACCCTCTCCACCGACAAGCAGCGTGTCTGCCTGGGACAGGTGGTGGACGATCTCGCTTGGCAATCCGGCCATGCCGAGGCGGCGGCGCGGGCCTGGGCGATCGGCGACGTCGCCGCCATCAAGGCCAATCTGGACGACCGTCCTGACGTGATTGATTGCATGACCGCCGCCCTGTCTTCGCTGGCCGCGATCCGGGCGAAAATGGGCGCCGGCGAGGTCGCCGGGATCGAGGCCGCGCTGAACCAGAAAGGCAAGTCCATCGCCCTGATGGACATGCGCGAATGGCTGCGCAAGGGGGGCGTGCTGGAGCAGCTCAAGGCGCGCGGCCTGACCATCGAGGCGCCGGTGGAATAGCCCGCCATGGACCTGGCCCTGCGCCAAAGGCTGCCCAGCGCCGCCGCCGCCATCGCGGTGCAGGCGGGGCTGTTCGCGCTGCTGGTGATGTCGTTCGAAGCAGTGCGCCGCGCCACGGAACGGGAAGAAACCATCCTGCACCTGATGCCCGTGCCCCGGCCCATGCCGCGAACGCCGGTCATCATCGACGGGCGCGGCAAGCCCCGGCCCGCGCCGCATCCGCCCGCCGCCACGGCGCCGCCGCCGGCCTGGGCCAAACCCGGCTTTGCCCTGCCCGGCGCAGCAAATGCCATTCAACTGGCGCCGCAGCCCGGCGCGCAGGATTGCCGCCCCGGCACGGCCTGCGCGGGCGCGCAAGCAGGACCGCGCGAGGACAAGACCAGGCTGTCACCTCCGCCGGTCAGGAACCAGCAAATCTGGGAAAGCGAGATCGAGCGCCGCAACACCCCGCCGCGCGTGCCCTGCGTTTCGCTGACCCATGATGTGGTGGGCATGGACGGCTTCGCGCGGGAGGACAATGGCGCCCGGGTCGATATCGCCTGTGCCCTGAAGGCGCTGCGCGACGGCCCGGCGCTGCTGCCGCCGGTGCGCGGGGCGCCCGATCCCAATCCACCGCGCGCGCACGCCTCCGACGAAGCCTTTGCCAGGGCGCTGCAGGCCGTGAACGCCCGCAAGCGCGCGCTGTCTGCGCGCCCCGCGCCGACTGTCCAGGCCGGAGCGTCGCCGTGATGCGGAGTGCCGCCTGGCGCGAAAGACTGCCCAGCGCCCTTGCCGCCATCGCGGTGCAGGCGGGACTGGCGGCGCTGGTCGTCTTCTCCTTTCAGGTGGTGCGCCACCTGGCTCCGGAAAAGGAAACCGTCCTGACGCTGCAGCGCCTGCAACGGCCGGCGCCGGCGCGCGCGCCGCTGGTGATCGATGGCCGCGGCAGGCCGCCGCCCGCCGCCGCCGCGCCGGCGGGACCGCTGCCGGCCTATGCCCGGCCGGGGTTGCAGTTTTCCCTGCCGCAGAATGGCGGCGCGGCCCAGATGCAGGAACTTGGCCGCGACCTCGCCGCCTGCCGGATCGAGAATTACGCCAGTCTCAGCCCGTCCCAGCGGCTGCGCTGTCCGCCATCGCCCCAGGTGGCGCGGCACGATCCCGATCCGCTGGCGCCCGAAAAGCCGGTGAAGAACGTGCCGGTGTGGCAGGCGGAAGTGGCCCGCAAGAACGCGCCCTTCGCGCTTCCCGGTGCCTCCGGCGGCGTCCTGGGAATATTGGGCGCTCTGCTCTCCGGTGCCTTCGACGACAAGCGCAACTACAGCTATGCCCCGCCGGACCAGCCGCCCCTGCAGGACGGAGCGGAAATGACCCGCCAGTACGCCCTGCTGAACGACCATTGCCTGCCGCTGGACGACACCACCAAGCGCAATTGCGAGTACAACACCGCGGCGACGCCGACGGTGGCGCTGGGCGGCATGGTCTATCCCAGCCACCCGCATGTCAGCGATGCCGCCTTCAAGGAAGCCCTGGCCGCGGTCATGGCGCGCAAGCAGTCGCTTTCCCCCCGGCCTGTGCTAGCTTCCGGCGCAAAGACGGGAGGCGACGATGAAAGGAACGGCTTATCTGGCGGCGCTGGCGCTGCTGCTGGCGGCACCGGCGGCACGGGCCGCTGATCCCTACGCCAGTTCCCGCCCGATGTGGAATGCGCCGATGAAGCCGTTCCATGTCATCGGCGACATCTATTATGTCGGCATGGGCGACACCAGCGCCTGGCTGATCTTCACCCTGCAGGGCTTCATCCTGATTGACGGCGGCCTGCCGGAATCCGCCGCCCCGATCGAGGCCAACATCAAGACCCTGGGCTTCAACATCAAGGACGTGAAGATCATCCTCAACAGCCACGCCCATTTCGACCATGCCGGCGGGCTGGCCAAGCTCAAGCGCGACTCCGGCGCCCGCCTGATCGCCAGCGCCGGCGACACCCCGATCCTGGAAAAGGGCCATATCACCTTTGGCCCCAGCGCCGCGCCGGAGGATGATTACGCGCCGGTGAAGGTGGACCGCGTCGTGCGCGAGGGCGACACGGTGGATCTGGGCGGCGTCACCCTGACGGCGCACATCACGCCGGGCCACACCCCGGGCGCCACCTCCTGGACCATGCCGATCGTGGCGGGCGACCAGAACCACAATGTGGTGTTCTTTTCATCGATCACCGTGGCGGGCGCGCCCCTCGTCAACAACAAGGCCTATCCGCAGATCGTCGAGGACTATCGTGTCGGCTTTGCCCGGCTGAAGGCGATTGACGCCGACATTTTCCTCGCCCCCCATGCCGACCAGATGAACCTGGCGAAAAAGGCGGCGATCCTGCAGGAGAATACCGACAAGAAGGTGCTGAACGCGCCCAATCCCTTCATCGACAAGGACGAGTTCCACCGCGTCGTCGCGAACATGGAGCGCCAGTTCAACGACGCCCTGGCGCGGCAGCAGGCCGACGCGGCGAAGAAGTAGCTCGAGCGCCGCAGCGAAGCCGCGGCGCGACCCTTGGCATCCGCCGGCTTCCTTCCCCCTTCGGTGCGAAGCGCCCGGAAGGGGGAAGGTGCGGCAGCGAGGTGTTTGCGGAGCAAACCCGAGCTGCTGCGGATGGGGGTCATCAAATCACGTCGGAAATGGATTGCGGTCCTCGAACTGCGCCTGGTGCCAGTAGGGATAGGCCATGGGCCGCTCGCTGGCGGCGTCGAGCTTGGCGACCTGCGCCGGCGTCAGGTTCCAGCCCACCGCGCCAAGATTGGCCTTGAGCTGCTCCTCGTTGCGGGCGCCGATCACCACCGTCGACACCGACGGGCGCTGCAGCAGCCAGTTCAGCGCCACCTGCGGCACGGTCTTGCCGGTCTCCTTCGCCACCGCATCCAGCGCATCCACCACTTTATACAGATACGCATCCTCGACCTGCGGGCCGTAATCGGCGGTCTTGTGCAGGCGGCTGATGGCGGGGATGGGCGCGCCGCGCCGCAACTTGCCGGTGAGGCGGCCCCAGCCCAGCGGCGACCACACCACCGCGCCGACGCCCTGGTCCAGCGCCAGCGGCATCAGCTCCCACTCATAATCGCGGCCGATCAGGGAGTAATAGGCCTGGTGCGCGACATAGCGGTTGAGGCCGAGGCGGTCGGCGGTCGCCAGCGCCTTCATCAGGTGCCAGCCGGAAAAGTTGGAAACGCCGATATAGCGGATCTTGCCCTGCTTGATCAGGGTGTCGAGGGTGGACAGCACTTCCTCCTGCGGCGTCAGGGCGTCGAAACCGTGCAGCTGCACCAGGTCGATATAATCGGTGCCCAGGCGCTTCAGCGCCTTGTCGGTGGCGTCGAGAATGTGAGCCCGCGAGGAGCCGACATCATTGGCGCCTTCGCCGCTGCGGAAGGTGAACTTGGTCGAGATCATCACCCTGGCCCGCCGGCCATGGATGGCGGCGCCCAGCACTTCCTCCGAGGCGCCCGCGGAATAGATGTCGGCGCTGTCGAACATGGTGACGCCATGATCGAGGCAGATATCGACCATGCGCGTGGCGCCATGGGCCTCGATATTGCCCCAGGCGTTGAAGAACTCGCCCTTGCCGCCAAAGGTGCCGCAGCCGAAGGTGAGAGCGGGGACCTTGAGGCCCGAGCGGCCGAGCTGGCGATATTCCATTGATAAACTCCTTTGTCCCTCATCCATAAACGGGCTCAGGAGGAGGGAAATAGAATGTTCCTCACCCTGAGCCCGTCAAAGGGTGAAAACGAAAAACCCGGCGCAGGATTGCCGCTGCGGCGGCGTCTTGCAACCGCTCCGCGCGCAGGGTTTTAGAGCGCCGGAACCGCCGGGCTCAGCCGCCCGCCCAGCCGCACCGGCTCGATGCGTGTCGCCAGTCCCCCCGCGCCGGTCTGCACAAAAACCGCGCAAAGCGTGGCGGGGCCGCCGGCCGGGGTGTAGCGCACGCCCGGCAGCTTGGTGGTGAAGCGGCGCAGCGGCTCGGTCTTGTCCATGCCGATGACGGAATCGTAGTCGGCGCAGGCCCCCGCATCGCTCTGGAAGGCGGTGCCGCCGGGCAGGATCTGCGCATCGGCCGTGGGGGCATGGGTGTGGGTCCCGACAACCAGCGAGGCGCGGCCATCGCAGAAATGGCCCATCGCCATCTTCTCGGAGGTGGCCTCGGCATGGATGTCCACCACGATGGCGTCGGCGGCCTCGCCCAGCGGACAGGCGGCCAGTTCCTGCTCAACCGCGGCGAAGGGATCGTCCAGCGCGTCCATGAAGACCCGGCCCATGACATTGACCACCAGCAGCGTGCCGCCCGGCAAGGTGTAGAGATTGGCGCCCTTGCCCGGCGTCCCTTTGGGATAATTCACCGGACGCAGGATGCGGTCGTCGGTCTCGACCATGGCGTAGATTTCGCGCTGGTCGGCCCAGTGGTTGCCGCTGGAAATGATATCGACGCCGGCGGCGAACAGTTCATCGGCGACGGCGCGGGTGGTGCCGAAGCCGCCGGCCGCATTCTCGCCATTGGCGATCACCGCATCCAGCTTCAGCGATGAACGCAGGCGCGGCAGATGCTCGCCCACCACGTCGCGGCCGGGCTTGCCGACAATGTCGCCGATGAAAAGAAGATTCACGCCAGAAGGCCGTTCTCGGTGAGGATGCCGTCAAGGGCAATATCATGGGGTCCCGCGGGAAGCGAGGAAACTTGTTGCCCGGCCCAGGCGATGCCGATGGCGGGACCGCCGGGCGCGGCGCCCTTCTTCAATTCCAATATGGTGCGATCGTAGAAGCCGCCGCCATAACCCAGGCGGTGGCGGCGCGCATCGAAGGCCAGCAGCGGCACCAGCAGCAGGTCCGGTTTCACCGTGGGAAAATGTTCGGCAGGTTCGCGGATGCCATAGCTGCCGGGGCGCAGCATCTCGCCGTCTGGAACGCGGTGGAATGCCAAAGGCCGGTCCTTCGCCACGACGCGGGGAAAGGCGATGTGGCAGCCGCGTTCCACCAGCTTCTCCAGCAGCAGCGCCGGATCGGCTTCATCGGGAAGCGCATGATAACCGCCGACAATCATGCCCGCTTGCACCGGCAGCGCGCCGGCGTGCGCGGCAAGGCGCGGCGCAAAATCCGGACACGCCGCCGCCAGCGCCCTGCGCCGTTCGCGCGCTTGCTGCCGAAGTCGAGATTTGTCCGTCATTGGCCCCGGTTGTGATCGCAAACTAAAGGTCAGGCTCCCACTTCGGCGCGAAGCGCCTCCTTCGATTGTCATGGCCCACTTTACGTGGGCCATCCAGGGCAACAAGCGGTGCGGGGCGGCTCTGGGTGGCCCGCGCGCGCTGCGGCCCTTCGGGCCTTGCTGGCGGGCCATGACAAGTTATGAGGAAAGTGGACGGTACCGCCAACGCCGTTGGTATTGGATCTCATGGGCCTGCAAGTGCAGGTGGGCGCCATATGGCTAGGACCAGGGTCCAGGCCAGGGACAGCTCCCGATGAGTACAATTAAGGCCCCTGGGCATCGCAACCTGACGCACGAGGCAGTAACCGTCCGCCCTTAATTTAGGCCCGGCCGCCCTCGCCTGCAAGCAGGGCCAGATTCTCGACCCGCGCCGCCGCCGCTTCCAGCGCATCGGCCGCCGCCGCTTCCGCCGTCTCGGCGCGCAGGTGCAACTGCTCGCGCTCGCCCTGCAGCGTGCCCGCGGTGGCGGCGGTGGCGCCGAGCTTTTCCAGGATGTCGTGATGCTCGTCGGCCAGCAGCAGCGCGGCGGTGAGCAGCAGCTTGGTCTCGCTCGCCTGGGCGCCGACCATGTTCTGGGCCTCGCGCACCTTGGCATCGATCAGCGACGCCAGTTCCTTCAGGTGCTGCTCTTCGCCGTCGCCGCAGCCCAGCGTATAGGCCTTGCCGTTGACCATGACGTTTACCAGGGGCATGGCCGCTCCTATGTTCTGCCGAGCGCGGCACGGACTTCGCCGATGGCGCCGTCAAGGCGGCTTTCGACTTCCTCGGTCAGGCCGGCCTGGGCCGCCAGTTCCTCTTCCAGCATCGCGATCTTTTCCTGCAGCCGCTCGCGCTCGGCTTCCAGTTCCGCAACCCTGTCCTGCAGATGGCCGGCCGGGCTGTCGTCATGGCCGCGCGCGGCCAGCGCCCGCTCCAGTCCTTCCAGGGCGGTTTTCAGGCGGTCCGAAGCCAGATCCAAGCGGCTCATGCGTGCGCCCTCGCTGATTCTCCGGTGACCTTAGGCTTGTCACGGAAATCGGGTCAACCGAGAGCGTTGAAAGGTGGCCCTTGACGCTCCGCAGGGGCCCTCTTACAGCCACCCAGCCCGGAAAGTTCCCCCATGACCGTTCCCGACCAGGCCCCCAGGCAGCATGAAGTCCGCAGCCTTGCCAACGCCATCCGCTTCCTGGCCCTGGACGCCGTCCAGGCGGCCAAATCCGGCCATCCCGGCCTGCCGCTGGGCATGGCGGACGTGGCCACGGTGCTGTTTTCGCGGTTCCTGAAGTTCAACCCGGCCCAGCCGCACTGGCCCGACCGCGACCGTTTCGTGCTCTCGGCCGGCCATGGCTCGATGCTGCTTTATGCCCTGCTGCATCTGACCGGCTATCCCGACATGACGCTGGATCAGCTCAAGAGCTTCCGCAAGGTCGGCAGCCGCACCGCCGGCCATCCCGAATTCGGCCATGCCCCCGGCATCGAGACCACCACCGGGCCGCTCGGCCAGGGCATCGCCAACGCCGTCGGCATGGCGATGGCCGAGCGTCATCTTGCCGCCCGCTTCGGTCCGGAGCTGGTGGATCACAAGACCTATGTCATCGCCAGCGACGGCGACCTGGAGGAAGGCATCAGCCACGAGGCGATCGGCCTGGCCGGTCACTACCGGCTGAACAGGCTGATCGTGCTGTGGGACGACAATTCCATCACCATTGACGGCGCCACCAGCCTGTCGCGCACCGAGAACATGGACGCGCGCTTCCGCGCCGCCGGCTGGCGCACCGACAATTGCAACGGCCATGACGCCGCCGATGTCTTCCGCGCCCTTGAGCGCGCGCAAACCGCCGACCGCCCGGTGATGATCGCCTGCCGCACCGTGATCGGCTTCGGCATGCCCGGCCGCGAAGGCACCCAGAAAGCGCATAGCGACGCGCCGGGCGAAGGGGTGGTGGCGGCAACGCGCGGGGCACTGGGCTGGGAGTGGCCGCCCTTTGTCATTCCCGACGACCTGATGAACCAGTGGCGCGCCATCGGCCGCCAGGGCGACAAGGCGTTCGCCGACTGGACGGCGCGCAAGACAGCCCATGCGCGCGGCAAGGAGTTCGACGACGCCATCGGCGCGGTGCTGCCGGCATCGCTCGAGGCGGGCCTGGTGGCGCTGAAACAGAATATCGTGGCGGAAAAGACCGAGGGCGCCACCCGCAAACTGTCGGAAAAGGCGCTGGACGTGATCAACGCCGAAACGAAACTCACCATCGGCGGCTCGGCCGACCTGACTCCGTCCAACAACACCAAGACCAAGAACATCGAAGCGGTCACGCCGGAGGACTTTTCCGGCCGCTATATCCATTACGGCATCCGCGAGCACGGCATGGCCGCGGCGATGAACGGCATGGCGCTGCATGGCGGGGTCATCCCCTACAGCGGCACCTTCCTGGTGTTCTCGGATTATTGCCGCCCTTCCATCCGCCTCGCCGCCCTGATGGGGGCGCATGCCATCTTCGTGATGACGCATGACTCCATCGGCGTCGGCGAGGACGGGCCGACGCACCAGCCGGTCGAGCAGCTTGCCGCCCTGCGCGCCATTCCGAACCTGCTGGTGATGCGGCCGGCCGACGGGGTCGAGACGGCGGAATGCTGGCAGATCGCCATGCAGGGCAATGCCAATCCCAGCCTGCTGGCGCTGTCGCGGCAGGAGACGGTGCTGGCCCGCGACAGCCACACCGCGGACAATCTTTGCGCGCGCGGCGCCTATGTGCTGCGCGAAGCCCCGGGCGCGAAGCTGACCATTCTGGCCACCGGCACCGAAGTCGGCCTGGCGCTGAAGACACGGGAAATGCTGGCGGCGGAAGGCATTTGCGCCCGCATCGTCTCCATGCCCTGCTGGGCCCTGTTCGAGCAACAGCCCCTGGAATATCGGGAAATGGTATTAGGCCCCGGCACGGCGCGGCTGGCCATCGAGGCCGCCTGCCCGCTTGGCTGGGATCGATATTTGGGTCAAAAGGGCGCCTTCCTCGGGATGCACGGCTTTGGCGCCAGCGGTCCGGCGAAGGATGTCTATGCCCATTTCGGCATCACCGTCGAAGCGGCGGTCCGGATGGCGAAGGATTTGTTGAAGTAGGAAGTTGGTTGGCCGGGTCGCGTCCTTCGGGCTGCCCGGCCATGACAGGGAGATGAAGAACATGGCTTTGCGGGTGGCAATCAACGGCTTCGGCCGCATCGGGCGGCTGGTGCTGCGGGCGATCGTGGAGTCGGGGCGCCGCGACATCGAAGTGGTGGCGCTGAACGATCTCGGCCCGGTCGAGACCAACGCCCATCTGCTGCGCTATGACAGCGTCCATGGCCGCTTCCCCGCCACCGTCTCGGTGGAAGGCGACATCATCGCCGCCGCCGGCCACCGCATGAAGGTGACGGCGATCAAGAATCCGGCCGAACTGCCGCACAGGGAACTGGGCGTCGACATCGCCCTGGAATGCACCGGCATCTTCACCGCCCTCGAAAAGGCGATGCTGCATGTCGAGGCCGGGGCCAAGCGGGTGCTGGTCTCCGCCCCCTGCGAGAGCGCGCACAAGACCATCGTCTATGGCGTCAACCACGACACCCTGACGAAAGACGACCTGGTGGTCTCCAACGCCTCCTGCACCACCAACTGCCTGGCGCCCGTCGCCAAGGTGCTGCACGACGCCGTGGGCATCGAAAAAGGCATGATGACCACCATCCACTCCTATACCGGCGACCAGCCGACCCTGGACACGATGCACAAGGATCTCTACCGCGCCCGCGCCGCGGCGCTGTCGATGATCCCGACCTCGACCGGCGCCGCCAAGGCGGTGGGCCTGGTGCTGCCGGAACTCAAGGGCAAACTGGACGGCATCTCGGTGCGCGTGCCCACCCCGAACGTCTCGCTGGTGGACCTGAAGTTCATCGCCAAACGCGCCACCTCGGTGCAGGAGATCAACGACGCCATCAAGGGCGCTGCCCTGGGCAGCCTCAAGGGCATCCTGGAAGTGGTGAACGACAAGCTGGTCTCGTCGGATTTCAACCACAATCCGGCCTCGTCCAGCTTCGCGCTGGACCAGACCAAGGTGATGGACGGCAATTTCGTCAGCGTCATGAGCTGGTACGACAATGAATGGGGCTTCTCCAACCGCATGGCCGATACCGCAATCGCGATGGGCAAGCTTCTCTAAATGCCGTTCCGGACGATTGACGGTCTCGACGTGAAGGGAAAGCGCGTGCTGGTGCGCGCCGACCTCAATGTCCCGATGGCCAACGGCCAGGTCACCGACTTGACCCGCATCGAACGCCAGGCCCCCACCATCCGCGAGCTGGCCGAAAAGGGCGCGCGGGTGATCGTGCTCAGCCATTTCGACCGGCCCAAGGGCAAGGTGGTGCCGTCCATGTCGCTGCGCCCCGTGGCGGCACCGCTGGCAAGCCAGGTCGGCCGCGCCGTCGCCTTCGCCGGCGACACCATCGGCGCCGAAGCGAAGGCCGCCATCGCCGCACTGAAGGATGGCGAGGTGCTGCTGCTGGAAAACACCCGCTTCCATGCCGAGGAGGAAAAGAACGACGAGGCCTTCTCGAAGGCGCTGGCGGCGCTGGGCGATCTTTATGTCAACGACGCGTTCAGTTCCGCGCACCGCGCCCATGCCAGCACCGAAGGCGTGGCGCGGCACCTGTCCAGTGCGGCGGGCCGTTCCATGCAGGCGGAGCTGGAGCATCTGGAACGCGCGCTGGCCAATCCGGACCGTCCGCTGATGGCGGTGGTGGGCGGGGCCAAGGTGTCGTCCAAGATCGACCTGCTGCAGAATCTGGTGAGCAAGGTCGAGACGCTGGTGATCGGCGGCGCCATGGCCAACACCTTCCTGGCCGCCCAGGGCCACAATGTCGGCAAGTCACTCCATGAACCCGACCTGCTGGACACTGCCCGCAAGGTCATCGCGATGGCGAACAAGAGCGGCGCGGCCATCCTGCTGCCCGTGGACGTGGTGGTGGCGAAGGAGTTCAAGGCCGGGGCCGCCCACCGCACCGTCGCGGTGGACCGGATCGAGGCCGACGAAATGGCCCTGGATGTGGGTCCGGCCAGCATTGCCGCCTTTACCGCCGCCCTGGCCGCGGCCCGGACCCTGGTGTGGAACGGGCCGTTCGGGGCCTTTGAAACCCCGCCTTTTGACGCCGGGACGGTGGCGGCGGCGCGGGCGGTTGCCGCAGCCACCAGGGCCGGGAATTTGTTGTCAGTGGCGGGAGGGGGGGATACGGTCGCGGCCCTGGCCCATTCCGGGGTTGAAAACGATTTCTCCTATGTTTCCACCGCCGGTGGAGCGTTCCTGGAATGGCTGGAAGGCAAAGAACTGCCGGGCGTGGAAGCGCTCAAGGCACCCCAATAAAGGGATCAAGGGAGTAGACGGATGAATCTCGCTGAACTGAACGACATCGCCCGCAGGATGGTCGCCCCGGGCAAGGGCCTGCTGGCCGCCGATGAATCGGGCGGCACCATCGGCAAGCGTTTCGCCGACATCAAGACCGAGAACACGGAAGAGAACCGCCGCGACTATCGCGAGTTCATGTTCCGCACCACCGACGCCATGAAGAAGTGCATCTCCGGCGTCATCCTCTATGACGAGACCATCCGGCAGAAGGCCAAGGACGGCTCGACCCTGGTCTCGATCATCGAGGCCGCCGGCGCAATTCCCGGCATCAAGGTCGATGCCGGCACCACGCCGCTGGCCGCCCATCCCGGCGAGCTGATCACCCAGGGCCTGGACGGCCTGCGCGAGCGTTTCGCCGAATACCACAAGCTGGGCGCCCGCTTCGCCAAGTGGCGGGCGGTGATCGACATCGCCGACGGCATTCCCTCCTACGGCGCCGTGCTGGCCAACGGCCAGGCCATGGCGCGCTATGCCGCCCTGGCCCAGGAAGCCGGCATCGTTCCCATCATCGAACCGGAAGTGCTGATGGACGGCAGCCATGACGCCGCCCGCTGCGAGGAAGTCACCACCTTCGTGCACGAGATCTTCTTCCAGCAGCTTTTCTTCGCCCGCGTCGCGCTGGAAGGCATCATCCTCAAGCCCAACATGATCGTCTCGGGCAAGAAGTCCGCCACCCAGGCCGGCGTGCAGGAAGTGGCCGAACGCACCCTGAAGGTGCTGAAGCGCACCACGCCGTCGGCGGTGCCGGGCATCGCCTTCCTTTCGGGCGGCCAGTCCGACCTCGACGCCACCGCGCACCTGGACGCCATGAACCGCCTTGGCGGCAATCCCTGGCCGCTGACCTTCTCCTATGGCCGCGCCCTGCAGGCGGCGCCGCAAAAGGCCTGGGGCGGCAAGGCCGACCAGGTCGAAGCCGGCAAGGCCGCTTTCGCCCACCGCGCGCTGATGAACTACAACGCCGCGCTCGGCAAGTGGAACAAGTCGGAAGACAAGGCGGCTGCCTGATTGCAAACGAAAGGCCCTCCTCCCCTTCATGCGCGTAGCGCATCGGAAGGGGAGGTGGCCGAAGCAGGCCTCAGCCTGCGAAGGCCGGAGGGGTTCAAAAATTGAGCGATTGCCGCCTCTACCTGATCTCGCCGCCGCGCATCGCGCCGCATGATTTCGCCGGCGTGCTGAAGGAAGCGCTGAAAGGCGGCGATGTCGCCTCCTTCCAGCTGCGGCTGAAGGAAGCCGGCGACGACGAGATCCGCCGCGCCACCGATATCCTGCGGCCGATCGTGCAAGCCCATGGCGCCGCCTTCCTCCTCAACGACCGGCCCGACCTGGCGGCCGAACTGGGCTGTGACGGCGTTCATGTCGGCCAGGAGGATGCGCCTTACGCCGAGGCGCGCCGCCTGCTGCCGGACGGCATTGTCGGCGTCACCTGCCATGACAGCCGCCATCTGGCGATGGAGGCCGGCGAGGCCGGGGCCGACTATGTCGCCTTCGGCGCCTTCTTCCCGACCGCAACCAAGGCCCCCAAGACCCGGGCCGATATCGAACTGCTGCGCTGGTGGGGCGAGATGATGGTGGTGCCGGTGGTGGCGATCGGCGGCATCACGGTCGCCAACGCGCCCGTGCTGGTGGAGGCGGGCGCCGATTTCCTGGCGGTGGCGGCGGGGGTGTGGGAACACGCAGGCGGCCCGGAGGCCGCCGTGCGCGAATTCAATGCGATTTTTAATGGTCGCGCCGCCTGACGCGAAGTCTCGACTTCGCGGGGTCGCCGGCGACAGCGTGGCGACGCTCCTGTTCTGATTACAGTCCCGCAACCTGCATGGTCATGAAGACCTCGCACTGATGGGCGCTCTGCGTCGCCAGCCGGTCCTGGGTGGAAAGATCGAAGCCGGCATGCAGGGCCTGCTGCTGGGCGTCGAAGCCGACGCGCTGGCAGAAATCCGAAGGCACGGGATTGGCCAGCGGGACATAGGCATTGGCCTGTTCCACCGGCGTGAGCTCCTTCTCGCGCTGGACAAACAGCGGGCCGGGGGCGGCGCAGCCGGTGACGATGCTGGCGGCGGCCAGACAGAAGAGGAGGGAGGCTTTCATGGGGGACTCCGGATGACAGACCCGCAAATCCTGGGGCATCGCCGCTTAAAAATTTACCAAGGCGGGGCCGCAGCTTGCCTCAAATTTGAAGCGAAAACGGCGCGGCGCTAGGCAGGAATTTCCCAGCCGCTGCGACAAATGGACGAAAGTCCGCCATCACCGCGGCACAAGCACCCGTCAGGATGCGACCGTTCCGCCTTTCCGCAGGATAAAAGTTCCCCTATGTCTGTGACGCCGCAAATCAAGCTGAGTGGAATGATCCATCCCAACCAGGTCATGGCCGAAAAGCTCGCCGTCTTCCTTTTCGCCGGCATCCTGGGGACGTTGATCTACCACTATGCCGCCGCAGCGGTGCTGCATCAGATGCTGCGCTCCGGCGCCGCCTTCGACTGGTGGCTGGTGCCGCTGGTGGTCATCCCCTCCCTGCTGCTGATGGCGCTGGCCTGGACCATGGGCTTCTGGCGCCGCGGCAGCACCTTCTGGGGCAATCTGGGGGCGATGGCCTCTATCGCCGCCATCGTCTTCTTCACCCTCGGCGCGCCCTATAATTGCTGGCACGAGTTCTGTTTCTGAGCGACAGCTCGGAAGCAGAACTGCCAAGCGGCGGCCCTGCGGCAGCGTTCGCTCGCGGCTTCAGGCAGCGCTGGCTTTCGCCCCCCTGCCCTGCTAAGACCCCTCCCGCTCTTTGAACCTGTCGACCGCACTCCATCCCCCAGCGCCGGGAGGCGCCTTTCCGCATGGCCAAGATCACCGGCAACGAAATCAGCCCCGGCACCCTGATCGAATTCGAAGGCAATCTGTGGATCGCGGTGAAGTCGCAGAAGGTCAAGCCCGGCAAGGGCGGCGCCTACAACCAGGTCGAGCTCAAGGACATCGTCAACGGCACCAAGCTCAACCAGCGCTTCCGCTCGGACGAGACGGTGGACGAAATCTTCCTCGACAAGAAGGACTTCCAGTTCCTCTTCGCCAGCGGCGACATGCTCACCTTCATGGACATGGAGAGCTATGAGCAGATCGAATTGTCGGTCGAGTTCGTCGGCGAGGACCAGGCCGCCTTCCTGCAGGACGGGATGAAGACCCTGGTGCAGATGCATGAAGGCCGTCCCATCGGCATCAAGCTGCCGGTGCAGGTGACGCTGACGGTGGCCGAGGCCGATCCGGTGCTGAAGGGCGGCACGGCGGCGCCCAGCTACAAGACCGCGGTGCTGGAGAATGGCGTGAAGCTCCAGGTGCCGCCCTTCATCGCGGCGGGCGAGAGGATCGTCGTCGCCACCGAGGACGGCAGCTACGTGCGGCGCGCGGAGTAACCGTGGCCTACACCTCTCCCACCATGAATGTGATGATCGCCGCGGCCCGCAAGGCGGCGCGGCCGCTCAGCCGCGATTTCAACGAGCTGGAAAATCTCCAGATCTCGCAGAAAGGCCCCGGCGATTTCGTCACCCATGCCGACAGGCGCACCGAAACCATCCTGATCGAGGAACTGTCCAGGGCCCGCCCCGGCTACGGCTTTGTGGGCGAGGAAGGCGGCACCATCGAGGGCAAGGACAGGAGCCACCGCTTCATCATCGATCCGATCGACGGCACCAGCAATTTCCTGCACGGCATCCCGCATTTCGCCATCTCCATCGCGCTGGAGCGCGAGGGCCAGCTGGTGGCGGGGCTGATCTACAATCCCGTCAGCGAGGACATGTTCACCGCCGAGAAGGGCTCGGGCGCCTTTCTCAACGGCAAGCGGCTGCGCGTCGCCGCCCGCAAGGAGATGGCGCCGGCCCTGTTCGCCACCGGCCTGCCCTTTCTGGGCCGTCCCGGCCATGCCCGCGCCCTGGCCGAAGCCGGCGCGGTGATGGCGGTGACGTCGGGCATCCGCCGCTTCGGCGCCGCCGCCCTCGACATGGCCTGGACCGCGGCCGGGCGCATCGACGGCTTCTGGGAGCATGGCATCAATCTGTGGGACACCGCCGCCGGCATCGTGCTGGTGCGCGAGGCGGGCGGCATCGTCAGCGACTTTGAGGGCCGCACCGACAGCCTGAAAGGCGACGACATCGTCTGCGCCAATGAGCATCTGCATCCCCAGCTGCTCAAGCTGCTGAAAGGCGTGAAGGCGCAGTAGCGCGTCAGAGCCGGAAGATCGCCACCGGCGCCAGGGCCAGCGCAAGCGCCGCCCCCTGGAGCGCCAGGATACGCGCAGCCGGCAGCCCGCGACGCCAGTCCGCTGTCGCGAGGAAAACCAGGATGATCGGCGCCTGGGCCGCGATCAGAAACTGGAAGACATGGGCAGCGGCCCCCTCGTCCCGCTGGTGCGTCTCCCAGCCGGTGACCAGCGCGAACAGCACCAGGCCAAAGGCCAGCAGCGACATCACGAGGGGCAGGCGGGCGGAAAGGCGATTGAGCGACGAGCGGTTCATGCGGCGGCTTCCCTAGTTCGCGACCCGCCAGGGCGAGCGCGTGTTCCAGCTTGCCAGCTGCGCCCTGGCCCAGCCGGTATCCTTGTCCTTGTGACAGCCATTGCAGGCGTTCGGCACCTTCAGCAGGTCGGTGTCCGACGGCGTGATGAAATGGAAGGTGTGCGCCGCCACGTTCACGCCCGGAATCTCCGCCTCGATCTTGGGCATGTGGCAGGAAATGCACTGGCTGGCGACGCTGCCGGCCGGATGGTGCGTATGGGCCTCGAGGCTGGCCTCCTGCGGCCCGTTCGGCCCGCCCGCCACATGGCAGGACTGGCAGATCTGGTCGGCCGGCTTCTTCAGCATCGCCTGGTTGTCGCTGCCATGCGGATCGTGACAGGAAAAGCAGGTGACGCCGCGGGTGTACATCACGCTTTGCACGAAATCATTGCCCTGCATGCGGTTCTTGTGCGCGGTGCCGTCGGCGAAATGGGTGAAGGTGAGGTCGCCCAGCTTGTGCTCCTCCAGCTTCCAGAAATCCTTGAGGTTGAGGCCGGCATGGTAGCCGACCGCCCAGTCGTAATACTTGCCGTTGATCGGGTTCTTCAGCGGCTGGCCCTGGCTGTGGCACTGGATGCAGGTGTCATTGGCATGGACATAATCCTGCCGCGCAGGATTGAGGATGTTGGCCCTGGTCGGCCGGGCGGCATGGGCGCTGCCGGCGCCATGGCACATCTCGCAGCCGACATTCCATTCGCTGGGCTGCCTGGTGGCGATATCGTAGTTCACCGAATGGCAGCCATCGCAGAGCGGCCCGGTGGGACGGCCCATATTGTCGCCGGCGGGATCGGGCACCAGCCTGGCCCACCAGTCGCCGGTGTCGGCGACATGATAGGCCAGCCATTTCCTGTTCTGGACGTCCCACTGCACCGGATAGACGAAGTAGTCGTCGCCGACCTTGTGGAAATAGCGCTGCTTCCAGATGCTGCCATAGGTGAAGGCGACATCGTCCTTGCCGAACTTCACCATCGGGTCGGCATGCGCCAGGTCGGGAATGATGGCGTTGGGATGCGCCCTGGGGTCCTGCACGACGTTGGCCATCGCTGTCCTGGACCAGCGGTCATATTCGGCCTGGTGGCAGGAGCGGCAGGCCTGGCTGCCGACATAATGCGCCGCCTGCACGGCCTTGGCCTGGTCGGCGGCAAGCGGATCGCCGCCCATGCCCGGCATGAAGACACCATAGGCCGCGCCCGAGGCCACGACCGCAAGCACGGTCGCCAGCGGCAGGATCATCTGGCGCAATTGCGGCAACCGCATGGGCGCTCCTCCGGGCGATTCCGCCGCGATCCTAGCCCCACGCACCAAAATGCAAAACCGCGACGATGCGCTGACGCGCGCCGTTGGGGAAAATCAATCTTTCAGCGGATGCGCCCGGCAATATTCTCCAGCACCACATCGCGGATTTTCACGGTCGCGGTCGTGGCGGGCAGGTGCGAGGTGAAGCCGATCCCGACCAGGAAGGGGCCATCGGCCCTGAACGTCACGGCGGCACCTTCGGCATGCATGGGTTCGCCCTGCCAGCTGACATAGAGCTGGAACTGGTCGCCCTTCTTTTCCAGCCCGATGCGGCCCGGATGCAGAACCTGCGGCCCGCGCTCGCCCCTTGCCGCAATCGGCTGGCGCTGGGAGCGGTATTCCACGTCGGTCATCATCGCGCTTTTCTCGGGGCGCCAGGCGATGTGCACCATGCCGGCGCCGTGCTGCGCGGCCATGATCTGGCGGCTGTCGTCATCCAGGCTCTCGCGGACGATCAGCACCGCCTTGCGGTCGCCAAAGCCCTCTTCCTTCGGCCAGTCGATGCTGGCGGACAGCGAGACGTCGCCCGTCATCCGCTTCCAGAGGAAACGGAACTCGTCGCGGCTGTACCAGATGTTGTAACCGGCGGAGGTGATGGTGTAGCTGCGGCTGGCCACGTCATAGCTGGCCTCGCCCGGCACCAGCGGGCCGCCGACATCGCTCTGGTTCTCGAAAATGCCGACCGGGCGGTTCAGCGTCACCGCGTCGCGGTGAAAATCCGGCGGCGGCGCCACCTGGCGATGGGTGGGGGAATCCGGCAGGGCCCAGTCCGGAATGACGATACCGGGCGGCTGGGCGGCGGCGGGCGCGGCCAATGCCAGGGACAGGGCCATCCATACGGTTTTGCGCATCTTTTCCTCCCGCCCCCAATCTGCGCCTTTTGGTAAAGGCCGCAAGGGTTTGAGATTTGAGCCCCTTCGGCTAAAAGCATCCGTCGACCCCCGGGCAACAAGATGCGTTCCCTTCCCCTCGCCGCGCTGGCCCTTCTCAGCCTAGTCCTGCCCGCCGGGGCCACGGACCTCGGCACCGAAGTGCAGGTCAATCCGGTTTCCGCCAGCGGGCGGGGAATGCTGCTCTATCCGGGCGGCCAGTTTTTGCGCCTGGTGCCGGCCCTGCGCCAGCCGGGCGATACCGGCGCGCCAATCCGCCTGCACATGCCGGTGAAGCGCGCGCCGGCGTCCCGCGCCAGCGTCGCCCGGGCCGAGGCCGCGCCGCGCGTCGAAGCGCCCCGTCCGGCGCCAAAGCTGGCCAGCGCCGCCAGGCCGGCGCCCGCTCCCGCGCCCGCGCCCGCCCCGGGCTCACCCTATGCCAGCGGGCCGGGCGCCGCCAGCCTGTTCAACAGCCTGCCCACCATTTCCGCCGCGCCGGCGCCGCAAGGGCCGTCCGCCACGCCGCCCCCGGCCGCGGCAGGCCTTTCGATGCAGGGCCAGATTCTCTTTGCCCATGATGCCGATGCGCCGTCCGAGGATTCGCTGGATTCGATCCGCGTCCTGGCCGGCCGGCTCAATGGCAGCCTCGGCAAGGCGCAGGCGCGCATCGATCTGATGGCCTATGGCGGGACCAAGGGCGACAAGGGCTCCGACGCGCGGCGGCTCTCGCTCAAGCGGGCGCTGGCCATCCGCCAGCTGCTGATCGATTCCGGCGTCAATTCCGGCCGCATCGACGTCCATGCCCAGGGCGGGGTGGACGATACCGGGCCGACCGATCGCGTCGATGTCTATATCCGCGGCTAGACCTTAAAAGGAGCCAACCTTGCGACGGCGCAATTGCGCCGGATGCAGGCTTGGCTACGGTGTCGGCATGAAAGCTTCCCTTTGCTGCCTGGCCGCCGCCCTGTTGCTCGCCGTGCTGCCCGCGCGGGCCGATACCACCGAAACCGCCGGCACCGCCATCGCCATCGTCCTGCCGCTGGCAGCGGCGGGAATCGCCGGCGGCAAAGGCGACTGGAACGGCATGGTCGATCTCGGCCTCACCACCCTCGCCACGGTGGGCACCGCCTATGCCCTCAAGCATGTGATCAGGGAAAGGCGTCCCGACGGCAGCGACTTCCAGTCCTTCCCGTCGGACACCCAGGCGCTGGCGGCCTCCGGCTCCAGCTTCCTGTGGGCGCGCTATGGCTGGCAGTACGGCCTGCCCGCCTTCGCCGCTTCCGCCTTTGTCGGCTATTCGCGGGTCGAGGCCAAGAAACATCACTGGTACGACACGGCCGCCAGTTCGGCCATGGCCATCGGCTATGCCGCCTTCTTCACGCCGCGCTTCAGCAAATACGCGGTCTATTCGTCGCTGGAGACCTCGCCGGACGGCGCCATGCTGCGCTTCTCGTACCGCTACTAGGCGTGCAGGTCGCTGAAGCGGCCGACGCGCCGCAGGAGCATCGGGCAGGAGCGCGGCGAGCCGTCGCCCGCGCGACCAGACTCAAACCGTTACGTCGGAAAATTTATCGATCCGGCGTAGCGACGGAAACAGCTTCATCCAGAGCGCCACCACCAGCAGCGTGCCGATGCCGCCCAGCACCACGGCGGGAACGGTGCCGAACCAGGCGGCGGTGGTGCCGGATTCGAACTCGCCCAGCTCGTTGGAAGCGCCGATGAACAGCATGGTGACGGCGCTGACCCGGCCGCGCATGGCGTCGGGGGTTGAAAGCTGCACCAGGTTGCCGCGGATGTTCACGCTCACCATGTCGGTGGCGCCGAGCAGGAACAGGCAGAACAGCGACAGCGGAAACCAGGTGGAAAGGCCGAAACCGAGGGTGGCGAAGCCGAACGCCGCCACGGCCGCGAACATGGTGATGCCGACATGGCGCCTGAGCGGCAGGCGCCCCAGGGTGAAGGCCATGGCGAAGGCGCCCGCCGCCGGCGCGGCGCGCAGGAAACCCAGCCCCACCGGCCCCACCTGCAGGATGTCGCGGGCATAGACCGGCAGCAGGGCCGTCGCGCCGCCCAGCAGCACGGCAAACAGGTCCAGGCTGGCGGCGCCCAGGATCACCGGCCGATGCCTGACGAAGCGCACGCCTTCGGCGACGCGCTCGTAGCGCGTGGCGAGCGAGGCTTCCGGGGTGAAGCGGCGGCCGCCGAGATGGCGGACGATGAAGGCGGCCGCCTGGAACAGCAGGAAGCAGAGGCTGTAGACGATGGCGGGATGGCCCAGCGCATAGAGAAAGCCGCCCAGCGCGGGACCGGCGATCACCGCCCCGGTGAAGGCGGAGGCGGAATAGGCCATCGCCCGGGGCAGCTTTTCCGGCGGCACCAGGAAGGGCAGCAGCGAGGAGCTGGAGGGGCCGGAGAAGCCGCGCCCGGCCCCGAACAGCACCAGCACGGCGTAATAAAGCCATGCCTGGCGCACATGCAGCAGCGTCAGCCCGACAAAGGCCAGGCTGCAGAGCGAGAGCAGCCTGGCGGCGATGCTGTAGACCCTGCGCTGGTCGTGGCGGTCGGTGATGTCGCCCGCCGGCAGGACGAGCAGGAACATGGGCAGAAACTGGCAGAGCCCGACCAGGCCCAGCGCCAGCGGCGTGCGTTCCATGTCGTAGATCTGCCAGCCGATCGCCACCGACTGGATCTGCATGGCGGCGGTGGAGACAAAGCGCGAGGCCACGAACCAGTGGGTGTCGCGGTCGCGATACAGGGCGGGCGGAGCGTCGGACATCGGCTGTCAGCGCTTAACATGCGCGACATCAAAACAACAGCCGATGCCGCCCGCCCGGTGGCCCTGCTGGCGCGCCTCTGTCATAGTGTCGCCAATTGCCGCAAAGAGCGTTGCCGTATGCCCCGGCCGGGACCCCGGATTCTTCTTTTTCTCGCCGCCCTGTCGACGGTGACACCGGCGATGGCGGCGAACCTGACCATCCGGGTGGAGAACGTCCTGCCGGCCGGCGGCATCCTGCGGCTCGGGCTGTACAACGAAGCCCAGTATCCCGACGACAAGGCCAAGCCCACCGCCGGCGCGGACGTTCCCGCCATCGCCGGCGAGACCGTCGTCACCCTGCGCGACGTGGCGCCCGGCACCTACGCCATCCAGACCTACCAGGACGTCAATTCCAACGACCGGATGGACACGTCCTGGATCGGCCTGCCGCTGGAGCCGTTCGGCTTCTCGCTGGATATCAAGCCCTTCCTCAGCAAGCCCTCCTTCAATGAAGTGAAGTTCACCGTGTCGGCGGGCGAAAACAGCCAGATCATCCATCTGCAGAACTCGATAAAGAACTCTCCCGCCGACAAGGCGCGCGACAGCCTTCGCGCGCGTCAACGCTGATGAGGCCGAAGATGCCCCCCTTGAGACACCGGACATGGAAAGGCGGCCTGCTGGCGCTGGCGCTGCTGCCTTCCGGCGCCTGCGCCGCCGAGCAGGGCAGCCTGTTCCAGGACATGCACTTCTCCGGCACCTTCGGGCTGGGCTATTCCAATGGCGATTACGGCACGGCGCGCAACACCAATGTGGAAATCGGACTGCCGGTGCTGAGCGCGGCGACGGACGACTTCCGTATCAGCATCAGCATGCCGTATATGCGCGTTTCAGGCCGCGGGCTGGTGGTGTTCGATGCCGCGGGCAATCCCATCGTCGTCAACCGCCGCACCTCCCTGCCGCCGATCACGCGGACCGGCTTCGGCGACCTCGATCTCGACGCCACCTACACCGTGCCGTCTTCCTTCCTGGATGATTTCGAGGTCAAGCTGAGCGCCGGCATCAAGGTGCCGACCGCCTCGACGCGGCGGCGGCTCAGCACCGGCGAGGCCGACTTCACCATGAACCTGGATGTCAGCCGCCAGCTTGGCGACTGGGCGCCGTTCCTGCGGGTCGGCTATCTGCTTCCCGGCCAGCCCAGCAGCTTCAGGCTGTTCAACACCGTCTCGGTGTCGGCCGGCAGCAGCTACACGATCAGCGACAGCCTGGTGGCCGTGGCGTCGTACGATTTCGACAGCGCCAGCACGCCGCTGGTCACCGCCAGCCATGAATTGTTCGGCTCGCTGAGCTGGATCCGGGGCAACGGCATGACCCTGACCGGCTATGGCACGGCGGGCCTCACCAGCGGGAGCCCCGCCATCGGCGCCGGCCTGATTGCCTCCTACGCCCTCAATTGAGGGCGCAAGGCCTCAGTTCAGCTTCGGCTCCAGCGTCTTGCAGGCGGCGATCAGGCCGCGCACCGCGTCGGCCGACTTGTTCAGCGCCGCCTTTTCCGCATCGGTGAGCTGAAGTTCGACCACCCGCTCCACGCCCTTTTCGCCAATGACGCAGGGCAGGCCGACATAGAGATCCTTGATGCCATAGGCGCCATCGACATGGATGGCGCAGGGCAGCACCCGCTTCTGGTCCTTGAGATAGCTCTCGGCCATCTGGATGGCGCTGGTCGCCGGGGCGTAATAGGCCGAGCCGGTCTTGAGCAGGCCGACAATCTCGGCGCCGCCATTGGCGGTGCGGGTGACGATGGCGTCCAGCTTCTCCTGGGTGATCCAGCCCATCTTCACCAGCTCGGGCAGGGAAATGCCTGCCACGGTGGAGAAGCGCGGCATCGGCACCATGGTGTCGCCATGGCCGCCCAGCACAAAGGCGTCGACATCTTCCACCGAAACCTTCATTTCCTCGGCCAGGAAGTGGCGGAAGCGGGCGCTGTCCAGCACGCCGGCCATGCCGACGATCTTGTGGTGCGGAATGCCGCTGAACTTCTGCAGTGCCCAGACCATGGCGTCGAGCGGATTGGTGATGCAGATGACGAAGGCGTTCGGGGCATGGGCCTTGATGCCCTCGCCCACCGACGCCATGACTTTCAGATTGATGCCGATCAGGTCGTCACGGCTCATGCCCGGCTTGCGCGGCACGCCGGCGGTGACGATCACCACATCGGCGCCGGCGATGTCGGCGTAATTGTTGGTGCCCGAGAGCCTGGCATTGAAGCCGTCCACCGGGCCGGACTGGGCAAGATCGAGCGCCTTGCCCTGGGGCAGGCCTTCGGCGATGTCGAAGATCACCACATCGCCCAGCTCCTTGAGCGCCGCCAGATGGGCCAGGGTGCCGCCGATCTGGCCGCCGCCGATCAGAGCAATTTTCTTGCGAGCCATGGGAAATCCTTCGGAAGATGTCGAGGCTACCTAGCCGCTCGGCGACGTTGCCGCAATACGGCAATTCGGCGCTTTCGCCCGGCGTTTCAGTGCCGCGCCGCGCCGCCAGAGGGCTGTTCCGTCACGCGAAAATCCTCGCGGCGGACGCGCGGCAGGCTCTCGGGGAAGTTGTCGCGGATATAGGCGATCAGCTTTTCCCGCAATTCGCAGCGCAAATCCCAGGTGGTGGGGGAATCCGCCGCCGAGGCCAGCACCCGCACCTCCATCGCCTGTTCGCGGGCGTCGGAAACCTGGACATTGATGACCTTGCCGTCCCAGCGCGGCGAGGCCTTGGCGAGGCGCTCGGCCTCGGCCCGGATGGCATCCACCGGCAGGGTATAATCGGCATACAGCATCACCGTGCCGATCAGCGAGGCGGAGGAGCGCGTCCAGTTGGTGAAGGGATTGGCGAAGAGGTAGGAAAGCGGCACCACCTGCCGGCGCCAGTCCCACAGCCGCACCACGATATAGGTGGAATTGATCTCCTCCACCCAGCCCCATTCATCGTCGATCACCACGGCGTCCTCCAGCCGCAGCGGCTGGGCGATGGCCAGCTGCACCCCCGCGATCAGGTTTTCCAGCATGGGCCGCGCCGCCAGCCCGGCGATGATGCCCGCCACGCCGGCCGAGGCGAAGAGCGAGACGCCGATCTGACGCACCGTGTCGAAGCTCATCAGGGCGAAGGCGATGGTCAGCACCGCCAGCAGCACGTTCAGCGCCTGGCGGAAGATGCGCATCTGGGTCGCCGCCTTGCGCGCCAGCAGATTGTCCGGGCTGCCGGTCTTCAGGCCCTGGACATAGCGGTCCATCGCCAGGTTCAGCGCCACCGCCACGATCCAGCCCAGCTGGGCGATGAACAGCGCGGAGAGGATGCGCCGCACCGTTTCCGCCATGCCCTGGGCCATGGGCATCAGTTGCAGCGCCACGCCCGCCGCCAGCAGCGCCAGCATGAAGCGCAGCAGCCGCCGCACCCGGTGCCAGGAATGGCGCAGGAAGGGATGCCAAGTGCCGGTTTTCCGCTTCATCCAGCAGGTGACGGCGTGCTGCAGGGCCAGTCCGGCCGCCATGATGGCGGCGAAAACCGCGAGCGCGAGCAGCCACGCGGGAAGCAGGGAAAATGTCTCGGGCATTCTTCGCCAACGCGCGGCGCGGCGACGGGTTGCGCAAAGCAAAAGGCCGGGCGTTATGGCGCCCGGCCTTTCTTCTCTTGCTTGAAGAAGCCTTAGATCGCTTCCTTCAGGTCCTTGGCGGCGCGGAACGCCACCTTCTTGGAGGCCTTGATCTTGATCGCCTCGCCGGTGGCGGGGTTGCGGCCCATGCGGGCGGCGCGCTTGCGCACGACCAGGATGCCCAGGCCATTGAGACGGATGCGGGCGCCCTTCTTGAGGTGCTTGGTGATCAGGCCAATGGCGTCTTCCAGAAGCGCGTTGGAGGCCTTCTGGGAAATGCCGTGCTTCTCGGCCAGGGCGCTGGCGAGCTGGCGGGTGGAGACGGTTTCGACTTTGGCTTTGGCGGCAGTGGCCATGGGGTGTTTCCCTCTCTAGGAACGAATCAAACGATGAGCCCGATTTTACTGTATTTCCGGCGCCTGCAAGCATCTCAAACGAAAAAAGCCCCGAAAATCGGGGCTTTTTTGCATTTATGCACAAAATGCCCGTTTTTGCGGGCTTATTTCGGCTTCAGGCCGCCGCTTCGGGGCCCGCATTCTCGACCCGCTCGCTGATGCGGGCGGACTTGCCGGTGCGGCCGCGCAGGTAATAGAGCTTGGCGCGGCGCACCTTGCCCTTGCGCACCACCACCACCGAATCCACCAGCGGCGAATAGATCGGGAAGACGCGCTCGACGCCCTCGCCATAGGAGAGCTTGCGCACGGTGAAGGCCTCGTTCAGGCCGGCGCCCTGGCGGGCGATGCAGACGCCCTCGAAGGCCTGGATGCGTTCGCGGGTCTTGTTCTGCTTGGTCTTCTCGTCGAACGTGACGTCCACCACCTTGACGTTGACCTTGAGGGTGTCGCCGGGGCGGAAATCCGGCATCGCCTTCTTCTGGGTCTTGAGGGCGGCCATCTGCTCGGCTTCGAGCGTCTGCAGCAGGTTCATTGTCTTGGTCTTTCGGCGGAAATTGAGGGGCGGCGTATAGCGGATAAAGACTGCTATTCCTAGGGCTTTGGGGGCTTTTGGTATGCGGCCCAGAGATCGGGGCGCCGCTCGCGGGTAAGCCGCTCTGCCTCCTCAAGCCGCCAGCGGGATATTTCCCTGTGATTTCCGCCATTTAGGACGGAAGGGAGGGGCCTGCCCTCGAACTCCTGCGGGCGGGTGAACTGGGGGTATTCCAGCAGGCCCGAACTGAAGCTTTCCTCTTCGGTGGACGCCGCCGCGCCCAGGACGCCGGGGATCAGCCGGACGGCCGCCTCGATCAGGGCCATGGCGGCGATCTCACCCCCGGCCAGGACGAAATCGCCCAGGCTGACTTCCTCGATGCTTCTGGCCTCGATCACCCGCTGGTCCAGTCCCTCGAAGCGGCCACAGAGCAGCACCGCCCCCGGTCCGGCCGCCAGGGCGCGGACGCGCGCTTGCGTCAGCGGGGCGCCCCGCGGCGAGAGATAGATCAGGGGCCGGTCATCACGCGCCACCGCGTCAATCGCCGCCGCCGCCACATCGGCCCGCATCACCATGCCAGGCCCGCCCCCCGCCGGGGTGTCGTCCACCGTGCGATGCTTGCCGATGCCGTGATCGCGGATGTCGCGTACATCGAGCGACCAGAGATTTTTCTCCAGCGCCTTGCCCGGCAGCGAAACGCCCAGCGGTCCGGGAAACATCTCGGGGAACAGCGTCAATACGGTGGCGGACCAGCTACTCGACATGGGGATGCGGACCTTCGCCTTCGTCCTCTTCGGGAACGGCAATCGTCACCCGCCCGCCCTTGATGTCGATCTCCGGCACAGTCTGGCGGGTGAAGGCCAGCAGCACTTCGTCACCGTCCGCGCGCATGATGGCGATGACATCGCCGGCGCCGAAATTGTGGATGGCGGCGATGATGCCCACCAGCCGGCCTTCGCTGTCGAACGCCTCCAGCCCGATCAGGTCGGCGTGATAGAACTCGTCATCCTTCGTCGCGGGCAGCGCCGCGCGGCTGACGAACAACTGGGCGCCTTTCAGCGCCTCGGCGGCATTGCGGTCGCCGATGCCCTTAAAGGCAATCACCGCCTCGCCGGGCTTGCCCACGCGAAAGGCGGTGATCTCGTAACGCTTGCCGGATGCGTCGTGCAGCACGCCATAGGCGTGCAGCGCCTCCGGGCTTTCGGTGAAGGTCTTCACCTTCACTTCGCCCTTCAGTCCCTGCGCCCCGATAACGGCGGCGAGAAGAATGTCACGCGCCATCTCTGCTCTCCTCACCATGGGCGGGCTTGACCCGCCCATCCAACTTCATGCCGCAGAAGAGGAAGTTGGATGGCCGGCTCAAGGCCGGCCATGGCGAAAGTGGGTTAGGCTTCAGCAGGGGCTTCCGCGGCCTTGGCGGCGGC
Source organism: uncultured Rhizobium sp. (assembly GCA_964572805.1). Taxonomy (GTDB): domain Bacteria; phylum Pseudomonadota; class Alphaproteobacteria; order Micropepsales; family Micropepsaceae; genus Rhizomicrobium. The sequence goes on along the minus strand of CAZNGO010000004.1, from coordinate 5,528 downwards.
GGCGGCGCGCTCCTGCGCCTTCTTCTTCGGCTGGGCCTTGTTGGGATTGTTGTGGACGCGCTTCCTGGTGACGCCGGCATCGGCCAGCCACTTGTTGACGCGGTCGCTGGCCACGGCGCCCTTGGCGACCCAGGCCTTGGCCTTTCCAGGTCCAGCTTGATGCGGTCGGCGTGATCCGAGGGCAGCAGCGGATTGTAGAAGCCGATCTTCTCGATGAAGCGGCCGTCGCGAGGGGATCGCGAGTCGGAGATCACGATGTTGTAGTGCGGACGCTTCTTGGTGCCGCCGCGGGCAAGACGAATACGCAGAGCCATTGTTTCTTTCCTTCGTGTTGAACCGTTGAACTTCTTTAATTGTCGCGCGGCCTGACACGAACCGCTTCGCACTTCGTGGGGCCGACGCTCCTATCGTTTCGGGAAGCCCGGCGGCATGCCGCCGAACCCGCCCATTCCAGGCGGCAATTGCGGCATGCGGCCGCCCTTGCCGATTTTCTTCATCATGTCCGCCATCTGGCGGTGCATTTTCAGCAGCTTGTTGACTTCGCTGACCTCGACGCCGGCGCCCGCCGCGATGCGCTTCCGGCGCGAGCCGTTGATCAGGTCGGGATCGCCGCGCTCGGCTTTCGTCATCGACTTGATGATGGCGTCCTGGCGGGTGATGACCTTGTCGTCGATGCCGGCGGCGTCGAGCTGGCTCTGGATCTTGCCGACGCCCGGCAGCATCGAGAGCACGCCCTTCATGCCGCCCAGCTTCTTCATCTGGTTCAATTGCGATTGAAGGTCGTTCATGTCGAACGTGCCCTTCTTCATCCTGGCGGCGATCTTCTCCGCCTCTTCCTTGTCCAGCGTCTCCGCCGCCTTTTCGACCAGGCTGACCACATCGCCCATGCCCAGGATGCGGCCGGCGACGCGGTCGGGGAAGAACGGCTCCAGCGCTTCCAGCTTCTCGCCGGCGCCCAGGAACTTGATCGGCGCCCCGGTGACCTGGCGCATCGAGAGCGCCGCGCCGCCGCGCCCATCGCCATCGACTCTGGTCAGGATGATGCCCGAAACGCCGACCCGCTCATTGAACGACCTGGCGATATTGACGGCGTCCTGGCCGGTCAGGCTGTCGGCCACCAGCAGGGTCTCGTGCGGCGAAACCAGCTGCTTCACGCTGGCGACTTCGGCCATCAGCTGTTCATCGACATGCTGGCGGCCGGCGGTGTCGAGGATGACGGCGTCATAGCCGCCGACCTTGGCCGAAGCCATGGCGCGGCGCGCGATCTCCAGCGGGCCCTGGCCGGCGACGATCGGCAGCGTCGCCACGCCCGCCTGTTCGCCCAGCACGCGCAACTGCTCCATCGCCGCGGGACGGGTGGTGTCGAGCGAGGCCATCAGCACCCGCTTCTTCTCGCGGCTCTGCAGCAGCAGCGCCAGCTTGGCGGACGTGGTGGTCTTGCCCGAACCCTGCAGGCCGACCATCAGGATCGGCGCCGGCGGCGAGCCGATGGAGAGCGCCTCGTTCTTCTCGCCCAGGGTCTCGACCAGGGCGTCATGGACGATCTTGACGACCTGCTGGCCGGGCTTGACCGAGCGGATGACGCTTTCGCCGATGGCGCGTGGGCGCACCTTCTCGATGAAATCCTTGACCACCGGCAGGGCGACATCGGCCTCGATCAGCGCGGCGCGGACTTCCCCCAGCGCGGCATCGACATCGGCTTCCGAAAGGGCGCCGCGGCCGGTGAGCCGGTCGAAGACGCCGCCAAGGCGGGATTGCAAGGACTCGAACATTCTTCTTCCTCATTCCTCACCCTGAGCCTGTCGAAGGGCGAGGGCCGCCCTCATGCTTCGACAAGCTCAGCATGAGGACTTCATGCAAAGCGGTTTCACCGCAGGGGGCGCAACGCGCTGCCTGCGGGCGATCCCCCGCGCCGGGCGGGGGACCGAAGGGCCTTCTGGCTCTTCGGAAAGTGGCGGGTTTAAAGCCCCATCGGCCGCAAAAGTCAAAACCGGGCTGTCAAGCGACCTTGACAGGTGTCGGCCTGTCATGTTTCCTTGACAGGCTGACCGAGGAAAAGCCGATGATCATGCCTTCCCAGGACAACAATCCGTCCAACCTCTTCAAGGATTTCGACGTCACCTTTCGCCGCCCCCTGCGCCGGTTCCAGGGATTCGTCTGGGTGATGGTCGCCATCACCTTCGCCGAGGCGCTTTTTCTCTGGCGTCTTCATCTGCCGCGGCCCCTCGGCACCGCCATCATTGCCGTCACCGTCATCGTCTTGCTGGGTGGTGTCATCGGCTTTCTGTGGTGGCTGCTGCCACGGCACCCTCTCGTGACTCAGATGCGCCCGGCGGCGCGCCGCTATCTCCTGCGCTTCCTGCCGGCGATGCTGCTCTATGTCGCCGTCTTCGAGGCCGCCACCTGGTACTGGCTGCGCATGCATCCCACCGGCCTGAAAGCCGTGCTGGCAGGATTGGCGCCTTCGATCCCGGTGCTGTTCGCCATCCGCGCCATGCTGCTTCTGCTGCGCGAGGAAACTGACGAATATCTGCGCGCCCGCGGGCTGGAGGTGTGGGCGCTCGCCACCGTCCTGACGCTGGGCGTCTGCACCGTCTGGGGTTTTCTCGACCAGTTCGAAGTCGTGCCGCATCTGCCGCTCTGGGCGGTGTTTCCGCTCTGGGCCGTCTGCCTGTTCCCGGCGCATGTCATCGTGCAGAAGCGTCATTCATGAAGAACATCCTGCGCGAGCTGCGCGCCGAGAAGGGCTGGAGCCAGGGCGACCTCGCCCAGCGTCTCGACGTGGCGCGCCAGTCGGTCAACGCCATCGAGACGGAGAAGTACGATCCCTCGCTGCCGCTGGCCTTCGCCATCGCCCATCTGTTCGGAAAGCGGATCGAGGAAATCTTCCAGTACCAGCCGCCCGGCGCCGATTGACAGGCCCCTCACCCCCTCCGAAGCTTGGGGCAAACAAAAGGGGGGATTGCCATGCCTGACCTGACCCGCCGCTTCGTTCTTGCCGGGGCCGCCGCCCTGCCCGCCACCCGCGCCCTGGCGCAAGCCCCGCCCGCCGCGCCGCCCCAGCCGATCCCGGCCACCCCGCCCTCGGTGGTGACCACTCCGCCGCGCCAATGGGGCCCCGGCGCGCCGCCGCCCTTCAATCCCGATCCCGACATCATCCGCGCCGATCCGTCCTTTGGCGGCCTCTTGATCGGCCAGGAAACCATCCGCCGCGTTGCCACCGGCTATCATCTGGCCGAAGGCCCGGCCTGGTCGGGCATCGGCATGTTCGCCATCTTCAGCGACGTCAAGAACGACACCCAGTATCGCTATCTCTGGGAGACCGGCGAAGTCAGCGTCTTCCGCAAGCCCAGCTTTGGCGGCAACGGCAATTCGTTCGACCATCAGGGCCGCCAGCTCGCCACCCAGGATTTCTTCCGCCGCGTCGTGCGCTGGGAAGCCGATGGTTCCATGACCATCATCGCCGACAAATTCGAGGGCAAGCCGCTCAACGCCCCCAACGACCTGGCGCCGCACAAGGATGGCAGCATCTGGTTCTCCGATCCCACCTTCGGCGGCACGCTGGCGGAAGGCCATCCCGACGCCGGCACGCTGCGCGATCCCACGATCGGCAATTCCGGCGTCGGCATCCAGGGCGCCGGCGGCATGAAGCAGGAGCTGCCGCCCAGCGTCTATCGCGTCGATCCGTCGGGGCGCATCGATGTGGTGGTGCCCTTCACCGACAATGCCGCGCCCAACGGGGTCTGCTTCTCGCCCGATTACACGAAATTCTATGTCATCCGCGGCGGCGGCATTTCGGTCGGCGATGTCCAGGGCGCGAAGCTGGCCAATTTGCGCCCCTTCACCGATTGCCGCGTCGATGGCGTGCGCTGCGGCCCCGACGGCATGCGCGCCGACAGGGCCGGCAATATCTGGGCAAGCTCGGCCGGGCCGCTGGGCTATGCCGGCGTCACCTGCTGGAACCCGGATGGCAAGCTGATCGGCCGCATCCGGTTGCCGGAGACCTGCGCCAACCTCGCCTTTGTCGGGCCCAAGCGCGACCATCTCTTCATGTGCGCCAATTCCTCGATCTACCTGCTCAGGGTCAACATTCAGGGCGCGGCGCCGGGGTGAGGAGCGGTTTGCAAAGCAAACAAAACGGTCCAGTGGACCGTTTTGAGCGACGAACGCCCCGAGCTTGAGCGAGGGGCCGGGTGTTGACACCGGGACGGTGCCCTTCAATTCTCGTCGCCAGAATTAAAATCACCTTGGGGGAAACATGACCGACCTGTCACGCCGTTCCATGCTCGCCGGCGCCGCCGCCGCGCTTCCGACCGCCGCGCTGGCCCAGCGGGCCAATCCGGCCACGGTGGTGAGCAATCCGCCCCGCCAATTCGGCCGGGGCGCTGCCATCGCCCAGTATCCCGATCCCGACGTGATCACGCTGGACCCCTCCTTCGGCAACGTCGCCGAAGGCCATGCCGTGATCAAGCGCGTCGGCACCGGCTATCAATGGGCGGAAGGCCCGGCCTGGTGCGGTGAAGGCCAGTATGTCGTGTTCAGCGACGTGATGGGCGATGTGCAGTACCGCTATATCTGGGAAACCGGTCAGGTCACGCCCTTCCGCCGCCCCTCCTTCAACAGCAACGGCAATGCCTTCGACTTCCAGGGCCGGCAGATTTCCGGCCAGGATTTCCCGCGCCGCGTCGTGCGCTGGGAGCATGACGGCTCGATGACCATCATTGCCGACAATTTCGAGGGCAAGCCGCTCAATTCTCCGAATGATTTTGCCTGCCATCCCGATGGCAGCATCTGGTTCACCGATCCGCTCTATGGCGGCCAGCTCTCCGAGGGCCATGTCGACCAGGGGCCGGGACCGTTCAACGCCGGCGGGCTGCTCAATCCCATGATCGGCAATACCGGCGCCGGCATGATCGGCTCGCTGCACCAGGTGCTGCCGACCCAGATCTACCGCTGGGACCCCAATCCCGCCCCGGGCGGCACCCTCAGCGTCGTCGCCACCGGCCAGGTGCCCAACGGCCTCTGCTTCTCGCCCGACTGGAAGAAGCTCTATTTCGTCTGGGGCTCTAACCTGGCGGTGGGCGACGTGGTGGGCAAGGGCCTTCAGAACATCCGCACCTTCTCCGACGGCATGATTGATGGCGTGAAATGCGGCTTTGACGGCCATCGCTGCGACGTGGCCGGCAATGTCTGGTCGGGCTCGACCGCGCCTTTGGGCTATTGCGGCGTCACCATCTGGAATCCGGCGGGCAAGGCGATCGGCCGCATCCGCCTGCCCGAGACCTGCGCCAACCTCACCTTCTGCGGCCCCAAGCGCGACTGGCTGTTCATGACGGCGAGCCAGTCGGTCTATCTGATCCGCACCAACACGCAGGGTGCGGGACCGTTCTAGAAGAAGTCCGCTCTGTAGCCGAACCATCTTTCCCCCTCCCCTTGCGGGAGGGGGGTGGCATTTTGAGGGGCAGCGGGTAATGCCTGGGGGCGGGGTGCGGCACGCACAAAGGATGGAATCGGGGTTGCCCCACCCC
>CAZNGO010000003.1:0-7022 GCA_964572805.1 uncultured Rhizobium sp. | reverse complement strand
CTGCCGCTGGGGGCCCGCCCCCCCCGGGGGGGGGCCCGGCCGGGGCCCCGCGCCGCCAGCGAAGGCAGAGGGGGTGAAAGAGAACGCCGCGACATCGTTTCGGGCGAAGTGCTGCCCGAAAATCGCCTGATCCGCTTCGCCTTCGCCCCCGACGGCACTGTGGTTCCCGATGTCGCGGCGAAACTGCCGGGGCGCGGCGCCTGGGTGGCGGCGTCGAAAGCCGCCATCGCCACCGCGGTGGAGAAGAAGCTGTTCGCCCGGGCCGCCAAGGCCAGTGTGAGCGCCGACAGCGATCTGCCCGCCCGCACCGAAGCCGCACTGGTCAGCCGCATGGTCGGTGATCTTGGCCTGGCCCGCCGCTCCGGCGCGCTGGTGCTGGGCTTCGACAATGTGCTGCGCCAGCTTGAGGGCCCGAAGCCGCCAAAGGCATTGATCGAGGCCTTGGACGGTTCGAAGGACGGCAAGCGCAAACTGTACGCCGCCGCCCACCGGCTGGAACTGGATTGCGCAGTGATCGAAACCTTGACCAGCGCCGAATTGGGCTTGGCGCTGGGACGCGAGAATGTGATACATGCCGCCGTCCAAGCGGGCGGCCTGGCGGACCGTCTGACCTTTGATGCGGAAAGACTTTCTGGCTTCCGCGCCCGGACTGAAAGAGATTCATGAGCGATACCGACGATACCAAGCGCCCGGCCAAGACGCTGACTCTGAAAAAGACGGAAACCTCCACCGTCAAGCAGAGCTTCAGCCATGGCCGCACCAAGGCGGTGGTGGTGGAGAAGAAGCGCTCCGCCGCGCCGCCCGCGCCCGCCGCCAAGGCCGCGGCCAGGCCGGCCGCCAAGGCCGAAGCGCCCGCGCCCGAGGTCAAGGCGGCCGAGGCCAAGGCGCCCGCGCCCGCCCGCGGCGTGGTGCTGCGCCAGCTTTCGGATGAGGAAAAGGCGCGCCGCGCCGCCGCCCTGGCCGACGCCAAGGTTTCGGACGCCGAGGCGCGCAAGATTGCCGAGGCCGACGCCAGGCGCCGCGCCGTCGAAGAAGAACAGCTCAAGGCCGAGCGCGCCGCCGCCGAAAAGCGCAAGGTCGAGGAAGAGGCCCGCAAGGCCGCCGACGAAGCCGCCAAGAAGCGCGCCGAGGCCGAAGCCGCGCGCAGGCTGGATCCGGCCACGGCGCCGGGCGAGACGCCCCGCCGCCGCATGGTGGCGGAGGAAGAGGAAGAAAGCAGCAAGAAGCCCGGCAAGCCCGGCGCTCCCAAGGCGCCGGTGCCGAAAAAGACCGTGGGCGATGGCGAGCGCCGCCGCGGCAAGCTCACCGTTACCCGGGCCCTGGAAGGCGATGACGAGCGCGTGCGTTCGATCGCGGCCTACAAGCGCCATCTGCAGCGCGTCAACAAGGTGCACCAGGCCCCGGCCGGTCCGGCCGGTCCGCGCGATATCGTCGTGCCGGAAACCATCACCGTGGCCGAACTGGCCAACCGCATGGCCCGCCGCGCCGTGGACGTCATCAAGGTGCTGATGAAGAACGGCATGATGGCGACCGCCAATGACGTGATCGACGCCGATACCGCCGAACTGGTGGCCGCCGAATACGGCCATGTCGTCAAGCGCGTCGCCGAAAGCGACGTGCTGGAAGGTCTTTCCGGCGGCGCCGACGACGACGCGGCCATGACGCCGCGCGCCCCGGTGGTGACGATCATGGGCCATGTCGACCATGGCAAGACCTCGCTGCTCGATGCCCTGCGCCAGACCGATGTGGCGGCGGGCGAAGCCGGCGGCATCACCCAGCATATCGGCGCCTACCAGGTCGAACTGAAATCCGGCCAGAAAATCACCTTCCTCGACACGCCCGGCCATGCCGCCTTCACGGCGATGCGCGCCCGCGGCGCAAAAGTGACCGACATCGTGGTGCTGGTGGTGGCGGCCGATGACGGCGTCATGCCCCAGACGGTGGAAGCCATCGCCCATGCCAAGGCGGCGGGCGTGCCGATCATCGTGGCGGTGAACAAGATCGACAAGGGCGACGCCAATCCCAATCGCGTCAAGACCGAGCTGCTGCAGCATGAAATCCAGGTTGAAGACCTGGGCGGCGAAATCCAGGCGGTGGAAGTCTCCGCCACCAAGAAGCTCAATCTCGACAAGCTGCAGGAAGCCATCCTGCTGCAGGCCGAGCTGCTCGACCTCAAGGCCAACGCCGAGCGCCCCGCCGAAGGCGCGGTGATCGAGGCCAAGCTGGACAAGGGCCGCGGTCCCGTCGCCACCGTGCTGGTGCAGCGCGGCACCCTGAAGGTCGGCGACATCGTCGTCGCCGGCGCCGAATGGGGCAGGGTGCGCCTGTTGGCCAACGAGCGCGGCGAGTCGGTGAAGACCGCGGGCCCCTCGACCCCGATCGAAGTGCTGGGCCTTTCGGCGCCGCCCGATGCCGGCGACGAAATGGTGGTGGTGGAAAACGAAGCCCGCGCCCGCGAAGTGGTGGAATACCGCGCCCGCAAGCGCCGCGAACAGCGCCAGGCTTCCAGCTCGCGTCAGACCCTGGATCAACTGCTCAAGACCCGCGAAGTGGGCGAGCGCAAGCTGCTGCCCATCGTGCTCAAGGCCGATGTCCAGGGTTCGGCCGAAGCCATCCAGGGCGCCCTGGCCAAGCTGGAGACCGACGAAGTCGGGGTGCAGATCCTGCAGGCGGGCGTCGGCGGCATCACCGAAAGCGACGTCATCCTGGCCCATGCCAGCGGCGCCGCGGTGATCGGCTTCAATGTCCGCGCCAACAACCAGGCCCGCGACCGCGCCAAGCGCGACGGGCTGGAGATCCGCTATTACAACATCATCTACAATCTGGTGGATGACATCAAAGCCGTGCTTTCGGGCATGCTGGCGCCCGAAGTGCGCGAGAAGTTCCTCGGCAACGCCGAAATCCTGGAAGTCTTCACCATCACCAAGGTCGGCAAGGTCGCGGGCTGCAAGGTCACCGAGGGTTCGGTGCGCCGCGGCGCCAAGGTGCGGCTGATCCGCGACAATGTCGTGATCCATGAAGGCGAGCTTTCCACCCTCAAGCGTTTCAAGGACGAAGTGCGCGAGGTCCAGTCCGGCCAGGAATGCGGCATGGCTTTCATGGGCTACCAGGACATGCAGAAGGGCGACGTCATCGAATGCTTCGACGTCGAAACCATCCAGCGCACGCTGTGAGGTTCCGCAAATGTCGCGTCATCGTTCCCCACGCGGCGGCTCGCGCCGCACTTCCCGCCAGGACGGCCCGCTGGGCCCGTCGCAGCGCCAGTTGCGCGTCGGCGAGGCGCTGCGTCATGCCCTGGCCGAGATTCTGCGCCAGAATGAAATCCGCGATCCCGACCTGTCCGGGGTCTCGGTCACCATCACCCAGGTCAAGCCTTCGCCCGACATGCGCTATGCCACGGTCTATTGCGAACCGCTGGGCGGCGAACATGCCCGCGAAGTGATCGCGGCGCTGAACCGCCACAAGGGCTTCCTGCGCGGCGAAATGGGCCATCGCATCGCCATGAAGTTCACCCCCGACCTGCGCTTTGTCGAGGACCAGTCCTTCGCCGAGGCGCAGAAGATCGAGACCATTCTCAAGTCGCCGGAAGTCCAGCGCGACCTGCATTCGTCTGACGAAGACGAAGGAGACTGATGGGCCGCCGTAAAAAAGGTAATCCGGTTCACGGCTGGGTGATCCTCGACAAGCCGCTGGGGATGGGATCGACGCAGGCCGTCGCCAAGGTGCGCCACCTCTTCCAGGCGCAGAAGGCCGGCCATGCCGGCACCCTCGATCCGATGGCGACGGGCATCCTTGCCATCGCCCTGGGCGAGGCGACCAAGACGGTTCCCTTCGCCATGGATGCCGACAAGGTCTATCGCTTCACCGCCAGATGGGGCGAGAGCCGCGACAGCGACGATGCCGAAGGCGCCGTCACCGGTACCACCGATGCCCGCCCCAGCCGGGAGCAGATCGAAGCCATCCTGCCCCGTTTCACCGGCACCCTGCTGCAGACGCCCCCGGCCTATTCCGCCGTCCGGGTGGGGGGTGAACGGGCCTATGACCTGGCCCGGGACGGGGAAGAGGTGGTGCTGGAACCCCGCCCGGTGGAGGTTTTCGAGGCCCGGCTGATCGCTGCCGAGCGGGACACGGCGGAGTTCGAAATCCTTTGTGGCAAAGGCACTTACGTCCGGTCCTGGGTCCGGGACATAGCCTTGGGCCTGGGTACCTTGGGCCATGTGGCGGCCCTGCGCCGCACCCGGCTGGGGGGGTGGGAAGAAAAAGCCGCGGTGGCGCTGGATACCCTGACCCCTTTTATGCATAGTCCCGCCGCTTTTGCGTATCTGAAGCCCCTTTCGACCGCGCTGGACGGCATCCCGGCGCTGGCCGTATCGGGCCCCGATACGGTTCGCCTGCGTTCGGGCAACCCCATCCTCATCCGCGCAAACCTGTTTGCGAAGATGACCGGGATTGCCGATGGCGAGCTTCAGGGGCAGACGGTTTTCCTCAAGGAGGAAGACGGTTCGCCCGTGGCACTGGCCGAAATCGCCGAAGGAGAACTCCGGCCGTTTCGCGTCTTCAATTTCGCCAACCCATGATGTCCGAAAGAGAAAAATGATTACCCCCGAACGCAAGCAGGAAGTGATTGCACAGAACCGGACGGACAAGGACGACACCGGTTCGCCCGAAGTGCAGATCGCCATCCTCTCCGAGCGCATCTCCAACCTCACCGAGCATTTCAAGACCCACGTCAAGGACAACCATTCGCGCCGCGGCATGATCAAGATGGTGTCGCAGCGCCGCAATCTGCTCGACTATGTGAAGGCCAGGGACGTCAAGCGCTACGAGGCCATTCTCGCCAAGCTGGGCCTGCGCCGCTGAGCCAGGCTCCAACAGAATCAGCACGGCCCCGGGCAGACGCCTGAGGCCGTGCTTTTGCTTTTGCGGCGGATGAGCTGCCGCGAAAGCTGGTCCCATAGGGGGACCATTACGACCGGCCCGCGCGCAATATGGCGGCGGGCACTGAGGAAAGAAAATCCAACATGTTCAACGTTCACAAGGAAAGCTTCGAATGGGGCGGCCGCACGCTGACCCTTGAAACCGGCAAGATCGCCCGCCAGGCCGATGGCGCGGTGCTCGCCACCTATGGCGAGACCGTGGTGCTGGCCACCGCCGTCGGCGCCCAGAACGCCAAGGAGGGGCAGGACTTCTTCCCCCTCACCGTCAATTACCAGGAGCGCTACTACGCCGCCGGCAAGATCCCGGGCGGCTATTTCAAGCGCGAGCGCGCCCCCACCGAGCGCGAGACCCTGATCTCCCGCCTGATCGACCGCCCCATCCGTCCGCTCTTCGTGGACGGCTTCAAGAATGAGGTTCTGGTGGTGGCGCAGGTGCTGTCCCACGACCTGGAGAACGATCCCGATATCGTCGCCATGGTCGCCGCCAGCGCGGCGCTGACCCTGTCGGGCCTGCCCTTCATGGGTCCGATCGCCGCCGCCCGTGTCGGCTTCATCAATGGCGAATATGTCCTGAACCCGGCGATCGATACCTATCCGGACTCCAAGCTCGATCTGGTCGTCGCCGGCACCGCCGACGCCGTGATGATGGTGGAATCCGAAGCCCAGGAACTCAGCGAGGATGTGATGCTGGGCGCCGTGGTTTTCGGCCATGAGCAGATGCAGACCGCCATTGCGGCCATCATCCGCCTGGCCGAAAAGGCCGCCAAGGACCCGCGCCCGGTGCCGGAAGACGTGCATGGCGCCACCCGCAAGGCGATCAAGGCCGCCGCCGGTGCCGACCTGGCCAAGGCGTTCTCGCTGCCGGTCAAGTTCGAGCGCCGCGATGCCCTTTCCGCCGTGAAGAAGAAGTATGCCGAGCAGTTCGTCGGCGAAGGCGAAGGCAAGGTTGCCGCCAGTGTCTATGGCAGCCTGCTGCACGACGTCGAAGCCGATGTGATGCGCAATGCGGTGCTGGACACCAAGAAGCGCGTCGATGGCCGCGACCTCACCACCGTCCGCCCCATCGTGGCGGAAGTGGGCGTCTTGCCGCGCACCCATGGTTCGGCGCTGTTCACCCGCGGCGAGACCCAGTCGATCTGCGTCGCCACCTTGGGCACCAGCGAGGACGAGCAGTTCGTGGACAGCCTGGAAGGCACCGGCAAGCAGACCTTCATGCTGCACTACAATTTCCCGCCCTACAGCGTCGGCGAGACCGGCCGCATGGGTTCGCCCGGCCGCCGCGAAATCGGCCATGGCAAGCTGGCCTGGCGCGCCATCCATCCGATGCTGCCGGCCAAGGACCAGTTTCCCTACACGATCCGCGTGGTCTCGGAGATCACCGAGTCCAACGGTTCGTCGTCGATGGCGACGGTCTGCGGCACTTCGCTGGCGCTGATGGATGCGGGCGTGCCGCTGACCAAGCCGATCGCGGGCATCGCCATGGGCCTGATCCTGGAAGGCGACCGCTATGTCGTGCTTTCGGACATCCTGGGTGACGAGGACCATCTGGGCGACATGGACTTCAAGGTCGCCGGAACGCAGGACGGCATCACCAGCCTGCAGATGGACATCAAGATTTCCGGCATCACCAAGGAAATCATGAAGGTCGCGCTGCAGCAGGCGCAGGGCGGCCGCATCCATATCCTGGGCGAGATGAACAAGGCCCTCACCGGGGCCCGCGCCGAGCTGGGCGAACATGCCCCGCGCATCGAGCAGATCAAGATTCCGACCGACAAGATCCGCGACGTGATCGGCACCGGCGGCAAGGTGATCCGCGAGATCGTCGAGAAGACCGGCGCCAAGATCAATGTCGAGGATGACGGCACGGTGAAGATCGCGTCCGCCGACGGCGAATCGATCAAGGCGGCGCTGAAGTGGATTCGTTCGCTGACGGCCGAGCCGGAAGTGGGCGAGATCTATGACGGCAAGATCGTCAAGGTGATGGATTTCGGCGCCTTCGTGAACTTCTTCGGCCCCAAGGACGGGCTGGTGCATGTCTCCGAACTGGCGGCCAGGCGGGTGGAAAAACCCTCCGACGTGGTCAAG
>CAZNGO010000002.1:0-42266 GCA_964572805.1 uncultured Rhizobium sp. | reverse complement strand
CCGAACGACTTGTCGATCACCACGTTGCGGCCCTTGGGGCCCAGGGTTACCTGCACCGCATCGGCCAGGATGTCGACGCCGCGCAGAAGCTTCTCGCGGGCGTCGGCGCCGAATTTCACGTCTTTGGCTGCCATTGTTCTGTTCTCCTAGAATTCTTTCGCTGATTACTTCTTCGAAGCCTTGCGGCCTTCGATCACGCCCATGATGTCGCTCTCCTTCATGATCAGGAGTTCCTCGCCATCGAGCTTCACCTCGGTGCCGCTCCACTTGCCGAACAGCACAAAGTCGCCGGCCTTGACGGTGGTAGGAACGAGCTTGCCGTTGTTGTCGGGGGCACCGGGGCCGACGCTGATCACCTCGCCCTCCTGGGGCTTCTCGGCGACGGTGTCGGGGATGATGATGCCGCCAGCGGTCTTCTGGTCCTCTTTCACGCGGCGGACGACCACGCGGTCGCCGAGGGGACGGAATTTCATGTGCCTTCTCCTAAGGTCTTGGAACTGTTGCAATTTATCTGCGTTGCAGCACTCAACACCGGTGAGTGCCAGCGCCGCGCCCGGTATTTAGGCCGAGGGAGGAGCCCGATCAAGGGTTCCGGACGGATTTCGCGAGATTCCTGGGGGGGAACCGATTGGGGTGATTCTGGGGCAGGGGAAACCTCCGGAAAGCGCGGCGTTTCCAGATCGGAGTGGTCAATTGCCTGTTCATGTCGGGTTCAGCCGCGTGGCGCGATCATCGGCACAACGGCAGAAGCCAATGGAGACCTGAGATGAAGAAGATCATCACCAAACTTGCAATCGCCGCCGCCGTCGCCGGTACCGCAGCCCTCGCCACCGCTGCGCCGGCTTCGGCGCAGGTGCGCTTCGGCATCACGCTCGGCACACCGGGTTACTACGGGGCGCCCTACTACAACTACAGCTGCGACCCCTATAGCCGCATCTACGATCCCTATCGCTGCGGTTATGGCTACAGCTATGGCTATCCCTATTACGGGCCCAGCTTCTATATCGGCGGAGGCTCGCGCTATTACAGCGGCGGCGCTTATCGCGGCAACTATGGCAACTATCGCGGCGGCAGCTATCGCGGCGGCAGCTATCGCGGTGGCGCCGGTAGCCATGTTGGCGGCGGTCATCGCCGCTGATAGTTGACTTGAGCGACAGCAAAGGGCTCCGGAAATTTCCGGAGCCTTTTGTTTTGGGGCAAATCGCGCCAACCTCTCCGCCGCAGTCAGTTCGTCATGATCACAGGTGCCCCGTCCCTGCTGCGGAGGCGATAAAAGCAACCGGGCGGCTTTCCATCCCCGCCGTGTCAGGCGCAATTCCTGCGCCAAGGAGACCAAGATGAAAAAGCTCTGGAAGATGACGCTGTCAGCGATGTCCCTCGCAGCCTTTGCCGGCCTGGCCGGCTGCGTCGTCCCTGATGACGAGGATCAGTATGGCGGCAACCTCGCCTACGCCGGCGGCTATTGCGACCAGTGGGGCTGTCCCGACGATTACTGGAGTTACCCGATCTATTACGGCTCGATCTACTACAGCGGCGCCTGGATCAATGGCCCGATCTATTGCCGCGACATTGATGGCCATCGTCAGTTCTGGGTCCATGGCGGCTGGCACAATGACGGCTGGCGCGGCGATCGCCCGGCCCAGTATCCGGAAGGCCGTGTCGGTCCGGCGCAGAGCCGCGACTTCTACCGCAGCGCCGAATTCCGCAATCGGCGGAACAATGACAATGCCAATGATGCCAGCCCCATCAACCGGAGCCTACAGAGTAACGGCAACGCCGGCGGCGGGCGCGGCGGCAGCGCCGCTGGCGGTCGCGGCGGCAATGGCGGTGGCAGCGGCGGCAACAATGTCGGCGGCCGTGGCGGCGGCGGTAATAACGGCGGTGGTGGCGGCAATCGTGGCGGCGGCAACTCCAGCACCGCCAGCTCCGGCGGCGGTGGCAACCGCGGCGGCGGCAATTCTGGCGGTGGCAACCGCGGCGGCGGCTTTGATGGCTTCAGCGGTGGCGGCGGCTTCAGCGGTGGTGGCGGCGCCAGCTACTCGAGCAGCGGCGGCGGGGGTGGCGGTGGTGGTGGCGCCAGTTATTCCAGCGGTGGCGGTGGTGGCGGCGGCGGTGCCCCGGCCAGCAGCGGCGGTGCTGCAGGCGGTGGCGGTGGCTACGCGACTCCCGGCTAATTGTGAACAGACTCCTAACGCTGGAGCCTCTGCCGCCCTGGCGTTAGGATTTCACAGTTAACGAATTGGAAATCGCCGCCGGGCATGATTTGCCGCATGACCAGGCTGCTCATCAACCTCACCTGCTTTTTTGGCTGCGCCTTTCTCGGCGCCTCGATGGTGCTGTTCACCGGCTGGCCGCTGGCGCTGGTGGCGGCGGGGCTCTGCTTCCTCGCCACCCAGCATGTCGGCGCGATGCTCGCCCGCCGCGGCGACAAGCGCGCCACTGCCCGCGAATTCGCCCAGCTGCGCCGCATGAGCATCGCTTTCCAGGACCAGCTTGACGAAACCCAGGCGCGCATCGCCGCGCTGGACGGCATGATCGACGAGCGCACCAATGCGCAGGGCCGCAAGATCGTGGCCGAGCTGAAGGTGCTGGAAAGCCTGATGCGCGAATTCGCCGGCAAGATCTCGCGCGGCGCCCGCGAAGCCGAGGCCACGGTGCCGCGCATTCCCTCCACCGGCCCGGCCGCCGCCTATCTCGGCAGCTTCGGCGACCGCAACGAGTTGCTCGAGACCATCCGCGCCAGCCTGGAGGAAAACCGGGTCGATCTCTATCTCCAGCCCATCGTCAGCTTGCCGCAGAGGAAGCTACGCTATTACGAGGCGCTGTCGCGGCTGCGTGATGCCGGCGGCGCGGTGTTGATGCCCTCGCAATACATCAAGGTCGCCGGCGAAGCCGGGCTGATGAGCGTGGTCGACAATCTGCTGCTCTTCCGCTGCGTTCAGGTGCTGCGCCGCCTCGCCGCCAAGACCCGCGAGATCGGCATCTTCTGCAACATCTCGGGCGATACCCTGTCCGACGCCGAATTCTTCCCCCAGTTCCTCGACTACATGGCCGCCAACAAGGACCTGGCCGGGCTAATCATCTTTGAGTTCGCGCAGGAGGCGGTGCTCAAGGCCGGACTCGCGGGCGAAAAGAACCTGGCCCGTCTGGCCGAGCTGGGCTTCGCCCTCTCGATGGACCATGTCGAGACCCTGGCGCTGGATTTCGTCAAGCTGAAGCGGATTGGCTTCTCGCACCTGAAGGTCCGCTCCGAAACCCTGGTCGCGGGCATGAGCGGGGCCGGCGCCGCCGTTGCCGCCGAGGATTTCAAGAAGCTGCTCTCCCGCCACGGCCTCAACCTCATCGCCGAGCGGGTGGAAGACGAGAAGACTGTGCTGCAGCTGCTGGATTACGCCGTGGACTTCGCCCAGGGCTATCTCTTTGGCGAACCCCGGGCGGTGCGCGACGATGTCAGCCGCCCGGCCGCCATGCCCGACATGGCCCCCGTCATCCCCTTCAAACGGGCCGGTTAGACCGCCACCGCGTTGATTTTCGGCCGCCGCCATGCCATCCGGCATGGCCATGCCCATCCGCCTGCTCAACGGCCTTTCCGACATTGCCGGCCAGCACGACGCCCTGATCTGCGACGTCTGGGGGGTGGTGCATGACGGCCATCACGCCCATGAAGCGGCCTGTGACGCCCTCAGGCGCTTCCGGCAGGCCCGTGGTCCGGTGGTGCTGCTGACAAATGCCCCCCGGGTGCCGCAAGCCGTGGCCGAGCAATGCGCCGGGTTCGGGGTGCCGCAGGACTGCTATGACGCCATTGTCAGTTCCGGCGGCGCGGCCCGTGCCGAACTCGTCCGCCGTGCCTCCCTGAAGCACCTGCCGATATATTATATTGGCACCAGCCGCGACGTGACGATCTATCAGGGCCTTGATGTCTCGCTTACCGGGCTGGAGGAGGCCGAAGTCATCCTCTGCGCCGGCCTGCGCGACGATGACGGCGAGGCCCCGGCCGATTATGGCGACGAACTGGCGCGGCTGGCGGCAAGGGGCCTGACCATGCTCTGCGCCAATCCCGACCTGGTGGTGCATCGCGGTTCAAGGCTCTACTGGTGCGCCGGGGCTCTGGCACGCGACTATGCGGCGCTGGGGGGCAAAGTGATCTATTACGGCAAGCCGCACGGACCAGTCTATGACATGGCGCGCACCGAAATCGCCGCCCTGCGCAGGGGCGTGGCCGCGCAATGCCCGCTGGCAGTGGGTGACGGTATGCCGACCGACATCAAGGGCGCCAACGGCCAGGGCCTGCCGGCGCTCTTCATCGCCGACGGCATTCATGGCGAGGAAATCGAGCCGTATACTGAACCGCATCTGGATGAACTTCTGGCCCGCAACGGGGTGACTGCCGCCGCCGCCCTGCGCGCCCTGAAATGGTAAGGCCATGACCGTCTATCTGGAAGACCTCAAGCCCGGGATGAGCGCCAGCCTCGTCCACACCATCACCGAACAGGATATCGAGCTGTTCGGCCAGGCCACCGGCGACCGCAATCCGGTGCATTTCGACGAGGAGTTCGCCAAGAAGACCGTGTTTCGCGGCCGGGTGGCGCATGGCGCCTTGCTGGTGGGCTATGTCTCCGCCGTGGTCGGCAACGACTTGCCGGGACCGGGGACCATCTTCGGCGGCGCCTCGATCGCCTTCAAGGCGCCGCTGCGCCTGGGTGACACGGTGACGGTGACCTGCACCGTGCGCAGCATCGAGGGCCGCAACGTCATCCTGGATTGCATTTCCCGTGTCAGCGAAACCGTCGTGGCGGAAATGCAAGTGCGCGCCATCGCGCCCAAAAGACCGCCATCGGCGAAGACCGAGGCCTGATGCGCATCTTCCGCCATTTCGACGATGTGCCGGCGCTCTTGCGCGGCGCCGTGACGGCGGTGGGCAATTTCGATGGCGTGCATCTGGGCCACCAGGCGTTGATCGCCGAGGCGGCGCGCCAGGCGCGGGCGGCGGGAAAACCCCTCGCGGTGCTGGCCTTCGAGCCGCATCCGCAGGAATTCTTCAAGCCGTCGTCCGAAAGTTTCCGCCTGACGCCGCTGCGCATGAAAGCGCGGCTGCTGGCCGAACTGGGCGTTGACGCCTTTTTCGCCGTGCCGTTCGACGCGGCGATGGCCGCGCGTCCGGCGGAGGTTTTTGTGCAAGACGTGCTGGTAGATGGCCTTGGCGTTTCCGGCGTGGTGGTGGGCGGCGATTTCGTCTTCGGCAAGGGCCGGGGCGGCGATCTCGCCACCCTGCAGGGGCAAGGTGCGCGCCACGGTTTTTCCGTTACACCTTTCCACACCATCCTGGCCGGCGCCGGCGAGAAGATTTCCTCCACCCGCATCCGCGAGGCGCTGAAGGTGGCGCGTCCGCTGGAGGCCTGCAAACTCCTGGGGCGGCACTGGGCGGTGGAGGCGCGCATCGAGCATGGCGATGGGCGCGGGCGCGGCATGGGCTTTCCCACCGCCAACATGCATCTGGGCCATTGCCTGGCGCCGGCCTTCGGCATCTATGCCGTGCGCGCCGCCATCATGGACAATGACGTGGTGGCGGAACGGCATGATGGCGTCGCCAATTTCGGCATCCGCCCCATGTATGAGGTCGAGGTGCCGCTGATGGAGGCGCACCTGTTCAATTTCGACGGCGATCTCTATGGCCGCCATCTCTCGGTCGAGCTGGTCGATTATATCCGCCCCGAAATGCGCTTTTCCGGGCTGCCGGCCCTGATTGCCCAGATCGCGGAGGACTGCCAGGCGGCGCGGGGGCTGCTGGCGAAGCACCCAAGATTGCCCAAGCTGGACGCTTAAGCACCCCCCTGTTAGAAGCGTCCCCTATGGCCGAAAAACCCGCCGAAACCCCCGATTTCCGGGCGACTCTGTTCCTGCCCGCCACGGATTTCCCTATGAAGGCGGGGTTGCCCGAGGCCGAGCCCAAATGGCTGGCGCGCTGGGCGCAGATGGACCTGTACGGAAAGCTCCGCGCCAAGGCCAAGGGGCGCCCCCAGTTCCTGCTGCATGACGGCCCGATCTACGCCAATGGCGACATCCATTCCGGCACCGGTCTCAACCACATCCTCAAGGACTTTGTCGTCCGCAGCCAGCAAATGCTGGGCAAGGACGCGCCTTACGTTCCGGGCTGGGACTGTCACGGCCTGCCGATCGAATGGAAGGTCGAGGAGAAGTTCCGCGAGGCCGGACGCAACAAGGATGAGATTCCGAAGGACGAGCTGCGCCGCGAATGCCGCGCCTTCGCCACCCACTGGATGGGCGTGCAGTCGGCGCAGATCCAGCGCCTGGGCCAGCTCGGCGATTTCGCCCGGCCCTACACCACGATGAACTTCAAGGCCGAGGCGCGCATCGCCCGCGAGGCGATGAAGTTCGTCGAGAATGGGCTGCTCTATCGCGGCTTCCGTCCGGTGATGTGGTCGCCGGTGGAGAAGACCGCCCTGGCCGACGCCGAGGTCGAGTATCACGAGAAGCAGTCGCCGACCATCTATGTGAAGTTTCCGCTTATCAAGTCGCCCGATGATCTGAAGCACTGCTTCATCGTGATCTGGACCACCACGCCATGGACCATTCCGGGCAACCGCGCCATCGCCTTCTCGGAAGAGATTTCCTACGGCCTCTACCAGGTCGCCGACGCCACCGACGGCTCGCTGGCGCGGGCCAGCGAATTGCTGCTGCTGGCCGATACACTGGCCGAGCAGGTGGCCAAACATGCCAAGATGATGCTGAGCCGCGTGCGCACGGTCGAGGCGAAGGAACTGAAAAGCCTGGTGGCGGCGCATCCGCTGCGCTCGCTGGGTTATTCATTTGAAGTGCCGGTGCTGCCCGCCGCTTTCGTCACCGCCGATACCGGCACCGGCTTCGTCCACAATGCGCCCGGCCATGGCGAGGACGATTTCGATCTGCTGCTGGGACACGATCGCGATTATCCGGCCAAGAACCCCGATGCCTTCAGCCTGGTGCTGCCCGACGGTTCCTATGCGCCGTCGGTGCCGCATTTCGCCGGCAAGCGCATCCTCACGCCGGAAGGCAAGGATGGCGACGCCAATGGCGCGGTGATCAAGGAACTGATCGCCCATGGCAAGCTCCTGGCCAAGGGCACGCTGCGCCATTCCTATCCCCATTCCTGGCGCTCCAAGGCGCCGGTGATCTTCCGCGCCACGCCGCAATGGTTTGTAGCCATCGACAAGCCCTTTATGCACGGCAAGACGCTGCGCGAACTGGCGCTGGCGGCTATCAAGGACACCAACTGGTATCCGCCGCGGGGCGAGAACCGTATCGGCTCGATGGTGGAAAGCCGGCCCGACTGGGTGCTGTCGCGCCAGCGCGCCTGGGGTGTGCCGCTGGCGATCTTCGTGGTAAAGAAAAGTGGCCAGGTGCTGAACGACAAGGCGGTGTTCGCGCGCATCGAGCAGGCCTTCGAGGCCGAGGGCGCCGACGCCTGGTTCACTTCGCCGCCCGCGCGCTTCCTCGGCGAGGGCCGCGATCCCGCCGATTACGAGCAGGTGACCGATATTCTCGATGTCTGGTTCGACTCCGGCTCCACCCACACCTTCGTCTTCGAAAATCCCGTTGATCCGGCCTGGCCGAAAGCGGCGCAGGCCGATCTTTATCTCGAAGGCTCGGACCAGCATCGCGGCTGGTTCCAGTCATCGCTGCTGGAAAGCGTCGGCACGCGGGGACGGGCGCCCTACAAGGGCGTCCTCACCCACGGCTTTGTCCTGGACGAGCAGGGCCGCAAGATGAGCAAGAGCCTGGGCAACACCGTGGCGCCGCAGGTGATCTCGGAAAAGAACGGCGCCGAAATCCTGCGCCTGTGGGCAGCGTCGTCCGATTACACCGAAGACCTGCGCATCGGTCAGGACATCATCAAGGCCAATGTCGAATCCTATCGTCGGCTGCGCAACACCATCCGCTTCATGCTGGCCAACCTGTCCGGCTTTGACGGCAAGGAGCGCATCGAGCGCGACCTGATGCCGGAGCTGGAACGCTTCATGCTGGCGCGGCTGGCCGAACTCGATGGCCTGGTCCGCAAGGGCTATGAGGCTTTCGACTACAACCTCGTCACCACCAGCCTTTTCAATTTCTGCACCAACGACCTTTCGGCCTTCTATTTCGACATCCGCAAGGACGCGCTTTATTGCGATCCGAAGGCAAGTTTCCGCCGCCGCGCCTCCCGCACCGTCACCGACGAAATCTTCCGCCGCATCGTTACCTGGTTCGCGCCTATCCTCTGTTTCACCATGGAAGAGGCCTGGACGACGCGCTTCGGCATGGGTGAAAGCGTTCACTTGCAGGATTTCCTCGAAACGCCGTCCGACTGGGCCAGCGCCGACCTGCTGGAGCGCTGGAAGCGGTTGCGCGAGCTGCGCCGCGCCATCACCGGGGCGCTGGAAATCAAGCGCGAGGCGAAGGAGATTGGTTCCAGCCTGGAAGCTTCCGTCCGCCTGCTGCTGGACGATCCGGCCGACCTGGCGCTGTTCGACACCGTGGACCTGGCGGAACTGGCCATCACCTCGACGGCGCGAGTGGAGACCCTGGCGGCCGATCCGGCCCGCGCGCCGGGCTATGCGGCGGTGGAGGTGACGGCGGCCGAAGGCGGGAAATGCGGCCGCTGCTGGCGGGTGCTGGCGGAAGTGACCACGAACGCCGGCCACATCTGCAACCGCTGCACCGATGCGGTGGGCGCGGCATGACGCGCCCCAGCCCCCGCATGCTGGGTCTTTCCGCCGCGATCCTGTCGCTGGCGCTGGACCAGGGCAGCAAATATGCGCTGCTCTATTGGGCGCATTTCCGGGACATGCCGGGCGTGCGCATCCCGGTGCTGCCCTTCTTCGACCTGGTGATGACCTGGAATCCCGGCATTTCCTATGGCCTGTTCCCGGTTTCCGGCCTGGGAACCACGCTGTTGATCGGCGTGGTGGCGGCGATCATCGCTTTCCTGGGGCTTTGGTTGTGGCGCACCGATAGCGCCATTGTCGCCATAGGTTGCGGTCTGGTAATCGGGGGCGGGATTGGCAACAACCTGATAGACCGCGTAATCTACGGAAAAGTCGCCGATTTTTTCCACCTTCATGCTTTCGGCTATGACTGGTATGTCTTTAACATTGCGGATGTCGCCGTGACGCTGGGGGCGGTGGCGTTCATTTATGACGTGCTGAAGCCGCCAGAGAGTTCGAAAAATGCATAAGAGTTCGAAAGATGCGTAAAGCAAGCCTCGCGATTTTTGCCTTGTTGGCCGGAGCCGCCCTGCTGGGCGGCTGTCAGACCGTGCGCGAGCAACTCGGCATGGGAAAGAAAGTGCCGGACGAGTTCGCCGTCACCACCAAGGCGCAGCTGGTAATTCCGCCCGGATACAATCTGATGCCGCCTTCGCCGGGCGCGGCTCCGACCAACGCGCTGTCCACCGACGCCCAGGCCCAAGCCGCCATGTTCAGCGCCGGCGACACCACCACCATCGCCGCCAATATCCAGGGCAATTATTCGCCGGCCGAGCGCATGCTGCTGGCCACGGCGGGCGTCAACCGCGCCGATCCCGGCATCCGCCAGGTGCTGCAATCCGACCAGGGCAAGATGCAGGGGGCCGACCCGAGCTTCACCGCCCGGCTGCTGGGTGCGACGGCGCAGCCCAACAATGGCCAGGCCATCGACGCCAATACCGAGACGGAGCGGCGCCGTGGCGCGGCGCGGGCAGGCGTGCCGGCCAAACAGGCGAGCGGCTGGTTTGACTGGTTCTAGCAGGTTTTCTCTTCGTGCCGCCGCTCTTGCTCTGACGGCGCTTTCGGGCGCCGCCGCTGCGCCGGCCCGCCCGGGCGCGCCGGAAAACAAAAATGCGGCAAGCCAGCCGGCGAAAGGTGGGCAGACCTTCCAGTTCGCCCTGGCCAACGGCATGCAGGTGCTGGTGATCCCCGATCACCGCGCCCCGGTCGCCACCCAGATGCTTTGGTTCCGGGTCGGCGGGGTCGATGATCCCCAGGGCATTTCCGGCTTGGCGCATTTCTTCGAGCATATGATGTTCCGCGGCACCAAGAAGGTGCCGGGCGATCTGTTTTCCCTGATGATCGCCAGGAATGGCGGCCAGGACAACGCCTTCACCACCCATGACTTCACCGCCTTCTTCGAACGCATTGCCAAGGACCGGCTGGGGCTGGCGATGCAGCTGGAGGCCGACCGGCTGGCCAATCTCGATCTTTCCGACACCGCCGTTGCCACCGAAAGGGACGTGGTAATGGAGGAGCGGCGCATGCGTACCGACAACGATCCTCAGCAGCTGTTCGGCGAGCAGTTGAGGGCGGCGCTGCATCTCTCGCACCCTTACGGCCGCCCCGTGGTGGGCTGGGCCGAGGAGATCCGGCATATCGACCGCGCCTCGGCGACGGATTTCTATCGCCATCACTATGCGCCCAACAATGCGGTGCTGATCGTGGCCGGCGATGTCACGCCCGACGAGATCCGCCAGCTGGCGCAGCAATATTACGGCGTGGTCGCGGCCCGGCCGCTGACTCCGCGGGCGGAGAATTCGGCGCCGCCCCGTCTGGCCGAAACTCGCATGACCATCGCCCGGCCCGACGCCAAGGTGCCGGTGCTGCAGCGCATTTACCGCGTGCCGTCCTATGCCACGGCGCGGACGGGCGGTGCTGAGGCGCTAGAGACGCTGGCGCAATATCTAGGCGGCGACCAGACCGCCTTGCTCTATCGCACCCTGGTGGAACAGAAGAAGCTCGCCAGCGATGTCGAGGTCTACTATGACGGCTGGCGTCGCGACGCTGGCGAATTCGGGCTGTTCGCGGTGCCGCGTCCCGGCGTCAGCCTGGAAGCGCTGGAACGGGCGATGGACCAGGCGCTGGGCGGCGTCATGGGCGCAGGCCCCGCGGGGCCCGACCTGGAGCGGGCCAAAACCCAGCTGGTGGCCAGTGCGCTCTATCGCCGCGACAGCCAGTCCGAAATGGCCCAGGCCTACGGCCAGGCGCTGATGGTCGGCCTGACCGCCGATGATGTCGCTGCCTGGCCGGATCGCATCCGCGCCGTCAGCGGCCAGGCGGTGCGCGCCGCCGCTGCCGGACTGAACCGTCATGATGCGGTGACGGGTTATCTGATACCGGGGGGCAAATGATGCGCAGGCTGCTCGCCGCCGCCTTCATTATCGCGTCTGGTGCCCACGCACAGGCGGCCGACGTCAAGAACATCGATCTTGGCAAGCAGGCGCAGGTCTGGTTCGTCGAGGACCATACGGTGCCCATCGTCTCCTTCAGCATCTCGCTGCCGGCGGGCGCCGCCTATGATCCCGGCGCCAGGTTGGGGCTGGCCACGTTCGCCGCCTCAATGATGGACGAGGGGGCGGGCAATCTCGATTCCGCCGCCTTCCACCGCGCCCTCGCCGCCAGGGCGATCCAGTTCTCCGCCCGTGCCGATCGCGACTTCACTGTTATCACACTCACCATGCAGTCGGCCGATGTCGCCGAGGCGATGCGGCTGCTGCAGCTGGCGCTGACCCGGCCGCGCTTCGATCCCGAGCCGCTGGGGCGCGTGAAGACCCAGATCCTGCAATCGCTGGAGCAGGAAAGTGCCCAGCCGCAACAGGTCGCCGCCAACACCTTCATGCGCGCCTTCTTCAATGGCCACACCTATGGCCATCCGGTGGATGGCGTGGCAGCCGGCATCGCCGCCATCACCCAGGGCGATCTCAAGGCCTTCGCCCACAGCCACTGGGTGAAGAACGGTATCAAGATCGCGCTGGCCGGCGACATCAGCCAGGAGCAAGCGACGCGACTGCTGGGTCAGACTTTCGCGCCGCTGCCCGGCACCGCGCCCCTGCCGCCGCCCGATGTCGGCCGGCTGGGTTCGCCCGGCACCCATTTGGCGCCGATGGCGGTGCCGCAGCCCAACGCCGTGTTCGGCCTGCCGGGGGTGATGCGCTCCGATCCCGATTTCATTACCGCCTATGTCGCCAATTACATTCTGGGCGGGGGCGGCTTTTCCTCGAGATTGATGACCGAAGTGCGCGAGAAGCGTGGTCTGACCTATGGCATCAACACCGGCCTTAACACCATGAACAAGGCCAGCGTCTGGATCGGCCAGGTCGCCACGCGGGCGGACGCCATCAACCAGACCATGGACGTGGTGCGCCAGACCATGCGCGATTTCGCCGCCAAGGGGCCGACCCAGGCCGAACTGGACGACGCCAAGACCTATCTCACCGGCTCTTTCCCGCTGGCCTTCGATTCCAATGCCGGCATCGCGGCGCAACTGGGCACCTATCAGCGCCAGGGGCTGGATGCCGGCTATGTCGCCCGCCGCAACAGCCTGATCCAGGCGGTGACGCTGGCCGATGTGCGCCGGGTGGCCAGGCGCGTCTTCGATCCGGCGCGGCTGACGGTGGTGGTGGCGGGCAGCCCGGCCGGGACGCCGCCGCCGAAGCCGGTGGATAAGCCTGCGGCAAGCCCCGCGCCGAAGGCGAAGCCGTAAGAATTTGCCGCCGTGCCCGGCTAAACTCCGGCCATGAGCCGAATCCGCCGCCTTTCCGAAGGGACCGTGAACCGCATCGCCGCCGGCGAAGTGGTGGAACGCCCCGCCGCCGCTGTGAAGGAGCTGGTGGAGAATGCGATGGATGCAGGCGCGGCCCGTATTGCCATCGCCACCAGCAATGGCGGCGCCGACCTGCTGCTGGTCGAGGATGACGGCTTCGGCATGAGCGCCGAGGAACTGCGCCTGGCGGTGGAGCGCCATGCCACCTCCAAGCTGCCGGTTGCGCAGGGCGAGGACGATCTTTCCCATATCGTCACTATGGGCTTTCGCGGCGAGGCGCTGCCCTCGATCGGCGCGGTGGCGCGGCTCGTCCTCGCCAGCCGTGCCGACGGCGGCGAAGCGGCGGAGATCAGGGTGGACGGCGGGGCGGTCAGCGGCCCGTCGCCGGCGGGATTTCTCGCGCGCGGCCAGCATGGCACCCGCGCCGAAGTGCGCGAGCTGTTCTACGCCACCCCGGCGCGGCTGAAATTCCTGAAATCGGCGCGTTCGGAAGACCTGGCGATCCTTGACACGGTGAAGCGGCTGGCGATGGCGCGGCCCGATATCGGCTTCACCCTGACCCTGGATGGCCGAACGGCGCTGGACTTGCCACCTGCCGACAGGCTGGGCCGGCTGGCGAAGATCATGGGCCGGGAGTTTGGCGACAATGCGGTCGGGATCGAGGCGGTGCGCGAGGGTGTGGCGCTGACGGGTTTCGCGGGGCTGCCCACCTACAACCGCGCCAACGCCGCAATGCAGTTCCTCTTCGTCAATGGTCGGCCGGTGAAGGACAGGCTGCTGGTAGGGGCGGTGCGCGGGGCCTATGCCGATTTCCTGGCGCGCGACCGCCATCCCGCGCTGGCGCTGTTTCTGGATTGCGATCCGGCTTTCGTGGATGTGAATGTCCACCCCGCCAAGACCGAGGTGCGCTTCCGCGATGCCGGGCTGGTGCGCGGACTGATCGTGGGTGCTTTGCGGCACGCCTTGGGCGAGGCGGGGCATCGCGCCTCGACCACCGTGGCATCGGATGCGCTGGCGGCATTCACGCGCGAACCGTCACCGTTCCAGTCGCCCAATATCTTTTCCGCCGTCGGCGGCGCGCGCGAGGCCGCGCCGTCCTACGCCGCATCGGTGCCGATGTCGGTGCGAATGGAAGAGACGCCGGAAGCGCCCCAATCGCCGGACCAGCCGCTTGGCGTCGCCCGGGTGCAGCTGCACGAAACCTATGTCGTGGCCCAGACCGCCGACGGCATCGTCATTGTCGACCAGCATGCGGCGCATGAACGGCTGGTCTATGAGAAAATGAAGAAGGCGCTGGCCAATGGCGGCATCGCCAGGCAACCCTTGCTGATCCCCGAAGTGGTGGACCTCGATCCCGCCGAAGTGACGCGGCTGGTGTCGCGCGCCGCCGAACTGGCGGAACTCGGGCTGGTGATCGAAGGCTTCGGCCCCGACGCGGTGGTGGTGCGCGAGGTGCCGGCGATGCTGGGCGACCTGGACACCAAGGCGATGGTGCGCGACCTGGCCGACGAAATCGCCGAAACCGGCAATGCCTTAGGCCTGAAGGAGAAGCTGGAGGAAGTCTCGGGCACGCTGGCCTGCCACATGAGCGTGCGGGCCGGGCGGCGGCTGAACGCCGAGGAAATGAACCGGCTGCTGCGCGAGATGGAAGCGACGCCCCATAGCGGCCAGTGCAACCATGGCCGCCCGACCTATGTGGAATTGAAGCTGGCCGATATCGAAAAGTTATTTGGTCGTCGATGAAAATTCGCCTTGCAGGTTTCCTGTTGCTGCTAGTTGTGCCGATGGTTCCCGGCCCGTCACACGCGGTCGACCTGCAACCGCCCTATCCATCTTACCGCCTCTACTTTCCTGATCATCTCGCGTTGCGTCGGGACGAGTGGATCGAAGAGGTGCATGTGGATGTCGCGTGCGGTCATATTGAAGCGGTTACGGCAATTCCGGACGATTGGGCATTGAACATTCAAAGTAAGGTGTCCGAAGTGGAGAGACTCCATCTAGGCGCCGGTCATGGCGTTTCTCGCATCCCTGATTTGAAAGTGTTGAGCGGAATTATTCGAATAGACGCACAGTCCACGGATTGCTTCAGTGTATCGGCGTCAGTGGTTGTATCCGGTCCTGATAAGGACAGAAGAATTACACTGAGAAAAGCTGATCTAAAGCTGGTTAGCCGCTAGCAGCGTCACCCGCGTCTCGCCATTTAACTCAATGTCATGGCCCACCGGAGTGTGGGCCATCCAGGTGGTGTGCTACCGTGCCTAAAGGGTTGACGCCAGGTCGCGCCATTCCTGATTGTCCTTCTCAATCAGGTTGATCTTCCATTCCCGTTTGTATTTCTTCATCTGCGTTTCCCGCGCGATGGCTTGGTATACGTCCTCGAACATCTCGAAATAGACCAGGTGTTTCACGCCATACTGTTTGGTGAAACCTTCGACAAGGCCTTCGCGATGTTCCCCGCATCTTCGTGCCAGGTCGCTGGTGACGCCGATATAAAGCGTCCCGTTTCGCGCACTGGCAAGAATATAAACAAAATAGGTTTTCGGCATCGGCGCGGCTTCACCTGGATGGCCCGGATTCCCGGGCCATGACAGTTTAGCTTAGGCGGCTGCCACCACGAATGTCACCCGCGTCTCGCCATAGTCGCGTTCGTCCAATTTTCTGAAACCCGTCGCCGCCAGCGTTTCATCCGCCGCGGTTTCGACCACGATCACCGCATCCGCCGCCAGCCAGCTGCCCGTTTTCAGCGCGGCGAGACATTTCTCCGCCAGCCCCATGCGATAGGGCGGGTCGAGAAAGGCGAGGCGGAACGGACCGCCGCTGCCGGTGTTGATCGGGCCAAGGTCGGTGGCGTCACGCCGCCAGATTTTCGAGACGCCGGTCAGGCCCAGCGCCTCGACATTCTGCCGCTGCAGGGCTCTGGAGTCGGCATCCTCGTCCACGAACAGGCAGAAACGCGCGCCGCGCGACAGCGCCTCGATTCCCAGTGCGCCGGTCCCGGCGAAGAGATCGATCACCGCCGCATCCTGCAACGCGAAACCGTTTGCGAATTCGCGATGTTCCAGGATGTTGAAGATCGCCTGCCGCACCTTGTCGGACGTGGGCCGCACGCGCCGGTCGTCCGGCGCAACAAGTGTGCGCCCGCCGAATTTGCCGCTGGTTACACGCATATTTGCCTTTCCATGACCCCCTAGCTAACGTGCCTTCCAAGCAAGAACAATCGCCCCAAGAAGAATGCGTAAAGGAGGACGTTCATGAACAGGTCCAGGGTCCGCGTCGTCCTCACCATCGGCATTTTCCTGCTGGCGGCGATTTCCTATCTCGACCGCACCAACATCTCCATCGCCGGCGTCCTGCTGATGCCGGAATTCCACATCACCAACCAGGAGCTGGGCTATATCATCAGCGCCTTCCTGGCCGGCTACGGCCTGTTCCAGATTCCCGGCGGCTGGCTGGCCAAGCGTTTCGGGCCGCGCAAAGTGCTGACCGGCGGCCTGATGTGGTGGGCGGTGTTCACCGTTGCCGTCACCCTGGTGACGCCCGTGCTGGCGAACGCCTTCTGGATCATCATCGGGTTGCGCTTCCTGCTCGGCATGGGCGAGGCGGTGATGTACCCGTCCTCCAACCAGTTCACCTCGACCTGGATCCCAACCCAGGAGCGCGGCAAGGCCAATGGCATGATCTTCGCCGGCACCGGCACCGGCGCCGCCATCACCGCGCCTTTCATCACCTGGCTGATGACTTCGTATGGCTGGCGCGAATCCTTCTGGGTCGCCGCCGCCATCGGTCTTGGCGCGGCGGTGATCTGGTACTGGTATGCCCGCGACACGCCGGAAGAACATAAAAGCGTCAATGCCGAAGAGCTGGCCTATATCAAGGCGGGCCTAACCGGCGGGCGGAAGGAAGCGGCGGAAATCCCGGTGCCCTGGGGCCGCATCCTCACCAGCCGCGACGTGCTGCTCAACTGCTTTGCCTATTTCTGCTTCTGCTGGGTGGCCTTCATCTTTCTCACCTGGTTCTTCATCTATGTGAAGAACGTCTTCGGCCTCGACCTGAAAAAAAGCGCGATCTACACCATGCTGCCGCCGGCCATGATGGTGGTGGGCTCGATCAGCGGCGGCGTCATCGCCGACCGCCTTTGCCGGGACCGCAGCATCCGTTTCGGCCGCTGCACCTTCTCGGCCCTGACCCTGGTGCTGACCGCGGTGCTGCTGGTCGTGGGCTCGCAGATCGCCGACGCGACGCTGGCCGTCTGCGTCCTGGCGCTGGGCGCGGGCGCGCTCTATCTCTCGCAAAGCGCCTATTGGGCGCTGGCGGCGGATTTCGGCGGCCCCCATGCTGGCGTGGTCTCCGGCCTGGTCAACATGACCGGCATGCTGGCCGCCACCCTGACCGCCAGCGCCACACCTTGGCTGGGCGATCACTGGAATCTGCCCTCCGCCTTCCTAGTGGGCGGCGGTTTTGCCCTGGCGGGCGCGGCCGCCTGGATGCTGATCGATCCCGCCGCCCGCGCCCAGCATGTGGAACTGGCGCAGGTGGAAGCCTGACGGCCTTTGCGCTAAGAGCAGCGCCATGAAACGGCTTCTGCTTGCGCTTCTGCTGCTGGCCGCGCCCGCCTGGGCGCAGGAATCCGATCGCGGCGCCCGGGTGGCGGCGCGCCTGGTGGCGGAAGGCGAGGCCCAGCCCGGCGGCGCGGTCTGGATCGCGCTGGAAGAACGGATTCGTCCCCACTGGCACACCTACTGGATCAATCCCGGCGAAGCCGTCGTCCTCTCCACCACCGAAGACTGGACTTTGCAGTCCGGCTGGAAAGCCGACGACATTGTATGGCCCTGGCCCAAGCGTCTGCCGGTGGAAGCCCTGAAGCAGATGGACTATGGCTATGAGAACAAGGTCTGGCTGCTGAACCGGATCGCCGTGCCCGCCGGCGCCAAGGCCGGCGAAACCGTCACCCTGAAGGCGCATGCCAGCTGGCTGGTCTGCGAGAATGTCTGCGTTCCGGAGGAAGCGGAATTGCAGGTGCCGGTGAAGATCGGCAGCGGCGGCGCCGATGCGGGCCTGGCGAAGGATTTCGCGGCGGCGCGGGCGCTGCTGCCGGCGGATTCACCTTGGCCGATTGTCTATGCGGTGGGGCCGCAAAGCTGCCCCGGCAGGACCGATCCCGATACCGGCAGGCGCGGCACCGCGCCGTGCCTGGATATCCATGTCGCCGCGCCGCCGCTGGCGGCGGTGCATCCCAAAGCGGTGGATTTCTTCCCGCTGGAGTCCGGCATGGTGATCGGCAGCGCGCCGCAGCGGATGGGCTTTGCCAGGGATGGCCTGGTGCTGCGCGTGGCGGCAGCGAACAAGGTGGCCGCCGCCAAGACGCTCTCCGGCGTGCTGGTACTCACCGGCAGCGACGGGGTGGCGCAGGCACTGAACGTCAAAGCGTCGCCGGGGACGATCCCGGCGGCGGATTTCGCCGCGGCGGACGGCGGCGGACCGGCCCCGGCGGCGATGCCGCTGTGGCTGATGCTGCTGCTCGTCGCCGCTGGCGGGCTGCTGCTCAACATCATGCCCTGCGTGCTGCCGATCCTGGCGATGAAGGCGCTGGCGCTGGCCCGGCATGCGGGCGGCGAACGCCGCACCGTGGTGGCCGAGACGCTGTCCTACACGGCGGGGGTGATCGTCAGCTTCCTTGCGCTTGGCCTGGCGCTGCTGCTGTTCAAGGCCGGCGGCGAAGCGGTGGGCTGGGGCTTCCAGCTGCAGTCGCCCATCATGGTGGCGGCATTCGCGCTGCTGGTCTTTGCGGTGGGGCTCAATCTTTCCGGCGTCTTTGAGGTTGGCTCGATCACGGCGGGCGAAAGCCTGACCCATCGCGGCGGCGCCGGGGGCGCCTTCTTCACCGGCGTGCTGGCGGTGGCGGTGGGCGCGCCCTGCACCCTGCCGTTCGGCGCGGCGGCGACGGCGCTGGGCCTGGCGCTGACGCAAAGCGCGGCGACGGCCCTGCTGGTGTTTCTCGCCATGGGCGCGGGTTTTGCGCTGCCGTTCCTGGTTTTGGGCCTGGTGCCCGGGGCGCTGGCCTTTGTGCCCAGGCCCGGCGCCTGGATGCTGCGCTTCAAGCAGTTCCTTGCCTTCCCGATGTATGGCGCGGCGGCGTGGCTGGCCTGGACGCTGGCGGTGGAAGCCGGGGTCAACAGCCTGATCCTGCTCTTTGCCGCCTTGATCCTGGTGGCGCTGGCGGGGTGGCTATGGAGCGTGACGCGCGAGCTTTCCCATCGCGGACGCACGGCCGGGGCCATCGCCGTGATCCTGCTGCTGCTGGGCGCCGGCGCCGCCGTGGCGCAATTGACGAATGCGCCGCCGCCGCAGGCCGCGGTTTCCGGCTCGCTGAAGAACACCGAACCCTATACCGCGGCGCGGCTGGCGGAATTGCGCGCCCAGAACCGGCCGGTGTTCGTGGACGCCACCGCCGCCTGGTGCATTTCCTGCCTGGTGAATGAGCAGACTTCGCTGTCGCGCGCGTCCGTGCAGAAGGTTTTTGCGGACAGGAAGATCGCCACTCTGGTGGCCGATTTCACCAACCGTAACGCCGAAGGCGCGGCGCTGCTCGGCGCCCATGACCGTGCCGGGCCGCCGCTTTATCTTTACTATGCGCCCGGCGCGGCAACACCTGCGGTGCTGCCGCAGGTGCTGACGCCTGGAATTGTTCTGGATGCGATCAAGTAACTTTCCCTCATCCTTCGACGAGCTCAGGATGAGGTCTTCACCCTGAACTTGTCGAAGGGTGAAGCGGCGCGGTCAGTATTTTTCGGCCGTGACCTTGCCGTCCTTGACCTGTTTTTCGGCTTCCTTCACCGCATGGGTGTCAGGCGTCGGCGGTTCGCTTTCGCGATTCACCGGCGCGCCGATGGCATGGTTGCCGCCGGAATAGGACGGGGGATCGGAAGCGGGAAAGGTATCCTCGATCTGTCGGTCGATCTTTTCTTCCCGGCTCAGGACAGGCTTCTTGCGGAGCGCGGGGTCCGGCATTTTCGGCACGGGGGTTTCGTGCAGCGGGGTGGCCATTGTCGTCTCCATGGCGGGGGGTGGCGGGAGATAACGTCCGAAACGAAGGGCGGTGGCGGCGGCCGGAACTTTAAAAGAAAGGGAACCCGGCGATTCGTCGGGTTCCCTCACGAAAGGTGTAAGTTTTACTCGGAACGCCGGGAGTCCTGGCTGCCCTGGCTGCCCTGGCTTTCCTGGTCGTCGCGTTCCTGGTTCTGCTGCGAAGGCTGGCGCTGCTGCTGGCTGCCCTGGCGGCCGGACTGGGGCTGATCCTGGTGTTTCTGCTGCTTCTGCTGGCCGCCTTGGTTGCCGCCCTGGTTCTGCTGCTTGCTGTTCATAGCTCGTCCTTTGTGAGGTTAAACCCACCAGCCCCATGACATGAACCCGCCGCAAAGCCCGTCGTTCCGAAGAAACTCCGCACTCTGATTCCGCCGCTTCGCGTGTGCAGCAAATCGCCATGCCTGCAAAACAGGCTTTGGCCGCCCTGGAACAGAGGACTAAGCTGCTGAAAATCGCTTTCGGGGGAATGGGGTGATGAAGAAGCTGGTCTGGACCGGAGTGCTGCTTGCCGCCTGCGCCCCCGCCGTGTTGATGGCGCAGCCCATCGGCATGACCCTGCCCGAGGATCCCTATACCGCCTCCAGCCCGCTTTCCCGCGTGCATGTGCCGCTGGCCGAGCGCATCGCCCATACCGATCCGGCCAAGATGCGCCCGATGCCGTCGGTGCATAACGGCTCCGGCCCGATGAACTATTACCCGCTGTTCAGCGATACCGGCCCCAGCGATGCCAAGTTCAACCTGGGCGTCAATCTGCATTTCCTGCATCGCGGCTTCCTGCCGCCGGGCGGTGGCATCGGCGAGCATTTCCACAATTTCTGCGAGGAGATGTTCGTGATCTTCAATGGCGAGGCGGAATATTCCATCGACAGCCGCATGTCGGTGCTGAAGACCGACACCGCCGCGGGCGCGGTGGCGCGGCTGGGCCATTCCCACGCCATCACCAACCAGTCGAAAGAGAATGTTCAGTGGATGAACATCAATGTCGATCTGCTGCCAAGACATTACGACGCCACCAACATGGATGACGGCCGCGTCGGCGCCCAGAAGGACGCCATTCCGCAATTCATCCATATGGATCTGTCGCGTAGCCTCGACCGGCCGGTGGACGGCTTCATGGGCGGCAAGGGCACGGTGATGTTCCACCGCGGCCTCAATCCGGCGGAGTTCTATTCCACCTGGTCCTATGTCGACCATCTGCTGCTGCCGCCGGGAACCAGCGTCGGACCCGAAACCAAGAAGGACATGGCCGAGGTTTATTACGTGCTGTCCGGCGACGGCACCGCCACCATCGGCGGCGAAACCCTGCCGATTCACAAGGGCGACGCCATTCCGGCGGCGCTGGAGGAAAGCCGCGCCTTCGCCCAGACCGGTTCGGCGCCGCTGGAGTTCATGATCATCGGCATCGCCCGCAGCCAGAACGCCAAACGCGACTATATGCTCTCGCCCACCGGCATGGCGGGCGTGGCGCGCGGTGCGGGCAGCGGTGGTGGACGTGGTATTGCGGGACGTGGCGCACAGCCGGGTTGATAATTTTTGGGAAGGAATGACAAGATGAGCAGGGACGAGAAGAAGACCAGCCTGTCGCGGCGCGGCATCATGGGGCTTGGCGCCTCCTTGGGCGCGACGGTCGCCGCCGCGATGCCTTTTGCCGCCCAGGCGCAACAGGCGCCCGCGGCCCCGCCGGCCGGCGCACCTGCGGCCGGCGGACGCGGTGCTGGCGGCGGGCGTGGCGCCGCTGGCGGTGGTCGTGGCGGCCCGCGTCTTACACCCGGCGGCGGCGGCCCGATCAAGGTGCTGTTCGTCAGCAAGTATCATCCCTTCGACCGGGAGAATCTCTTCCTCGCCTTCGACGGCATGGGCAGCGACATCACCTGGACCCATGTCGAGCATCCGGCGGCGGAAGCCTTTTTCGATCCCAAACTGGCGGCCAATTACGATGTGCTGATGTTCTACGATGCGTACACGGGCCGCGTGCAGACGCCCGCCGCCACGCCCGACGCCCGCCCGGTCACCAGCTATGAGCCGCCATCGCCGCAGCTGGTCGCCAACTTCAAGCAGCTGCTGCAGGCCGGCAACAAGGGCTTCGTCTTCCTGCACCATGCCTGCGCCGCCTGGGTTCATACCTGGCCGGCAGGCGTCAACGGCTCCAACGCCTATGTCGAAGTGGTGGGCGCCGCCGCCGACTGGGGCACCCCGATCAAGAACATCCGCGGCGTCGATTACCCGGCCTCGGGCGCCAAGGGCGGCAATCCCCAGCGCATCACGGTGGTGGACAAGGCCCATCCGGTGACGGCGGGAGTCGAGGATTTCGACATCACCGACGAATCCTATCTCTGCCCGATGTTCGAGGATTCGGTGCATCCGCTGCTGCGCAGCAACTTCATGCCGACGGCGGCGGCCTTCGCCAATCGCGGCCCGGCCATCGCCAGCCATCCGCCCGGCAGCAATCTGACCGGCTGGGTCAAGACCGCCGAGCGCAGCCCGATCGTCTATATCCAGCACGGCCATGACAACACCGCCTGGAGCAATCCCAACTGGCAGAAGCTGGTGCTGAACGCGATCAAGTGGGCGGCCTCGCCGGAATCCAAAACCTGGGCCCATGCCAACGCCAAGCGGATATTCGTCTGATGAGGATTCTCGCCGCCGCTGTCGTTCTGCTGGGGCTGGCGGCGGCGCCCGCCTTTGCGGCAAACATTACCGCCCGCGACTGGGGCACCACCCAGAAGGGCGCGACGGTGCGGCTTTTCACCCTGAAGGGGGCGAAAGGGCTGGAAGCGCACATCACCAATTTCGGCGGCGTCATCGTCGATCTCCTGGTGCCCGCCAGAGGCGGCAGGAAAGTCGATGTCATGCTGGGCTATGACGATTTCAAGTCCTATGAGCGCGGCGGCGTCTATGGCGCCATCATCGGGCGCTATGTCGGGCGCATCACCAGGGGCGGCAGCTTCACCTTCAAGGGCAAGACCGTCCAGCTGCAGAAGACCAACCCCAACGCCAAGTTTGTCATCCATGGCGGCACCGCCGGTTTCCAGAAAAAGCTCTGGCATGCCGAGATGGTGGACGGGCCCGAACCGAGCCTGATCCTCACCGTCGCCAGTCCCGACGGCGATGGCGGCTTCCCCGGCACGCTGGTCACCACCGTCACCTACACCGTGACGCGCAACAATGAGTTGAAGCTGGACTACAGCGCGGTCTCGCCCGACGGCAGCATCGCCAACCTGACCAACCATGCCTATTTCGCGCTGCAGGGCGAAGGCAAGGGCACTATTGACAACCAGACGCTGCAGGTCTTCGCCGACCGCTTCCTGCCGCAGGACGAGGACAATGACGCCACCGGCGAGATCGCCGCCGTGGACGGCACGCCGTTCGATTTCCGCAAGCCGGTGACGCTGGGGCCGCCGATGGCGTCAACCCATCCCCAGGTGAAGATGCGCGGCGGCCTCGACATCGCCATGCTGATCAACGGCAAGGTGGGCACGCTCAGGCCCGCGGCGCGCCTCAGCGATCCGTCCACCGGCATCGTGATGGACGTGCTGACCACGCAGCCGGCGCTGCAGCTCTACAGCGACAATGTCGGCCGTCCTTCGACGGGCAAGGGCGGCAAGAGTTATGGCAACCACTTCTCGATGAGCTTGGAGACCGAGGGTTACCTCGATGCCGTCAACCATCCTGATTTCCCGCAAAGCCCCGTGTTGCCGGGCAAACCGATGCATGAAATTACCGTTTTCCGTTTTTCGCAGGCGAAATAGACGCCGGCCGGATCCGGGAAAATCCCTTGCCCTGCAAAGGCTTGGGCTGGCCGGCCACGGGGCGCGGCAAATTAAGCAAGACCGGCACCAAGCCTTGATCCGTGCCCGGAAAGATTTACCGTTGCCTGCGGGTTAAACATGTGCGCGCAAAGCCGCGCCGGGTGGGAAAAATGAGCATGGAAAAGTCAGGCGACAAGGGTTCGGAAGGCGCGCTGTTCATCGGCGCCGGCGTCGAGTTGAAAGGTGATGTCGAAGTGCCCGGTTCCGCCTCGGTGGACGGCAAGTTCGAAGGCACGCTCAAGGCCAAAACTCTGATCGTCGGCCAGACCGGCCATGTCTCCGGCCAGATCAGCGTCGAGACTGCCGAGATCCGCGGCATGGTCGAGGACCATCTCACCGTCAAGAACCGCCTGGTGCTGCGCTCCAGCGGCAGCATCGCTGGCACCATCGCCTATTCCAAGATCATGGTCGAGGAAGGCGGTTCGATCAGCGGCAGCATTGAAATGATGGCGCGCAGCGCCGCCATGGCGGAACCCGAAGCCAAAGTCGTGGCGCTGCACCAGAGCGCCGAATAGGGCGCGGCCGGCGCGTGCCGGCGCGGAGGCGGGACGGCGATGAAGCTGGAATTCTCGACCCTTCGGGTACCGGAGAATGAGGAAGAGGTGGACGCCTTCGACTGGAAGGCGTTTCCGCCTGCCATCGCTAACCGCAAGAGCAATTTCTTCCTGATCGTCGATGCCGCCACCGGTATTTCCGGCAAGCTGGTGACATGGACCGCCTTCATCCATGGCCAGGTCGAAGGCCTGGTCTTCGCCGAGCATGTCACGGTGGAGGAATCCGGCACCGTCAAGGGCCTGATCTTCTGCCGCACCCTGACGGTGCTGGGTATGGTCCATGCCGACGTGATCTGCGACACGCTGCATGTTCGCGGCCAGGGCGTGCTGACCGGCGTGGTCAAGCACAAGCAGGTCAAGATCGAAGGCGAAGGTCAGGTCACTGGCAAGTTCGCCCGTCGCGGCCGTGTGCCGGGCGCGCGGCCGGTGTTGGCACAGGGCTAGAGGGCGCTTCTATTTTCCGGTCTTGTTGAACTTGACGCCGCGGCGCGCCAGGGCCTCGCGCAGCAGGAACTCGATCTCGGCATTGACGCTGCGCAAATCCGCCGCCGCCAGCCGCTCCAGCGCGTCTAGCATTTCCGGCTGGACCCGCATCAGGAAAGCCTTCTTGCCGGGGGACGCCACGCGGCCTAGCCGTAAAGCGTGCCGGTATTGACCACGGGCTGGGCCTCGCGGTCGGCGCAGAGCACCACCAGCAGGTTCGACACCATTGCCGCCTTGCGCTCCTCGTCCAGTTGCACAACCCCGCGTTCGCCCAGCTGCTGCAGCGCCATTTCGACCATGCCGACGGCGCCGGCAACGATCTTCTGACGGGCGGCGATGACGGCTTCCGCCTGCTGGCGCTTGAGCATAGAACCGGCGATCTCTGGCGAATAGGCCAGATGCATCAGATGGGCCTCGTCGATGGCGATGCCTGCCACCGCGACGCGTTCGGCCAGGTCGGCCTTGAGGCGGGCGCCCACGATCTCGGCATCGTCGCGCAGGGTGGGCTCGCCGTCGGCGGCATGGTCATAGGCATACTGGCGGGCGACTTCGCGCAGGCCGGTCTCGATCTGGATGTTGGCGAAGGCGGCATAATCGTCCACATCGAACAGCGCCTGGGCGGTGTCGGTGACGCGCCAGACCACATTGGCCGCGATTTCGATCGGGTTGCCGCGCTGGTCGTTGACCTTCAGCGTGTCGCTGGTGACGTTGCGTACCCGCAGCGAGATTTTCTTGCGGCGGTACCAGGGCGCAAGCCAGTGCAGGCCGGCGCGGCGGTCGGTACCCCGATAATCACCGAACAGGGTGATGGCCATGCCCTGGTTGGGCTGCACCGCATAGAAGCCGCCGCCGAAGAATATCGCCACAAGGATCGTCGAAAAGATGCCGACCGGGATCATCCAAGGATGCATCCGCACGCTCGTCACGACGATGAAAAGCACGCAGGTGATCAGGGCCAGTGTGACAAGCAGCATCAGGACGCCGCTGATGCCTCCGCCCGCACGTTCGGTGTTGCGGTTGATATTCGATGTGTTCGCCACGATGTTCTCCCTCAGACGTCCAGTTCGGCCAGGCTGATGCCGCCCAGCAGCATCCGCTTGGTCAGCACCAGCACCTTGTGCTGGCGCTGGCGCCGCAGCAGTACGGTGTGGTTCAGCTGCCCCCCGTTATGGGCCGTGCTGAAGCCTGCGATCTCCCAGCCCTGCGCCACCAGATCGCTCAGCGGCCGTGTTTCCTCTGTCATGTCCCGCTCCTTCTGTTATCAAAATGATATCACTTTGGCCGACAGGGGGCAAGGCGCCTATTTTGCGGTTAGCGGGGCTGCCGCCTGCAGCTATTCAGGCATCGTCTCGCCCGAACCGCCCAGCGGCGCGGGGAAGTCCTTCAATTTGGGCAAGCCGTCGCGGATGGGAAGCACGGTCTCGGCATAGTTGACATGCAGCGCCGGAACAAAGGCGAGGCTGCACAGCACTGCCGGATAGACATCCACCAGCCCCATGCCCGGATGTCGTGTCATCACATGCCCGCCGCAGCGGCGGCAATAATGCCGCTCGCTGGCGGGGCTGCGGGCGAAGCAGGCCAGATGCTCGGTCCCGCCGGTGACACGCACGCTGTCCGGCTGCCACAGCGAGAAGGCGGTGACCGGCGCCGCCGACCATGCGCGGCAGGAATTGCAGTGGCAGTAGCCCATTGCCGCCGGTGCGCCGCTGACCTCGATCGTGACAGCGCCGCAGAAGCAGGCACCCTGATAAGTCGTGTTCATTGTCGCTCCTATGGCTTGACGATGATGGCTTCGAGATAGGCGGACGGCACCACCATGGTGCCGTCGCTGGCGCGGTTGAAGCGGGCGATCAGCGCGGTGAGGTCGGCATCCAGGCTTTCGCGCGCAGCCGGCGGCAGCGCTTCGAAGGCCTTCAGCACCGGGCCGTACCAGCTGCGGAAGGTTTCGATCCAGTGGGCGGCGGAACGGTAGCGGAAGTTGAACTCCCGTCTTGTCACTGTCACCGCGGCGCCGGCGAACAGTGCTTCGAGATGCTCCACGGTGCCCCACAGCGCCGGCGATTTAAGGCCCGGCGGCGGCGGGACGTGGCGGCCGATTAGCTCGAACAGTTCACCGATGAAGCTGTCTGGCGTCCAGTTGGCCAGGCCGATCTTGCCTCCGGGGCGGCAGACTCGCAGCATCTCCCGCGCCGGCTTTTCATGGTCGGGCGTGAACATGGCGCCGAAAGTCGAGGTCACCACATCGAACGAGGCATCGGGGAAGGGCAGGGTCTCGGCGTCGGCCAGGACGCATTCCAGATCGAGCCCGTCGGCCTCGGCGCGCAGCGCGGCGCGCTCCAGGAGGGCTGGAACATAATCGCTGGCGGTGACGACTAGGCCGCGCCGCGCGGCAGCCAGGGCGGCATTGCCATTGCCGGCGGCGACGTCCAGCAGGCCCTGGCCGCTGCGCACGTCGAGGGCCTCGCACAGGGTCTCGCCCACGATCTGCAGGGTGGTACCGATCACGGCATAGTCGCCCGAACTCCAGGCCGCGCGCTGGCGGCTTTTGACCGGACTGAAATTGGCGAGAGCCTCGGTCCCGAGGTCATTGAGGCGGGTCAGTTGGGTCAGCATGGTTTGCTCCAGTGGTTGTCGGAGCCGGATATGGCCGCGCTGGCCGGCCGCCGCCAGTTCAGAAAGTGAACCTTCCAGATACAGAAACTGTACTAGGAGGTGGACGCGCCAGCCATTATTCTGCCCGCCCTTGATGGAGACGAAAATGGCGGAAGGCAGCTATCAGCAGTTCTGCCCGGTGGCGATGGCGGCGGAAATCCTCTGCAAGCGCTGGACCGTGCTGGTGCTGCGCGAGATGGTCTGTGGTTCGACCCGCTTCAACGATCTGCGCCGCGGGGTGCCGCGCATGTCACCGGCACTGCTGTCGCAGCGGCTGAAAGAGCTGGAAGCCGCCGGCATCATCACCCGCGCGCGCGAAAGGCGAGGCGGGGGTATTCGACTATCGCCTGACGGATTCGGGCCGTGAGCTGGGGCCGGTGATCATGGCGCTGGGCAACTGGGGTCATCGCTGGATCGAGACTGCGCCAACGCTGGAGCAGCTCGATGTCTCGCTGCTGATGTGGGATATGCGCCGCAACCTCAACCTCGCGCCACTGCCGCCACGGCGCAGCGTCATCGCCTTCCGTTATACCGACCAGCCCAGGGCGAAGCGCGATTTCTGGCTGCTGGCCGAACCGAAAAGCGGCGTCGATCTGTGCGCGGTGGATCCAGGATTCGAAGTCGATCTCTACGTCGCCACCGACCTGCGCACCATGGCGGCGATCTGGATGGGGCTGGACAGCGTGGCGGCGGCGAAAGCCACAGGCCGCATGGCCCTGACCGGTGACCGCAAGCTGGCGGCGGGAATGCAGACCTGGCTGGGACTCAGCCATTTCGCGAAAGAGAAGAAACTGGCCGGCTGACGGACCTTTGCCCGGCTTGCGACAAGCGGTTGTTTGCCTTCCGGCGGGCGGGGCAATAGCTTTGCCGCCATGAGCAAAATCCGCATTCTGGCCGCCCTTGCCGGCATGGCCGTGCTCGCCATCGGCGTATCCCGGGCGCAGGAGCCGCCGCCCAGCAATGTCGTCGAGGCGCTGCAGCGGCAACTGGATGCCGGCACGGCGACGCTGCCTTTCGCCGAAGACGGCCATGGCTATGTCCCCGGCCTGCTGGCGGCGCTGCATATTCCGCGCGCTTCCCAATTGCTGATCTTTTCCGCTTCGAGCCTGCAGATCGAGCACATCGCGCCGAAGACGCCGCGCGCCATATATTACCAGGACGACGCCGCCCTGGGCACGGTGCTGGATGGCAAGCTGATCGAGGTGATGGCGGCCGATCGCGACAGCGGCGTCGCTTTTTACGTCCTGAATACCGCCAAAGCCGACAAGCCGCGTTTCGAACGCAAGACCGGCGATTGCATCGTCTGCCATGGTTTTGCCAGCCGCTGGGCGCCCGGTCTGATGGTGGCCAACATGGACACCGGCCCGGACGGCAAGCCCTTCAACATCGATCCCGCCCATGTCTTTCGCCTCACCGACGACCGCACCCCGTTCGAGGAGCGCTATGGCGGCTGGTATGTCACCGGCCAGACCGGCGCCATGCATCATCGGGGCAATATCACCCTTGATCCCGCCGACCCGTTGACCGTGCCGCCGGGCGGGCTGAACCTTGCCGGCATTTCGGATCGCATTGCGGCGGCGCGCTATCTAGAACCCGGCAGCGACATCGTCTCGCTGCTGACGCTGGAGCACCAGTCTGGCTTCGTGAATCTGGTGACGCAAATCAATGCGCAGGTGAAGGGCCTGGACAATCCGCAGGTGAAGCCGCAATTGCGCGCCACCCAGGAGGATCTCGACGCTTCGATCCAAGAGTTGGCGGACTACATGACCTTCAAGGACGCGGTGGCGCTGCCTTCGCCGGTAAGCGGCAGTTCAGACTTCGCCAAGGAGTTCGAATACAGCGGCCCGCGCGACGCACAAGGGCGGAGCCTGCGCCAGTTCGACCTGAAAACGCGCCTGTTCCGCTATCCGCTCAGCTACATGATCGCCAGCCAGAGCTTTGACAATCTGGATGCAGCTGCGAAGGAAAAGGTATTGCGGCTGGTTTACGGGATTCTGTCCAAAAAAGGGCAAACGGGGGCCGATGCGATTTCTGTCGCGTCGGCGACAAAAAAAGATATGCCGTCATTCTGGAAGGTGCCCTCGACAGGCGGATGAAACCCTGAAAGGGTTCCGCCGGGCCAGAGGGGTTAACGGGCATGATCCGCAACTATCTCATCACGGCGTGGCGCAATCTGGTGCGGCACAAGCTCTATGGCTTCATCAATATCGCCGGCTTGGCGGTTGGCCTGGCCTGCGCCATCTTCATCCTGCTCTATTTGCGTGATGAGCTGTCCTGGGACCGCTGGATTCCCGACAGCGAAAATCTCTATCGCGTCGAATCCACCTTCAGCGCACCGGGACGGGATCCCGATTTTTTCCCGGTGACGCCATGGCCGGTCGTGCCGACAATGCATGCGGAGTTTCCCGAAGTTGTCGCCCACACCCACGTCATCCCGTTCAACTTCACCGCCCAAGTCGGCGACCGTCAGTTTCCCATCACAATCCAATCTGTCGATCCCAACTTTTTCCAGGTGATCAAGCTGCCGTTGGTGCGGGGCAACCCTGCGACCGTGCTGGCCAAGCCGGAATCCGTGGTCGTTTCCGAGGCGACGGCCAAGAAGTTCTTCGGCTCGGCCGATCCCATCGGCAAGACCGTGATGGCCGGTGCGAATGCGCTGGTGGTGACGGGCGTGCTGCGCGACCTGCCGCACAACACGCATCTGACCGTCGCCCCCGGGCTTGATTTGATCATGCCCAACACTTCCAAGGCCGATACGATGCCGCCTGCGGCACGGCTCACTTCCTGGCTGAACGTGCAGGGTACTGGCTATGTCAAACTGGCCCCGGGCGCTGATCCCGATAAGGTGCGCACCAAGCTCGTCGGCATGCTGGACCGCCATATTGACGTCAAGAAGATGATGAACATCAACATGAAGGGCAGCCAGATTCTCGCGCTGCATCTGACGCCCTTCCATGGCATCCATCTGGCGCCCTTTGGCGAGACCGAGAAAGGCCGCCTGTCGGTGACCTATACCTTCGCCGCCGTTGCGGTGCTGCTGCTGATCGCCTGCTTCAACTACATGAATTTGGCGACGGCGCGTGCGGCGGTGCGGGCGCGCGAGATCGCCCTGCGCAAGGTGATGGGCGCCCGGCGCGGCCAGCTGGTGGTGCAATTCATGGGCGAATCGATCCTGACCGCCCTGGT
Organism: uncultured Rhizobium sp.; assembly: GCA_964572805.1. Classification (GTDB taxonomy): domain Bacteria; phylum Pseudomonadota; class Alphaproteobacteria; order Micropepsales; family Micropepsaceae; genus Rhizomicrobium. The sequence continues at coordinate 11,953 of CAZNGO010000002.1, read as the reverse complement.
GGCGCTGGCGTTGGCCGTCGGCATCGTCGAGTTGCTGCTGCCCTCCTACAATTCGTTTCTTGCCCGGCCTATCACCTTCGACCTTTGGACCGACTGGCAGTTCGCCCTGGCCATCCTCGCCATTGCCGTCGGGGCGGGGCTGCTGGGCGGGCTTTACCCGGCACTGCTGCTGTCGGGCTTTCGCCCTGCCGCCCGGCTGGGAACCGCCGTTTCCGGCATCGGCGGTTCAGGTCTTTTTCGCAGCACCCTGGTGGTGCTGCAATTCGCCATCTCGATCGGACTGGGCATCAGCATGATCGTGATGTTCGCCCAGATTCGCTATGCAAGGCAGGTCGACCTCGGCTTTGACCGCCACAATCTGATCGTGTTGACCGCCAACGGGCCGATACAGAATGCGGCGACCAGCATCGAAAGCCTGGCCCAGACCTTGGCGGCAGATCCGGCGATCGAAGGCGTGGGCAGGTCCAGCGCAACGCCGTTCGACGGCAACATCAATATCGCGAGCGTCAGCTTGCCAGAAAAGACCGAGAAGTTTGTCCTTCGCGTTATCAACATCAATGCCGATTTCACCAAGGTCTATGGGATCAAGCAGCTGGCAGGACGCAATTTTTCCCGCCAGATGGGCCTGGACGCACCGCCGCCCCCGCCGCCGCCGGACCCGACAAAGCCGCCGCCGCCCCCGCCGACGCCGCCCGCCAACCGCAATATCCTGATCAACGCCGCCGCGGCTCGGCTGATGGGCTTCACCCCGCAGCAGGCGATCGGCCATGTCCTTACCCTGGAACAGCAGGGCCACATCACCGTGGTCGGCGTGATCGGCGACACCAATTTCGACGGCATGCAAAGCGCCATGTCGCCCTTCATGTTCTTCTACAATCCCAATGCCATTCGCTCCATCACAGTCCGGGCCAGGCCGGGCCAGACCCAGGCCGCCCTTGTCGCGATTGACCGGACCTGGAAGCGTTTCGTGCCGACCGCTGTGGTCCAGCGCCGCTTCCAGGATGAGAGCTTCGACAAGCTGTTCGTCGCGGATGAGCGGGAGAACACCATCTTCGCGCTCTTTGTTGGCATCGCCATCTTCATCGCCTGCCTCGGCCTGTTCGGCCTGGCCAGCTTCACCGCCGAACGTCGGACACGGGAGATCGGCGTCCGCAAGGTCTTCGGCGCCCGCACCGGCGACATCGTCTGGCTGCTGCTGTGGCAGTTCTCGATTCCCGTACTGGTGGCCAACCTGATCGCCTGGCCGGTGGCCTGGTATTACCTGCGCGACTGGCTGACGGGCTATGCCTACCGAATCACCCTGAACCCGCTCTATTTCCTGGGCGCGGGCCTAGTGGCGCTGGTGGTGGCATGGGTGACGGTGATCGTCCATACTTGGCTCACCGCCCGCGCCAATCCGATCCGCGCCCTGCGGTACGAGTGATTATTCGGCGGGCGTCGCCGCCGGCGGTGCATTGTGGCCGACCAGGGCGCCGTAATAGCGGTGCCAGGTCCGCACGCACCATTCGCCGAAATGGTCGAGATAGAGATAGATCACCGGCGTGGTATAGAGGGTGAGGATCTGGCTGATGAATAGCCCGCCCAGGATCGAGACGCCCAGCGGCTGGCGCAGTTCATAGCCCTCACCGATGCCGATGGCCAACGGCAGCGCCCCCAGGATGGCGCTCATTGTGGTCATCATGATGGGGCGGAAGCGCAGCAGCGAGGCATGATAGATGGCGTCACGCGGCGACATGTTGTCCTGGCGCTGTGCCACGACGGCGAAGTCGATCATCATGATGGCGTTCTTCTTGACCACGCCTATCAGCAGCATGACGCCGATGAAGGCGATCAGGCTGAACTGGATGTGGAAGACCAGAAGCGCCATCAGGGCACCGACGCCGGCCGAGGGCAGGGTCGAGAGGATGGTGAGGGGGTGGATGTAGCTTTCGTACAGTATGCCCAGCACAATGTAGATCACCACCATCGCTTCCAGAATCAGCACCGGCAGGCTGCTGGCGGTGGAATTGGCAAGCGCGGCGGTGCCGGCAAAATCGCCATGCACCGAAATCGGAACATGGATCGCCGCCATAGTGCGGTTTATGGCGTCGGTGGCCTGGCCAAGCGAAACCCCCTCCGGCACGTTGTAGGAGAAGGTGCCGGCGACAAAGACGCCCTGGTGGTTTACCGAAAGCGGCGTCAGGCCTGGCGACATACTGACAAAGGTCGAGAGCGGCACCATGGTTTCCTGGCGGGTGGAGACTGCGGCGCTGGTTGAGCCGCCGCCGCGCCCGGTGCTGGTGATCGCATTGTTCTGCTGATTGCGGATGGCGTCCGCCGCCTCGGCATCCAGAACGCTGGCGCCGGCGCCGGCGGCCGAGGTAGCGACGACGACACTGCCGGCGGCGGCCTGGCTGGCGGAGATGTTGCCGGAAGTCGAGACATAGACCTTGCGCAGCGACTCCGGGCTTTCCCAGAAGCCCGGCGCCACTTCCATGATGACCCGGTACTGGTTTTTGTCCTTGTAGATGGTCGAGACCGAGCCCTGGCTGAACAGATTCTGCAGCGTCTGGGTGATCAGATTGGTGGCGATGCCCATGCGGGCTGCGGTGCCGCGGTCGATTTTCAGCATCATCTGCAGCCCGCCCGGCTGGATATCGGGATCGACGGAATCGATCTCCGGCACGTTCTGCAGCGCCTGCTCGATCTTGGGCATCCATTCGTTGAGGTCTTCGACCGAGTCTGCCTGCAGCGTGTACTGGTAGTTGCCGGTGCCCTGGCGTCCGCCAGCCCGCACCTGGGTGGCGCTGACGGAATTGAGGAAGGCACGGGCGCCGTCGATGGAATCGAATTTCGGCATCAGCCGGGTACGGACCTCGTCGCTGGTAACATGGCCGCGCTCGGCCGGCGGCTTGAGGGTGATGTAGAGATTGCCGCTGTTGTTGTTGAGCGTGCCGGCCACGGTCTGCACCGCCGGATCCTGGCGGATGATGTTCATGAATTTGGTGAATTTCGGCTGCATCGAGGTGAATGAGGCGGTCTGGTCGCCGCGGATGCTGCCATTGAGGCGTCCCTCATCGGCCTGGGGGAAAAAGCCGCTGGGCATGATGGTCCAGAGATAGAGGTTGAGCAGTACCGTCAGTGCCAGGCTGACCATGATCGTCTTGGGATTGTTGAGCGACCAGGACAGGGTGCGCGCGTAAAAATCCTGGCAGGCGTCCAGCACCCGGCGGGAGGTGCGGGTGATGACGGTGTCCTCCTCATGCGCGCCGAAGGGCAGGTGGGCGCACATCATCGGCGTTATGGTGAGCGAGACCACCAGCGACATGAAGATCGCCAGCGTCAGGGTGAGGGCGAATTCGTGGAAGATCTTGCCGACGATGCCGGGCATGAAGAGGATCGGCAGGAACACTGCCACCAATGAAATACTCATGGAGACAACGGTAAAGCCCACTTCGCTGGTGCCGAGCAGGGCGGCCTCCAGCTTGGGGCGGCCTTCCTCCATGTGGCGGGTGGCGTTCTCCAGCACCACGATAGTGTCGTCCACCACGAAGCCGGTGGAGATGGTCAGCGCCATCAGCGAGAAATTGTTCAGGCTATAGCCCATCGCCAACATGCCGCAGAAGGTGCCCAGCAAGGCCAGCGGCACCGAGACCGCCGGCACCAGGGTGGCGCGCAGATTGCGCAGGAAGAAATAGACCACCAGCACCACCAGCAGGGTGGAAAGGATCAGCGTCATCTCCACGTCATGCACGGAATTGCGGATCGAGACGGTGGGGTCCTGCACGATCAGGATCGGGTCAATGGCGTCGGGCAGCGATTTCTGCAGTTCGGGCAGCACCGCCTTGATGCGGTCCACCACCTCGATGACATTGCTGCCGGGCTGCTGGGTGATGGGCACCAGCACCGCCGGCTTGCCGTTGGCCATGCCCATGTTCTTGACGTTTTCCTGGCCGTCATAGACCTCGGCGACATCGGACAGGCGCACCGGCGAATTGTTGCGGTAGGCGACGATCAGGTCGGAGAAATCCTTGGCGCTGCTGGCGTTGTCGTTGGAATAGACCTGGATGCGCTGGCCCCCGTCCTCCAGTGCGCCCTTGGGGCTGTTGGCGCCGGCATTGGCTGAGGAAATCGCCTGCTTGATGGTGTTGAGGTTGATGCCGTACTTGAAAACCGGCAGCGGATTCAGCTCCACCCTCACGGCCGGCGCGGTGGCCCCCGCCGGGGTGGCGTCGCCGACGCCCTGAATCTGCGACAGCCGCTGCTGCACGATGTTGGAGGCCTCGTCATAGATTCCCGCCGGCGACAGGGTGGAAGATGTCAGCGCCAGGATCAGGATCGGCGAGGCGGCGGGGTTGAACTTGCGCGCCTGGGGTGGATTGCGGATCGAGGTCGGCAGGTCCGGCATTGCAGCCTGGATCGCCGCCTGCACGTCGCGCAGGGCGCCGTCTATATTGCGGCTGATGTCGAACTGCAGCGTGATCTGGGTGCTGCCGACGCTGGAGCGCGAGGTCATCTCGTTGACCGAGGCGATGGCGCGCAGATGCCGCTCCAGCGGCGTGGCCACCGAGGAGGACATGGTGGCGGGGCTGGCGCCCGACATGTTTGCCGAGACGCTGATTGTTGGCAGGTCGGTGTTGGGCATCGGCGACACCGGCAGCAGCGCCAGGGCGCCGAAGCCGGCCAGGGCGAGGCCCGCGCCCAGCAGGGTGGTGGCGATGGGGCGGCGGATAAAGACTGAAATCATGACGTCACGCGGCGCGGTATCCGCGCTCCCTCAGGCTGGCGCTGGGACGATTCTGGCAGATTTGGGCGGGAGATGTTTCTGCCAGCCCGCGGTTCCGCGGCGCATTTTTGTCGAAAACTGCGTTTCTCAATTCGTCGCAGATACTTTGCCAACACCATGTCGGAATGTTTAGGCCGCACGGCGTTACCGCGACGGCAAGGGTACCTTGCCGGGAATGTGGTTGCGGAGTGCCCATGTACGGATAATCCCGCATCGGTGCGCGCAGATCACGAAAGACTTGAGCAGGCCCGCCACCCGAAGCGGCGAAGCATCGCCGGTCTTCCTTCGCCAGGGCTTCGGAGGACAGCATACTTCTCGGCTTCGCCGCGAAGGATGGTGCGCAGGTGGGAATCCAAATCTACGGCTATCTAGTTGTTTCCACATGCGTTTTCAAAACGTAATTTAGAAATACCAACACAGGTCCAACAATTTTGTGAATATAATTTCTCGTCGCCGCGCATTGGTATGTGCAGCCTTGCAAACGCGTGTTCAGGTCGGTCCCGATAAGCAGATTTCGCCGCTCTGGTCCATACTAACCAGGGCGCAAATATTGACCCTGAATGTCGGCTTTGTCCGCTTTGCGTCAAAAGCGGACATTGCGTCATTGTACAGCAAGCACACCTGAGGATTTGCTAGGCGTTAGTTCCCGCCAGCGACTGCGCGGCCCGCACGGACAGCGCGTGGTCGACCTGACCCGCTTCCACGACACGATGGACGCCTAGCCGCCCTGCAGGACAACCTTGCCCAGGAGGCCTGACGGCACGGGCTTGACCTTGTCCAGATCCTGCATATGGAAGCGGTCGCCATATTGGGCGATCAAGGGCTTGTAGTCGCGCGGCGGCAGCGCGGCCCAGGCATTGATCGCGGTGTTGTAGACCTTGATCGCGATGCGGTTGCGGCCTGCATGCAGCAGCCTGCCGACATCCAACCGATAGGGCGGATGCCACAGCGCGCCCGCCTTCTTGCCGTTCACCAGCACCAGCGCCGCCTCGCGCACCGGCGGATCGTAGAAGGCGCGCGTGCCGGGATTGGTACGGCCCAGGTCGGAAATATTCACGGCTTCTGGGCTACCGCCTTCCACCGCAAGCCAGGCATGGGCGGGCGCGGCGGAAAGATCGAAGGATTTTTCATACACCGCCTCGCCGGAATAGGTGCGGGTCGCCGGATCGGCGGTCCAGTCGGCGGGCACTTGTTCTTGCACGCTGCGGCCCGTGCCGGTGAAGCGCACACGCCAGTCCATGCCAAGATCGGCCAGCACCCTCGATGATGTGGCCGCCGGTTTGGCCGCTCCGGCGCCGAACACGAACAGCCGGCTTTCATAGGGCGCCAGTTGCAGATCCATGGCGCGGGCGGCGGCCGTGGCTACGCCGCTGTCTGGATCCCATTGTTGGCCGTCGGCAAAGGCGCTGGCCAGGCGAATATGCGCGGCGACCGGCGTATTGGAGGTGTTGGCGATGAAATAGATATCGCCACGCGTCAGCTTACGGCGAATGAAGCCGATGGCGCCTGGCCCGCCCGTCATCTGTAGGTCGGGCGTCAGCATATGGTTCAGCGCCCCAGTCAGGCCGCCCACATCCACCAGCGTTCCGGCCTGGCGTGAAAACAGCTTGTGCGACAACGCCAGCAGGCCGGCACCGACTTGGCCTGCATCGTCCAGCGACGGCGCACGTCCCACTGCCACCACTTTGCCGCCGTTCGCGACATAGCGGTCAATCGCCTGAAGCGTCGCTAGGGGAATGCGATCGGTGGGCGGCAGCACCAGCAGCGGATAGTGGATTCCCACCGCCTTGATCGCATCGGCGTCGATGTAATCGATATTGTAGCCGCCATCCAGGATCGAAGCCATGAATTGCGGCGAGACCAGCTTGGGCATCAGACCGGTCACGGTGACATGGCCGGGCATGAAGCCCGCCCAGGCGTCGTCGGTGGGCAGCAGCACCGCCACCTGGTTGGCGGGCTTGCCTTGGCGCAGCATGTGGCTGATGCGCTGGATATAACGCGCCACCGCAGGCATCACAGGATGCCAGGGATTGTGATCGTTGAACACCGCGGCGGCATACAGGCTCCAGCCCGGCTCTCCGGCAGCGGGAGCCGAATAGGGCCAGCCATGGCCGATCACCTGGTTGGTGCCGATCAGGAAATGGCGGTCCACTTCCACCTTCATGTCCAGCGGCGTGGCGCGGAACACGGGCGAATGCAGCCAGGTAAAGGTTTCCGCCGAGGTCACGGTGTGGCCGAAAACATGATTGCCCGATGTCGCCCAGCGCAAGGTGCTGAACTCGCGCCATTGCGGGGCTTCGCCTTCCGCCAGATCGGGAATGTTCTGGCTCGACAGCGTCACCGCCGGTTCGCCATAGGTCTGGGAGCGGAAGCGCGTGTTATGGGCATGGGCGAAGTCGGTGACCGGCTTCAGATAGGCTTCGTTCACCAGCTCGGTCAGGGTGCGGCCCCAGTCATGGCGCACATTCTCGGCGACCGACGTGCCGCCCGCAACCAGTTCGGGCAGGCGCGCGACAAGATCGTAGCCCCGGCGGGCGCGAAATTGTGCGGGCAGATCGGGCGTCCAGTCCGCGCCATACGCCTCAAGCGAATCCGAGAAAATGGCATAGGGCGGCGTGGCGCCGAAGGCGCTGAGCAAAGGCTCGCCCACCGCCTTCAGGTGGGTATCGGTCGCCGCCTTGCTGAATGGATCGAGTACCCAGCCTTCGGCGCCTACCGACGCGCGCTTGACCGTCTGGCGGGTGTGGCCACCGATGAAGAACAGCGCCACGCGCGGCGCGGCCGACGCCGCGAAGGAACCGGAAAAAGGTTTGGCCGAGGCCGCGTCCCATTTGCCAGGCACGCCATCGGCCAGATCGGAGGCGATGGCGTAATCGCCCTCTTCCACTGGCGGCATGGCAACGCTGGTGGCACCGGCGGGCACCGCGACTTCTAGCGTCTTCAACTTGCCCGCCGCTTCGCGCAGCGGCGTGGCGGGGCCGCCATAGGGCCAGCCCGAACCCAGCGTCACATCGATGCGCAAGCCCAACAGGCGCGCCTGTTCCTGCGCATAGCGGACATTGTCCAGCATGGCGGGCCCGACAAAGGTTTCGTTGACCAGATTCTTCGATGGATCGTCCAGCGTTTCGGGATAGACGAACGCCATTTCGGCGCCGCCCACGCCATCGGCCTTCATCTGGCTCAGCTCGCGCAGGATCTCCGGTTTTTCCACCGCCGGGCCGAACCACCACCAGCGAAACATAGGTTTTGTATTGTCGGGCGGCGCCAGGAATCCGGCATAGAGCGGATTGGGCGCGGCGGCATCGGCCAACGGCGTCGCCGCCAGCATAAGAACGGCACAAGTAGCCCAGCAGAAACACGAGAATACAATTGCCAGCGACTTCATGGGTCCCCCAAGTGACAGGCAGCAAACCCTATAAGATCCGCTCTCGAGCGACAAAACTGGTGGGACAGTTGCGAAATTCGCGTCGGAAATATGGGTATATGCGCCGCTGGCAATGTCCGCTTTGGGTCAAAAGCGGTCATTTGGCGGACCTCAGCGCCGACGTATTTCCATCGCTACGGCGGCGGATCGTGAAGGCGCACTCGGAACGGGCCGGCATCCAATTTAGGCTTTAGCGAAATACTTGTGCTCAACCTGTTCCGCTAGAACTTCCCAGTTCCGAGCCAGCTCAAGGAGGTGGCGCGTGCATCCTCGGAATGCGACAGATCGGCGTGGTTCAGCATATCTGCCGCTCGCTGGCGGCGGTAACATTGCTGCATCGCACAAAAACGAGGATGCAATCGATAATCGCCCCCTCAGGCGGGACTTTGTTATAGAGTGCTTGTCGTGGGAAATGCCGCGCCGGCGGCAGCCCCAGACATACACATAGAGTCGCTGATGAAATCGCTGCTTGCCGTGCTTTTTGTCTGTGCCGCCATGCCCGCTTTCGCGGCCGAGGCGCCGCTGGACAGGCAGTTTCACGACACGGTGCAGCCCTTTGTCGGCAAATATTGCGCCGGCTGCCATTCCGGCAAGACGCCGGCGGGCGGCCTGGATTTCAAATCATTCAACTCGCTGGATGAAGTGACGGCGGAATTTGCCCGCTGGTCGCTGGCCGCCGACCGCCTGGCCAACAAGGAAATGCCGCCCAAGCCGATGGCGCCGCCGCCGCAGGAGCTGGCCGACCAGATCGTCGCCTGGGTGCATTCGGTAAAGGCCGACGAATTGCGCCGCCATGCCGGCGATCCGGGCGTCGTGCTGGCCCGCCGCCTCAGCAACGCCGAATATGACGACACCATTCGCGACCTGACCGGCCAGGACATCCGGCCGGCGAAGCAGTTCCCGGTCGATCCCGCCAACACCGCCGGCTTCGACAATTCCGGCGAGACGCTGACCATGTCGCCGGCGCTGCTGAACAAGTATCTGCAGGCGGCCCGTGCCGTCGCCGACGACATGTATCTGGTGCCGGAAGGCTTTGAGTTCGCGCCGTATCTCATGCAGGCGGAAACCGACCGCGAGAAATACGTCATCCAGCAGATCATCGGCTTCTACAAGGCGCAGCCCACCGACTATGCCAAATATTTCGAGGCGTCCTGGCGCTATCGCTATCGCGCCGAACTGGGCCAGCCCAAGGCGACGCTGGCTTCCATCGGCGCGCAGATGAAGCTCAGCGCAAAATACCTGCCGATGGTCTGGGGCATCCTGCACGATAAGAACGCCATCGGCCCGGTGGCCAAGCTGCAAGGCATGTGGAACGCGTTGCCGGCGCCGGGCGGTGACGTCGCTGCCATCCAGACACAGACCGTGGCGATGCGCGACTGGGTGCAGAAGCTTCGCAGCGACACCGCCATGCAATTCGCCTCGCCGAAAGTGAAGGGCCTGCCGGGCCAGGCCCAACCGCTGCACAATTACCGGCTTGAGGAATATGCCCAGAGCCACCGGGGCAGTGATCCCGCCGCTTTGCGCGCCGACACCGAGCCGGCACCGCAAATACTGGAGGTGCCGAAATTTCCCGGCCTGCATGCCGACGCCTCGCCGCGCTGGGCCGTCATCATGGCCAACGCCCAGGCCGGTGATGCCGACCTGATCTATCCCACCGGGCTAAAGGCAGCGTACCAGAAGGCCTTCACCCGTCTCGCCTCGGTCTTCCCGGATGTCTTCTATGTCAGCGAGCGCGGCCGCTACTGGCCCGACAATTCCGAGGACCAGGGGCGCCTGCTATCCGCCGGCTATCACAATAGCGGAGGCTATTACCGCGACGACACTGCTCTGCAGCAGCTGATCCTGGACGCGAAGGGCCGCAAGGCGCTGGATCGGCTGTGGAACGAGTTTGATTTCGCCGCCAGCCAGACCGCCAATACCTGGACGCAGTTCTATTTCAACCAGAGCGGCGAAGTGAACGGCAAAGGCGCCGAGGGCGGCTCGCCACGTCCGGTCGGCCATGCGGTCACCGATTCAGTGGTGATCCAGGAGATGCGCGACAAGTATCTTGCCCTTGCGGCGGCCGATCCGCACAACGATCCCGTCGCGCCTGCCGCGATACGCTGGCATTTCAACTTGATCGACGCGACGCTTCGACGGGTCGAGAAGTCGCGCATTGCCGCCGAGCCGGTGCAGATCGCGGCGCTGGCCCGCTTCGCCGCGCAGGCCTGGCGTCGCCCGCTGAGCGCGGCGGAAAAAGCCAACCTCGTCACCTATTACAAGACGCTGCGCGACAAGAACCAGCTCAGCCATGAAGACGCCATCCGTGATTCCATCGTCGGCATCCTGATGGCGCCCGACTTCCTCTACCGCTTCGACCTCGGCAGCGGGAAAGTGGCGTCGGCGAAGGCGAATCTTGGCTACACTGCCCAGCCGCTGTCCGGCGTCAGCCTGGCCAGCCGCCTCAGCTATTTCCTCTGGACCTCGATGCCGGACGCCGAACTGATGCGCCGCTCCGGCAACCTGAACAATCCCAAAGTGCTGCTGGCCGAAACCCGCCGCATGCTGAAGGACGACCGGGTGAAAGGCCTGGCAACCGAGTTCACCGGCAACTGGCTGGGCTTCCGCCAATTCGAGACCAACAATTCGGTGGACCGCGAGCGCTTCCCCACTTTCAACGACGATCTGCGCGAGGCGATGTTCCAGGAGCCGATCCACTTCATGCAGGACACGATCAGCCATGACCGCCCCGTCACCGACCTGATCTATGGCGACTACACCTTCGTCAATCCGGTGCTGGCGGCGCATTACGGCATGCCCGCGGTCAGCGGCGGCAACGACAATTGGGTGCGGGTGGACAATGCCTCCCGCTACAATCGCGGCGGCTTGCTGCCGATGGCGGTGTTCCTGACCCAGAACTCGCCTGGCCTGCGCACCAGCCCGGTCAAGCGCGGCGCCTGGCTGGTGGAGCGGGTGCTGGGCATCCGCATTCCGCCGCCGCCGCCGGTGGTGCCGGAACTGCCCAGCGACGAGGCCAAGATGGACCTGCCGGTGCGTGACGCCCTGGCGCAGCACCGCGCCAACCCGCTCTGCGCCGCCTGCCATGCCAAGTTCGATCCCCTCGGCCTGGCCTTCGAAAACTTCGGGCCGGTGGGCGATGCGCGCAAGACCGACCTGGCCGGCCGCCCTGTGGACACCAGCTTCACCTATTTCGGCGCGCAGGGGGACGGCGTTTCGGGGCTGAAGGATTTCATCAGGGCCAACCGCCAGGATGTCTTCATCGACAGCATCAGCCGCAGGCTGCTGGCCTTCGCGCTGGGCCGCTCGCTGCAGCTCTCGGATGAGGCGCTGATCGACAAGATGAAGGCGAACCTCAAAAAGGATAATTATCGCTTCCGCGCCCTGGTCGAGACCATCGTCCTCAGCCCGCAATTCCGCGACCGCCGCGCCCCGGCGATGACGGCTTCGCAGGCCCCCGCCAATACCGCCATGCACAAGATCACTTTCCAGAAGGGAGCACAGTGATGTGTCCGACAAAGTCTTCTTCCGGATTTTCCCGCCGTGCCGTGCTGAAGGGAACCGGTTGCGCCATGGCGCTGCCCTGGCTGGAATCGGTGAACGCGCTGGCCGACGAGGCCGGCAATTTCCCCAAGCGCTTCGGCGTGGTCTTTTTCGGCTGCGGCATCCATGAGGATCACTGGAGCGCCACGGGCGAGGGCGCCGACATGGTGCTGAGCAAGACGCTGCAGCCGCTGGAGCCGCTCAAGACCAAGATCAACGTCATT
>CAZNGO010000001.1:0-49068 GCA_964572805.1 uncultured Rhizobium sp. | reverse complement strand
CGCCATCAACTGCTCGCGGGCGGTGGCCGCGTCCGGCGCGGCGCGGATCAGGCGAATAACCTCGTCGATATTGGCCACCGCCACCGCCAGGCCGACCAGGACATGTCCACGGTCGCGCGCCTTGTTGAGCTCGAACTTGGTGCGACGGGTAACCACTTCCTCGCGGAACCCGACAAAGGCGGCGATGAACTCCTTCAGGTTCATCTGCTGCGGGCGGCCGTCATTCAGCGCCAGCATGTTGACGCCGAAGCTCTGCTGCAGCTGGCTGAAGCGGTAAAGCTGGTTCAGCACCACCTCGCCCGATGCGTCGCGCTTGAGCTCGATCACCACCCGCATACCGTGGCGGTCGCTTTCGTCGCGGATGTCGGAAATGCCTTCAACCCGCTTGTCGCGCACCAGCTCGGCGATGCGCTCCTGCAGCACCGCCTTGTTCACCATATAGGGGATTTCGGTGACGATGATGGCTTCGCGGTCCTTGCGGATTTCCTCGATCGCGCAGCGGGCGCGCATCAGCACGCTGCCGCGTCCGCGCGCCAGGGCGCCGCGCGCCGCCTGCTTGCCGATGATCAGGCCGCCGGTGGGAAAATCCGGCCCCGGCACGATTTCGGTCAGCGCCTCCAGGTTGATGGCGGGGTCCTCGATATAGGCGAGACAGGCGTCAATCACCTCGCCCAGATTGTGCGGCGGGATGTTGGTGGCCATGCCGACGGCGATGCCGGCCGAACCATTGACCAGCACATTGGGAAAGCGCGCCGGCAGCACCACCGGCTCCTGCTCGCTGCCATCGTAATTCTCGCGGAACTCGACCGTGTCCTTGTCAAGGTCATCGAGCAGAGACATAGCGGATTTGGCCAGCCGCGCCTCGGTGTAGCGTTCGGCCGCGGGCGGATCGCCATCGACGCTGCCGAAATTGCCCTGGCCGTCGACCAGCGGCAGGCGCATGGAAAAATCCTGCGCCAGCCGTACCAGCGCGTCATAGATCGCCAGGTTGCCGTGCGGATGGTACTTGCCCATCGTGTCGCCGGTGATGCGGGCGCACTTGCGATAGGCCTTGTCGGGCGTGTAGCCGCTTTCGTGCATCGAGAAAAGAATCCGGCGATGCACCGGCTTCAGGCCGTCGCGCGCATCGGGCAGCGCGCGGCTGACGATCACGCTCATGGCGTAATCGAGATAGGATTTCTTCAGCTCGTCTTCGATGGCGACCGGGATCGCGGGCAGGCCACTGGACGGCGGCTGGTCGCCCGCAGGCGGATCGGAAATATCGCTCAAAACGGTCCTCGGAAGACCCCGAAAAGGGGCGGAAAAACGGGTCTGATTCCTAGCATTTCCGAGGAACCGGAGCCAGCGATTCCGGCGCCAGCAAGCCACTGATTCGACTTGCGTTTCCGGGGCTAGTGCGCAGCCGCGGAAAGGTTGTCCAGCTCGGCCTGAACCCGGGCCATGTCATAGGCATAAATCAGCCTTCGGCCGCCGCTCTCTTCCTTGTAGGCAAAGGTGATGCCGATCAGCCGTCCGTGCATGTCCACCACCGGCCCGCCGGAAAAGCCCGGCCCGGCATCGCCCTCGAAAGTGAACCAGCGGGCGATGGCAAAGCCGGGCGTGGTGACGATCTGGCGGACCACGCCATGGGCGATGCGCAATTCGGCCTTCGCGCCCTGGCCATAGGCGATGACCGACATCCCCGCTTCCGGCTCGGCGTGGGGTGGCGCGGTGCCACCCTGGACGCGGAAGAACAGCAGGTCCGACTGACGCGCGGCGCCGATAACCGACCGTTTGTCCACCATCATCTCATTGTGCTGGTTGGTGACGGCGATGCCGGGCGCAATGATGACGGAGGCGCCTTCGGCATGATCCAGCCCCAGATGAATGCGCGCATGCAGCGGACGATAGGCGGAGGCGATGGCCGGCTCGGCAATGCGGGCAACCGGATCGCCCGAAGAAGATGCGCAACCGGCCAGCAGAAGCGGAAGAAAGATTAGAGCGGCCTCGAACCGAATTTTATGCCGCGCGACCGCTCGCTTTGGCTCTCGGCGTTCATCGCTCAAAACGGTCCGCTGGACTGTTTTGCCGGGCTTCGCCCGTCGCGCTTCACTAGAAGGGAATTTCGTCATCCATCTCATCGCGCTGGAAACTCGCCGGGGCCTCGCCGGCGCCGCTTCTGGCGCCGCCGCCGGAACCGTCACCCTTGCCGTCCAGCATGGTGAGTTCGCCGCGGAAATTCTGCAACACCACTTCGGTGGAATATTTCTCGGCGCCATCCTTGTCAGTCCATTTGCGGGTCTGGAGCTGGCCTTCGACATAGACCTTGGAGCCCTTGCGCAGATATTTCTCAGCCACCTCGGCCAGGTTCTTGTTGAAGATCACCACCCTGTGCCATTCGGTCTTTTCCTTGCGCTCGCCGCTGGCCTTGTCGCGCCAGCTTTCCGAGGTCGCAACCGACAGGTTCACCACCGGATCGCCAGAGGTCATGCGGCGCACTTCCGGGTCCTTGCCCAGATTGCCGACCAAAATCACCTTGTTGACGCTTCCCGCCATGACTGACCCTTCCCGTGTGAAGGCCGGACCTTACGGCCCGCCGCGACACTATGCATTGCGCCCGATATATTTGTTCTTATTATGTTCTGGTCAGATTCGAGTCAATCCCCAATAATCTGGTGCCTTCCGGCTGCGCCTTGCACAACACCGGTTCCGACCCCACCTTCCGGCTCGATCCATGAAAAAGAACGCCCGCTTCGCTCGCTAATCCCATGCTGAAAAACATCTCCATTCGCGGCGCCCGCGAGCACAATCTCAAGAATGTCGATGTCGAGATTCCGCGCGGCACCTTGACGGTGCTGACCGGGCTGTCGGGTTCCGGCAAATCCTCGCTCGCCTTCGACACCATCTATGCCGAGGGCCAGCGCCGCTATGTCGAGAGCCTCTCGGCCTATGCCCGCCAGTTCCTGGAACTGATGCAGAAGCCCGATGTCGATCACATCGAGGGCCTCTCCCCCGCCATCTCCATAGAGCAGAAGACCACCTCGAAGAACCCGCGCTCCACCGTCGGCACGGTGACGGAAATCTACGACTATCTGCGCCTGCTTTTCGCCCGCGTCGGGGTCCCCTACTCGCCTGCCACCGGACTTCCGATCGAAAGCCAGACCGTGAGCCAGATGGCCGATCGGATTCTGGCCTTGCCTGAAGGCACGCGCCTCTATCTCAACGCCCCCATCGTGCGCGGGCGCAAGGGCGAATACAGAAAGGAACTGGCCGAGCTGCAGAAAAAAGGCTTCCAGCGCGCCAAGATCGACGGCAAATACTACGAGCTCTCCGCCACGCCGGCGCTGGACAAGAAGCTCAAGCACGACATCGAGATCGTGGTGGACCGCATCCTGGTCAAGAAGGAACTGGGCAACCGCCTACCCGATTCCATCGAAACCGCGCTGGGCCTGGCCGAGGGGCTGCTGGTCGCCGAATTCGCCGACGAGAAGGAAAAGGACGGCAGCCAGCGCCGGATGATCTTTTCCTCCAAATTCGCCTGCCCGGTTTCCGGCTTCACCATCCCGGAAATCGAACCGCGCCTGTTCAGCTTCAACAATCCCCATGGCGCCTGCCCGGAATGCGACGGGCTGGGGACGCAGAATTATTTCGACGAGGACCTGGTGGTTCCCGACGAGTCTTTAAGTCTGAAGAAGGGCGCCATCGCGCCCTGGGCCAAGAACAGCTCGCCCTATTACCTGCAGACGCTGGAGGCGCTGGCGCGGCACTACAAATTCTCCATGAACGAGCCCTGGGAGGACCTGCCGAAGAGAGTGCGGGAGGTAATCCTGCATGGCTCTGGCGAGGAGGAGATCAAGTTCACCTATGACGACGGCATGCGCCGCTACGACACCAAAAAACCGTTCGAAGGCGTCATCACCAACATGGACCGGCGCTATTCCGAGACCGACAGCGCCTGGATGCAGGAGGAACTTGAGAAGTATCAGGCTGCGGCCCCTTGCGAAGTCTGCAAGGGCTATCGCCTGAAGCCCGAAGCCCTGTCGGTGAAGATCGGCGGCCTGCATGTCGGCCAGGTCTGCGAACAGTCGATCCGCGACGCCGATGGCTGGTTCCAGGGTATCGACAAGAAGCTGAACAAACAGCAGCAGGAAATCGCCGTCCGCATCCTGAAGGAAATCCGCGCCCGGCTGAAATTCCTCAACAATGTCGGTCTCGACTATCTCACCCTGGCGCGCGCCTCCGGCACCCTCTCGGGAGGCGAAAGCCAGCGCATCCGTCTGGCCTCGCAGATCGGCTCCGGCCTCACCGGCGTGCTCTATGTGCTGGACGAACCCAGCATCGGTCTGCACCAGCGCGACAATTCCAAGCTGCTGGAATCGCTCAAGGGCCTGCGCGACATGGGCAACACCGTCATCGTGGTCGAGCATGACGAAGACGCCATCCGCCAGGCCGACCATGTCATCGACATGGGACCTGGCGCGGGCGTGCATGGCGGGCACATCATTGCCGAAGGCACCCCCGCCGACATCATGAACAGCAAGAAAAGCCTGACCGGCAAATATCTCACCGGTGCCGAGAACATCGCGATCCCGTCCCGGCGCCGCAAAGCCGTGCATGACCGCTGGCTGAAAGTGGTGGGCGCACGCGGCAACAATCTCAAGAATGTCACTGCGCAGATTCCGCTGGGCACCCTGACCTGCGTCACCGGCGTTTCCGGCGGCGGCAAGTCCACCCTCACCATCGAAACCCTGTTCAAGGCCGCTTCGCGCAAGCTGAGCCAGAGCCGCGAGCATCCCGCGCCGCATGACCGCATCGAGGGGCTAGAGTTCCTCGACAAGGTGATCGACATCGACCAGAGCCCGATTGGGCGCACACCGCGCTCGAATCCAGCCACCTATACCGGCGCCTTCACCCCCATCCGCGACTGGTTCGCCGAACTGCCGGAGTCCAAGGCGCGCGGCTATGCCCCCGGCCGCTTCAGCTTCAACGTCAAGGGCGGGCGCTGCGAAGCCTGCCAGGGCGATGGCGTCATCCAGATCGAGATGCACTTCCTCCCCGACGTCTATGTCCAGTGCGATGTCTGCAAGGGCAAGCGCTACAATCGCGAGACGCTGGAGGTGAAGTTCCGCGACCATTCCATTTCCGACGTGCTCGACATGACGGTCGAGGCGGGGGCGGAGCTGTTCAAGGCGGTGCCTTCCATCGCCGAGAAACTGGAGACTCTCAAACGCGTCGGCCTGGGCTATGTCGCAATCGGCCAGCAGGCCACCACGCTGTCGGGCGGCGAGGCCCAGCGCGTCAAGCTGTCCAAGGAATTGTCGCGTCGCGCCACCGGCCGCACCCTCTACATCCTGGACGAGCCCACCACGGGTCTGCATTTCCATGACGTGAAAAAGCTTCTGGAAGTGCTGCAAGAGCTGGTCGAGGCCGGCAACACCGTCGTGGTGATCGAGCATAATCTCGAAGTCATCAAGACCGCGGACTGGATCATCGATCTGGGACCGGAAGGGGGCGATGGCGGCGGCGAGATCGTTGCCAGCGGCACGCCGGAGGATGTGGTGAAGGCGGCGCGTTCCTATACCGGGGCGTATCTCAAGCCATTGCTCAAGGCCGCGCCGAAGAAGCTGAAAGCGGCGGAATAAGCGGTTCCAGGAGCCGGTCGCGACAGCGTACCGGCTGACTTCCGGTTGCCTGCGCTGTCGCCAGGCAACTCCGTCCGGAACCGCAACAACGAAGCGTCAGACCCGGATATCGGTGCGGCTGAGTGCGCGCCAGGAAAAGACACTCGCGCCGACCGCCATGCCGATCAGCAGCGGGGCCACCACAAACTGCACGCCGGTGATCAGCGGCATGTTGGCGGAAATGGCGGCGGAAAGGCTTTCCGCGGTTTGCTGCGCATGAGGGTCCAGCGAGCCTGAAACCACCCCCAGCAGCACCGTCAGCATCATCAGCATCAGCGGCGCCAGCGCGCCCAGCGCCACGGCCAGCAGCCGCCAGAAATTGTCCGCTGAAAGAATCCAGGCGCGCGCCAGGACCGGTCCCTGCTCGGCCACCACGATCGCCGGCACCAGAAAGACCATGCGCACCCCGATATAGACCAGGCCGGAGAGGACAAGCAGCACGGCGACTTCCGCCAGCAGGGCCAACGTCATGGCTCCCGCCGCGGCGGGCAGGACGGTGACCGGCCCCAGCAGCAGCACACCGGCGAGGAACAGCAGCATCAATCCCAGAAAGGCGCGGAACATGCGCCATTCCGGCAGGCCGAAAGTGAAATGCACCATCGCGCCGCCCTGGCGCTGGCCCAGCGCCAGTTGCGCCACCGACACATACATCATGGCGTAGAACAGCAGCTGCGCCAGGACGAAGCCGAACTGGACAAGCAGGGCCGGGCCGGCAGCGGCGAGGCCGCCTGCGGCCAGCGCCTGTTGCGCATGGTGGCCGTAATACTGGTTGATGAAGAAGCCGCCGACCGTGATCACCACCATGGGCAGCCAGATCAGGCCGATGATGGCGCCGACATGGGTGAAAGCGAAGGCATAGGTCTCGCGCAGGACAGCGAGAACGGGAAGCCGGCGCACCCTCAGAATTCGTCGTATGGGCGCAGGTCGTTGAACTGCGGCGCGCGTGGCTCGTCGTTCCAGAGCGAGGCGGCCCACAGGGTGATGGCGCTGATCACCGGCCAATCCAGCGCGCCCTTCACCGCTTCGCCCGCCTGGGTCCAGCGGCGACGGGGCACAAAGGCGGCGACGCCGACAGCTGCAACGGCAAGAATGCCGGCGCCGACGGCGATGTGAAACAGGCTGATGCCCTTGCGTTCCTCGGTCATTTTTTTCTCTTCAACTTCCGCGTTCGAATATAGGGGGGCGTCCCCGAATGTCATCCGCGCACAGCGTCACTATGCGCCCTGGCCTCTAAAGAGTTGGTATCCGTTGGCTTCCGGCCACAGTTAGGAATTTAGTCAGGCAGTCAGATCCCGGTTTCCCTGCTAAATGGCCCCCCTATGCGGCCAATTCATGTCATCGGCGGGGGTCTGGCGGGGTCCGAAGCCGCTTTCCAGGCGGCCGAGGCCGGGGTGCAGGTGATTCTGCACGAGATGCGGCCCGTCCGCCCCACCTTCGCCCACCAGACCGGCGGCCTGGCCGAGCTGGTCTGCTCCAATTCCTTCCGCTCCGATGACTGGCTGAACAATGCCGTCGGCTTGCTGCACGAGGAGATGCGGCGGGCCGGTTCCCTGGTCATGCGCGCGGCCGACGCCCACAAGCTGCCGGCAGGCGGGGCGCTGGCGGTGGACCGGCATGGCTTTTCGGATGCGGTGACGGCGGCGCTCGAGAGCCATCCCAATATCCGCATCGCGCGGGAGGAAGTCACCGAACTGCCGCCGACCGAAGAAGGCCTCGCCGTCATCGCCACCGGCCCCCTTACCTCCGAAGCGCTGGGCGCAGCAATCCTCAGGGCCACCGGCGAGGAGTCGCTGGCATTTTTCGACGCCATCGCCCCCATCGTCCATCGCGACTCGATCGATTTCGACATCGCCTGGATGCAGTCGCGCTACGACAAGGAAGGCCCGGGCGGCGGGACCGCCGATTACATCAACCTGCCGCTGGACGAGCAGCAGTACCGGGACTTCGTCGCCGCCCTGATTGCCGGCGAGAAAACCGACTTCAAGGAATGGGAGAAGTCCACGCCTTACTTCGAGGCCTGCCTGCCTATCGAAGTCATGGCGGAACGCGGCGCCGAAACACTCAGCTTCGGGCCGATGAAGCCGGTGGGGTTGTGCAATCCGCATCGCGCCCAGCAGCCTTATGCCGTAGTCCAGCTGCGCCAGGACAATGCCCTGGGTACGCTGTGGAATATGGTCGGCTTCCAGACCAAGTTGCGCCATGGCGAGCAGGCCCGCATCTTCCGCACCATTCCCGGCCTGCAGAACGCGGAATTCGCCCGCCTGGGCGGACTGCACCGCAACACCTTCATCAATTCGCCGCGACTGCTCGACCGGCAACTGCGCCTGAAATCGCGACCGCATCTGCGCTTTGCCGGCCAGGTCACCGGCGTGGAAGGCTATGTCGAAAGCGCCGCCATCGGGCTTCTTGCCGGCCGCCTCGCGGCAGCCGAGCAATTGGGAGCTATCCTAGCGCCGCCACCGCCGGAAACCGCCTTCGGGGCGCTGGTCTGGCATATCACCGGCGGGGCGGACGCCAGGACCTTCCAGCCGATGAATGTCAATTTCGGGCTGTTTCCGCCGCTGGCCGCCGGCACAAATCCGCGCACCGGCAGGCCGATGAAGATCAAGGGCGGCGACCGCAAGCAGGCCATGGCCCGTCGCGCCCTGGCGGCGCTGGACCTCTGGCTCGAAAAAAAGTCCGTGCCGGCCTGAACGGCCTCTGGCGCAACGCCGCCGCGGTTCCTACGTTTCCTCTGCAGGAACAAGGCAGGCCGCATGGACATCCCCCTCGAAATCGTCTTTCACAATCTCGAACCTTCCGACGGCTTGAAGGCCGCCATTCGTGAACACATGGCGCGGCTGGAAAAATTCCACGACCACATTATCGGCTGCCGTGTCGCCATCGAGATGCCGCACAAGAGCCAGAAGGCGGTGGGCAATCCGCCGGATGTGCATATCGTGCTGCGGGTGCCGGGCCGGGAGATCGTGGTCAGCCGCGAACTCAAGCATGACGGCCACAAGAAAGCCGCCACCGACGCCTATGCCGTGCTGGAAGACGCCTTCCAAGTGGCGCAGGAACGGCTGAAGGATTTTCGCCGCATCAGCCATGGCGATGTGAAGCACAAGACGGCGGCGAACGACCTATAGTTTCTTCTTCATCGCCGCACTCAACAACGCCATTTGCCGGCGGTGGATGGATACCTCGCGCATCCGGCTGAGGCGGCGCAGGTAAACCGGCACCAGCGCCGCCGGCAGGATCGCCGCCAGCGCCTCGCGCGGCCGCGGCCCCCTTCGGGCGGCGAGAAAATGCTCGCGGGCCCGCAGTGCGGTCTGCCGGATGGCGGCGGCAATGCGCGGATCGCCTTCCTTCTCGAAAAACTCCTCCGGCGTCAGGTGCAGCGCCGCCAGCAGGTCGAGCGGCAGGTAAAGCTTGTGCCGTTGGCTGTGAAAGGGGAGCGAGCGCAGCAGCCCCGCCAGGCCATAGGCCAGCGCCGCAGGCCGCGCCAGCGAAGGATCTCCCCCCAGAAGGACGCAGGCCGCCCGCATCAGCGCCCCGCCGGTGGCGTCGAGATAAATCTCCAGCGCAGCGAAATCGGCGAAGCGTTCGGCGCTGGCGTCGAAGGCGCGGGCAGCGACGATGCCTTCCAGCGCCGGCAGCTCGACCTTGCCGGTGGCAAACAGCGCCGCCAGTCCCCGCGCCACGTCATGATTGCGTGGGCAGCCCCTGGCGGCCTGCTCCGCCGTCTCGCGCCACCATTCCAGCCGGATGGCGCCCAGCATCGGCTCGCGCACGCTCTCGGCAATGCGCGCCACTTCGTGATTGAAGGCGTAGAGAGCGAAGAGGTGCGGCCGCAACTGCGCCGGCGCGAAAAGCGCGGAAAAATAGCGGTCGGGATCGGCGGCGCGTACCGATTTGGCAAGGCGGCTGGCGAGGTCGGCGTCCATTTCATCCCAACGAAAAGAGCCGCCGGATCGCTCCGGCGGCTCTTTCAAACTATCAGCCCGGCGTCAGATATGCGACGCCGCCACCATGCAGAACAGCATGGGGATCGAGGCCATGGTGTTGAAGCGGGAGGCGATCATGGCGGCCTTGCCCGCCGCCGCCTTGGCTTCGGCGCTGACGCCATCGCCCTTGCCGCCGATGTTCAGGACCTTCTGCTGGTTCGGCCAGATGATGAACCAGACATTGAAGGCCATGATCAGGCCCAGCCACATCCCCAGCCCGATCAGCGAGGCTGCCGTGTTGGGGGCACCCATCAGGCCTAGGGTCAGCGCGTCGGTCAGGGTGTAGCTGGCGCTTTGCGAGGCCAGCCCCAGGCCCAGCACGACGGTGGCCAGCGCCGCCCAGCGGAACCAGAACAGGGCGGCGGGCGCGATATAGCCGGTGACGCCGCCTTTCAGTTCGGCCGGCACCTTGGGCATGGTCGGCACCTGGACGAAGTTGAAATACCAGAGCAGGCCGATCCACATCACGCCGGCGGCGGCATGCAGCCAGCGCGTGGCGAAGGCCCAGAAGGCGGCGTCGATATCGCCCTTCAGGCAGCCGACATAGATGGCCGCCACCCCGATGGCGAGCACGAAGCCCGCGATCACCACATTGCGCAGATTGCCGAAAAACGCCGCCATGGGTTCCCCTCCCCGAAGATTCGCGGCGGGGAGTCTAGCCCAAGGCTGCCTAAATAGTAAGCGTCCGGGGCCGGGCGATATTGAGCCAGGTGATCACGATCAGCCGCGTCACCACCACCGAGGTGAAGAAGGAGGTGATGATCCCCAGGAACAGCGCCACGGCGAAGCCCTTGATCGAACCTTGGGCCAGCTCGAAAAGCACCAGGGCGGCGATCAGGTGGGTGGCGTTGGCGTCGATGATGGTGGCCATGGCACGCTTGAAGCCGGCGTCGATCGCCGCCAGCATGCCGCGGCCATTGCGCTGCTCCTCGCGGATGCGCTCGAAGATCAGGACGTTGGCGTCCACCGCCATGCCGAGGGTGAGCACGATGCCGGCGATGCCCGGCAGGGTCAGGGTGGCGACCTGGGTCAGCGCGCCCAGCAGCAGGATCAGGTTCAGCGACAGCGCCAGATCGGCAAACAGGCCGAACAGGCCATAGCGCAGCACCATGAACAGCGCCACCAGGGCAAGGCCGGCCACGGCGGAAACACGGCCCGCCTTGATCGAGTCGGCGCCCAGTTCGGCGCCGACGGTACGCTGCTCGATGGTGCGCAGCGGGGCGGGCAGCGCGCCCGACCGCATCAGCATGGCGATGCTTTGGGCGTATTCGGTGGTGAAGCTGCCGGTGATCTGGCCCGAGCCGCCCAAGATCGGCCCCTCGATGTTGGCGACCTGGATCACCTGCCCGTCCAGGATGGTGGCGAAAGGCTTGCCGACATTGGCCTTGGTGACATCGCCGAATTGGCGGGCGCCGACGCTGTCAAAGCGGAACTGGATCGCCGGCATGTTGGTGCGGGAGTCGAAACCGGCGCTGGCGTCAACCAGCCGCTCGCCCTGCACCATGACGCGACGATGCACCACTACATTCTGCGGCGGCGTGCCCTTGGGTACGGTCTGGTTCAGCATCGGCAGGATTTCGTCGCCGATTGGCGCCGTCTTGGCGCTCTGATCTGCGTTCACGTCCACCAGCTTGAAAGTCATCTGGGCGGTCTTGCCCAGCAGTTCCTGAAGCTTGGCGGGGTCCGAAAGGCCCGGCACCTCGACCACGATGCGGTCGGGCAGTTGCGGCGTGACAGCGGACTCGCGCGTGCCAAGCTCGTTGATGCGGCGGTTCACGACATTGACCGACTGTTCAAGGATCTGCTGACGCGTCTGTTCGACATAGGCCGGGCTCGGGCTCAACACCATCCTGCCGCCACCTGGCTCGGTGAGCACATACTGGCGGTTGCCGCCGGTGAGCGAGGCGCTGAGGACGGGGTTAAGGCCCTGCACCAGCGCCTTGGCCTCGGCATAGCGCGATGCGTCGGCGACCGTGAAATGTACGGTGTCGTTCTGCGCTTCCAACCCGGCGACGGGGAGATGAGCCTTGCGCAGGGCGGCGCCGATATCCTCCATCAAGCCCTGGGCCTTGTTCTTCTGGACCTGGGCCAGGTCCACTTCCAGCAGCAGGTAGGAACCGCCCTGCAGGTCCAGGCCGTAATTCACCCGCGTGTGCGGCAGCCAGGACGGCATGCGCGCCAGCATCCGGTCATTCAGCGCATTGGGCAGCGCCAGCAGCATGCCGGCGCCGATGACGATCAGGGTCAGCCACTTGATCCAGCTGGAAACGTGCAGCACGGCTCAGCCCTTGTCGGCGGCGACTTCGCCGCCCTTGGGACGCACATCGGTCAGGGTCTGCTTGACCACCTTCACCTGCACATTGTCCGCGATCTCGACGGTTACTTCCTGGTCTTCGGCGGCAGGCGTCTTCACCACCGTCCCCAGAATGCCGCCGGACGTCACCACGGTGTCGCCACGGCGCACGCCGCCGATCTTCTCGCGCAGCTTCTTGGCCTGTTGCTGCTGCGGCCGGATCAGCAAAAAATACATGATCGCCATGATGAAAAAGAGCGGGGCGATCGTGCTAAGTGTGTTGGCGTCCATGTCGGGGGGACCGGCTGAAAAGCTCGCGGACTATAGCGGCGCAGCCTTCCTTTGCAACCACGGAAAATCAAGGGCTTAGCATGGGAAAAGGGGACGGCGAGGACCTGACAAAGCTGGCGGGCCGCATCGCGCTGGCGCTGGAGCGGCTTTCGCCGCCCCCGGCGGCCGGGCTTTCCGGCGCGGGCGATGGCGAGGCCTTCATCTGGGAACCGCAGGGCGGCGGGCTTCTGGCAGTGCCCTCGGTTTCGCGAGTGCCGCTGTCGCTGCTGAAGGGCATCGAGCCGCAGCGCGACACGCTGCTCGCCAACACGCGGCGCTTCGCCGACGGCCTGCCGGCCAACAACGCGCTTTTGTGGGGCGCACGCGGCATGGGCAAGTCCTCCCTGATCAAGGCGGTTCATGCCGCCGTGAATGAAGGCCGCAAGGAAAAGCTGGCTCTCGTGGAAGTGCATCGCGAGGACATCAACACCCTTCCCCAGCTGCTGCGCCTGCTGCGCGCCAGCGAGCGCCGCTTCCTGCTCTATTGCGACGATCTTTCCTTCGACAAGGACGACACCAGCTACAAGTCGCTGAAAGCGGCGCTGGAAGGCGGGCTGGAAGGGCGGCCGGAAAATGTCCTGTTCTATGCCTCTTCCAACCGGCGGCACCTGATGCCGCGCGAGCTGGTGGACAATGAGCGCGGCACCGCCATCAATCCCGGCGAGGCGGTGGAGGAAAAGGTTTCTCTGTCGGACCGCTTCGGCCTCTGGCTGGGCTTCCACAATTGCAGCCAGGACGATTACCTGGCGATGGTCGAGGGCTATGGCCGCCATTACGGCCTGAAAATGACGATGGACGAGATGCGGCCCCGCGCCCTGACCTGGGCGATCACCCGCGGTTCACGCTCAGGCCGCGTGGCGTGGCAGTTTATTCAAGACCTGGCCGGCGAGCTGGGACAGAGGCTGGACTAGGCTCCGCCTGTCCGCGCCGCAAGATAACGCTGCGGGTCCACCGGAGTGGTGCCATTGCGGATCTCGAAATGCAGCTGCGGCGAAGCGACGTCGCCGGTCTGGCCGGCATAGCCGATCACCTGGCCCTTGGTGACGAAATCGCCGCGCGCCACCAGCAGCCGGTCGGCATGGGCATAGGCCGTGACATAGCCGTTGCTGTGCTTGATCAGAACCAGCTCGCCATAGCCGCTGAGGCTGTCGGCATAGGAGACTGTGCCGCTGGCGGATGCGCGGATGGGAGTGTTGCGGCTGGCGGCGATATTGATGCCCTCGTTGCGCTCGCCGTTGGCAGTGGCGCCGAAGCCCGAGATCACCCTGCCATTGACCGGCCAGGCGAAGACGGCGCTGCCGGCGGGCGCGGCGGGGCGGTAAGGCTCCTTGTATTCATAGACCGGGGCGGCCTCCGAAGCGGAGCGATAGGGTTGACTGTTATAGGAAGGCCGCGGCGTCGGCACCGGCGGCGAGGCCATCTCCTCGGCAGGATCCTGATAGACATAGACGCGGCCACTGCTGCTGGCGGGCCTGGCCGCGACACGATGGCCGATGCGGTCATTGACGCCCCAGGAGAGCTGCGTTTCCGGCGTGTCGGGCGTGCAGGCGGTCAGGGCCAGAAGGCCCAGCAGGGCAGCGAAAATCGGGAGGCGGCGATCCATCGGTTCATGCCTTCTCACATGTCTCGAAACGGATCATCGGCGGGAAAGGTGAAAAGCAGCTTAACCATGACCAGCCGCCAAAAGGCCTCGCTTAAGACTTCAATGAGATTTGGCCCAGCTTTTCCCGCATTTTCTTCAGCACGGCGTGTTCGGTGAGATTGAGATGCAGAGGGGTTACCGAAATCCTGCCGGCATGGACGGCGCCCAGATCACTGTCTTCCGGCGGCACGGTCTCGTGGCGGCGCAAGCCGATCCAGTAATAGGCGCGCTCGCGCACATCGGTGCGCTCGACGATCTCGGTGGATTGCAGGTCGTAATGGCCCTGCGGCACCAGGGAAACGCCCGTCACTTCCGAAGCCGGCACACCGGGAAAATTGAGATTGAGCAGCACACCTTCCGGCCAGCCCGCCGCCAGAAGCTGCCGGATCACGGCGGGGCCGTGCACCTCGCCAGCGCTCCAGTCGATGTCGAGCCGCGAACCGGCCGGCTCCTGGCTCAGCGCGATGGAGGGAATGCCCAGGGCGCAGCCTTCCATCGCCCCCGCCACGGTGCCGGAATAGGTGACATCGTCGGCGAGATTGGAGCCGGAATTGACTCCCGACAGCACCAGTTCGGGCGGATGATCCTTGAGGATGCTGAGCGCCGCCATCATCACGCAGTCGGTCGGCGTGCCGGTGACGGCATAGCGCCGTTCGCGCACCCGGCGCAGCCGCAGCGGCGAGGCCAGCGTTAGCGAATGCGAGGCGCCGGACTGCTCGCTTTCCGGCGCCACCACCCAGACATCGTCGGAGAGGGCGCGGGCGATGGCCTCGGCGACGGCCAGGCCGGGCGCATGAATGCCATCGTCATTGGTCACGAGTATCCGCATGGCGGCGGGCTTACTCCCGCCAGAGGTTTTTCTCAATGCGAAACTTCGCCTATAAGCAGGTCATGAAGCTGCTGTTCGCCAATCACCAGCCGGCCCGCTTCAATGTCGAGACGCCGGAGCATGAGCCGCTGGGCGGCACCGAATCCTGCATTGCGTATCTGGCGCGGCAACTCGCTACCAACGGCCATGACGTCATCCTGGCGACCAACCTGGCGGCCGGCACGCCGGAACGGCTTGGCGGGGTGCGGCATCTGCCGCTGGCGGGACTCGGCGAAGCTGGCGCGATGGACGCGGTCATCGCCGTTGGCTCCCTCGGCCTGGCTCAGCAGTTGAAGACGCTTGCGCCAAGCGCCCTGCACATCGCCTGGCTGCACGCCCTGCCCGACCAGCCCGGCATGAAGCTGCTGCCGGGCGTCGCATCCTTTATCGATGCAGTCGTGTTCGTCAGTGAATGGCAGCGCAGCGTCGTGCCCTTTGCCGGCCCGGCCCATGTCATCGGCAACGGCATCGCGCCGGCTTTCGAGAACCTGTTCGACTCAGCGCAGGAACTGGCAGCCGCCAAGCAGAACCGCGCCGCCTACACCACCACCCCGTTCCGCGGCCTGAATGTATTGGTCAAGGCCTTTGCGCGGGCGCGCCTCGCCACCACGCTTGATGTCTGGTCCGGCATGAGCGTCTATCAGGCCGACGATGCACCCTATGCCGCGCTCTATGCCGAGGCGCGGGCGACGCCGCGCCTTGCGCTTCATCCGCCCACCAGCCAGCCAGCGCTGGCGCAGCTGCTCAGGCCCGCCGCCTTTTTGTTCTATCCCTGCATCTTTTTCGAGACCTATTGCATTTCGGCGCTGGAGGCGATCGCGGCCGGATTGAAAGTGGTCAGCACCGATCTGGGCGCGTTGCCGCAAACCACGCTGGGCTTTGCCGACCTGATCCCCGTGGTCGGACTGCCGCCCGAGAAGCTGGTTCAGGACGTCATGGCGCAAATGGAGCGCCTGGAAGCGGCGTTCCTGGCCGACAAATCCGCCTGGGCGGAAGAACGGTTTGCGCAAAGCCGCGAGGTGGTGCAGCGCTGCAACTGGCGGGCGCGGGCGCGCGAATGGGAAGTGTTCCTGACCCGGGCCGTGGCCGAACGCCGATGAAGCTGGCCTTCTTCAATTCCACTGCCGTGCGCTTCAACGCCGCCACGCCGGAACGCGAGCCCCTGGGCGGCACCGAAAGCTGCGTCGCCTATCTGACGCGCCAATTGGCGGTACGCGGCCATGATGTGACGCTGATCGCGGCCCTGCCGCCGGCGACGCCGGAACGGGTGCTGGGCGTGCGGCATGTGCCGATGGAAGATGCCACTTTCGGATTTTTTGGGCGCGAGGATTTCGATGCGGTGGTCGCCCTTTCCATGCCCGGCGATGCGCAGAAGCTGAAGCAGGCGGCACCCGCCGCCTTCCATGTTGCCTGGACGCACCTGGCGCCGTGGGAGCCTGCAGTGGCGCAGCTTGGCGCCATGGCGCCGTTCATCGACTGTGCCGTCTTTGTCAGCGAATGGCAGCGCCAAGTGACGCGTTTCGGCGGCGCCACCCAGGTGATCGGCAACGCCATCGCCCCGCCTTTCGAAAACATCTTCGCCTCGGCGGAAGACTTGCTGGCGGCCAAGCAGAACCGCGCAATCTATGCCAGCGCCCCGGAACGCGGGCTGGAGATATTGGCGGCGGCTTTCGCGGCAGCGCGGACTCACACCACCCTCGACATCTATTCCGGCGGCGCACTCTATCAGCGGGCGGACGCACCCTTGTCCTTTGCGCTGCCGCCGCGCGCGAAAGTTCATTCCCCGGTCGGCCAGGCGGCGCTGGCGGCGGCGATGCGAAGCGCGGCCTTCCTCGCCTATCCCGCCATCGTGCCGGAAACCTGGTGCATTGTGGCGCTGGAAGCGATGGCGGCTGGGCTTAAAGTGATCTCCACCACCGTCGGGGCGCTGCCGGAATCGACGCTGGGTTATGCCGATTTGATGCCGGTTGGCGGGAACGATACGCCTGACGTCATTGTTCGACGCTTCACGCCGCTGCTGGAGCGCAACGAAGCCAATTTCCTGGCGCGCAAACGCGAATGGGCTGAGGAACGCTTTGCCCAGAGCCGCGAAGTCAGCCGAAGCTGCAACTGGGCGGCGCGGGCGAAGGAATGGGAAGCGTTTCTGGCGCCGGCCGTGTCATGGAAGCGCGGCGTCTAGCCGATTTTCTTTTTCCCGCCCATGTAAGGCTGCAGCACATCGGGCACGGCGATGCTGCCGTCGGGCTGCTGGTAGTTTTCCAGGATGGCGACAAGCGTACGACCCACTGCCAGGCCAGAGCCGTTCAGGGTATGCACTGGTCCCTTCACCTTGCCGTCAGCCCCCTTGAAGCGGGTGTTCATGCGCCTTGCCTGAAACTCACCGCAATTGGAGCAGGAGGAGATTTCGCGGAACGCCCCCTGCCCCGGCAGCCAGACCTCGATGTCATAGGTCTTGCGGGCGGAGAAGCCCATGTCGCCGGTGCAGAGCGTCACCACACGATGCGCCAGGTCGAGTTTCTTGAGGACTTCCTGCGCCGCATCGGTCATGCGCTCATGCTCGGCGTTCGACTGCTCCGGCATGGTGATCGAGACCAGTTCGACCTTGCTGAACTGGTGCATGCGGATCATGCCGCGCGTGTCCTTGCCTGCCGCCCCGGCCTCGGCGCGGAAACAGGGCGTGTGCGCGGTGAAGCGCAGCGGCAGTTCGGATTCGTTGAGAATCTCGTCGGCGGTGTAGTTGGTGAGGGACACCTCAGCAGTGGGGATCAGTCCGAACCGCGCTGGCAACTTATGTTCCCAGTCAAACGTCGCGTGAAAATTCTCAATTCCAAAAATGCCTGCCGCGTTCTCGGCGGTGCTACGAACGTAGCTTTCGAGTTGCTCTTGGGTGTAAGGCCCAGCGCCGTTTCCGACTGAGGAACTCGCTCGCCTGATCCACGCCTCAACGTTACTTTCCCATTCGGAATGGCGTGGATCAGTGAAAAAAAGGTCATCTTCGAACTTGGGCAGCTGTCCAGTGCCAAACATAGCAGTATCTTTTACCAGCACCGGCGGGCTGACTTCGGTGTAGCCGAATTTCTCCGTATGCGTGTCCAGCATGAAGGCGGCGATGGCGCGTTCCAGCCGCGCCAGGTCGGCCTTCAGGTAAACGAACCGCGCGCCGCTGACTTTGGCGGCGCGCTCGAAATCCATCTGTCCCAGCGCCTCGCCTAGCTCGAAATGCTGTTTCGGATTGGCGACCTTGCGCGGCTCGCCATAGGCGCGCCGCGGCATCGGCACATTGGCATTCTCGTCGGCGCCGTCCGGCGTATCGCTCGCAGGGAGATTGGGCAGCACGGCGAGAAGCTTTTTCAGCGCCTCTTCCTTTTCGCGCTGCTCCGCCTCGCCTTTCTGGATCTCGTCCTTCAGCCCCGCCACTTCAGCCATCAGGGCCGAGGCCTGGGCCTCGTCCTTCTTCGCCTTGGCCTGGCCGATCAGCTTGGAGGCTTCGTTGCGCCGCGCCTGCATGGTCTGGAGACGAACCAGCAGCTCGCGCAAATCCTTGTCGGCGGCCAGCAATTTGTCGGCTTCGGCACCTGCGCTTTCGCGGAAGGCCGGGCGCCGCGCCAGCGCCTTCACAAAGCCGTCCCGGCCGTCGCGAATAGCCTTGATGTCGTGCATGAATCACCCGCGTCTGGTCGCGTCATGCCACGGGCGCGCCGCGGGGTCAAAAACCCGGCTTTTCGCGGCCTGCTGCGCCCGAGGCGGTTAATTAATCCTTGCTGCAATCCGTGAAATGCCAGTTTGTGGCGAAACGGGGGGGCAAGCCGGATGGGCGTAGGCTTTGCACTGCGACAAAAGGGCTTGGGCCGTTGCGGGAAGGGCCGACACCGAGAGCTTTGCTGGATGCGCTGGACGGGAAACTCTCCCGCCTCGGCCAGGCCGGCGCGTCGGCGGTCCTGACGGCGGCGGCGGTGGTGACGGTGACCGGCACCCACTTCCTGATCCGCCATCTGCAGGATGCGCCGGTGCGGGCGATGTCGGTGGTGCAGCTGGCGGTCGAGATGACCTTGGTCATTTTCCCGATGATTCTCTATGCCCGCCGCGTCATCGCCGAGCTGAAACGGTCCAAGACCAAGCTGGCGGCGATGGGCCGCCGCCTGGAAGTCGCCGCCGAGCAGGCGCACCAGGCCAACCGCGCCAAGTCGCAATTCCTCGCCAACATGAGCCACGAACTGCGCACGCCGCTGAACGCCATCATGGGCTTCTCCGAGGTGATGAAGGACCAGCATCTGGGGCCGGTGAACAATCCGCGCTATCTCTCCTACGCCAAGGACATCCATTCCTCCGGCCGCTTCCTGCTCGGCATCATCAACGACATTCTCGACCTCGCCAAGATCGAGTCCGGCAAGATGTCGCTGGAGAGCGCCGAGGAGTTCGACTTCCTGCCCACGGTCGAGGCCTCGCTGGCGATGATCGAAAGCCTGGGCGCCAAGTTCGAGGTCGCGCTGGTCAACAGGATGGCGCCCTGCGACATCCGGCTTGTCGCGGTGGAACGCATGGTGCGCCAGATCCTGATCAATCTGGCGGGCAACGCCATCAAGTTCACTCCGTCCGGCGGCACCGTGACGCTGAGCGGCAGGCGCCTTTCCTGCGGCGGCTATGAGTTGACGGTGGAGGACAGCGGCATCGGCATGAGCGAGGAAGAAATCGCCCTGGCGCTGACGCCCTTCGGCCAGATCTCCAACATGATGAGCGCCCGCCACGCCGGCACCGGGCTGGGCCTGCCGCTGGCCAAGGCGATGATGGAACTGCATGGCGGCACGCTCGCCATCACCAGCGCGCCGCAACGCGGCACCGTGGTGCGCCTCGGCTTCCCGGCGGCGCGGGTGCGCGAGGCCCAGGCGAAGAAAGTGGCTTAGGACTGCGCCGCCTTTTCGGCTTCCGCCTTCGCCTTGCTTTTGCCGATCATCCAGACGCAGATGATGGAAATCTCGTAGAGCAGCACCAGCGGTACCGCCAGGCTGATCATCGAATAGGGATCGGGCGGGGTGAAGATCGCCGCAACCGCCACCAGCGCCACGATGGCATAGCGGCGCAGGTCGCGCAGCTGCCTGGCGTTGACGAAACCGACCTTGGCCAGCAGCGACAGCACCACCGGCAGCTGGAAGGTGATGCCGAAGCCGGCCATCAGCTTCATCACGAAATCGAGATAGTCGTCCACCTTTGCCTGTAGCTCTATCCCCATGGCGCCGTTCATCTGCGGCACCTGGTAGCCGGTGAAGAACTGGATGGCGAAGGGCAGCATCACGTAATAGACGAAGGCCGCGCCGATGATGAACAGGATCGGCGCCCAGATCAGGAAGGGCAGAAAAGCCGCCTTCTCATGCTTGTAGAGGCCCGGCGCGATGAAGAGCCAGAGCTGCGCCGCGATGATGGGAAAGCCCAGGCAGAGGCCGCCGAACATGCCGATCTTCATGCGGGTGAAGAAGACTTCCGTCAGCGCCGTGTAAATCAGGTGATCGTTGGGCTGGCCCTTCAGCGCATGATGCAGCGGCGCGGTGAGGAAATCGAAGATGTGGCCCGAAAGGGCGAAGCAGATGACGAAGGCGATGCCGAAGGCGAGCATGCCCCAGACCAGCCGCTTGCGCAGCTCGATCAGGTGTTCCATCAGCGGCGCCTTGGTGGCTTCCAGCGCCTCTTCATCTTCCGGGGTGGGCGAGATCACGGCGGGTTATGCCCGCCGGTGGCGGGCGCCTCCGGCTCTGCCGGCGCGGCACTCTCGGTCACCTGGAACTCGCCGGCGCGCGGCGCGTCGCTGACGGGCGAGGACGCCGCCATGTCGGCGGGCACCGCATCCTCCAGGCTCTGCTTGATGTCGGTGAGGGCGTTGCTGGTGCGCAGGGCTTCGACTTCCTTGCGCAGCTCGTCCAGCTCGCTCTGCCGCGCCATCTCGTCAAAGCTGCGCTTGAACTCGCCGGCCATGCCGCGCGCCTTGCCGGCCCAGCGCCCCATCATCTGCATCAGACGCGGCAGGTCCTTCGGCCCCACCACCACCAGCGCGACGCCGAGCAGGATGAGGATATGGCTCCAGCTGAAAAGATCGAACATGGCCCTGGCCTAACGAACCTGTGTCAGGCGGCGTCCTTGTCCTTGTGGACCGGTTCGGTGGGGCGGGCTTCGCCGTTGATGACCTTGGGGTCTTCCTTGCCGCCTTCGGAGAGGCCCTTCTTGAAGCTGTTCACACCCTTGCCGAAATCGCCCATCAGGTCGGAAATCTTGCCTTTGCCGCCGAACAGCACCAGGGCGACCACGCCCAGAATCAGCCAGTGGATCCAACTCATGCCACCCATAACGCTCTCCTTAAACCATTGAATTCATGCGCCTATCGCGGAAGAAAGTGGTCATTCCGCGGGGGCTTTGGTCCTTTAAAGACCGTTTTCGGGGCGGCGCGCAAGGGCACCGGTGGCGCGTGGTTTATACCGCACCGCAGCACAGATAAGGAGGCCGCCCGCAGGTGCGGGACGGCGGCGAACAACCGGACCGGGCGCCCTATTTCATGAAGAAGAAATAGACGATGGCGCCGCCAGCCACCGCCACCAGCAACAGCAGCGTGATGATGCGCGCGCCGCCGCCGGCCTGATCGACATTCTCTGCAAGGTGAGCATCATGTTCCATGCAAGCATTCTCCTGCTTTTGGTGACACGAGTACGCTGTCAGCATACGCCTTTGTGGGCGCGATGTTGAAGGGGGGGCGTGCCCGTCACTGCTTCAATTTTAATCATCGCCTTTGCTGCGTTGCGGGAAGAGCAACCCTTGCCTCCTGCAGGGGGCCGTTTCATGCTTCGGCCAAAGCAAAATCCAGGGAGATCATGATGACGCAACTGTCGCGCCGCGCGCTGCTGGCCAGTGGCACCGCCCTGGGGCTTGGCCTGGCCGCCGGACCGGCCCTCGCCCAGACCCCCGCTGCACCGGCTGCGCCGCCGCCGGGCCGCGGTCCGGGCCGTGGCCCTGCGCCGCCGCCCAGCCTTGAGCGCATGGACCCGGCGCTGGACGCGCTGATCGACATCACCAGTCCGATCGAAAAGATCGACAGCGACAGCTTTCAATGGTGCGAAGGCCCGGTCTGGGTCGGCGGTGCCGACGGCTATCTGCTGGCCTCCGATCCCCGCGCCAACCAGATCATGCAGTACCGGCCCGGGAGCGGCATGTCGGTCTGGCTGCACCCTTCCGGCCTGCAGACGCCGGTCGATCCCGCCCTCTATCGCGAACCGGGCACCAACGGACTGTTCCTGGGGCGCGGCGGGCTGGTCGCCTCGGACAGCGGCACCTGCGCCATCGTCCATATCGACATCGCCACCAAACGGCGCACCATCCTGGCCGACCGTTTCGAGGGCAAGCGCTTCAACAGCACCAATGACGTGGTGGTCTCGCCCACCACCGGGATGATCTATTTCACCGACCCGCCCTATGGCCTGGTGAACAAGGCGACGCCGGAGCAGCGCGGGCAATATATTTCGCCGCTGCGCGAGATGGATTACATGGGCGTCTTCCAGCTGGCGCCCGACAACAGCGTCAAGTTGCTCGGCAAGTACAATCTGCCCAACGGCATCGGCATCTCGCCCGACGGGCGCACGCTGTATTCGACCGACAGCACCCTGGGCTGGATCGCCCACTCGCTCGACGCCCAGGGCAACAAGGTTTCCGAGCGCGTGCTGATCGACCTCAAGGGCGAGAATATCGGTCCGCGCGGCGACGGCATGAAGGTGGACGCCGCCGGCAATCTCTGGATTTCCGGCGACAGCGGCCTGGGCATCTTCAACCCGCAGGGGCACCGGCTCGGGCGCATCCGCATCGCCGGCTCGGCGCCCAACTGCGAATTCGGCGCCGACGGCTATCTCTACATTCCCAACGGCACCGGCATGCTGCGGGTGAAGGTCAAGGCGAAGAAAATCGCCAGCCGGGTGAGCCGGGAATAGCCGAAGGTCCGGTGGACCTTCGGCCCCGGCGAACGGCGCAGCATCGCGCGCCCAAGCGCAATGCGAGCCGGGGACGAAGGCCCGCGCCTGGTCACGCAGAGTGGCGGCGAAGCCGTGGCGCAATTCCACGTCCCGGTCCACCAGGGCGGCCAGTTCGCGGGCGCGGCGAAGGATGTCCTCGATCCGGGCCTTGCGCGCGGCGCGGGCCGCGATCTCCGCGCGGCTATAGAAGCCATGGACCCGGCGGTTGCGGTTGCCGGGCTGGCCGCCGCGCTTTTTACCCCCTCCGGCCTTCGCTGGCTTAACCGGCTTCGCCTCGCCAGCTACGGCCACCTCCCCCGCAAGCGCTGCGCGCGCGGGGGAGGAGCGCCTAAGCCTCAGAACTTTCGATTCCATTCGAACCGCCAGAATTTCCACCACCCCCTCCCCCTGGGCTTCGCCATTTCCAGGCGGGCCATCATAAAGACCGGGAAACGGAGGTGGATAAGCGGCGGCCCGCAATCGGGCGCAAGGCGCGGGCGCGGCAGGCGAAAATAATTTTTCCGGCTGTCCGATAGATCAAGGCGTCCGCTTTGCGCCGGAAGCGGTCATTCAGGCCCGCAGCCGGTATGCACTTCTTTGCAACGCATTTTTCATCGAGGCGGCACCGCACCTGACGTGACGCTTTGCGCACTTTCCGCTTCCCAATCGCTCAATCGGATTTCGGGAATGACCAGATGGCGGGTGAAACGTGCAATGGGTTTGTAGGCCTTTATAGATACTCGCGCCTGAGCCAGTCGCGCGCCGCCCACCGGGTATTTCGCCAACCCTTGTAGATCGCGGAAGGGCAAATCGAAAAACTCATAGGTCAGCGCGTTGGGATAATAGTGCGTGTTGTCAGGAAGCCAGTCCGTGCTGCAGTCGCTGCGTAGCGGGTTCTGTTTTCCATTAACGGGATCTTCCAGGACCGCCGTGGCGCAAGCGGTGGGAAAGTGGGTGGTCCGGACGCATGCCAGCGTGACTTCGTCGCCGTCGTCATCCAGCTTGGTCCTGCATTTGCCGAGGCCTGCAATCTGTCCTTCTCCGTTCAACGCCGGAATCGCATCCGAGCCCTCAAGACGGGAGAGACTGAACGAATAGTCGAGTTCAAGGCGCACGCGCTGGCTGCGCACGGATTCATACACTTTGTGCGGCAATATTATGAACTGGTGGTTGCCAATGGTATCGGCCGACGAGGGCTTGGGGGGAAAGGCGTCGATAGAGCTGACAGAGCTACCATTCTGGACGTTGTCACCCACGGACCATCCCCTGTACAGAATTGCTCCGTCCCGGCCAACAATACGGACAATTGTGCGCACATTCAGCGCGATGGCGTTGGGCTGCAGCCCCGACAGCCGTAATGGCAGCCACACCGAATCCGCCCGGTTCGGCATTTCCGGCCTCAGGACAACCCGCCCAAGCGATGGATCGAAAGCAATTGCGACGGGTCTCGCAGCCGCGGCGTCGGGCGAAAACCACTGCTCAAAGGCAAAGGCGGAGGACCACGGGATCGCTGCCGATGCGATGGGAAGAAGCAGAAGCGTGCCCAGGGCGATTGCGCGGGCAGTCATCGTCCTGCGGCGATAATATTGCAGCGGGATCACGGCGAGGGCTGCCACAAGACCGCCGGCGGACCAGAGCAGCAGCATCAGCCAATGACTGCTCATCCCAGAAAAGGTGTGTTCCGCGAACGCGGGATTGGAGACCTGCATGACAGTGGTGAAGGCGATTAAGGCGAGGGCAATCACCATTAGCGCCCCAGTGACCTCGACGAGAGTAGACGTGATGGCCGCGATGGCCAGAACGGGCAGGCTGAACACCCATAACAGATGAATGCTGCGGGAGGCGGCGGCTGACAGTGAGGCCCAGAAAGAGAAGCCCATGCTCATGTCTTGGGCGAGATCCATCAGCAAGTAGGGGCCGTGAACGGCGAGCAGGACAAACAGGATTTTTGCAAGGATCAGGTCGCGCCGGCGGATGGGCCGCACCAGCCAATCCTGCCGATCACCCGACAGCGTATCCTGATGCACCGCACTGACGATCAGCGCCGCGATTCCGATAACGAGGCCGAGCGAGAGAAGGACGGCAATCGTGCGAAGGCCATGAGGTTCCAGGAAAAACCCGAGCACGACCCAGGTTGTGTCGCTTATGGCCTCAGCCGCCGCAACGATCAGCACCAGCGGCCACAGCAGCTTCAGGTCTTTTTTGAAAATGTGCCAGATCATGCCGCGCCTCCGTCGCGCGTCGCCCGCGCCAGGGTCTTGAAAATTTCCCGCAGCCCGATGGGCCGGGCCTCGGTCTCGCGTACGCTGCCGAAGACGGCGGCGACATTCGCCGCCAGCCGGTCTTCGGCATAGGCTGCATCGACGAAGCTGGCGACATTGCCGGCGATGCGGAAGTCCAGCCATTCCGCCGGCGGCTGCAGCGGCACGCAGCCTCCGCGATCCAGCGTCACATGCACTTCCTGCAACCGGCCCGTCAGACCTTCCATGGTTTCCTGGAACAGCAGCCTGCCACGGTCCAGGAAGGCGACATGGGTGGCGACGCCTTCCAGCTCCGTCAGTTCGTGCGAGGAAATCAGGATGGTCATGCCTTCGCCGGCCTGGCGCAGCAGGTTTTCCATGAACTCGTCGCGCACCAGGGGATCGAGGCCGCTGAACGGCTCATCCAGCACCAGCAGCTTGGGACGGAAGGGCAGGGCGCAGGCCAGCGCTATCTTCATGCGCATGCCGTGGGAAAGATTCTTGATCTTGCGCTCCGGCGGCAGGCGCAGCTGGGCCATGATTTCGGCTTCCAGGTTCCGGTCCCAGGCCGGGTAGAAGGGGCGAAGGTAAGCGATGTATTCACCGACGGTCAGGCGCCCGGGCATTTCCTGGTTCTCGGAGACATAGCCGATCTGGGCCAGTTGCTTCGGCGACATCTGGCGCGAATCCACGCCCAGGACGGTGGCGCGGCCCTCAGAGGGTGAAATGATGTTCATCAGCGTCTTGATGGTGGTGGACTTGCCGGCGCCATTGGCGCCGATCAGGGCGAAGGCGCTGCCTTCCGGGACCGCCATGCTCAGTCCCTGCACGGCATCGAAGCGCCCGTATTTCTTCCACAGATTGTCGGTCTGGATGATCACGATTCTTTCGCCTCCGACGTTCTGTCGAGCTTGCTCCATTGCGTTCCGAGGGCTTCCATCACCTCGCGCAGGCTGAGGCCGACACGCTTGGCTTCCACCACCAACTGCTCAAGTTCATGGTCCAGCAGCCGCTTGCGCTCGCCGGGCCGCGCCCGCGGCGGCTGCGCCACCACCGTGCCGACGCCGGGATGCACTTCCAGCCAGCGCTCCTGGATCAGATGCTGGATGACTTTGTGGGCGGTGTTGGGATTGATTTTCAGGTCGGCGGCCAGCGCCCGGACGGACGGAAACGCCTGGCCCGGCTCATAGTCGCCGCTGACAAAGGCCTTGATGGCGGCGAAAACCACCTGATCGAAGATGGACTGCCCGGATTGCAGCCTGAAACGGGGTAATGTCATTGTGTACTAGTACTGGTAGTACACGATAGCGGTCAAGCTCTATGTCAGAACTGTCGGTAGCCCGACGAGAGGACCAATGAAGAAGGGCCGGACGCAACCTCCGCTTTGGGTCAGACGCGGTCATTGGCGAGGGGATGGCGCCTTATCCTGGCGGCGGTCGGCTGACCGCTCTGTCCCCGCCTCATGGTGCCCGAAAGTGGGGCTCGGGGTGGTGCGGGACGGCCGTCCCGGGCTCGCATCGCGCTTGGGCGCGCGATGCTGCGCCGTTCGTCGCTCTCGCAGGTCCACTGGACCTGCTCGTCAGCCACGCCAAGGCGCGGCTGACCGCGCCTCACCCCACCAGTATCTCGCCCCTGCGGCCCATCGCATCGGCCAGTTCGCCCAGGCGCTTCTGCACCGGCTCGCTGGCGATGGCTTCGCGCTTGCGCGGCACTTCCAGCACCACCTTGGCCGGGGTCAGGCGCAGCCTGTAGTTGGCCAGTTCACCCGCCGCGCTGGCCGAGAGCGAAAAGGCGAAACGCCAGGTCAGGCCAAGGATCTTGGCCCGCTTCTCATCGTCTCTGTCCAGCAGGCTGGCCAGCGCCAGCTCCGCCGGAACGTCCTCGTCACCGGAATAGCGGTGGAAGATCGAGGCGGCGATCAGGGCGCGGGCGCGGTGGTCGGCGCCGGCGAAGGGCGCGGTCAGCACCTGCGAAAACACGCCGGTGGCGCGGTCGTCGGGATGGCGGCGCCAGCCCGCGTCCGAGAAAAACGCGGAAGCCTCGCGGATGCGGGTCTCTTCGCTGCTTTCGCCGTCGAACAGCACCCGCGTCCAGTCGAACATTTCCTGGGCATGGGCGGGGACGCGGGCGAAGCGGGCATTGCTGGCGCGGGCAAAGGCGGTGAGCGGATCGAGGCTGCGCTCGGCGGCCGGCAGGCGGGCATAGAGCAGTCCCTCGCGCAGGCCATAGGCGGAGATCACCACGTCCTTCATTCCGCCGGCTTCCAGCAGGCGTTCCAGCACCACCGCGCCATAAGGCAGGCTCTCGGCGCGGCGCTTGGAGACCACCTTGATCTTGCGGATGGAGTCCTTCGACAGGCCGGCCAGCAGCTTGCACAGCCGGAGCGCCCGGCCGCGCGGGATGACATAGTGCTGCAGCACATGCAGGGAATAATGCTGGTCCTCCATGTCGACGCGGGCGAAGCTGCGCCAGATGCCGCCCACCGCGTAAAGCGAGGCGGCGTCGATGTCGGGCAGGCTCTTCAGCCCCTTGTCCACGATGTCGCGCGCCTTGTCGGGATCGCCCCTGCTCTGGTCCATCAGCCGCAAGGGTCCGAAGGGCAGCGTGTGGGCGCGCAGGGTCTTGCCGTTCTTCACCCCCACCATGTCCAGGCTGCCGCCGCCCAGGTCGGCGGCCAGGCCATCGGCTTCGGGAATGCCGGCGATGACGCCCTCGGCGGCGATGCGGGCCTCGTCCTCGCCGGCAAGAATCCGGATGGGCGAGCCCCAGGCCTTTTCCGCCCTGGCGATGAACTCCGCTCCGTTGGCGGCGTCGCGCGCCGCCGCCGTCGCCACCGCCTCGCGCATCGGCACGTTCAGGCCATCGGCGATCAGGCGGAAGCGGGCCAGCGCCTCCAGCGCCTCGCGCATGCCGTCGGGATGCAGCCTGCCGCTTGAGACCATGTCGCGGCCGATGCCGCAGATGGACTTCTCGTTCTGCACCGTGGCAGGCGCGCGCCGTTCGCCCTCATAGACCACCAGGCGCACGGAATTGGAGCCGATATCGACAATGGCGACCGGCGTCTCGCGGCGGTCCGGCCCGGTCTGGGCGCGGCTGAGATCGCCAAGGGCTGACAAGTCAGGACCTGGTCTTGTTCATCTTGAGGGCCTTGCCGCGGCCCGACAGCGAGGGATTGGTCATGAAATAGGTGTGCGCCGAAAAAGCGTCCGCGTCCTCGGAATGGGAATCACGGACATAGGTTCCATCGGACTGCATATACCAGCTTTGAGCCTGGTCTTTCATCTGGGCGACCAGGATCTGGTCAAGGACCTGTTGATGGACGGTGGGGTTTTCGATCGGAACCAGGGTTTCCACCCGCCGGTCCAGGTTGCGCGGCATCCAGTCGGCCGAGGAAATGAACACCCTGGCGTCCTTGTGGGGCAGGCCATGGCCATTGCCGAAGGCGATGATGCGGCCATGCTCCAGAAAGCGGCCGACGATGGACTTGACCCGGATATTGTCGGAGAGACCCGGCACGCCGGGACGCAGGCAGCAGATGCCGCGCACGATCAGGTCGATCTTCACCCCCGCCTGGCTGGCGCGGTAGAGCGCATCGATCATGTGCGGATCGACCAGGCTGTTGAGCTTGGCCCAGATCATCGCCGGGCGGCCCGCCCTGGCATGCAGCACTTCTTCCTGAATGCAGTCCACCAGCCTTCCGCGCAGCGAAGTGGGCGACATCGCCATCTTCTCCATCGCCACCGGCTCGGCATAGCCGGTGATGAAATTGAACATCTCGGCGGCGTCGCGTCCCAGCGCCGGATTGGCGGTGAAGAGCGAGAGGTCGGTGTAGATGCGCGCCGTGTTGGGATGATAATTGCCGGTGCCGAAATGGCAGTAGGTCGCCAGGTGCCCATGCTCGCGCCGCACCACCAGCGAGGCCTTGGCGTGGGTTTTCAGCGCCAGGAAGCCATAGACCACCTGCACCCCGGCCCGCTCCAGGTCGCGGGCCCATTTGATGTTTGCGGCCTCGTCGAAGCGGGCTTTCAACTCGACCAGCGCCGTCACCGACTTGCCCGCGTCGGCGGCTTCGATCAGCGCGGCGACGATGGGGCTGTCGGCGCTGGTCCGGTAAAGCGTCTGCTTGATCGCCACCACATCGGGATCGGCGGCGGCCTGGCGCAGGAACTGAACCACCGTATCGAAGCTTTCGAAGGGATGGTGGACGATCAGGTCCTTCTCGCGGATGGCGGCGAAACAGTCGCCGCCATGGTCGCGGATGCGTTCGGGGAAGCGCGGGATATAGGGCTTGAACTGCAGGTCCGGCCGCTCGGGCAGGATCAGCTTGGAGAGGTCCGACAGGCCCATCAAATTCTCGATGATGACGATCTCGCTGTCGTCCAGGTCGAGATGCCCGGCGATGAAGCGCCGCAGGCCTTCCGGCATGGAGCGGCTGCACTTCATGTGGATGACGCTGCCGCGGCGGCGGCGCTTGAGCAGCGTCTCGAACAGCAGCACCAGGTCTTCGGCTTCCTCCTCGACCTCGACATCGCTGTCGCGCAGGATGCGGAACAGGCCCCAGCCCGAAACCTTCTTGCCGGGAAAGAGCCTGTCGAAATGCAGCGCGATGGCCTCCTCCAGCGGCAGGAAGCGCACCCGCTTCGCCGTGTCGGGCAGGCGGATGAAACGCTTGAGCTGCGGCGGCACCGGGATCAGGGCGGTGAAGCTCTTGCCGTCCTTCTGGCCTTCCAGCTCAAGCGCGATGGTGAAGCCGAGATTGGGAATGAAGGGAAAGGGATGGGCCGGGTCGATGGCCAGCGGCGTCAGCACCGGGAAGATGTCCTGGCGGAACTGCCGGTCGAGGAAGGCGCGGTCGCCTTCCTCCAGTTCCGCCGGACCGACCACCAGCACCTGCTCGGCCCGCAGTTCCAGGTTGATCCCGGCCCAGACCTTCTGCTGGTCGCCGATCAGGCCGCGGGCCATCCTGTCCACCGCCGCCAGCTGCTGGGCGGGGGTGAGGCCGTCGGATGAATGGGTGGAGACATGGGCATGCACCATGCCCATCAGGCCGGCGACCCGCACCATGTAGAACTCGTCCAGGTTCGACGCCGAGATGGAAAGAAAGCGCAGCCGCTCGAACAGGGGATGGCGGCGGTTGGTGGCCTCCTCGATCACCCGGCGGTTGAAGGCCAGCCAGGAAAGTTCGCGGTTGACGAATCGATGCGGCGAGCCTGCGTCGAAGGAGACGTTCTGGCCCTGATGGGCCAGGCCGGTCACGGCTTCGGTTTGCGCGGCTTCGCCGGCGGCGCCGTCATTGGCCGCGACGGATTCTGCTTTTGCGGACATCGCCAGAGCCTAGCGGGAAAGCATGTAACTGTCATGACGCCGAGGCAGCCAGCATGTCCCTTATAAGGCCCTGATTTATGGGCCTTTTTTCCGAAAGCGCGCGGGCATCGGCGGCGGCGACGAAGTCGCGGATCGCCTCGGGGCTGCGGGCCAGCCTTTCGATCATCAGGCGGATGACCCCCTCCGGAACGGCCAGCTGGCGGTCGGCGAACAGCTTCGCCGCCAGCCCGGCCAGCAGGGCGTCATCGGGTGCGCCCAGGTCGAAGGCCAGCGCCGCGCCATAGCGCGAGGCAAGGTCCGGCAGTCCGGCGCGCCAGCTCTGCGGCGGCGTGCGCCCGGTGAGCAGCAGCGGCGTGCCGCGCTCGAACAGGGCGAACAGGACATGCTCCGCCCCCGCGCCCATGGCGGCATCGACATCCTCCACCGCCACGGCGCCTTCCGGCGCCTCGGCGAGTTCGGCGGCGGCGATCACCTTCGCGCCGGACAAGGCGGCCCAGACCTGTACCAGATGCGATTTGCCCGAGGCGGCCGGCCCCCAGAGCACGGCGGCGGGAGCCGTCCAGCCAGGCCAGGACTCCAGGAAGGCCAGCGCCCGTGCATTGCCCGGGGCGGCGATGAAGTCGGCGCGGGTCAGCCGGGGGCGCGGCGCAATGGGAAGCGGCAGCTGCATCAGTATCAGTCAGCGGCGGCGAGCATCCACTGCCCGGCCCGGTTGACGAGGCTGAGATGGGCGGCGCCAAGCGCCTCGCGCAACTGGTCGGCGCTGCCGGTATAGGCGATCACCAGGCGGGCATAGCCGGTGTCCATCGCCACCAGGGTCACGCCGGTCACCTGCGGCACCCCCGCCAGCGCCGCCTGTGCATCCCCCCATTGCTGCAGCGAGGCAATGCGCATGTCGGCGGTCAGCCGCCCGCGCTGGGTGGGATCGACGGTGACGCGGGCCTTCCACAGATCCTCGATCGCGGCCAGCGCTGCCGTCGCCGCCGCCGGGTAGGCGGTGGTGGCGGGGTTGGCGTTGGCGGCGACCGGCACATCGGCGCTGGCTTTCGCCGGCGCCTGGTTGGGCGCCAGCAGGCGGACATTCACGGTGAGCTTGCCCCGCGCCGCGACCACCTGCACCAGCGCCGCGGCGGCGGCACGGGTCCTGGCGGCGACAGCCGCGACGTCGTTCCATTGCGCGGCATCGAAGTTCAATTGCGCCATGGCTTTCAGATCGTCGGCGCCGGGCAGGCTGTAGGGCAGCGCCGCGCCCGCCTGCGCCGAGGGCGCGGACAGGGTGTTGGCCCAGCCGCCGGCCGCGACATTGGGCGACATCGGGACAACCAGGATATGGACGCTGGGCGCCTGTGCGGTGAAGGCGATGCCGGCGCCGCGCAGCAGGCGGTTCACCGCGTCGGAATTGAAGATGTAGGTGACATCGGCGACGTAGCGGGTGGTGGAGCGCCGCTCGTTGGCGACATTGTAGCCGCGGCTGAGGCGGGTCAGCGCGGCATTGTCGAGATTGGGCTGGCGCGGCCAG
This sequence comes from uncultured Rhizobium sp., assembly GCA_964572805.1. Lineage (GTDB taxonomy): Bacteria > Pseudomonadota > Alphaproteobacteria > Micropepsales > Micropepsaceae > Rhizomicrobium. The sequence continues at coordinate 17,226 of CAZNGO010000001.1, read as the reverse complement.
TCCTTCTGCTGGGTCAGGCGGCGATAGAGAATCTGGAACGCCTGCGGCCGGCCGCCGGCGATGGCGTTGGTGAAGGCCTCGGTCGAGGACTTGCCCGTCACGTCCACATGGACGTTGGCGACGGTGTAGAGGTCGGCCGGGCCCTGGTTCTGGGCGGCGGCGGGGATGGCGGCCAGGGTCAGGGCCGCGAGCAAGGGAAGAAGGGGAAGAAGACGCATCGAATCGCCTGACGGGGACTGGGACTTGCCCGGCAAGTATAGCACCCTGACCCCATGGCGAAAGCGAGGCTTTCGCAACGCCTTAGGCCGCCAGGAAGGCCCGCCCTGTGTGTATCGGGCGCGGCCGCATTGCACCGGGGAGCCGCCTCTCTATAAACGGGACGCAAATCCCGCACCGGTCCCGGAACCCTCGCAGCCCATGTCCAACGGCCTCACCTACAAAGACGCGGGCGTCGATATCGATGCGGGCGAGGCGCTGGTGGACCGTATCGCCCCAGCCGCCAAGGCGACGCGCCGCCCCGGCGCCGATGCCGATCTGGGCGGCTTTGGCGGGCTGTTCGACCTCAAGGCCGCGGGCTTCAGCGATCCGATCCTGGTGTCGGGCACCGACGGCGTCGGCACCAAGCTCAAGATCGCAATCGAGACCGGCATCTATACCGGCATCGGCCAGGACCTGGTCGCCATGTGCGTCAACGACATCGTCGTGCAGGGGGCGGAGCCGCTGTTCTTCCTCGACTATTACGCCACCGGCAAGCTGGAGGTCGCCAGCGCCGCCACCGTGATCGAAGGCATTGCGCGGGCCTGCAAGGAAAGCGGCTGCGCCCTGGTCGGCGGCGAGACGGCGGAGATGCCGGGCCTTTATGCCCGTGGCGATTTCGACCTGGCCGGCTTCGCCGTCGGCGCGGTCGAGCGCGACGCCATCCTGCCGAAAACCGGCGCCATGAAGCCGGGCGACGTGCTGGTCGGCATTCCGGGCAGCGGCGTGCATTCCAACGGCTTCTCGCTGGTGCGCAAGATCGTGGCGAAGACGGGCCTGGGCTGGGACGCCGCCGCGCCCTTTGCGCCGGAGACGGCGCTGGGCGCGGCGCTGCTGACGCCGACCCGGCTTTACGTGAAGGGCGCGCTGGCGGCCATCCGCACCGGCGGCGTCAAGGGACTGGCGCACATCACCGGCGGCGGCATCACCGACAACCTGCCGCGCTGCCTGCCCGATGGACTGGATGCCGAGGTCGATCTTTCCCGTTTCACACCCCTGCCCGTCTTCCAGTGGCTGGCGAAAGAAGGCGGCGTGGCCGAAGCGGAAATGCTGCGCGCCTTCAATTGCGGCCTCGGCATGATCGCCGTCACCGATGACGCCCATGCCGAGGCGGTGGCGGCGGCCTTTGGCGGCGGCATGCGCATCGGCAAGCTCGTTCCCGGCGCTGGTGAAGCCAAGGTTCGCTATACCGGCGCGCTGAAACTGTGAGCGCGCAAGAGAAGTGCAAGGTGGGCGTGCTGGTCTCCGGCCGGGGCAGCAACCTGCAGGCGCTGATCGACGCCAGCTTCGCCGAGAGTTTCCCGGCCCGGATCGCGCTGGTGATTTCCAATGTCCCTGACGCCTATGGCCTGGTGCGGGCATCCACCGCGGGCATTCCCGCCGGCGTCATTTCACACCAGGGCAAGAGCCGCGAGGATTTCGACGCCGAGATCGACGACGCCCTCAGGGCGGCCGGCGTGGAATTCGTCTGCCTGGCCGGCTTCATGCGCATTCTCTCGGACGGCTTTGTCCGCGCCTGGGAAGGCAGGCTGCTCAACATCCATCCCTCGCTGCTGCCCGCCTTCAAGGGCACGCGGGTGCATGAACGGGTGATCGAGGCCAAGGTCAGCCAGTCCGGCGCCAGTGTGCATTTCGTGGTGCCGGAACTGGATGCCGGGCCGGTGATCGCCCAGAGCGTGGTGCCGGTGCTGGCGCAGGACACGCCGGAAAGCCTGGGGACGCGGGTGCTGCAGGCCGAACACCGGCTTTATCCCACGGCGCTCAGGCTGGTCTGCGAGGGCCGGGTGCGGCTGGAGCATGGCGAAGCGGTGTTCGCCTAGTTTCGCGCGGCGATTTCTTCCGAAATCCGCCACAACCGTTCCCCGTCTTCGTCGTTCTGCGCTTCGCGGGTGGGCGTTATGGGCTTGCACTCAAAGAAATACTGGCCGCTGACGCCCGCCACGTCTGGTGATGCGGCAAGATAGACGATCGTTTTTGCGCCTTCCTCCGGCGAGATCGCGCCCACCGGCTTGACGATCTTGATGATGCCGCCCATCAGCCCGCCCGACTGGTCGCCGAAGCGGGTGGCGACAAAGCCGGGATGCAGACTGTTGGCGGTGATGCCGCGGGTCAGCCTGCGCGCCAGGGCGCGGGTGAAAAGAATGTTCATCAGCTTGGATTTCGAATAGACGCCGAAGCCGCGATAGAAGCGTTCCGACTGCAGGTCGCCGAAATCCAGCCTGGCGCCCCGATGGGCGTTGGAGGCCGTCACCACGATGCGGCCGCCATCGACGATGTTCGGCAGCAGCAGATTGGTGATGATGAAATAGGCCATGTGGTTGAGGGCGAAGGTCTTCTCCAGCCCGTCCGCCGTCACCTGACGCCGGTTGAACATGGCGCCGGCATTGTCGATCAGCACGTCAATGCGCGGCTCGGCGGCGGCGACCTCGCGCGCCACCCGCTTCATTTCCGACAGCAGCGACAGGTCGGCCATGTGGACCGTGTGGCTTGCGGCCGGGTTGGCTTTCTTCAGCGCCGCCTGGGTGGCTTCGGCGCGTTTGCCGTCGCGGGCGATATGAACGATGCGGGCACCCTGCTCCGCCAGCCGGATCGCCGCGACTTCGCCAATGCCGGATGTGGCGCCCGTAATGACGACGGTCTTGCCCTGCATCTGCATGTGAAAAAGGCTCCGGTTTGACCCGGAGCCTTATATCTCAGAATGACCGTCCCGGTTAGCCCGGGATCTCCGCATCATTGAAGAACTGCGCGATTTCGATCACGGCGTTTTCCGGGCTGTCGGAGCCATGCACCGAATTCTCGCCGATCGAGAGCGCGAACAGCTTGCGGATGGTGCCTTCGGCGGCGTCCTTGGGATTGGTGGAGCCCATCACTTCGCGGTAGCGGGCGACGGCGTTCTCGCCTTCCAGCACCTGCACCACCACCGGCTCGGCGGTCATCTGGCTGACCAGTTCGCCATAGAAGGGACGGTCCTTGTGCACCTCGTAGAACTTCCTGGCCTGGGCGTCGCTCAGGCGGACGCGCTTCTGCGCCACGATGCGCAGGCCGGCTTCCTCGATCACGGCATTGACCTTGCCGGTCAGGTTGCGGCGCGTGGCATCGGGCTTGATGATCGAAAAGGTGCGCGAAACGGCCATATTCTGGTCTCCAAGGGGGAAAATCGCGCGCCTTATACGGGCGCGGCAGGACGAAGGGCAAGCCCATCGTCGCCGCGCCCTGCTTTTGTTCCCCCTCCGCCCTTCGTATCGCAAGCGCTGCTACGGGCACCTCCCCGCCGCTCGCTTCGCTGGCGGGGGAGGCGGGGTTGCTTCAAGGGCAAGCGCCGTTATAAGGCGCGGCACATGCTCGCCATAGACAATATCGTGGTCCGGATCGCAGGAAGGGAAATCCTTTCCGGCGCCACCGCCAACCTGCCCGCCGGGCGGCGCATCGGCCTGGTCGGGCGCAACGGCGCCGGCAAGTCCACCCTGTTCAACGTCATCCTGGGGCGTCTCCATCCCGATGACGGCGCGGTGAGCTGGCCCAGCGCCTGGAAGGTCGGCGCCGTGGCGCAGGAAGCCCCCGGCAACGACATCAGCCTGCTCGATACCGTGCTGGCCGCCGATACCGAGCGCACCGCGCTGTTGGCGGAAGCGGAAACCGAGACCGATTCCCACCGGCTGGGCGACATCTATCTGCGCCTGGGCGACATTGACGCCTATACCGCGCCGTCGCGCGCGGCCGGGATTCTCGCCGGGCTGGGCTTTTCGGCGGAAGAGCAGGAGCGGCCGACGCGGGAATTCTCCGGCGGCTGGCGCATGCGCGTCGCCCTCGCCGCCATTCTCTTCACCGCGCCCGACCTCTTGCTGCTGGACGAGCCGACCAACTATCTCGACCTGGAAGGCGTGCTGTGGCTGGAGAATTTCATCCAGAAATACCGCGGCACCATCCTGATCGTCAGCCATGACCGCGACCTGCTCAACACCGCCTGCGAATTCATCCTGCATCTGGAGCGCGGCAAGCTGAAGCTCTACACCGGCGGCTACGACACCTTTGTCGAGACCCGCGCCGCCGCCCGCGCCAACGACATGGCCTTCGCCAAGAAGCAGGAAGCGGCGCGCGCCCACATGCAGAAATTCGTCGACCGCTTCAAGGCGTCGGCGGCCAAGGCGCGCCAGGCCCAGAGCCGGGTCAAGATGCTGGCCAAGATGGCGATGGTGGAAGTGCCGCCCGATGAGTTCGTCGCGCCGATCCGCATTCCGCAGGCGACCGAAGCCTCGCCGCCGCTGGTCACCATGGACCGCGCCAGCGTCGGCTATGAGAAGGGCAAGCCGATCCTGACCGGCCTGTCGCTGCGCTTCGATCCGCAGGACCGCATCGCCCTCCTGGGCAAGAACGGCAATGGCAAATCCACCATGGCCAAGCTGCTGGCGGGCAAGCTGCAGGCGATGGGCGGCGACTTCACCCCGGCGCGCAAGCTGGTGGTGGGCTATTTCGCCCAGCACCAGGCCGAGGAGCTGGACACCAGCATCACGCCGATCCAGACCCTGCAACACCTGCGCCCCAAGCTGACGCTGGAACAGGTGCGCACCCAGCTGGGCGGCTTCGGCTTTTCCGCCGACAAGGCGCAGACCCAGGTGGGCAAGCTGTCGGGCGGCGAGCGGGCGCGGCTGATGCTGGCCCTGACCACGCTCGACAAGCCCAACCTGCTCATTCTCGACGAGCCGACCAACCATCTCGACATTGACGCCCGCAACGAATTGCTGACGGCGCTGAACGATTTCGACGGCGCCGTGATCCTGGTCAGCCATGACCGCCGCCTGATCGAGGCGACGGCGGAGACCCTGCTGCTGGTGTCCGACGGCCAGGTAAAGCCGTTCGAGGGCGATCTCGACGACTATCGCCGTTTCCTGCTGACGGGCGACAATCGCCCGACGCGCCGAACGGAACCGGAAAGCAAGCCGAACAGGGACGAGGCCCGCCGCGGCAACGCCGGCAAGCGCCAGAACCTGAAGCCGCTGAAGGACAAGGTGGACGCCGCCGAATCCCAGATCGCCACCCTGCAGGCGGAGATCGCCAAGCTGGAAAAGGCGCTGGCCGATCCGCTGCTGTTCTCCCGCGATCCCGCCAAGGGCAGCGCCGTCTCGAGGAAGCATGCCGATGCCGCGCGCAAGCTGGAAGCGGCGGAAAAATCCTGGCTGGCGGCGCAGGAAGAGTATGACGCGGCGATGACGGGCGATTAGGCCCCGAAGCCCGCGATTGCGGTTGCCGGGCTGTCCACCCCGCTTGCGCCTAAGCCCCGGAACCGGCCGCATAATCGACTCCATTCGAACCTCCAAAACCGTCACCCCCTCCCCCCGGGGGCCTGTCTTCATCCAGGAAGATTTTACGCCTGCCGGCGGCGCGGCGCGACGTGGATATCTCCACACGCCATTTTGCGCGCAAGCCACGGACGGCGAAACCAAAAGCCGCTTTCGCGCGCTGGGGACAGGGGGAAGACAGTGGAAAGAGGGCGGAAAGAAATGGGGGCGGAAACACACTTTCTGTGGTGCCGACGCGAATGACCGCTTCTGACCCAAAGCGGACATTGCAGACCGACATGGTTTTATTGCGGTGGCTTGGTGCCTGAGGGCGCGTTGGAAGACTTGACGCAATCGATGTTCGACGGTCTACCAGGCACAAACTCCACATTCACGTCGAAAAACGTTGCGACAGCGCCGGAAATCGAAAGAGCGAGGGATGCCGGGGCATAGTTCATTGCAAGGGTCAGCGGTTTATCCATGCCAACCTTCGCAGTAACTTCATTCTTGTCATTCCACGAAAGCAATACAGTGGTCTCTTCGTGGAAATCTGCCGATCCAATGGGTATGCGCTCGCCCCTTTTGCCATTCTCAGTCTTGTAAAAATAATAAGAAGAGCGGGAGCCAGCCGGGTTTCCAAAGAGCACTAGCTCGGTCCGTTCGCTGTTATCGTCCTCCGGCCCGTCATAGGGGGCTCCGGTCAAGGCCATTGTAATGGCGGGAACATATTGTCCGCTTCGATCGAGGTTGGTGTCGTCCAGGCGCAAAACGAGGGAAGCCCGTCTGGCGCATTGTACGGGCAGGCGAAAGCCCCCAACCTTCCCACCGGGCACGTCCGAGTGCCACTCCCTTATGAAAATCCCCTTAGGCGGCAGACCGTACAATTGGATGGCAAGCCCATTGACGATATCTGCCGAAGCGCCGCCCCCGCCGCCAAAGGAATGAAGGTTCCCGGCGTCTTGAGCCAACGCCGGACAAACGGCTGTCAAGGCAGCAACGATAACGATGCCGATTTGCGGTCGCATGGGTTACCCCTCACCTCAGTCTAGCAGCTTTTGGTTGGCGCGGCATGGGCAATGGCGATACCTTGAAACGGACTGGGTGGGGCAACATGCGGCCAATCTGGAGTATCGTTTTTAAAGTCGTTTTGATCCTGTTCGTCGTCAGCAACAGGGGAGCATGGGCGCAGACAGATCCGAAATGCGACCAGCGAATTGCCCTGCCGAAGCCGATCATCAGCACCCATACAAGTCCGCCCTATCCTGTGGAATCTTATCGAAGAGGCGAAACTGGGAGGACGGCAGTGCTTGTGGAGATCGGCCCGGATGGCGTGGTCATTGATGCAGCCGTAGCAATCTCGAGCGGATCGGATGCCCTAGATGACGCGGCGGTGACATGGGTAAAGGCTAACTGGCGCTGGGAGCCAGTAACGAGAGATTGCCGCCCCGCTAAAGTTAAAACCGGCGTGAACATTGTCTGGCGCCTCAGCAGTCGATGACATCTAGCCGAGAGGGCAGTAGACCGTTCTCTTCTTGAAATGGATTGCACAGGTGCGAACGTCCGTTTTTGGCGCAAAGCGGACATCGGCCCGTAGGCCACAGCGTCTGAAGGGCGCTAGCGGGACCTGCGAAAGCAACGAGCCATCCGCAGCGGCGGCGTACGGACGGGGGGCCTATTTCACATGCTGTTTCGCGACGCGCACCCACTCCGCCTGCGTCGCGCGGTAATGCGGCGTCGCATCGCGGCCGGCCTCGACCACCTGGCGGAAAAGGGCTTGCGCCCGCTCCTCCTGGCCGGTCTTTTCCAGCAGCAGGGCCAGGCGCACCCGCGCCTCCTCGCCGGCGAAGCGCGGCGCCACGCTTTCATACTGCCGGATCGCCGCCTCGGTCTTGTTCAGCGCTTCCAGGGCGCGGGCATAATCCAGCTCGACTTCGGCATCGAAGGCGGTGGGATCGATCCGGTGCACCTTGATGAAAAGCTGTTCGGCCTCGCCCGCCTCGCCCGCCAGCAGCTTCGCCCGCCCCAGCCCTTTCAGCAGCGCCGGGTCTTCCGCCCCCAGCGGGCCCCGCATCGCCTCCTCGTACAGCCGGATGGCGTCGGCAAAAAGACCGCGCTTGAGGCTTTCCTCGGCCAGGGCACGCTTGGCGTCGGTCGAGCCGATGCGCTCGGCATCGCGCCGCGCCTGGCGGTAGGCGCGGCCGGGATCGGCGGCGTCACGCAGGCCGGTGCGGAAGCGGCGCATGCCATGGCTGTTGAGGAAATCGGGAATCACGGCGGTGACGAGATAGGACAGCCACACCGCCAGCAGGCCGAAGAACTGGAAGGAGCCGAGAAAGAAAGTGGCGCCCATGGCCAGAATCCAGAGCGGGGAGCGGCCGCTGCGCAGGACATGCACCGCCAGGGCGACATCGATCAGGAAGATCGCGACATTGATGGGCGAAAAGAAATCCAAATGGGCCTCAGAGCGGTTCCAGGAAAAGTGTGTAGCGGTTTTCCGTCCGGAACCGCGACAACAATTAAGCCTGCTTTTCGAATTTGCCGGAAGGACTTTCCTTCCAGTAGGTGACGTCATGGCCCGCCGCCCTGGCGTCCTTCCAGGCGGCACGGGCGGAGGCCAGCGCGGCTTCGTCGCGGCCGTCGAACAAGAGCACGATGCGCGACAGATCGTTCAGCCCGCTCCAGTCCGAAGGTTGCGTACCGCCGACATAGAAAACGATCTCAGCGGCATTGGCATTGCCCTCCTCCACCGTGATCAGCACCGGCTGGCGGGCGGGATCGCCGTCGCCCTGCTGGGCATGGGCCAGGAAGGACTGGTCGTCATAGGTCCAGAGCAGGGTATCAATGGCGTCGGCGCGGTCGGCGCTGTCGGCGCGGATCAGCGCCTTCCAGCCGCGCGCGCGCGATTTTTCGACAAGGCCGGGCAGGACTTCTTCAAGCGCTCTTCTTTCCAGATGATAGAAAAGGGTCTCGGTCATGGGACGCACAGGAAGCTTCTCCCCCCTCCCCTTGCGGGAGGGGGCAAGCCTTCCGCGCTGGGCGAGGAAGGCTTGGGGGAGGGGAAATCCCAATGGCCTGCGGCCCGTACATCCCCCCTCCCCCATGATCCTTCGCGCCGCTCAGGATCATGCCCCCTCCCGCAAGGGGAGGGGGAAAGATCGGCGCGGCGTTCGCGGTGGTAGAAAAGGGTTTCGGTCATCTATCCCAACTCGCCATGGGCGGCCTTGAGCCGCCCATCCAGAGTCACAAACTGAGAATTCAAAAATTGCTGCCCTGGATGGCCGGGTCGAGCCCGGCCATGGAGAGAATCAAGATTCATAATGCTCTTTCACCAGCCGGTTCAGCAGCCTGACGCCCCAGCCGGTGCCCCAGCTCGGGATGGTCGGCTTCTGCTCGCCGTCCTGCCAGGCGACGCCGGCAATGTCGAGATGGGCCCAGGCCTGGTCCTTGCCGATGAAGCGCTTGAGGAATTGCGCCGCGGTGATGGCGCCGGAGTTCGGCCCGCCGATATTCTTCATGTCGGCGATCTTGGACTTGATCATCCTGTCATAGAAGGGATCGAGCGGCAGCTGCCACACCCGCTCGCCGGTATAACGGCCCGCCGCCAGCAGCCGGGCCGCCAGGGCATCGTCATTCGAAAACACGCCGGCATGCTCGGAGCCCAGCGTCGCCACGATGGCGCCGGTCAGCGTCGCCAGGTCGATGACGAATTTGGGCGCGAAGCGGCGCTGGGTGTAGGTCAGGGCATCGGCCAGCACCAGCCGGCCCTCGGCATCGGTGTTCAGCACCTCGATGGTCTGGCCGGAGAGTGAAGTGAGCACATCGTCAGGGCGCAGGGCGTCGGGGCCGGGCATGTTCTCCACCAGCCCGATCACGCCCACCGCGTTCACCTTGGCCTTGCGCGACGCCAGCGCCAGCATCAGCCCGGTGACGGCGGCGCCGCCGCCCATGTCGCCCTTCATCCCCATCAAGCCGCTGCCCGGCTTGAGCGAGATGCCGCCGGAATCGAAGCAGACCCCCTTGCCCACAAAGGCAACCGGCTTTCCTTTTTTCCTGGCACCATTCCACTGCATGACGACAAGCTGGCTGTCGCGGGCCGAACCCTGGCCGACGCCGAGCAGGGCGCCGAAGCCCTGCTTTTTCATTTCGGCTTCGCCCAGGATCTCGATCTTGACGCCCAGCTTGCCCAGCTTCGACTTCGCCCGGCGGGCGAATTCCTCCGGATAAAGAATGTTGGGCGGCTCGTTCACCAGGTCGCGGGCAAGAAAGATGCCCTCGGCCACCGCCGCCAGGCCCGCATAGGCCTTTTTCGCCGCCGCCGGTTCCGGCGTCATCAGGGTGATGGCGGCCAGCTTCTGTTCATACTCGTCGAGATTTTTGGTGCGATACTGGTTGAAGGCGTAGGAGCGCAGCTTCGCCCCGAAAGCCAGGTGTGCCGCAATCTCGCCTTTTTTCACCTTGCAGCCCTTGGGGGCATCGATCTGGAAGCTGGCGCTTTTTTCTCCCGCCGCCAGCAGCCGGGCCGTCACCTGCGCCCCGATGGTTTCCAGCGCCTTTTCGTCCAGCGCCTCGGGCTTGCCCAGTCCCACCAGCAGCAGGCGCGAGGCTGCCATTCCCGCCGGCGCCGCCAGTTCGAGCATCTGGCCGGGGCGGCCCTTGAAGGGCGCGAATTTGAGGGCCCGCGCCAGCGCCCCGCCGCTCGCCTTGTCGGCGGCAAGCGCGGCCGGTAGAAGAGCGCCGCCCTCCACGGCCCCGACCACCCAGCTTCCCGCAACAATGCGCGCGGGCGTGGCGAAGGTAATGTTCATGCAAGGCTCCGTGAGATGAACGGTTGGCGGATGGCCGACAGGCAGTGCTAGTTTAGGGCGAATTGGGAGTCGGACGAAAGATGGCGATCTCGGGCGCCTTTTCCCCTCGCGCCGCGGCGGTCCGGCCCCGCGCCGGCGGCCCCATCTCTCGCAGATGGAGGGCCCCGCGCCTGTCCCGCTATGTCTTCGGCCAGCTGCTGGGACCGGTGGCGATGCTGCTGCTGCTGCTCACCAGCATGGTCTGGCTGGTGACCATCCTGCCCTTTCTCGACCTGGTGATCTATCGCGGCCAGTCGCCCTTCACCTTCGCCTATCTCGCGCTGCTGTACCTGCCCTCGCTGCTGGTGATCATCCTGCCTTTCGCCCTCCTGTTCGGCGGCCTGTTCGGGCTGCAGCGCCTGTCCAGCGACAGCGAACTGGTGGTGATGGCCTCGGCCGGCTTCAGCCTGCGCCAGCTGGCGGCGCCGGTTCTGGCCGTGGCGATGCTGGTGACGGCGCTGACCTATCTTTGCAACATGTATCTGGCGCCAGCGGGGCAGCGCACCCTCAACGCCATCAAGGGCGACATCCTGGCCGATGTCGTGGGCGCCTTTGCCGGCGTCGGTGGGCAATTCACCTCTCCCGGCAGGGGCCTCACCGTCTTTGTCCGCCAGATCAACCAGGACGGCAGCTTCAAGGGCATCCTGGTGCATGACGAACGCGACGCCAAACACCCCACCACCTTCGTCGCCGACCGGGGCCAGCTGGCCCAGACCCCGGCGGGCGCGCGCCTGCTGATGTCCGATGTCACGGTGCAGAATGGCAGCGGCGCGCGGCTCTACACCATCACCATCAAGAGCTACCCGCTCAATCTCGACCAGTTCGCCGCCCAGGCGCGCGATGCGCTTCGCCGCAAGGACGACCGCTTCCTGCCGGAGCTTCTCCACCCGCCCGAGAACAACCTGCCGCAGCGCACCCGCAACATCTTCATTGCCGAGGCGCACAACCGCCTGTCGCAGCCGCTCTACTGCTTCGCCTTCGCCCTGATCGCGCTGGCGGCGGTGACGCGCGGGCGGCGCCAGCGCGGCATGCGCGTGCTGCGCCTGATCGGCGGCGCGCTGGCGGCGGTGGCGCTCTATCTTGCCGGCTTCGGCGTCTATGGCGCCGCGCAGGGCCGCCCCGAACTGCTGCCTGCCTTCTATCTCATTCCGTTTCTGGGCATGGCAGGCGCGGTGCTGGTGCTGGCCGGCCGCAGCCCCGCCGCCATCCTGGCGCGACGCCGCGCGGCGAAGGCGGCATCAGGGACGGCGGCATGAGCTGGTCCTGGACGCTTTACCGCTACCTGGCGCTGCAGTTCCTGTTCGGCGTCGGCATCGTTTATGGCGGCTTCCTCGCCCTGGCCTTCGCCATCGACATTGTCGGCCTTCTGGGCCGCACCGGCGCGAACGATGTCAGCACCGGCGTGGTGATCGGCATGGCGATGCTGCAATTGCCGGACCTGGGCCAGAAGATGCTGCCTTTCGCCATCCTGGGCGGCAGTCTTTTCTCGTTCCTGCGCCTGGCGCGCAGCCAGGAACTGGTGGCTTCGCGCGCCGCCGGCGTCTCGGCCTGGGACTTCCTGATGCCGGCCCTCAGCATGGCGGTGCTGATCGGCGTCCTCACCGTCACGGTGGCGACCTTCATCTCCTCCAAGATGTTCGCCGAATACACGGCGATGGAGGCGCGCTACATCAAGGGCCAGCCCTCGCAGCTCGCCATCTCCGAAAACGGCGTCTGGCTGCGCCAGGGCGATGAGAAGGAACAGTCGGTGATCCATGCCGTCACTGCCACCGAGCAGGGCGAGCATCTGGAGAATGTGGTGGTGTTCCTCTATCGCGGCGAACGCTTTTCCGGCCGCATCGACGCCAGGTCAGGCCAGCTCGGCGACCGTTTCTGGGAGTTCCGCGACGCCTTCGTCTCCGGCGCCAATGGCGCGCAGCCGCGCCATCACGACAGCTACCGCCTCGCCACCACCCTGACCCCGGACCAGATCCAGGAAAGCTTCGTGGCGCCGGACGCACTGTCTTTCTGGAAACTGCCCGGATTCATCCGCGACGCCCGCGCCGCGGGCTTCAGTGCCCTGCGCTACCAGCTTTATTTCTTCAGCCTGTGCGCCCTGCCCGCCCTGTTCGCGGCGATGGTCTTCATGGCGGCCAGCTTCTCGCTGCGTCCGGCCCGCGGCGGCGGCATGGCGAAGGCGATCCTGTTTTCCATCGCGGCGGGTTACGCCGTCTATTTCCTGCAGTATCTGACGGAGACGCTGGGCCGCTCCGGTTCGGTGCCGGTGCTGCTGGCCGCCACCGCGCCCGCCATCGCCTCCATCCTGGCCGGCATGACGCTGGTCTTCAGCCGGGAAGACGGATGAAGCGGCATCGTTTTCCGGTAACGCTGCTGCTCGTCCTGGCGCTGGCGGCGCCCGCTTCGGCCCAGTTGCCCGGCTTCGTGCCGCAGCAGCGCCGGTCGGCGCCGCGCCCCGCGCCGGCTTCCAGCATGCCCTGCCAGGCGGCGGGGCCGAACCAGGTGCTGTACCGGAGCGAGACGCTCGAATACGACCCCGACGGCAAGACCATCACCCTGACCGGGCATGTCGAGATCGATGAATCGGGATGCATCCTGCTCGCCGACCGCGTCACCTATGACCAGGATGACGACAAGGTCACCGCCTCCGGTCATGTCAGCCTGACCGACGAGCACGGCAATGTCGCCTTCATGAACGAGGTCGTGCTCACAAACAAAATGCGTGACGGCGTGCTCAACGGATTCGGCGCCCTGATCGGCAAGAATGGGCGGCTGGCCGCCGCCAGCGCCCAGCGCATCAACGGCACGGTCGTGATCGCCAGACACGCGGTCTACAGCCCCTGCCAGATCTGCAACCAGCCCGGCCGCCGCACGCCGCTCTGGCAGGTCAAGGCCGAGCGCGTGGTCTATGACCAGAATGTGCACAAGGTGCGTTTCCAGAATGCCAGGCTGGAGGCCCTGGGCGTGCCGATATTGTGGTCGCCCTATCTTTCCCTGCCCGATCCGACGGTTCAATACGCCAGCGGCTTTCTCACGCCGGATGTCGGCAACTCCACCAAGTTCGGCTATTTCGCCCGCCTGCCCTTCTATCTCGCGCTGTCGCCCAGCCATGACATGACGATCACGCCGATGATCTCCAGCCTGGGCGGCAACGCGCTGGAAGGCGAATACCGCCAGCGCTGGAACAATAGCGGACTGTGGCTGCAGGCCTCCGCCGCCTACAAGTCGGATGGCGGTCTGGGCGGCACCGGCACCGGCGCGCAATTCTACGACCATATCTTCGGCGCCGGCCGCTTCAGCATGGGCGATGGCTGGCAAAGCGGTTTCGACCTGCAGCTCACCAACAACAACGCCTATATGCGTTTCTATGACATCTCCTTCCTCGACCGGCTCAGCAGCGACATCTTCCTGGAGAATGACACGGGCCGCAGCCGCTTCTCCCTCGCCGCCTATTTCTTTCAGGGCCTGCGCGCCACCGATGCCGTCAGCACCATTCCGCAGGCGGCGCCTTTCCTCGAATACAGCTTCATTCCGATGCAGGATGTCTTCGGCGGCCAGTTCCGCTTCGACCTGAACGGCATCGCGCTGACGCGCGGCAGCGGCATCAACCAGCAGAGGCTGAGCGGCGAATTGCGCTGGCGCCTGCCCCTGCTGCTGCCGGCAGGCCAGCTCTGGACCGTCACCGCCGATGTCCGCGGCGACGGCTACCGCCTGGAAGCGCCCGCCGCCACTGCCACCCTGCCCAGGGGCACCTCCATGGTCGGGCGCGCCATTCCCTATCTGGCGCTGGACTGGCGCTGGCCCTTCATCGCCCAGGGCCAGGCCGGCCGCTCCTACATCCTCGAACCCATCGCCCAGCTGGTCGCCCAGCCCTATGGCGGCAATCCCACCCAGTTGCGCAACGAGGACAGCAGCGACTTCGAGTTCAGCGACACCAACCTGTTCAGCGTCAACCAGCTGCCCGGCTATGACCTGGTCGAAAGCGGCCCGCGCGCCAATTTCGGCTTCAACGCCGAAGCGCTGTTCCCCGGCGGCGAAGTCCAGGCGACGGTGGGCCAGACCTTCCGCCTCAAGCCCGATCCGGTGCTGGCGGGCTTCTCGGGCCAGAAAGGCACCGCCTCCGACGTGACCGGGCGGTTCAGCGTGAAGTTCCCCCATCTCAGCATCAATGACCGCATCGATTTCGACCGCGGCAACGGCTCGGTCAACCGCCATGAAGTCTATGTCACCGGCAGCTGGAACGAGTCCTCGCTGCAGGTCGCCTATGTCCAGCTTCCCGCCTCCACCACGCTGGGCCTGCCGTCGCGCGAGGAACTCACCGGCCAGGCCGATCTCAATGTCTGGAGCAGCTGGCATGTCTTCACCGCGGCGCGGCGCGACCTGCTCTCCGACCAGTTCATCGATACCGAATATGGCCTGGGCTATGAGGACGAATGCCTGGCGATCTCGCTGGCCTATCGCCGGCGTTATACCTCCGACCTGGTGCTGGGCCTGCCGCCCTCCACGGCGGTGATTCTGCGGCTCCAGTTCCGCACCGGCGCCAGCCAGATCCAGCCTTTCAGCCTGTTCCCGCAGGATGTCTTCACGGCGCTGCACCGCTGAAGCCTGCCGCGGGGCAGGGAAAAGCCCGGTTTTTCCGAACTGTAATGATCGGAAGCGGTCTCGCTTCCGCCTTGATCGGCCCGTGAAATTGCTTATTGTCGCAACCGCTTAGGGGGCGTTGCCGGTTTTCCGGCGGGAGCGCTTATGTGACCAGACCCTCCGCTTCACCCCAAGGACTCATTGCTGCACCATGCGCCAGTCTCTGACCGCCACGTTGCTTCTGGGGGCCGCCACCCTGGCCACGTTTGGCGCAAGCGCCCAGACGCTGCGCAGTGCCGCCTCCGAACCGGCCGTGCCGGCGGTGGCGAAGACGCCGGCCCCTTCCAGCGCCGCCAGCCCTGCTTCCGCCAATGCCACACCCGCCGGCGGGAATTCGGCGGCCGCCCAGACGGCCCAGGCCCCGGCGGCGGCGGCGGAACTGCAGAACAGCCGTGACGGCATCGCCGCCACCGTGGGCGACACTTCGATTTCCGATTTCGAGCTCGATCAGCGGGTGGCGCTGTTCTTCGCCACCGCCGGCTTCAAGCCCACCCCCGCCGACATCAAGCGCGCCCGCAAGATGCAGCTCGACCAGCTGATCGACGAAAGCATCCAGATGGCCGAGGCGCGCAAGCGCCATCTTACCGTCAGCCCGGTCCAGATCGACAAGAACCTGGAAGAGATGGCCAAGCGCCAGCACACGACGGTCAAGGACCTGACCGAGGCGCTGGAAAAGGCCGGCGCCGACATCAACGTGCTGCGCGACCAGCAGAAAGTCTCCATTGTCTGGATGAATACGGTGGTGTCGGAGTTCGCCGACGAAATCGTGGTGACGCCGGCGATGGAAGAAGACGCGATGCGCCGCGACATCGAGGGCGCCACCAAGGCCCATTATCACGCGATGGAAATCTTCCTGCCGGTGGACAGCCCCGACAAGGATGCCGAGGTCAAGAAGCAGATCGAGGAGCTTGACGCCAAGATCCGCTCCGGCAGCGCCCTGTTCCGCAACCTGGCGCAGCAATACAGCCGCGACCCCTCCGCCGCGGCGGGCGGCGATGTCGGCTGGGTCTATGACGGCCAGCTCGATCCCGACCTCAACGCGGCGCTGGCCAAGATGCAGAATGGCGAGCTGTCCCCCCCGGTCAGGGCCAAGGGCGGCTGGTACCTGCTCGGCATGATGGAACGCCAGGAGCCGATGGGCACCAATGTCAACGCGCCCGTGACGATGGCGCCGACCACGCCGCCCGGCACGCTGCCCCTGGCCCGCCTGCTGCTGCCGATGGATCCGCGCACCCCGCCCGAACAGGTCAAGAACATGCTGGCCAACGCCGAGCGAATTCGCGAAGCCACCGCCTCCTGCGACGTGCTGGAGAAGATTTCGAAAGACCCGCAGCTGCAGGGCTCGATCTTCAAGAGCCCGCTGGAATTCGCCAGGCTTGTCGATCCCGGCGCCAGCGGCGGCTATGTCAAGCTCACCGACCTCAGCGCGGAAATGCAGAAAGCGCTGGCCGACACCAAGTCTGGCGACGTCGCCGCGCCCTTCCAGTCGCCCGCCGGCATCGAGATCATCGCCCGCTGCGATCCGCGCCCGCCGCCGCCGCGCACCGCCTTCCAGCCGCGCACGCGCGAGGAGATAAGGGATGCGCTGTTCCAGGAGCAGATCTCGGCCATGGCGCGGCGCTTCATGCGCGACCTCAAGCGCGACGCCACCATCCAGCAGCGCAACGACAACGCCGTGTTGGATGCCGCCCTCATCAAGTGACGGCCTGCCTCCCCTACGGGAGGTCATCGCGGAATTCGGCCTGGCGGCAAAGAAGTCGCTCGGCCAGAATTTCCTGCTCGATCTCAACCTCACCGCCAGGATCGCCCGCGCCGCCGGCGCAGCCGAAGGCGGAGTCTTCTACGAAGTCGGTCCCGGACCCGGCGGACTGACCCGGGCGCTGCTGGCGTGCGGCGCCGAAAGGGTGGTGGCGGTGGAGCGCGATGAACGCTGCCTGCCGGCGCTGGCGCAGATCGCGGCGGCCTGGCCGGGAAAGCTGGAAGTGATTTGCGGCGACGCGATGGAGCTGGATGCGGCCACGCTGTTGCCGGACGGCGCCCGCATCGCCGCCAATTTGCCCTACAATGTCGGCACGGCATTGCTGATCAAATGGCTGACAGGAGCGCGCGCCCCCGAAGTGGGAACCGGTTCGGGCCAGCGCGCGCGACCAAATGAAGAAGCGCGCGCCCCCGAAGTGGGAACCGGTTCGGGTCAGCGCGCGCGACCCAAGGAA